>CAZWRN010000011.1:0-42094 GCA_964636275.1 uncultured Gammaproteobacteria bacterium
AAGTCTGGTTGATATTGTTTTTTCATATCCTGAAGCTCAAAAGGATGCTGCAGCAGAAGGTGTAGCTGTAGAAGATGAAATACATCATTTAGTTAAGCATGGCACCAAACATCTGCTTGGAATTCACCAACATTAATGCCTTCATCAATTGAAAATTTTGTTACCAGGTATATACGTTCATATAAAAAAGCTCCTCAATCACTCAACCCGACTGGTTCAGCAACCAGGTTATATATTGATTGTTCAAAGGATAGCCAACAAGCATTTAAGGCAATGGTGAAAAACGATCAGACATTTGAGCCAACAGTAGCAACAAAAGATGCTCCATATGCTGATTTTGGGGGAATGAGATATTATGGAGTAGATAAAATAGCAAGCTTAGCGGCTTGTCTAGGCAATGTAGATGAAGCCTATCGGAAACGTATTAAAGAGTTGATCCCACATAATATCAATGCTGATAGTGATGAAGCTAAAAAATTAATGTTAGATAAAGCACTCACATGGGCTTATACTGAAGCAGTTGTGGAGGGAAGGCCGATGACCCAATTGCCTCAAAAGTATCAGAACCGAGATGAAATTCGCCATATGGCTTTTTTTAATGCTTTAGGTGAGGCATTGGTAGAACAAAGGCCTTTGACATATCTGGGAGATGAGAATCAGCCAGTTTAAACTCTTCATAGTAATTTTTCTGTCTTGACCGACTAGTGTAGAATTATGGTAACCTATACGTCCTCTATGGTTTTTTATCGTAAATATCGTCCTCAATCACTTTTAGAATTGATAGGTCAGACTCAGATTAGTCAGACTTTAGAAAAAGCATTCATAGCAGATCGCTTGTCGCATGCTTATTTATTTTGTGGCCCCAGGGGTACAGGTAAGACTTCGACCGCCCGGATATTAGCTAAAATGATCAATTGCGAACAGCCTAAAGCCAACAGCCAGATACCATGTAACCAATGTGCTTCTTGTCTTTCGATCACAGATGGATCCAATCTGGATCTGATTGAGATAGATGCCGCCTCTAACCGTGGTATTGATGATATCCGTGAGCTAAAAGAACGGATTAAACTCGCTCCCACTCAAGCCACGAAAAAAGTCTACATTATTGATGAAGTTCATATGCTTACAACGGAGGCTTTTAACGCTTTATTAAAAACATTAGAAGAGCCACCGGCACATGTTGTATTTATCATGGCTACCACTGAGGTACATAAACTGCCACAAACTATTTTATCTAGGGTTCAACGAATGGATTTTAAATTGGCTACTTCCGAAGATCTGGTTCAAGCGATGGAAAGGGTGGTTAAAGAAGAAAAATTGACTGCCGAGCCTGAAGCGCTCAAACTAATTGCTCGGATTGCAGAAGGTAGTTTTCGGGATTGTTTAAAATTGCTTGATCAGATCGCATCGAAGGGAGAGGCAATTACTTTGGCATCAGTCGAAGCAGGTTTAAAATCGAGTAATTTTCAGGATTTACTTGATCTGATTGGTGCAATCAAAAATAAAGAAAATTCCCGGGCACTGGGGATTATCAGAGGTCAAAGTGAGAGAGGAATTAATATCAAAGAATTTTCAACGCAGCTCTTGGAGGTATTAAGAGGTCTCCTGCTGATCCAGTCCCAGGCGGGAGCTGCAGTTAAAGATGAATTTGGGCCACTGCATTTTGAGTCACTTAGTACCGTCGCATCTGGTTGGAACAAGGGTGAATTATTAAAAGTAATCACTCTGGTACAAAATAGTCTGCAACAACTCAAATTTACTCCGATACCAACACTGCCTCTGGAATTAGCCGTAGTTGAGAGTTGTTTACCACCTGCCCCTCAACAGTCATATGTTTCACAGACGGTTATTTCAGTCCCTCCCCAGACAGTACCTCAGGTGTTTCAGGAGTCAACAGTGCAGCCTTCTACTACGGATACGGTCGAAAATATCTCAACTTTGCCTTCGGAGGTAGTTAGCTCCGATGAACTCAATCTGCTACAAGACCGTTGGAGTTATATTTTGGAAACGATCAGGCCTGATAATTATTCACTGGAAGCATTACTCAAACAAGCCAAGATACTTAGCTGTACAGATGGAATGGTTTGTGTGGAAGTCCCCTATGCCTTTCATCAGCGGATTTTAGAAACACCCCGCTCAAGAACTCTTTTAGAGTCAGTTCTATCGGATGTCTTGGGTAAACCAGCCAGGGTGACGACCAGACTTGGTCAAAGACCACTTAAAATAGAAGAGCTGGCCAATGTCGAATTGGCTCAGGATGATGAAGTCGTTCGGATCGCCGCTGAAATTTTTAATAGTTAGATACCTCATCAATTTAAATACAAAGGCCACTCACACACCGGATGGGTGATTTTTATTACTAGCTTGTTTTTTTCTGTCAAAAAGCAATAATTCAGTTATGGCAAGACGAAGTCCGGATTTTCGTCAAGAACTCACAGGCAAATTAAAACATGTTAAACATGCTGAAGTCATTTTGGGCCAAATGCAACAATTTGATCCAGGGATGAATTTCGACTTATTCCGTCAAAATCCAGATGGAACAGTAATAAAGTGGACAGGCATTGATAGAAAAAATTTTGTCCGGGGAGTCGAAATTGTCCGTAAAGCAATTGAAGCTGATTTAAAAAAACACCCTTCATCTTCGTTACTTTTTGAAACTTTTTTACCAAAGTTGCCTGATCTAAATAGTGTTCGACACACTCTAACAGCAGCATTTAGTCGTGTCATAAGAATGAGTTAGATTGATCTACTTGTTTTTTTATGGGGCAGTCGGTATTGTATTTCCATCACACTATGAAAGCTCTTAAAAAACAGTCACCCAAGATATATAACGCCATCAAACAAGAAGAAAAACGCCAAAAAGAGGTGCTCGAGATGATCGCCTCGGAAAATTATACATCAGCAGCTGTTATTGAAACTCTAGGCTCTGTTTTTACCAACAAATATTCTGAAGGCTACCCCAAAAGGCGCTATTACCAGGGAAATGCTGTGGTTGATACGGTGGAAAGCTATGCCCAGGATTTAGCAAAAAAGCTCTTTGGTGTCGCTCATGTCAATGTTCAGCCTTATTCAGGTTCACCAGCTAATGCCGCTATCTGGATGGCACTTTTGCAAAATGGTCAAAAAATGATGGGGTTGGCTCTGGATCAGGGTGGGCATATTACTCACGGTCTGGAGATCGGTTTTTCCGGACGATTTTTCAAAACCGCCCATTACAAAGTTTCTCAAAAAACAGGTCAGTTAGATTACAAAGAAGTTGAAGAAGTAGCTCTCAAAGAAAAACCAGATCTGATCATCTGTGGATATACCGCTTATCCGCGAACTATCGATTTTGCTAAATTTAGAAAAATTGCTGATAAGGTCGGAGCCTGGCTCGTAGCCGATGTGTCTCATATCGCCGGTTTGATCGCCGGAGGAGCCCATCCATCACCAGCTTCACATGTGGATGTCATGATGACCACGACTCACAAAACTTTACGAGGTCCTCGTGGAGCGATGATTATGGTCACCGACAGAGGTTTAAAAAGAGATCCAGAGCTGGCTAAAAAAATCGATGCGGCAGTTTTTCCTGGCCTTCAGGGCGGGCCGCATGACAATCAGACTGCTGCGATAGCAGTGGCGCTGGAAGAAGCATCCAAAGCCTCATTTAAAAAATACGCCGCCCAGATCGTCAAAAATGCCCAGAAATTGGCTGAGACACTCAGCAAAAATGGACTTGATCTGGTTTCTGGTGGCACAGACAACCATCTTATCCTGGTAGATCTGCAAAACCAGCAGGTTTCGGGTAAAATAGCTGCCGAAGCTTTGGAGATTGCCGGTATTGTACTCAATTTCTCTTTGGTGCCTTATGACCCGATGCCGCCTTTTTATACCTCAGGAATTCGGATTGGCACTCCAGCATTAACAACCCGTGGAATGAAAGAAAAAGAGATGGTCAAAGTGGGAAACTGGATCGCGGCAGTTGTAGAAGAAGTCAAAGGATACACCTTGCCAGCTGATAAAGAGGGCCGGCTGGAGCTGTTAAAAAAATTCCGGTCTGAGATCGTTAAAAATAAAAAACTATTGGCAATTCAAAAAGAAGTGACCGCTTTTGCCAAAAAATTTCCCGTCCCGGGCATAGATAGTTAATGTCTTGTTTTGGCTTCACTTCGTTTCGTTCAGCAATAGAATGATTTTTCTGAGCCTGTTAAAGAATTATTACCAAATTTAATATGCCTTTAAACCTAAACGACCTTCGTTTATTTATTATAGAAGCTACTCAGCACGGTTATGCCGGTCTAGGTGAATCCGGCAAAAAAACCGAACCAGACGGCTCGAAAAGTTTCAGTCTGACCCGTGGCCAGTGGAAATTTCATGACAATTATTTTGGTGGAGAGCCTTTTGGCGGTCGGACTATCATCTTTTTTAAATCCAAACCGGTCTGGATGATGGTCTATTATGGCAGTGTCGGAAAAGATATCACCAACTTTGCCAAAATATACGAAATATTAAGAAAAGCCCTACTTCAGGCTCCGGAAAAATACCCCTACCGTGGACCGGAAAAATATGCAGAGGATGGGTTTGAGTATCAAAATAGCTGGGTTGGGGAAGTAGACAATTTTTCTGGTGCAGAGTCCATCATGCATGGTGATGTCGAGATCTACCGGGCCAAATACCTCGGCGGATTGGTAAATGTTAGGGAAGATTAACAGATAGATCAGATGAGATCAGATAAATCAGAAAAAGTTACAAAAAAGGTTGCAGTGGGGTCTAAAAATCCGGTTAAAGTGGAGGCGGTCAGGCTGGCTTTTACAGATGTTTGGCCAGATGTGGACTGGGAAGTGATCGGTTCAGAGGTCGGTTCAGGAGTATCAGATCAGCCAATGTCAGACCAGGAATCTATCAAAGGCGCCACCAATCGGGCGAAACGCTCACTCAAATTACACAACGCAGATTTTGGCGTTGGACTTGAAGGGGGCTTACAAAAACATGGGAAAGAGTATGTTGATAGTGGCTGGATGGTAGTCATCTCCAAAGACGGTCGGTTAGGAATCGGTGCGACAGTCAGTATGCATACTCCGCACAAAATGATGCGAATGGTCTTAGATGAAGGCAAAGAGCTGGGGGAGGTCTGCGATATTATTTTCAAAAGAAAAAATACCAAGCAGGCCGAAGGGCAGTTTGGCCTGATGACAAAAAACTTGATTACTCGTACCGAGGGCTACCGTCAGGGTGTTATTTCTGCTTTAGTTCGCTTCATTCATCCAGATTTGTATGATTAAATGTCAAATACTACCAATGTCGAATGCTATATGGCCAATTCGTTTGGGCATTAGACATTTGACACTAGACATTCATATAATTACTCCACAATGAAAGTTTCTGGAAAACCCTTAGCTGACTCTATCCTCAATGCTCTAAAATTGGAAATTCAGGAAGATAGTCTCAAGCCTGGACTGGCTATTATTTTAGCTAACAATACCGGGGCTTCACGGCTGTATGTTGAAAACAAGCTCAATCGAGCAGCCGAGCTGGGCATTCAAGCACATTTGTACCAATTTAATGAAACTCAAGAAGCTGAAGCCAAAGCCAAGATTGAAGAACTCAACCAAGACGAACACGTGAGCGGCATCATCATTCAGTTTCCAGTTTATGATAGCTGGGACTTTGATATGTTATTCAATCTAGTGGACAGAGTCAAAGATGTGGATGGCTTTAAAGCAGATTCACCATTTATACCGGCCACTGCAGCTGGAGTCTGGGAGATGCTGTCAGAATTTGCCCGCCTAGAAGGGTATGATACAGCTGAAAAATTTTTGGATGGGAAAACAATTACCGTTTTAGGTCGAGGAAAAACAGCTGGAAAACCCACCAGAGAAATGTTGATGAAAAAAGGCTATGAGGTAAATTTGATCCATTCCCAAACACTAAACCCAGATGCTATTATCAAAAGTTCAGACGTTATAATTTCTGCTACAGGCAAAAAAAATCTTATTAACGCTTCAAATATTAAATCGGGGTGTTATGTGATTGGGGTCGGTGTCGGCAAAGAGGAAGATAAAACATTTGGTGATCTAGATGAAGCAGGTATTGCTGATATTGCCAAGCTCTATTGCCCGACAATCGGCGGGATTGGTCCTTTAACTATTGCCTGTCTGCTGAGAAATGTCGTTAATTCTGCCCACTAGTTGAAACCAACAACTATCTCACCATCGACTTTCAAACGTCTAACCTAAACAATATATGGCTAAATTAAATTTGGCAATTCTAGCGTCGGGTGGTGGATCAACAGCTGAACCGTTGTTTGATATTGCATCCCTGATAATTACCAACAATCCAAACGCCGGGATCATTCAGCGAGCTGAGGGATCAAAAATAGATTGTATAGTCATATCACGTAAAGATTATCTGGTGTATAAATCAAATGGCGAAATCGATCAGCAAGCCAGCAAAGTGAAATATGGCCAATCACTAATGGCTGCTTTTCGGATCTATGATATCAACTTTATCTCCCAAAACGGTTGGTCGGTCATGACCCCGACCAATGTGATTGATGGGTATAAAGACAAAATCATCAACTCCCACCCGGCTCCGCTTGATCCAGGATATTTGGATTTTGGCGGTGTAGGCATGCATGGCTTGGCAGTGCATGCTGCGGTACTCAACTTTAAACGGTTGGCCAACCGGCCCTTCAACTATACAGAGGTATGCCTGCATTTTGTAACTGAGGATTACGATAAAGGCCAGGCTGTGGCCGCCACATTGGTTCCTTTTGTTGAAGGGGATACTCCGGAGTCCCTACAGATTCGGGTAAAAGAGGCAGAAAAACAGCAAAATAAAGCTTTTTGGTCTCGAGTCAAAGAGACAGGTTTAATAACTCCGATTCATCGCACTCAAAGATTGATCCTTCCAGGCGAAGAGGCTATTTTAGAAGAGGCTAAAAAACAGGCCATTGCTCAATATCCGAATGGATAAAGAAGAAAGTTAATTGTTATGGAAGTCAGTATGGATTTAGGTTGAAGAAGTAGGTTTTTCCACCTATTTCTTATAACTATACTAGCATCTAAAACCTTCAACTTTTAACTTATTACCCTTGCGTATTTTTCCTTCATTGCGTATAATCTCCTCCATATGGGATTAATGGACAATTTAAAACAGCTCGGTGACATGAAAAAGATGCGCGACCAGGCGATGGAAGTGCAAAAAAAACTCGCCCAAATAAAAATTACTGTTGAGCATAAAGGTGTCACTGTAGTGATGACTGGTGATCAAAAAGTCATCTCAATCCATGGGGACAATGATTTCTCCAAAATCACCGATGCAGTCAATGAAGCTTTAAAACAATCACAAAAAGTTGCTGCTGAAGAGATGAAATCTCTCATGGGCGGCCTTGGTCTTCCTGGAATGTAAGATGCCCTCACCTACTGAATCTATTCGTTTTGATGCCAAAGAAGATGAGATAGGGGTTTTAGCTGGCTCACTAACCGCCTTTTTATCTGATCAAAATGTTATGTTAATGGAAAGAAATGTGAGAAAAAGGGGTACTCGAAGGTTCAAGAAAGTTTATTCACTTTATTCTATCTCTCAGTTTGATCAACCCATAGATCCCTTTGAACTAATGAAAACAGAGCCTTTGATTGATATAGAACCAAGGAAAATTGACTGCCTGATTAATTTCAGACCAAATATATTGAGAGAAGACATTTCTTTTAATAAATTATGGGAACAATTTATTTTAACCAGGTATCATTATTCCAGGCAAAATTAAACTTTCAGACTTTCTTTAATTTTCAATAATAGTTACTATATACTTTCTTATGGCGACCATTCCTAAAGTTGTGCGAGAACTGATTGAGGCCTTTGAAAGGCTGCCTGGCATAGGTCCTAAATCAGCTCAACGTTTAACTTATTATTTACTTCATGCCCCTAAAGAAGAGGCCGAATCTTTAGCCAATGCCGCATTGGCTTTAAAAGAGAGCACAGTTTTATGCTCTGTGTGCTTTAATATATCTGAAAAAGATCCCTGTGAGATTGATACCGACCCCACACGGGATAAAAAAGTGATAGCCGTAGTGGAAGATCCACTCGATGTCCTGGCTTTAGACCGGACCAATTTCCGAGGGCTTTATCATGTACTTCATGGTGCAATTGCTCCGCTCCAAAACATTGGACCAGATGAGCTACATGTGCGGGAACTATTACCTAGACTAAAAGATAGTGTTGTCACAGAGGTGATCTTAGCGACTAATCCAACCATGGAGGGAGAAGCAACAGCTATGTATATTGACCGGCTGATCAGGCCTCTTGGTATCAAAGTTACTAGAATTGCCAGAGGTTTGCCAGTAGGTGGTGATTTAGAATATGCTGATGAAACAACATTATCCCGAGCAATGGAAGGGCGAAAAGAATATTAATTAAATGATAAAATATAAAGTACAAATTATAAAACCTAGTCAGCAGTTTTATATTTTATAATTTTTCCTTTATAATTTCAGTATGGCAGATGGCGACTCAACAAATATCTCCGAAGTCTTAGGCAGCACTGTTCAGGATGCTGGTGTCAATCCAGTCAAGCAAGAAGCCAGTAAATGGTTTGAAGAAGCAGTGAGTTCACTCACTGGAAGCACAGATCCCCAAGCTCAGGCTCAAAAAGAGCAACACGAAGCTGAACAAAAAGCTAAAGACGCCAAAGATGCAGCTTACCAAAGAGAATGGCTGGCCAAACTAGCCGAAGAAGAAGCTAAAGCCCGGCAAGCCGCTCAACAGAAAGAGGCCGAATGGCAGCAAAGAAATGAAGTCAGAAAACAGGAAGATCAGGCAAAGAAGTTTGTTGAACAGCAAAAAGAAGCCTCAGTCAATCAAGCTGTTTATAATGCTGAAAGAAGTAAAGAACAGCGCAACGGAGTTGGCGGCTAAAATGTTGTCATCCTGAACTTGTTTCAGGATCTTTTTTATTCTACAATCGCTTCATGCTTAAACTTTTTAATACTTTAGGGAGATCCCTCCAAGAATTTAAACCTCTTAGTGACAAGGAAGTCACTTTATATACCTGTGGAGTGACGGTATATGACTACACTCATATTGGCCATCTGTATAAATATGTCGGAGATGACATTTTAAAAAGAGTCCTGCGAGCCAATGGTTTTAAAGTCAAACATGTGATGAATGTCACCGATGTTGGCCATCTGGAATCTGATGGTGATGAAGGGGGAGATAAGATGGAAAAAGGCGCAGCTAAAGCCGGAAAAACCGTCTGGGAGGTGGCTAAATATTTTGAAGAATACTCCTGGGAATCTTTAGCAAAAATAAATTTTGAAAAACCAGACATCGTCTGCCGGGCTACTGAGCATATCCCTCAGCAAATTGAATTAATTAAAAAGTTAGAAGCCAAAGGTTTTACCTATCAGACGCCGCAGGCCATTTATTTTGATGTGACAAAATTTCCCACATACACTGAACTATCAGGTCAAAAGCTTGAAGGCAAAGAAGTTGGTGTGAGGGGAGATGTCAAAGTAGATCCGCTGAAAAAACATCCGGCTGATTTTGCTCTGTGGTTTTTTACTGTCGGGCATTTTGCCAACCACGCTATGCACTGGCCTTCACCATGGGGAGAAGGATTTCCTGGCTGGCATATCGAATGTTCTGCTATGAGTATGGAATATCTAGGGGAAACTATCGATATTCATACCGGAGGAGTCGATCATATCCCCGTTCATCACACCAATGAGATCGCTCAGTCGGAGGCAGCTACAGGTAAAAAATTTGTCAATTACTGGATCCATCATGAACATATGATGATTGATGGTGAAAAAATGTCCAAATCCAAAGGCAACTTTTATAAAGTTGAAGATATTATGGAAAAAGGTTTTGAACCTTTAGCATTGCGTTATTTATTTTTGACTGCTCACTACAAAGACCAGATGAACTTTACATTTGAATCATTAAAGGCGGCTCAAAACGCTCTAAATAAACTAAGGGAAGAGATTAGAGCTTGGCCCGCCTGCGCTAAAGCTTCGTCGGGTGACAATAGATTGTCAGAAGAGGCTAAAGGCGTACCAGGTCAGTTTTATCATAAATTCCTTGAGAGTGCTAACAATGATTTAAACACACCACAAGCTGTTGCGGTAATGTGGGAAATGGTACGCAGTGGCACCCCAACATCTAGTAAATCCGCTGACCTTTTAGCAATGGATAAAATTCTTGGACTGGATCTTGAGCAGTATCTTGGTAAGCCTTTAGAAATTGCAGATGAAATCAAACAACTAGTAGACCAGAGAGAAGCAGCCAGACAAAATAAAGATTTTAAAACATCTGATGATTTAAGAAGTAAGATTCAAGAATTAGGATACGAAGTTGAAGATACAATCAGCGGCTCCCGCGTCAAAAAACTCTAAATTGTCCAGTTTTTGTCCAGAAGTTTAAACCACCCCATCCTACCCTAACATTATCACTATTATGTTTGTCGAGCGGACGGCTTTGGCTTATCCTCAAAGGGAAGGCGAAGTCATTTTTTTTTCAGGTCGGAAAGATACGCCTCGTTTACCTGGGGTGATGCTCTTGCAAAATCCAAATTCGACTGCCAGAATGAGGTTAATGGATCAGGCTGTTGAGAAAATAGAAATACCTACACCAGAAGTAGATGTTGCAGAAAAAACCATTCAGGCTGAAAAGGAACTTTATTTAAAATCTATCTTTCAAAACAACGGGTTATTAGCTGGAACCAGCGGTAGACTACTTAGACAGCAAGATGAATTACCTCAGGCACCCTCAAGCACCACTTCTGATAATATTGCTAAAACGACTGTCAATGAATTTTATCAGTATTCAGTGAAAGGAGATGTGCTACCTTTATCTGAGCATATTGAAGGTGATCTCTATAAAGCCTATATGATGGCCAATCAACGGCAGAGCAATGGTAGTTTACAAACTGGGCATCAAGAGTTTGATGCAGAGATTGGAAATTGGTTTAATATGCTAAATGGTCAGCTTTTTCGTACCAATCGGATCGATGATCCTTCTAAAATCGGTTTAGAGGAAACATTTAAAAGTATGTCTCTGGCAATGCGTTTAAACGAAGCGTTTCCAGAAAGAGCCAGTAAAATCGATGTTTATGATGTATCACTGCGACAGGGCGGGTTCAGACAAGGGCAAATGTTAAAGTTAGCCGCTGCTTTTCTGGAAAAGGCAGCTCAGGGTGTGTTGTATCAATCAGATCATAAAAAAATCCCGGTCCGCCCCAAAGATGAGTCAAATATGGCTAAAGCCCGGATGACTTATCAGTCAGATGGTTGTACTTCTGAAGAGTACAGTTTAGGGAGTAATGCCCTAGCTGCGGTCATGGCACTTCGGTTTATGGGGGAATTCCATCCACAGGCTGTTCAAGATATAGCTGTCGATTGGCGAGTGTTGGATCAGGCCAAAAAAGATCTGCAGAAATTTTCAGATCAGCCTGGAGTATACCAAGATCCCAACCTGGTGATGTTAATGGGTGAACATATTTCCAATCTAAGGGCGGCTGAAAAACTGAAAAATTTATCTCAACCAGAGAATATTAGCCAATTTAGACAACCAACTGCTTGAACTTCGCTTTTTTTTCGGCTACGATATGCCTCTATGATCCCTCTTTCCGATCGCATGCGTCCTCAAACACTGACAGAATATGCCGGACAGCAGCATATTTTAGCTCCAGATAAATTGCTCTATAAAGCCATCAAAGACAATCAGATCTTTTCAATGATCTTTTGGGGACCCCCGGGAGTAGGGAAGACTACCTTAGCTCGCATTATTGCCCAAGAGACAGATTCGGACTTTATGGAGTTTTCAGCCGTCACCACATCGATCGCGGATCTAAAAAAGATCTTTGAAGAGCTTAAAGGTCAGCGAACTCTTTTCGCCAAAAAACAAACTATCGTTTTTATCGATGAAATTCACCGCTTTAACAAAGCCCAGCAGGATGCTTTTTTGTCCTATGTTGAAAATGGCACCATTACATTGATAGGTGCCACCACTGAAAATCCCAGTTTTGAAATCATCGCGCCCCTTTTGTCTCGTTCAAGAGTATTTGTCCTCCAGTCTTTGAATCCGGAGGATATTTCCGGTCTAATCGACCGGGCGCTCAAAGATAAAGAGCGGGGACTAGGTGAGTTTAAAGTAAAAATCACCAAAGACGCCAAAGAATTTTTGGTAGAAACCTGCAATGGTGATGCTAGGAGTATTTTAAATACTCTGGAAATTGCAGCTCAGTTTGCCACAGATAAAAAAATTACTAAAGAGCTGATTGAAGAAGCGCTGCAGCACCGGGCACTTTCCTATGACAAGGGGGGAGAGGAGCACTACAATACCATTTCAGCTTTTATTAAATCGATGCGAGCCTCCAATGTTGATGCGGCAATTTATTATTTATCCCGAATGATCGAAGCCGGAGAGGATCCGTTATTTATCGCCAGACGAATGGTTATTTTTGCTTCAGAAGATATCGGCATGGCACAGCCCACTGCATTGGTCGTGGCCAATGAAGTCTTTAAAGCCTGCGAGACCATTGGCTATCCGGAATGCGGGATTAATTTAGCTCATGGAGTAGTTTATCTGGCATCTGCCAAAAAAGACCGCAGTGCCTATGATGCTTTCAGAGCGGCTCAATCGGATGTCAAACAATTTGGCAATCTGCCGATCCCGATGAATCTGAGAAATGCACCCACCAAGCTGATGAAAGAAGTGGGCTATGGAAAAGGTTACGAGATGTATACCGAAGAAAATTTATTACCCGAAAAGCTTAAAGGGAAAAAATATTTCAAAAGCTAGACAATCTGACAAACTTTATTTATAGTAGATATATGGGTCTAGAACAAAATCCAACTCCTGACACTGCAGCCCCTGCACCGGCCCCTGAAGCTTCTGTTGCACAAAAAACTGGCAAATTGGATTGGTTAAAAAGTTTATTTGGTAAAAATAAATCAACGATGCAAAAGCAAGATGGTCCTATTCCGGGTGTGACCCCTGCTACAGATAATGAATTAAATGCATCTGGTCCCCGAGTATCCTTACCAGCAGAACAAGCTGATATTAATCGAACTGAATTAAACTCAGCCCAAAAAGTCGCCTAATCTGACATATAGTCATTCCTTATATTTTAAATCATAAATCTAACTGCGAAGCAGGAGATTGCTCAAATCTTAAATCTAGACTCTAGACTCTTGTCACTAGACCCTATTCACTATATAATCCTTTTTTAGTGTCAATTGTAATTCCCATCGACGGGCCCACCTCTTCCGGAAAATCTTCCGTTGGTTTCCTCTTTTCTAAAAGTATTGATTTCCAATACGTTGATTCAGGGGCAATTTTTCGGGCGGGTACTATCCAGATTTTAAAGCAAAATATTTCCCTTGAAAATGAAGAAGAGGTTGCCAGGGTATTTGCTGCAGCCCATATCGAATTTAAAGAGGTCAATGACAGGGTGCATACATTTTTAAACGGAGAAGATATATCAGACAATCTCCACAACCCGGATGTCACAAAAGCAGTCCCTGTAGTCAGCGCTTATATGAAAGTCAGAGAAGCCTCCACCAAGCTTCAGCGTGAAATTGCTGCCAGAGCCAACACCGTCATGTGTGGTCGGGATATTGGTACGGAGATTTTTCCTGATGTTAAGCTCAAATTTTATCTGACTGCCGACATCCAGGTTCGTGCTCAAAGACGGTGGTCTCAGCTACGGGAAAAAGATCCAAATATTTCTTATGAACAGGTACTGGAAGATATGATTGATCGGGATAAAAAAGATATGACTAGAAAAATATCTCCTCTTCGTATTGCTCCGGATGCGGTGATCATTGAAAACACCGTAGCCACCAGTAAAGAGTCTGTTGAAAAGATGTTGAGTTATTATCAGAAGATATATGGTTAGAGTTGTTAAATTGTTAAATTGTTAAATTGTTAAATTGTTAAATTGTTAGGTTATATTAATGGATTTAATTCAGGCTCTCATATTATCAATTGTGGAAGGAATTACTGAATTTCTTCCTATCTCATCCACCGGCCACTTAATCTTGACCAATCAACTCCTTGGTATCACCGAGACAGAATTTGTTAAAAGTTTTGAGATTTATATTCAGCTCGGAGCCATCTTGGCCGTTGTAGTCCTCTATGCCCAAAAATATATCCAAAATGTCAAAGTCTGGAAAAATGTGATAGCAGCCTTTTTACCAACCGCTCTGATTGGATTTGTTTTGTATAAATTTGTTAAAACCTACCTGTTGGGCAATGAATTGGTCGTAGTATTATCACTGCTGATAGGTGGTATCTTACTGATTTGGCTGGAAAAAATTCACCAAGAGAAAGATCAGGATATTTCAAAAATTGAAGATCTGACCCTCAAACAATCGTTTCTGATCGGTCTAGCTCAGTCAGTCTCTATTATTCCGGGTGTATCCCGCTCCGCTGCAACCATTTTAGGAGCCCTCTTTTTGGGAGCCAAAAGAGGCACAGCAGTAGAATTTTCCTTTTTACTGGCTGTTCCAACCATGCTTGCAGCATCTGGTTATGATCTGTTCAAATCAAATATGATTTTTTCCAGCCAGGAATGGTTATTAATTGCGGTTGGATTTAGCGGATCATTTTTCACTGCTCTGATTGTTGTCCGATGGTTTATCAAATTTGTCCAAACCAATACTTTTATTCCGTTTGGGATCTATCGGATTGTTCTTGGACTGCTATTTTTAATTTATCTGCTTTGAGCTTGCTTCCATTTGGAAAGTCTGTTATCCTACCTCCACATGTACCAAGTCAAAACTCTAAAAAATGGTTTAACACTGATCACCGTTCCAATGCCACATCTGGATTCAGTTACAACGCTGGTAGCTGTGGGTGCAGGATCCCGTTATGAAACTCGCAAAATCAATGGGATCTCCCATTTTTTAGAGCACATGTTTTTTAAAGGTAGTAAAAAATATCCGACAGCTGAAGTCATTTCGACTTTAGTTGATGGTATTGGTGCTGTAAATAATGCTGCCACTTCAAAAGAGTGGACCTACTACTGGATCAAATCTTCAGCCAAACACGTTGAACTTTCAACCGATATATTGGCTTCGATGCTGAAGGAATCGATTTTAGACAAAAACGAAATTGAGAGAGAAAAAGGGGTTATTATTGAGGAGCTGCGAATGTATCGAGACAATCCGGCCCGTTATATCTGGGATCTATATGAGCAGTTGCAATTTGGTAACCAGCCTTTGGGTTGGGATATCGGTGGAGATGAGCCAACTATTATGGGGGTGTCACACTCTGACTTTATAAAATATGTTGATTCACTGTATTCTCCCAAAAACATGGCTTTGGTTTTTGCCGGGAAAATACCCAAAGATATCGAGGCTATGGCTGAAAAATACTTTAATGACCTGCCAGAAAGAAGTTCGTTTAAAGCTCCAGCTTACAAAAAAACCAAACAAACTAAAGCCAGGGTAAATGCTTTTTATAAAAAAACTGATCAGGCCAATTTGGTATTGGGAGTAGAAGCCTATGACCGCAATGATCCCAAAAAATACGCTGCCAGGATCCTGGCGACCATTCTTGGTGAAGGGATGTCTTCCCGACTCTTTATGCAGGTCAGGGAAAGAAGAGGATTGGCCTATCATGTATCAGCCGATCATGAGACTTACATCGATACAGGTATGTTTGTAGCTGCCGCTGGAATCAAGTTGGAAAAAATTGAAGAGGGATTGAAAGTAATAAAAGATGAGCTGGAAGCCACCACCAAAAATTTAGTGACTCCTGATGAGATGAAAAAAGCTAAAGAGATGATCAGGGGGAGACTGGCCTTAAGAAGTGAATCAACCAACTTTTTGGCTGAACATTTTGGAGTAAAATATATTTTGGATCGAGAGCTGGAATCTTTTGATGAATATTTAAAAAATATTGATGCAGTCACAGCTGAAGATGTAATGGCCGTGGCCAAAGAGCTATTCAAAAAAGATCGTTACAATTTACAGCTGATTGGCCCTTTCAAATCAACAGCTAAATTTGAAAAAATCATCAACTCCTAGTTTTAATTTTTGGTTTCTACCTACAACCTATCCCCTACAACCTACTTACTATATAATAAAGAAATGTCTGCCATTGGTAATATCAACTGGATGTCGCTCAACATCTTATTAGCTTGTTTGGGGGTGCTGTTTGGGCTTCTTTTTGTCTATTTTCGTGATTGGTGGTTAAAGATACCGTTATTTATTTTGTGGCTACTTTTTGTACCAAACACTATTTATTTGGTGACAGATTTACAGCATTTTCCTCGTCAATTTTACTCCGCTACTTCTGTACCTGAACAAATTATCTTGTTTATGCAATATGTCATGATATTTGGATTTGGCATTATCACCTATTTATTTGGTATGTATCCGCTGCAAAAAATATTTCCGATTTTTAGACGGCGGCAGAATCCTTTATTTACGCCAGCCATAGCTATCTTTAATACACTGATCGCCTTTGGTGTGGCCTTGGGAAAAATTGAGCGAACACATTCTATCTATTTGTTTACTCAGCCGGGGCGGGTTATAAACGATATTACAGCTTTAATTATGCGCGAAAACGCCATTATTACCATTATAGTTTTTTCACTATTATGTAATCTGATCTTTTTTTCTTTTTATGCTATAGTCGTCAGACAACTTAAATTAAAATGACTATGAACTCAAAAAGACCCTCTCAACCAGAGATAAAAAAACGTAGTCTTTGGTTTGAGATGTATCTGATTTTTTTCCTCAGTGCGTTTACTGCTCTGGCTTTTTTCGCTAAACAGTATCCATATTTTCCTTTTGACATAGTTATCACCAGGCAGATCCAACTGATTACATTGCCATGGTTCAATTATCTGATGTTACTGATGACTGATATAGGATATGTCATCCCGGGGACTTTATTGGTCGGGGCAGCAAGTTTATTGTTAATTCTATTTAAAAAAGTGGCCGATGCTGCACTACTAATATTTTCTGCAGCTGGGGCGGTTTTAACAAGTTTGATTTTCAAAGTATTGATTTCAAGGCCCAGACCTGATCCGGATCTCATTTATCAGGCAGCTCAGTATCAGGTACAAGATTCCTTTCCATCAGGACATGTGCTATTTTTCATGGGTTTTGCTGGTTTCTTGTTATACCTCAGCTGGATCTATCTCCCCAAAAATTTAATGCGAAGTTTAGTTGTAACTTTCTGGGGTATTCTCTTGGTATTAATGGGTCTTTCCAGAATCTATCTTGGGGCGCATTGGTTTTCAGATACACTAGGAGCTTATCTGATCGGCGGAGTTTGGCTTTTAGGTATTATCTATCTTCGAAAAAAAGTTATCTCTTTTAAGAAACCCTAAAATTTTGACAACTTTTGGTAAATATGACCATAATGATGTATGGATTTACTAAAAGTATTCGGCACTATCACCTTTACAATACTTTTTACCTTACTATCTATTTTCATCTATAGCAAAGTTGCCGGTCCTATCCCTTTTTCTGTCACCAGCACTATAACTCAAAAAACTGACTCGTTTTCCACCACCGGTGAAGGAAAAGCTAAACTAGCACCAACATCAGCGACTGTCAGACTCGGAGTGGTGGCAGATGGTTCAAACGCCGATACTGCTAAAAATAAAATGAATGAAGTGATCAATAAAGTCACTGCTGCAATCAAGGCCTTAGGTATTAAAGACCAGGATATAAAAACCGAAAATATCAGTGTCTACGAGGATTTTAGCAACAGACCCGTCTTGATGGAAAAATCAGCCGCAGCCCCAGCAGTCTCAGATCCAAATTCTAAAGCAGCCGGGTATCGGGCAAATACCACTTTGGTCATTAAAATCAGTTCGATTGACCTGGCCAATCAGGTAATTGATATTGCTACCCAAAATGGAGTAAATCAACTTGGTGGTGTCCAGTTTGATAGTGAAGACAAGACTGCCGCTGAAAATGAAGCCCGACAAAAAGCTATTGAAACTGCCAAAGCTAAAGCCCAGGTTGCAGCCACGGCAGCAGGATTTAAACTAGGTAAAATTATCAATTATAGTGAAAGTATTGGGGGCGGAGGACCGATGCTGTATGCTGCGAAAGCCGCTGATTCTGAAACTGCCAATCAGAACACCCAGCTTCAGCCAGGAGAAAATGAAATTATTATGTCGGTGACTTTGAGTTACGAAGTTTTATAATTCCTTTTTTGTGAAAATCATTGGGTATAAACGGCATTTTTTAAAGCCAATATTATTTCTAAACACTTGAAGTTGATTTCTTTTCTCTTCATCGTTAAAAGGCGAATCGCTTTTTCGAATATTCTCAATAGCTGAAGAAAGCTGGCAGTCTTTGGCTTTAGGACAGATGCGTGTGTCGCAAACTCTACGAATTCTGGGAGTACGATCTGGTGATGACATCAAAGCTATTATAAAAGCTTTTTTTGTGATTGCAAGGCAAATCCGCCGATCAGGACATTGTTATCATCCATTTTAGAAATTACTATTTTGGGGGCAGGAAAGATCTGCAGATCATTGATAGTAAAGTGCATTAAAGGATCAATAAATTTCTTACCAGCTTTGACCAAACTACCGCCTACAATCAATATGTCTGGAGCCCAAAGCGCAATTACATTTACTAGCCCCTGAGAAACCGTTTTAGCATGTTCCTCCCAGATTTTAAAATCCTCACACATCTCTGGTTTAACACCATAAGTGATCTCAAAAGCTCTTCCTGATGCCATCGACTCAAAGCAGCCTCGCTGACCGCAGCCTGGCCAAAAACGGCCATCAGGATCAAGGATTTGATGACCGGGTTCAAAGGGGGTGGAATGATAATCTATTCGACCGTTGACCACTCGGGCTCCCCCCACACCGGTACTGAGGGTGATATAGGCTACAATCGGATACTTCTTGGGATTGATAGCATTGGCTTCGGCCAGGGCTGCCAAACAGGCATCATTTTCCAGGTGAACCTTGGTTTTGAGTCGTAGCTCCAGCTCTTTGCGGATCGAATGTCCTGCCCAATTGGGTAAAGCTGGCGGTTTCATGATCACCCCTTTGACATAATCGATCGGGCTGGCAACCCCCAACGAAATATGAGCGGGGATATGACCATCTGTCATTCGCTCGATGGTCTCTTCAATCAGATCCATCCCGTCGTCATACATTTTGGGGGTGTGAAATTTTTCTTTATGGTCAATCTTTTTGCCATCTTTGGAAGTAGCAAAACGGATATGGGTTCCCCCAATATCTATGGACAGATTCATAGATACATAATAGATGATTGAGGATTAATGATGGAAGATGGATAATATATATATGCAAAAAGCCAGGGGTTTTATTGAAGTCCCAGTAATTGGTGGATTGGTGCTCTTACTCATGTTCATTACAGGTATTTATTGGTTTGTCGCCCAACCTTATCGAATGTCTGGCAGTTCCATGGTACGAACTTTAGTGAATGGTGAATATTTTATGGTCAATAAGTTGGATCATGATTATAAAAGAGGAGATATAGTCGTATTTCGGAACCCTGAGGATGATGCTCAGGATTTTGTTAAACGAATTATCGCTATTCCGGGGGATAAGATCAAAATTGCCTCAGGAGAAGTTTATATAAGCGGCTTTAAAGAAGAAGATATTTATTTAAAAGAAACCGGAAAGACGAAAGCTAGAGGTCTATTAGCCGAAGACCAAGAGGTGTTAGTTCCGGAAGATGAGTATATTTTACTAGGGGATAACAGGGAGTTTAGTATTGACAGTAGGGATTATGGAAATATTAAGAAAGACGCAATCATTGGTAAATATTGGTTTAGTTATTATAAATAATCTCTTGATTATTATAATTTACTAAATTAATATTTTATTATGTCCAGTTTAAGAAATAGAATTGAATTATCCAGACCGAGCGCAGAAAGTGTTAGGGCCTCAATAGCCGAACAAATGACTACGGCAGCCAGACATCCAGGATCTCGGGTTGCAGAAGTCTTTGAGGCTATTCATGCTCTGACTCAGAGACCGGAAACACCGGTTCCACTCCATCAGATCACTCCAATTGGATTTCCCCACACTTTACCACCGGATATTTTAGCAAACGCGGCTGCCCATCGAAAAACTCTCTAGACAACCTCTCTTTTAAAAGGTATATTCAAAGTGATGAAACTTGGTTATGTCGGTTTAGGCCGGATGGGTAAAAATATGGTGTTGCACTTGCTTGAACAAGGTCAGGAAGTTGTAGCCTGGAATCGTTCACCTGAGCCTTTGGCAGAAGTTGTGGCAGCTGGTGCAACCGGTGCTTCAGATATCGAAGATTTAATCTCCCAGCTAGAAACTCCCCGCGTCATATGGCTGATGTTGCCGGCCGGAGATGTTACCGATGAGTTTATTGATAAAGTTTTGCCTTTGATGTCAGAAGGGGATCTCTTGATCGACGGTGGCAACTCTTTTTATAAAGATACCTTGAGAAGAGCTGAAAAGATCAAACCAACTGGTATCCATTTTATGGACATCGGCACTTCTGGAGGTCCTGGCGGATCCAGAACCGGTGCTTGTCTGATGATTGGCGGAGACAAAGCTGATTATGAGATGATCAAAGATTTAGCAGCTAAAATTGCCGCGCCCGATGCTTATGGCCACTTTGGTCCGGTAGGTGCCGGCCATTTTGCCAAAATGGTTCACAATGGCATTGAATATGGCATGATGGAAGCGATCTCCGAAGGTGCAGCTATATTAAAAGCCTCACCATTTGATTTAGATATAGTTGAGATTTTTAGAGTTTACAACAATCGTTCAGTCGTCGAGTCACGACTGGTTGGCTGGGCACTTGATGCTCTTAAAGAAGATGCTGAACTGACAAATTATTCCTCCAAAATTGGTCATACTGGTGAAGGGGAGTGGACTGTTAAAGTGGCGGCAGAGATGGGAGTTGAAGCCAGGGTGATCAAAGACTCCTTTGATATCCGGGTCGAGTCTGATGAGGTCGAAGAAACATCTCCAAATGGCTATCGCAACAAACTGACATCAGCTATGCGAGGCAAATTTGGTCAGCATGAAGTAGGTAAAAATGTTGCCACTACCTCAACCGGACGAAAAAAAGACTAGTAGTATCTTACTCAATTCACACACAGATAGTATCCCCGCTGACCTTGACAGTACGTCATATCAGGAGTAAATTAGCATATAGGTAAAGATTTTGACAGCAAAATGTCAGGTTTTTGTCAGACGGTATGTGCAGAGGTCCGAAATCAGTTGAATCACAAAAAGTTTTTGAGCAAAATTTAGGTATGCATAGGTTGGGTGGTACATTATCTCCGATAGAAAAAGCCGTAATTAGTCAGTTTTTAGAAAAAAATCCTCCTAGAGTGACTCCTCGACCTGGAATCGAAAATCCAGTATTAGCTACTTCTAAATCGCGAAGACCGCTTTTTGGATTAACCGGACTGGCTGGCAGATTCCGAAGTTAATTAATAGTCTAAAGTCTTTTTTCACTCAATTATCCAGCACGATATAAATAGGTATTTCTTCTTTCAGTAGCAACTTTATAAGCATCCTCGCCAAGCCGATCCAAGCTCTCCTCAATGCCTCTTCCTGCAACGATATTTTGGATCGGATCTGTTCGGATGACCTGGCGCAATAATATACCAGGTGGTGCAGTCTCAATACCGACTTTATTGGCTTCTGCAAAGGCGGCGTCAATCGCTCTGTCGACTTGTTGATCCCAGACTTCAGACTGCCAATGACGGTGTGTGTATGGTTCAAAATTGGCGAACATATTTATGTTGTATGCCCAGCGAGCTATTTCCTGACTATCTACTCCATATTTTTTAACACCTGGCTTAATTTCAGGATTCTCTACCAATGATAGATATAGGATACCAGGTGTTATAAGGGGGGGAGCCAAAGGATTGGTTGCTCGAAGTTTTGCCGCTTGATTGAGTGCTTCGTTGGATGGAAGATCTAGTCGTGGATCATGAAGCAATGGTATGTCAGGGCGTCTGCTTGACATCTTCTTGATTGATTATAGTTGCTCAGTCATCAGAAAAGAAGATACAAAATGTTGTGTTTATGTCAGGTATTATGGGGTATTATGGCGCAGAACTGTTCTGAGGGCTCTAGCCACTTGCGACCATCTTTTTCAATCAGTCTATCGGCTGCCTCTGGCCCCCAACTACCAGGTTGATAAGGATGAACTTCTGGTTTGGATTCAGACAAGGGGTCAATAAATGCCCACTGGGCCTCGGCTTCTTCACCGGAATTAAAAAAGGTCTGATCACCCCGGATAGCATCGGAGATCAATTTTTCATAAGGGTCGGGAAAGGTATGAAATGTCGGATCCTGCCTGTAGCAAAACTGCATATAAGTGGGTTCAAGTTCGACCCCATGCTCCGGCTTTTTGGTCAGAATTCGCATGACTATTCCTTCGTTTGGCTGGATACGGAAAAAAAGTACATTTGGTTCCATTGCTGCCTGCTGATCTTTAAACAGCTGGTTGGCTGACAGTTTAAACACTACCGCGATTTCAGTGGCTGTTTGTTTCAATTTTTTCCCGGCCCTGATATAGATCGGGACACCCTTCCAACGGGGAGTATCAATTTCAGTTTTTAAAGCATAAAAAGTTTCAGTCTGAGATGAAGGATCAACATTCTCTTCCGAAGTATATCCCTGGTATTGTCCAAACACTACCGAAGAAGGATCAGACTTCAGACTTTGGAGGATTTTTAGTCTTTCGGAGGTGACTTCATGATTGGCAAATTCAGTTGGAGCATCCATCGTAGCAAAAGCCAGCATCTGCAGCTGATGATTTTGTCCGACATCTTTTAATGCTCCGACCGTATCGTAATAACCGCCTCTTTTGCCGATCCCAAAATCTTCCGAAGCGGTGATCTGAATATGATCGACATATTGATTGTTCATTAAAGGTTCAAATACCCCGTTACCAAATCGGAAAGTCAAAATATTTTGGAGTGTTTCTTTGCCCAAATAATGATCCATCCGGTAGATCTGATCTTCAGTAAAATATTCTTTCAAAAGCTGATTGAGATCCTGGGCGCTTTTTAAATCATGACCAAACGGTTTTTCAATCATCAGTCTGACATAGCCTTGATCCTGGGTATTTAGCCCCTGACTTTTCAAATTTTCAAAAACGTGTCGATACAGCTCAGGATAGGTTGCTAGGTAAAAAATTCGATTTACTTTTTGTTCACTACTGACTGATGATAAATATTCTTTGAGTCTGATATAAAAATCCGGATCGTCTAAATTGCCGTCGATATAACTGATCTTGCTAGCAAGCTTTTTAAAGACTTCAGGATCGATCGGATGCTTGTGATGTAGATTGTCAGCATGGAGGACTTCAGACAAATACTCTTGAAATTCAGCTTCTGATTTGGGCTTGCGGGCATTACCTACCACTGACAGATTTTCCGGCAGCAGCCCTTTTTCAGCCATATCATATAAAGCCTGAAGAATGTATTTTTGAACAAGGTTGCCGGTAATACCAAAAATAACAAGTTGCAAAGATTCCATAGGCTTCATTCTAGTGCTCCAATCAGGGTTTGTAAATAATTACTAGTTAGTAAGTAGGCTTTAGGTTGTAGTTTGTAGGATGGGGAAGTCTAACAGGTATATCTTCTTTTGATTGTCTGTTGCGTGTCATGGCAAAAAGTGCTACGTTTTGAGCATGCCACTTTTTACTTCCTTACCTGTTTATCCAAAGCTACTCGACCACTATCAAAAAATAAAGAATACTCATTTGCGTGATTTTTTCCATAAAGATAGTCAAAGAGGAAAAAATTTTGCCATTCAGGCCGGTTCAATTTATTTGGATTATTCCAAAAATCACTTCTCCGAAGATACCCTTCAGATTTTTATCGAATTACTGCAACAGGTCAATCTTCAGCGAAAGATTGAGGAGATGTTTGCCGGAGAAAAGATCAATACTACTGAGAATCGGTCGGTTTTGCACATCGCCTTGCGTAATCGCTCCAAAAATCCGATAGTTGTAGACGGCAAAGATGTCATGGTTGAGATCAATCAGGTGCTACAAATGATGCGAGATTTTGCTTTTAAAATCCGCAATGGTGAATGGACCGGATTTACCGGTAAGCCGATCAAAAATATTATTAATATCGGCATAGGAGGATCCGATTTAGGACCACAAATGGCTTACGAAGCACTAAAAGCCTATTCAGATCGTAAACTTACAGTCAGATTTATATCCAATGTTGATAGTACTCATTTTACTGAGACGATTAGGGATCTGGATGCAGCAGAGACTCTGTTTATTGTCGCTTCAAAAACCTTTACCACTCAGGAAACGATGACCAATGCACTGACCGCCCGAAAATGGATTTTGGAAAATTTAAAAAATAGTTCAGCAATCGCCCGCCATTTTGTAGCTCTATCAACCAACTTGAATGAAGTCACCCGCTTTGGTATTCACCCTAGTTCAACGTTTCCGTTTTGGGACTTTGTCGGGGGAAGATATTCTTTATGCAGTGCGATCGGTTTATCCCTGATGATCGCTATTGGCCCGGACAATTTTAATAATATGTTGGAAGGATTTCATGAGATGGATACACATTTTGCCAGCACTCCTTTTGAACGAAATATGCCAGTCATAATGGCTGTCTTAGGGGTTTGGTACAACAATTTCTTCGGAGCTCAAACCCATGCCATATTGCCATATGAACAATACTTGAACCGGTTTCCAGCCTATTTCCAGCAAGGAGATATGGAGTCCAATGGTAAATCTGTCACCAAGGATGGGCAATGGGTCAATTACCAGACCGGTCCGATTATTTTTGGTGAACCAGGGACCAATGGTCAACATGCCTTTTATCAACTGATACATCAAGGTACCAAACTGGTCCCGGCGGATTTTATTGGTTTTAAAGAATCGCTCAATCCACTGGATGATCATCATGACAAACTGATGGCCAATTTTTTTGCCCAGCCGGAAGCGCTGGCCTTTGGTAAAACTCCGGAGCAGCTCAAAGCTGAAGGAGTCCCCGCCAATCTGATCCCTCATAAAACTTTTACCGGCAACCGTCCTTCCAACAGTTTATTACTCCAAAAACTAACACCACACAGTTTGGGAGAGCTAATTGCTCTATATGAACACAAAATCTTTGTCCAGGGGGTCATCTGGGACATCAATTCGTTTGACCAATTTGGAGTGGAATTAGGAAAAGTCTTAGCTACCAAAATATTAGGAGAGTTGGAAGCGCATAAATTAGATGAGGCCGTCCATGATAGTTCAACTGCAACATTAATCAAAAAATACCTCAATCAGGCCTAATAAAATTTTCAATTTCCAATTCACAATTTACAAAGACGAAGTCGCAATCTCAGCTTATTTACAAATGAATTCTCAATTGATCAATTTACAAATTGTAAATTGATTGATAATTGAAAATTCGTAAATTGAAAATTGAAAATTAAAAATCATCTTCTTGACTATCTATCTACAATCTGTAGAATAGTTATATCTTCATGGCACTACGGATTGAGGTTTCCTCAAAAGTACCAGACTCAAGAGCCACTTATTTCATCTCTAAAGTTCAAGCAGCTTTTCCAGGACTTTTGATTGATCAAGCTGAGGTCGTAGATGTGTATACCATCGATAAAGATTTTGCTGATTTTGAAATCGAGAAAATTTCCCAGGCTTTAACCAATCCACTAACTCAACAGGTTTCTATTAAAAATACGTCTATGAACGGGGCTGACTATGCAGTTGAAATTGGGTTTTTACCTGGAGTGACTGATAATGTCGCGCATACAACCAAAGAAATCATTGAAGATTTACTCAAAATTAAATTTATGGATGGAGAAGCGGTATATACATCGCAATTAATCTTCTTTAAAACGTCGGGACAAAATGGACAGATCAAACAAGTGGCAAATTCGCTGATTAATCCAATTATTCAAAGAGTGCATATCAAAGATAATGCTCAGTACAAAAAAGATCAGGGTATGGACCTGATAGTTCCAAAAGTGAGGCTTACAACTACACCACAGGTCACTGAAGTTGACTTAAATGTCTCAGATGAAGAGCTGACCAAAATTGGTAAAGAGGGGATCGCCAATCCTGATGGCTCCCGGCGTGGACCTTTGGCACTGAACCTGCTTTATATGAAGACGATCCAAAAATACTTCAAAAAATTGAAAAGAAATCCGACCGACATTGAACTCGAATCTCTGGCTCAAACCTGGTCTGAACACTGTAAACACACTATCTTTGCCTCCCCCATGGATGATGATGTACCAGAGGGTTTGTATAAAACGTTTATTAAAAAAGCCACGGCTACTGTTCGTAAACAAAAATCCTCCTACGCTGAAGCTTCAGAAGGATCTGGAGATTTTTGTGTCTCTGTATTTACAGATAACTCAGGGGCTATTGCGTTTGATGATCAGTATTTGGTGACACATAAAGTTGAAACACATAATACCCCATCCGCACTTGATCCTTTTGGCGGAGCGATTACCGGAATCGTGGGTGTTAACAGGGATGCTTTAGGATTTGGGATGGGAGCCAAACCAATTCTAAACACCTATGGATTTTGTTTTGCTGATCCAGCCGATCAAAAACCATTGTTTAAAGATAGTAAGTTAACAACTGCCATGTTATCGCCCAAACGAATTATGGAAGGTGTGATTGCGGGAGTAAATTCGGGCGGTAACCAATCGGGTATTCCAACCACCCAGGGATTTATGTATTTTCATGATCGGTACAAAGGAAAGCCCTTGGTTTTTGTCGGTACTTTAGGATTGTTGCAGCGAGAGATCAATGGCAAAAAAGCTTTTCAAAAAAAGGCAAAACCAGGGGACTTAGTCGTTATGGTCGGGGGACGAGTGGGACTGGATGGAATCCATGGCGCGACGTTTTCGTCCGAAGCTTTAGATAGTGGATCTCCGTCCACCGCAGTGCAGATCGGTGATCCTATTACGCAAAAAAAGTTTTCGGATGCAATTGCCAAAGAAGCTATTTACCAAAATTTATATAACAGTATTACTGACAATGGTGCTGGTGGACTGTCATGTTCGGTGGCTGAAATGGCTAGAGAGTCCGGTGGTGTAAAAGTGTACTTAGAAAATATTCCGTTGAAATATCCTGGACTTGATCCCTGGCAGATCTGGATCTCTGAGTCTCAGGAAAGAATGACTTTGGCAGTATCACCAGAGAAATGGGAGGCACTGAATAATCTTTTATCGAAAAGGGGAGTGGAAGCCACTATCATTGGTGAATTTAATAATACTGGTAAATGCGAAGTGTTATTCAATGATAAAACCATTCTAGATATAGATTTGGAATTTTTGCACGACGGACTACCTGAAAGAAAGCTGGTTTCCGAATGGGTTAAACCATATTTTGATGAACCAACTATCCCTGAAGTTAGTGATTACAACCAAGTAGCTATTGATTTAGCTCACAGGCTTAATATTTCTAGTTTCGAATTTATTTCCACTCAATATGATCATGAAGTCCAGTCGATGACCGTTTTAAAACCGTTACAAGGTAGGGGACGGGTGAATGGTGAAGCCTCAGTTATCAAGCCGATTGCTGATTCACTCAAAGGAGTAGCGGTATCTCAGGCTTTGTATCCGAGTTACTCAGAGATAGATCCGTATCAGATGGCTTTAAATACCATTGATTCAGCTGTGAGAAACTTAGTTTCAATTGGTGCCAATCCAGAAAAAATCGCTTTGCTCGACAACTTTTGCTGGTGTTCATCTTTTGAAAAACAACGACTTGGTGAGTTAAAGCTCGCTGCCAAGGGGTGTTTCGATGGCGCAGTTGGCTTTGGATCACCTTTTATTTCCGGGAAAGATAGCATGTTCAATGATTTTAAAGGTTTTGATGAACTAGGTAATCCTGTCAAAATATCAGTTCCCCCAACGCTCCTCATCTCCTCTATTTCGGTCATGGACAATGTTGAAAAAGTGGTCTCCATAGATGCCAAAATTCCGGGGGACTTAGTTTACTTACTTGGTGATACAAATATTGCTTTGGGCGGTTCAGAATATTTCCAGTATCTTTCTGAAACTACTGGGCGATTTGCTCCTGGAAACACGGTGCCATCAGTTGATCTGGAAAAAAATAAAAAAATGTACCAGGCTTTGTATAGTGCTATCAATCAAAATCTGGTAGCCAGCAGTATTCCTGTCAATCGGGGAGGATTAATTGTGGCGTTATCAAAAATGTCGCTCGCTGGTCAACTTGGTGTCGATATCTCTCTAGAAGGATTATCCGGACACAATCAGGAACTGATGTTTTCAGAGTCAGCTGGACGATTGGTAGTAACAATTGATCCCTCCCACAAAGAGCAGTTTGAAAAAGTTTTCTCCGATTTAGCATATACACAAATTGGCATAGTGACACAGAATAAAAAAATCCAGATTAAAAGTGTTCAGGGAAACACCATTGTTGATCTAACACTTGAACAATTAAACTCTGCATACAAATCTGCCTTTACTGTATCAACTTCTCAGCACAAACCACAAATTGGGGTGCTGACTGGTTATGGTATCAACTGTGAAGAAGAAACTAAAACAGCTTTTGAAAAAGTTGGGGGACATGGGGAGATAGTTCATATCAATGATCTGATTGAAAATAAAAAACTGCTCAAGAAGTTCCAGATCTTAGCTATACCGGGTGGCTTTTCTTATGGCGATGATACCGGCAGTGGCAACGGCTTTGCCAACAAACTAAAAAATAATCTCTGGGAAGATCTGAGACATTTTATCAATCTGGACCGGCTGGTGATCGGTATCTGCAATGGTTGCCAAGTGCTCGCTAACTTAGGACTATTTCCAGCTGTTGAGAAAAAGTACGGCGAAAAACAGGTGGCTATTTTGCACAATGATAACGCCACCTATACCGATCGCTGGGTTGATTTAAAAGCTGAAGGAAATAGTCCCTGGGTCAGTGAGGTCGAAACCTTTTCCTGTCCGATTGCGCATGGAGAGGGTAAATTCTATGCAGAAGATAAAACATTAGCAATCATCAACCAAAAAGGCTTAGTTGCTCTTCGTTATACCAAAGGTGAGATGTGTAAATATTTAAATTTGCCGGCCAATCCAAATGGCGCGATCGAAGATATTGCTGGTATAACAGATGAAACCGGCAGGATTTTGGGTCTGATGCCACATCCAGAGCGAGCGATGTCATTTACTCAGCTGCCAAACTGGCCATTGCTCAAAGAGCAACTCAAACGAGCTGGAAAAGAGCTACCAAAAGATGGTCCTGGATTACAAATTTTTCGAAATGGTATAAACTATTTCAAATAATCAAGAAACAAGTAACAAGTATCCAAATAATTTATCAATTTAACAAATTTATTAATTGAATATTGTTTGGTACTTGGAATTTGTATCTTGGTAACTGTTTCTTGGAAAACTTATTTATGATAATAATTATTGATTTTGGATCACAGTCAACACATCTTATTTCCAGAAGAATCAATGAGTTTGGGGTGAAAACAAAAATAGTGTTGCCAGATGAAAAGATCCTGAAACAAGTTCAGGATGACAATGTTAGCGGAATAATATTGTCGGGCGGACCTTCGTCTGTCTATGAGAAAGGGGTGCCGACTATTGATAGCAAAATCTTTCAGTTAGGTCATCCAATTCTTGGCATCTGCTACGGTCAGCAGCTGATGTCACATCTGCTAAAAGGAGATGTCAAACCAGGCAAAATTCGTGAGTATGGCCCAGCCAATATAACTGTTAAAAAAGATAGCAAACTGTTGGAAAATACTTCATATGAATTTAATGTCTGGATGTCACATGGGGACTCGGTGATCAAGCCCCCCAAAGGTTTTACAGTAAATGCGATTACCAAAACGATTCCAATCGCTGTGATGTCAGATGAAAAAAATAAACAGTATGGGATCCAATTTCATCCAGAGCTAGTTCATACGCAGTTTGGTGAAACTATCTTATCCAACTTTTTAAAAATTTGTGGTTTAAAGCCTAAGCTGTCTCCTTTGAATAAAAAATATGTAGATGAAATGATCGAAGACATCAAAGAGTCGGTTGGCCAAGCCAAAGCCATTTGTGCCCTTTCCGGTGGAGTTGATTCTTCAGTGGCAGCACTTTTAGTGCATCGTGCAATTGGTAAACAACTGACATCTTTTTATATTGATTCCGGTCTGATGCGGCAAGGTGAGACCGATGTTTTGAAAAAAGTCTTCAAAGATGAGTACCATATGAAAGTGCAGATTATTGATGCCAAAAAAGAATTTTTATCAGCTCTAAAAGGGGTCACAGATCCTGAAACCAAACGTAAAATCATAGGAAAAACATTTATCGAAATTTTTGACCGAGAAGCTAAAAAAATTGGTGCTACTTTTTTAGTTCAGGGCACTATTTATCCCGATGTCATTGAATCCCAGGGAACCAAACATAGTCAGAACATTAAATCACATCACAATGTTGGTGGATTACCCGAAGTAATGAAATTAGCTCTGATTGAACCACTTCGGCTTTTCTACAAAGATCAGGTTAGACAAGTTGGTAAAATCCTAAAAATGCCTTCGTCAGTAGTAAACAGACAGCCTTTCCCCGGCCCTGGATTAGCTGTCAGGATTATTGGCGAAGTGACAGATTACAATCTGGAAATTTTGCGTCAGGCTGATTTTATTGTCCAGGACGAAATCAAAAAAGCTAAATTGCAGGATAAACTCTGGCAGGCTTTTGCTATCTTTACCAATATTAAAACCACCGGCGTCAGAGGCGATCAAAGAGTTTACGGCGAAACCATCGCATTAAGAGCTCTGGATGCTAAAGATGCCATGAGTGCCGATGTTGCCAATTTACCATTTGAACTACTGATGATAATATCCAATCGAATTGTGACAGAGGTGAAAGAGGTCAACAGAGTAGTCTATGATATCACTACCAAGCCTCCTGCAACTATGGAGTGGGAATAAACAACCCTAGACAAATATCAAATAATCAGTTATATAATATTGAATGAAATTTAGTGATTACACTATTGCGACTCTTGGTTCACACTCTTCTCTCCAGATCTTACACGGCGCTAAACAAGAAGGTTTTAAAACTCTCATCGTTACTACTCATGAAAGAGAGTCTTTCTACAAGCGTTTTAAATTTATCGACACTATTTTGACAGTACCGCATTTTAGCCAGTTTAAAAAAGTCGAAGATCGGCTAAAAGCTGAAAACGTCATTTTGATCCCCCACGGATCTTTCGTCGCCTATCTTGGGACAGAAAATAATAAAAAACTTAAACTTCCCTACTATGGCAATAAAGCGGTTTTGGATTGGGAGGGAGATCGCAGTATGCAGCGAGAATGGTTACAACACGCCCGGATTCCGATGCCAAAACAGTTTGATGATTTAAATGATGTGACCTATCCGGTGATTGTGAAAACCTATGGGGCTGCCGGTGGTAAAGGTTATTTTTATGCCCGAGATAAACAGGATTTTTTAAGTAAAGTAAAAAGTTTGGGTACTGAAGAGTTTATTATTCAAGAATATGTCATTGGTGTGACTTTGTATATTCATTATTTCCACTCCCCATTAACAGGGGAGATCGAGATCATGTCGATGGATCGTCGCTATGAAACCAATGTTGATGGGTTAGGCAGAATACCATTGCATGGACAGCAGGGACTGGATATAGATCCTAGTTATGTTGTGGTGGGAAATAGTCCGTTAGTGCTGCGTGAGTCTTTGCTTCCGGAAGCCTATGCGATGGGTGAATCAGTAGTCAGATCTTCTAAAGAATTAATCGACAAAAAGGGTCTATTTGGTCCGTTCTGTTTAGAGACGGTGATCACTCCAGACCAAAAGTTTGTGGCGATGGAAATTTCTTGTCGCATTGTTGCCGGAACTAATTTATTTACCAATGGTAGTTCATATTCTGATTTAAATTATAGTGAGCCAATGAGTACCGGACGCCGAATTGCCAGAGAGATTAAAACAGCTATACAAAAGAAAAAACTCGATCTTATTTTAGATTAAGTTATACGTCATTCTGAGGAGCGTCAGCGACGTGAGAATCTAAATCAATAAGATTGCCACGCTCCGCTCGCAATGACAAAGTTACAGAAAGCATATACCTTAAAAAACATTACTATCGCTTCTATTGGTTCTCACTCAGCTCTCGATGTAGCCCGTGGAGCTAAAGATGAAGGATTTAAAACTCTTGTCATTACTCAAAAAGGCCGCGGAGAAGTATATAGCAAATATTATAAAACCAATGGAGAAGTTGGCTGTGTTGATGAAGTGATTGAGCTAGACTCTTTTAAACAAATTTTAACTCCGGAAATTCAGTTGGAGCTGCAAAAAAGAAATGTTATTTTTTTACCAAATAGATCCTTTGAAGTATACCTGGATGATTATGATGCTATAGAAAATCATTTTGATGTTCCGATGTTTGGCAATAAATTTTTACTAAAAACAGAGGAAAGGGGAGTGAAGCCAAATCAGTATGATCTGCTTGAGCAAGCTGGTATCCGCTTTCCAAAACAGTATAAAGATCCCAAGCAAATTGATCGGCTCTGTATTGTGAAAGTTTTAGAGCAGGAACGGGGTTTTGAGCGGGCATTTTTCTTGGTCAATTCTTATGCTGAATTTAAAAAAGAGTCTGATAAGCTTATTTCTCAGAATAAAATTACTAAAGAAGCTCTAGATAAAGCTGTTATTGAAGAATTCTTAGTTGGTGTCCAAGTCAACTTTAATTATTTTTATTCACCTTTAACGAAGCGACTTGAGTTACTTGGTACAGACACCAGAAGACAAACCAATCTTGAAGGTTTTTCAAAAATCCCATTTATCGATATGAATCAAGTTTTAAATAAACTGGAGGTAAAGTTTGAAGAAGCCGGTCATATTGCCGTCACAGTTTTGGAGTCATTACTGGGTGATGCATTTAAAATAGGAGAGCAGTTTGTCAAAGCCACACAGGAACTTGCTTCACCAGGTGTCATCGGCCCATTTTCGCTGCAATCAATGGTCATGCCAGGTCCGCCAAAAAAGGAGTTAGTTGTTTTCGATGTCTCACCTCGCATGCCAGGTAGTCCAGGGATAGGGGCAACACCATACGCTGGTTATTTATTTGGGCAACCAATGTCAGTTGGCAGAAGAGTGGCCAGAGAAATCAAACAGGCTATAAAAGAGAAAAAACTAGATAAAATTTTAAGTTAACACTCATGAGCGATTACTCCACATTCCAATCACCTTTTTCCTGGAGATATGGCAGCGACCAAATGCGGCAGATTTTTTCTGAAGAAAATAAATTTTTGATCTGGCGAAAGATTTGGGTTGAAATGGCCAGGGTCCAAAACAAATATGGACTGGTATCAAAAAAAGAGCTCGATGATCTAAAGAAAAATCAATCCAATATTGAAATCAATCGGATTTTAGAAATAGAAAAAGACACTAAGCATGACACTGTGGCTGCCATCAAAGAGTTTTCAGAGAAGGCCAAAGTAGGCGGAGGAAAGATTCATTTGGGTGGCACTAGTATGGATATAGTTGATAACACTGATTCAATAAGAACCAGGGAAGCCCTACAACTAACTGAACAAAATGTCAAAAAATTACTAGTAGTCTTCGCTCAGAGAATTACAGAATTAGCGGATCAGCCCACACTTGCCTATACTCATTTACAAGCCGCTGAACCGACTACCATAGGATACCGTTTATCAATGTATGCTCAGGATTTACTGGTCGACTTTGAGCAGCTCCAATTTGTTAAACAAACCATCAAAGCCAAAGGTTTCAAAGGAGCAGTTGGCACATCAGCTAGTTATACCAAGTTGCTTGGAGAAAAAGAGTCACTAACTTTTGAACAAGAGGTGATGCAAAATCTGGGAATTTCGCCAGTCTTAATTGCCGGACAAACTTCTCCCAGAAAGTTTGACATTCTGGTGGCTCAACTTTTATCTTCGTTTGCTCAAACTCTCCATAAGTTTGCCTTTGATCTGCGAGTTTTACAGTCAGCTGGTTTTGGCGAATGGGTTGAGCCATTTGGCAAAAAACAGGTTGGTTCATCCGCCATGCCTTTCAAAAAAAATCCGGTTAAATCCGAACAGATCTGTTCACTAGCCCGACTGGTGATGTCACTGGAACGAAACGCCTGGGACAATGCTGCATTGTCACTTCTGGAAAGAACGATTGATGACTCGGCGAACAAACGGTCTTATCTGCCGGAAATGTTTCTGGCTATTGATGAGATACTGGTCAGTGCTCAAAAAGTTGTTCAGGATTTTACCCTTAACAAAACTAGGGTAAAACAAAATCTTGAAAAATTTGCCCCATTTGCTGCAACGGAAGAAGTCATTATTCAAGCGGTTAAAAAAGGAGCAGACAGGCAACAGATGCATGAGGTAATCCGGGATCACGCAATAAATTCATGGGAAAAAATCCAAAATGGTGAAGAAAATAGTTTGGCGAAAAACTTAATTAATGATGTTTATATCAGCCAATATTTATCTGAAAAAGAGATAGAAAAAAGTTTACAAGTCACTAGCCATCTAGGAACAGCTGTACAACGGGCCAAAAAACTAGTAAAAGAGATACATAAGTTAGTCAAGTAATTGTTAAATTGTCGTGCTGATGTCATGCTATGAATTGTTAAATTGTTGTTAACACAATATATGCGGAGCAAACAATTCAGCAATCTAACAATTTAATAATTATTTAATCATATGAAAAACAGAATAGGCATCGTTGGTGGAGGACAGCTAGCACGGATGATGATTTTTGAAGCCAAAAAACTCGGTTTTTACGTTACTGTGCTTGATCCCACACCAAATTCTCCTGCCGGCCAAGTTGCAGACAAGCAAATCTTAGCTTCTCTGGATGATCCCAAAGCGATGAAAACATTAGCAGAAAGGTCAGATTTTCTGACTATTGAATGGGAGCACGCGAATCCTGAGTTGCTAGATATCATTGCCAAATCAGGTGTTAGTGTAAACCCTTCGGCTAAAACACTGGAGATTATTAAAGATAAACTAGTTCAAAAACAGTTTTTAACTAAATACAAGATCCCTGTCGCCCCTTTTTTGGCAGTTGAAACCAAAGAAGATATTGAAAAAGCTGCTGAGGAACTTGGATATCCCTTGGTTTTGAAAGCGAGAATTGGTGGGTATGATGGTAAAGGTAATTCTGTTATTAAAAATAAAACTCAAATTGATTATGCTTTGAAAAAGCTGCAAGGTAAAAGTTTATATGTTGAAGGTTGGGTTCCTTTTACCAAAGAAGTTGCTGTGATGGTTGCCCGAAATACCAAAGGTGAAATCAAAGCTCATCCAGTGGTTGAAACAGTCCATAAAAATAATATCTGTCACACCGTTTTTGCACCAGCGCGGGTGAAACCTGGAATTTTGAAGAAAGCTGAGGCGCTGGGAATGGAAGTCATGCAAGTACTAAAAAGTGCCGGTATTTTTGGGATTGAAATGTTTGTCACAAAAGATGGAAAAGTGCTAATCAATGAAATTGCACCTAGAGTGCACAATAGCGGTCATTACTCGATGGACGCTTCTTTAACCAATCAATTTCAGCAACATATCCGAGCCATCACCGGCATGCCATTGGGACGAACTGAGTTGATCACACCAGCTGTGGTGATGATTAATATTTTAGGAGCTAGAACTGGACAGTCGGATGTTAAAGGATTGGAAAAAGCTCTGGCAATTCCGGGAGTTTTTGTTCATCTGTATGGAAAAGCCGAAACAAAAATTGAACGCAAGATGGGACATATCAATGCCATTGGAAAGAGTATCAATGATGCCTGGAAGAAAGCGCGCAGTGCAAGAAAGTATATAAGTGTCTAGTCGCAAGTCGCTAGAGTCTAGGAAAAAAAATCCTGGAATTACTCTAGACTCTTGACTCTAGTCACTTGTCACTAAAATAATGAACAAACCACTGGTTGGTATCATCATGGGATCTGACTCTGATCTCCCAATTATGAAAGAGGCAGCTGAGATGCTGGAGCAGTTTGGTGTGGAATATGAGATAAAAATTGTCTCGGCTCACCGGACTCCAAAGCTAATGTATTCTTATGCACAGTCGGCTGCAGATAGAGGTTTAAAAGTGATTATTGCCGGTGCAGGGGGGTCAGCTCATTTACCTGGAATGGTTGCCTCACTTACTCCTCTGCCAGTCATTGGGGTGCCTGCCCAAACCAAGACTTTAAACGGTGTTGATTCATTGTATTCGATAGTTCAGATGCCACCTGGAATTCCGGTAGCGACAGTTGCTATCAACGGCGCCAAAAATGCTGGGATTCTAGCAGCTAAGATTTTGGGGACAGCAGATAAAATTATCCAGCAAAAAGTAGAGGAATATTCAAAAAACCTGGAGATTACCATCTTAGATAAATCCGTGAAACTAGAAAAAATAGGTTATAAGAAATACTTAGAAAAAAGTAGTAAATAACTTATTTTTCTAGTGAAACGAGAAATTACCTAAAATATAAGGTGATTTCTCACATTAGTTCGAAAAATATATTTAAAGATAAATATGATCCAGACAAAAACTATAAAAAAAGCTATCCCAAAATCATTAAAAACTGTCGATCTGCCTTTGGGCCAGAAGCATCAGGGGAAAGTCAGAGATTATTATATTTTGCCAGATAAGCGGGTGATAATCACCACCGACCGTCAGTCGGCATTTGACCGGGTGTTGGGGACTATTCCTTATAAAGGAGCTGTTTTAAATCAGCTGGCAGCTTTTTGGTTTGAAAAAACTAAAAAGATAGTGCCCAATCATTTATTGAAAGTGCCCCATCCCAATGTTTCAATTACCAAAAATCTGCGGGGTATTCCGATTGAGATGATAGTCAGAGGGTATATCAGTGGTGTCACCGGAACCTCAATCTGGGGATCTTATCAAAAAGGGGAGCGAACCATTTATGGCATCAAATTTCCTGAAGGTTTACAAAAAAACCAGCAACTTCCGGTACCGGTTATAACCCCGACTACCCACGGTGATCTGACCGGCCAAGGTGGACATGATGAAAGATTAACCCGTGAGCAAATTTTGTCCAAAGATTTTTATGAGCAAGTAATTGTAAATTATTTGAATCTATCCTATCCAAAATTTAAAGAGCTTTATCTTCAAATGGAAGAAGCAGCTTTAAACATTTTTAAACTAGGCTCTAAAATTGCCAAAAAACAGGGACTTATTTTAGTTGATACCAAGTATGAATTTGGTATTGATGAAAAAGGATTACTGCATATTATGGATGAAGTACATACGCCAGATTCATCCCGTTTTTGGAAAGCTGATACGTATGAACAGAGATTTAAAGCCGGGCTTGAGCCGGAAAATTTTGACAAAGAATTTTTACGACTATGGTATGCAGAAAGAGGCTATAAAGGAGATGGTAAACCACCTGCAATGTCAGAGGAATTAATTATTGCTCTGTCCCAAAGATATATCAAAGTATATGAAATGCTAACCGGTAAAAAGTTTGCAGCTTTTGAGTATCCCATTGAAGAAAGAATTGCTAAGAATATTCAGAAAATGCAGTGATATATACGTAGTATATACTACATATATATCATCGGACTTCTTTGAACATATATAGATGGTCGATATATTCTCCTCGGTGCAAGATTCCTTTAGGTAAGCTGCCATATTCCTCAAATCCCATTTGTTTATACAGATTAATTGCAATTGGATTGTTGGCAAAGACACTTAGTTCAACTATTTCTAGTCGTGGAATCACCATTGGCGCATGTTCTAGCATTATTTTTATAAGTAGTGATCCAACTCCTTCATTACGATATTCTTTGGCTACAGTCAGACCGAATACTCCGATATGACTCTCAATCCTATCCCGCATATTGATATCACAAACCCCGACAATCTGATTATCGACAATCGCATACAAACTCATTCCCATCTGATTTTGAATTTTGTTGATAAACTCTTGAATCCAGCTTCTCTCTTGGTCGATAGTTTGCTGTTCCCCCTGAAAGCGAATAAATGTTTGTTCTGCCGATAATTTGTTGATATATTTGGTTAGTTGTTCCGCATCTTCAATCTGGGGGTAACGAATAATAATTGGTTTACCTGATTTTGTTTGTCCTTCAAAAATAACCTGTGACATTAGCGAACCTCCAATTCGTTTTCAGTATAAATAATATTCAATGGTTTGATAACTACTTGTTTAGACCCTTTTTTAACATCGCCAGCATCCCAGGCTTTTAATTTTAGATTCTTGGCGACAGTCATCACTTTAGTCACATCTTTTTTTGATACAAATATGGCAAAGCCAGCGCCCATATTAAAGTTACCGTACATCTCTTTATCATCATTTCCTGATTGCTCTTTCAAAAATTGAAACAGGGGAGAAATCGGTGGGATTACATCTAGTTCATAAGTAAATGATTGCTTCGCGCGCATCAATTTACGCCACCCATGACCAGTGATATTGACCATGTAGTGAGGCAAAACATTTTGACTATATATTTGTTCAACTAGTCTGGCATAAATATGAGTTGGTTTAAGTAGGGCTTTACCAAAGGTTGTTCCATCGCTCAACTGTGTTAAATATCTTTGTTTCAATTTCCCAGCAATAGTTCGAGCCAGGGTTAGACCGTTAGCATGAATCCCATTTGATTCAATTAAAATAATTCGATCGCCTGCAACTAATTTATCTCCCAAACATAGTCTTTTTTTGGGTTTAATAATTCCCACACAAGCTCCACCCAAATCGATGGTGTCAGGATTTATCACTCCTTTCAATGTGGGAGTTTCTCCACCACCCCAAGTGGCTCCAGATAATTCACAAGCTTTAGCCCAGCCTTTGATTAAAGCTTCACTTCTTTTTTGATTGCTCATCCACTGCGAATCCCCGACCGCAAAATAAGCATTGATGACCTGTGGCTTGGCACCTACGACCAATAGATCATTGACGATCATCGCTACCGTGTCTTGAGCAATCTCGGCATAATAGGTTTTTCCAGTGCCTTTTTCCATCTCATCCGCTACCAGATTTTTAGTCCCCAGTCCTTCGATAACAAAGGCTTTGTATGCTAAACCTTCATCCCAGACATAAGCGGATTCTCCCCGGCTTTCAGAAACTTCGCTAAAAGGGGAGAGAAGGGATTTAGTAGAAAGAGCACTTTTTTGAGCTAGTTTTTTTATTGGATCGAGCAGCTCATATTTGACTCCGGAAGAGGCGTAACTGATTTTTTTTGACATGGGGTTACTATATGCAAAAGCCACTCTAGTTGCAAGCCGATATTATGACATTTTCCTGACAAATTAGTGGGTTGTTTCACCAGAGTGAAAGGAGTATTCTAGAGCGAGAGAGCCAAATACTCTTTCTCCCCTCTTTCATGAATTCTGTTGATGACTCTGATATTAAAGCTGACCATCCTGAGGAGAAATGCGGCATTTTTGGAGTTTTTAATCTTGATAATGCCTCCCGTTATTGCTATTTAGGTCTTCAGGCTCTTCAACATCGCGGCCAAGAAGCTTCTGGTATTGCTGCAGTAAATGGCAAAATGCATATTCATAAAGATTTCGGTTTGGTTAGCCAGGTTTATAAAGATCAAGATTTTAGCCATTTAGGTGGAGGTATGGCGATTGGTCACAACCGTTATTCTACATCTGGCGGCAGTAAAGAACACAAATTTATCCAGCCAATCCATCAAAAAGGTGAATCACTTGCCTTGGTCCATAACGGCAATCTCCCCTCACTAACCCGGCTCAAGGAGTTTCTCACTTCCAAAGGAGTGTCAGTCGAAAACTCCAATGATTCGAGCCTGATGTATGATGCTATTAAATACTTCATTCATCAAGGACATCCCCTTGAAACGGCAGTTGCCAAAGCTTACCCCCTGTTTACAGGGGTTTTTTGTATCTTAGTGATGAATCAGGAAAAAATTGTCGCTGCTGTCGATCCTTGTGGTATCCGCCCGCTATGTATTGGCAAACTGGATGATGGATTCATTATCTCATCAGAGAGTTGCGGCTTAGACATTGTGGGTGCCGAATTTTTGCAGGAAGTTGGACCAGGGGAAATAGTTGAGATCTCGACTCATGGGGTGAAAACCTATCAACTGGTCAAAGGGGAGCGGAAGATCGATTTATTTGAATTTATCTATTTTGCCAGGCCTGATTCTACTATTTTAGGTAAAAATGTCTATCAGTCCAGAGTCGAGATGGGCCGATATTTAGCCAAAGAGTATCCGATACAAGCTGATTTAGTAATACCGGTTCCTGAAACAGGCATACCTGGTGCAATAGGCTACGCTACTGAATCCGGGATTCCTTTTCAAATGGGACTGATCAAAAATCGCTATATAGGAAGAACATTTATTATGCCCGACCAAAGGCTTAGAGAATCCAGAGTGCGGATGAAACTCAATCCGATCCCGGCAGTGATAAAAGGTAAAAAAATTATTATAGTAGATGACTCGATAGTTCGGGGCACCACCACCAAAAAATTGGTTTCGATGCTAAAAAAAGCTGGTGCTACAGAGGTCCATGTGGTGGTGACATCGCCGCCGGTAAAATATCCTGATTATTATGGTATTGATACTCCGGATCAAAAAGATTTGATTGCCTCCTATCTGATCCCGGCAGAGATAGCCGCCGCTGTGGGAGCTGATTCGGTTAATTTTCTGTCTCTCAAGAATACTATTAAATCTGTTGGCCTGCCGGCTAAAATGTTTTGTACAGCCCCCTTTACCGGTGAATATCCAATTGATATCTTTGAGCGCAAACAAGAGATTATCTACGCCCCCACAAATAATTAAATAATCCAATAATCCAATAATCCAATAATCCAATAATCAATAATCCAACAATTCAACAATCTAACAATTTAATAATCTCATCCCCTATCCCACTTCAACTATCTTGCTTCTCACCTCTCACTTCTCATTTCTCGTCATATTTTTTGCATCTGACGGCTAGTTGTGTTAAATTTGCAACTATATGTTTATTGAAGCAATGGCAGTAATGACCATCAACGGTCTGACTACAATTGGTGATAAATCTCCGGCTGAGTGGGCGTCAGTAGCCGATCAAAAAAAGTTGCAGCAAAAATTGGCTGAATATCAAGATGGGATAGCCATAGTTGGATCGGGCACCGTTGGGTCTGATCCATCCTGGTATGTCCAACGAGCTTTACTTGGCGGGCCCCGACGAGTTGTAATGACATCACGCCCTAATGATTACCGGGATTTTCAGCATCCAGGACAGATCGAATTTGTTGATTTTACCCCCGCTGAGTTAGTTAAACACTATGAGAAACAGGGGATAGAGAAGGGTCTATTATTAGCGGGAGAAAAAGTGATGGGGGCCTTCTTAGCAGCTGATCTGATAGATCGGTTTTCTTTGACAATAGAACCAAGAATTGTTGGTCAGGGAAAAAGTCTGGCTCTTGGTACATTTGACAGAGATTTTCGACTGGCTAGAGTGAATACTCATGTAGATGCCCCGGATACTGTATTTATTAGATACGATCGAAACCGAAAACCATGAAAATTACCGCCATTAAAACTCACAAAATAACTGTCCATGACACCGATCTGTTGCAGATTTTGGATAGGTATCTGCCTGAGGTATCTGAAGGATCAATTGTGGCAGTCACTTCCAAAGTTGTCGCTTTGTGTGAAGGTCGGGTAGTCAAAACAGACCAGACAGATAAAGAATCACTGATTAAAAAAGAGGCTGAATACTACTTACCTCGCGCGTCCAGCAAGTACGGTGTTTCACTCACCATCACTGGCGGACAACTGATTGCTACAGCCGGTATTGATGAATCAAATGCCGATGGCTACTTTGTTTTGTGGCCAGAGGACGCCCAAAAAAGCGCTAATTCAATTCGAAAATACTTGCAGGAAAAATTTCAAATAAAACAACTAGGAGTTATTATCACTGATAGTAAGACCACTCCCTTGCGGTGGGGCGTGACAGGGACCGCTATCGCTTATAGTGGGTTTCAACCTTTACATGATCTGATTGGTACACCAGATTTATTTGGCAGAGAGCTAAAAATGACTAAAGTAAATATCGTCGATGGTCTGGCTGGTGCAGCTGTACTGGTCATGGGAGAGGGGACCGAACAAACCCCACTGGCTATTATTGAAGAAGTTGGATTTGTTCAATTTGTTAGTGAAAATCCTTCACAAATTGAATTAAAGAGTC
>CAZWRN010000011.1:42104-48357 GCA_964636275.1 uncultured Gammaproteobacteria bacterium
TACCAACCGATTTTATCTACTGCTGACTGGCAAAAAGGAGAAGCGCATGACTGATCAAGAAATTATTTCCACCCTCAAACAAAAAAAGTTTAAAATAACCCGCGTCAGATCGGGGATAATCACCCAGTTTACTCAAGCTAAATCGCCGCTGGCTGCCAAAGAGCTCTTAGATTATTTTCATACCCAAGGTTTAAAAATAAATAAGACTACAGTGTATCGAGAGTTGGCTTTTTTACTGGGTGAAAATATTATAAAAGAGATCGAGTTTGGCGAGGGGCAAAAAAGATACGAATTAGAAGACTTTAAACACCACCATCATCTGATCTGTCTCAAATGTCGTAAAGTAGAAGATGTCGAGTTAAAAACTGATCTGGATCAGGAGGAGGCTCGTTTTTTCAAAGAACAGGGTTTTAAGGTAGTCAATCATTCTTTAGAGTTTTTTGGCTATTGTAAAAACTGCCAGAAATAAGCGGTATATGCTACTATGAAAACATGAATTTTCAGCTTGATGATGTGGTTGTCATTACTCCTTTATACAATGAAGCTCATCATCTCCATTCACTGCTTGATTCAATTAAAAAAACTGGCTTAAAAAATTTGATTTTTGGGGTTAGTCCCAACAGTATTGATGATACCAAGCTCATATTGCATCAGGCCGGTCTTTTTTACACTGTTCCGAAAGAAGACGGGTATGATTTTGCGGTTGAAGCCGCGTTAAATCAGATCGAAGAGGTCTATCCAGAGACCAAACTGGTCCTATTTTCGGAAGCTCATCAAGTATATGACAAAGCTGTGATTGAAAAGTTTCTGCAAAAAATAAATCAGGGTGCCGATCTGGTGATGGGGATTCATCAGAAAAAATCAATTAATACCAATTGGTTTGAAAGAATAGGGGAAAAAATGATTATTTTCCCGCTGCAAATCTTTTTCCGTCGCAAAATTCGTGATATCAGTCCATTTAGAATGGTTAGACGGGAATTGATTCAAAAATTTGATTTAGAACCCAAAAAGTATCGTCTGCCGACAGAGATGATCGTTAAATCCCTGGCAATGAACCTCAATATTATTGAGCTACCAGTCAATACTAAACAGATCTCAACTGATTCACCAGATATGGCCACATTAATTGAAAAAAATGCTGACTCTTTGTCAGCTTTGCAATTTATAAATTACAAACCGCAGGATAATTAATCAGCTTAAAAATCTTGTTTTATATCCGATAGTATTTTATAATATGATTCATGCCTCATTCCAGAGAGAACAATGACAGACTAAAAAAGATTATATTAGAAGCAGCCAGTGAAGCAACCGGTGGTAAATTGGATCCTTCTTTTGAGATTGATGCTTCGGCTGCTAGACTGGCAGATAGTACAAGTGCATTTTTAGATGTTTTAAAAAGCAATTTTCCTCCTACAGTTGGACGCAGAGTACAGGAGCAGAGATTTGCTAGTGAATTATTGGTAGCTTTCAGAAGATCCGCTTTAGAGTCACAGGTTTCAGTTACCCATCCACACATTCAAATGGTAGATGTATTGCGAGAACCACTCAATTTGCATGTTCTAAATGGAGATCAACCGACCCAGATCCTTCCATTTGACGATCAGCAGAGAGTAATGCTGGCCCATTTTACAGCAGCCTCACTTACCGATCTTAACCATCATATTTATCCCCGGATCAGCCGTCAAAGAGTCGAAAACTCATCAGGTGGAGCTTTTACTTTGAGCGAATTAAGAAGAAGATTATTTGATCCTTTGCAGGAGACTGGTATAGTAGAATCTTCAAATGATGGTTTTTTATTAAATGCTTCACTTCGGACTGTGAGGCAGGCACTTATTGCCCCTGATGAAGCTCTTATTCGAGTAATTCCTTTTGACAAATGGCAGCAAGATGAATTTGGGAAAAAGCTTATCCCTGCAGCTTTAGCACCGACAGTGGATGCTCTGGCTCAGATCGCTGATCAGAGATCAGGGGACGAACGGATTTTATTGGAGCAATTAAGTGCAATTACCGGTAAGAAAATTGATGCAATCAAAAGAGATCTAAGAATCCTAAAGGATCTAAATTTGCTGGCAGCCGGTATAAGAAGCAAAGGAACCAGAGTTGCAGACGTTTCTGGATATATTCATACCATCAGCCGTAATCTGGACAAACCTCCAGTAGTGGTAACTGAGGTATCTAGACAACGGATTGATCACTCAGAGTCAATGGATGAAGAGTTACCGTCTTACAAACTACCAATTAAAAATGAAGAAGTTGCGAAAAAAAAGTTTGACAATCCGGACAAGCTATTACTATTGGAATTTGGTGAACGGAAACAAAGTATTATTGCTATAGCATCAAAAGATCTGGATCCTAAAAAAATGCATCGACCAAGTGCAATTATAAATAATGGCGGTAGACTAAATGCTGTAGATATGAGCGGGAAATTAGTTTGGGATCAGTTAATATCGTTAGGATTATCTGTTAGAACAGGTCGAGATCATCACAAAGAATTAACTCCAGTTGGGGCGCTGGTGGCAACACTTTTTCCTTATCCAGAAATTTCTCAAAGAGCTTCAGTTATTGGAAATGGTAAAAAGGGAGCGGTAGAAATAGTTGCCCTACATATTGCTCATCAGTTTAAAGCTATTCAGGATAATAGAGTTCATATTTCATGTTCGAAAGAAGATAGAGTAAAATTAGAAAGATTTATCAGTGGATCTCAAGAGATTTTAAGAAAAAGTAATCTTTTGTGTCATTGCCCTGATTGTACTGAGAAGAAATAATTAACAGTATACTAAAAATGAAAAACTTCTGGCGTGATTTACCAAAACCAATATTTGCTTTAGCGCCTCTTGACGAGGTGACAGATACTGTTTTTAGACGGGTGGTTTCTTCATGTGCCAAACCTGATGTCATGTTTACCGAGTTTACTTCAGTTGAAGGTCTCACCTCTAAAGGAGCCGATAAAGTGATCCATCGTCTTAAATATACTCCTGAAGAACATCCACTGATTGCCCAAATATGGGGGAAAGATTTAGAAGCATTTACAGAAGTAGCAGCCCTGGTTAAAAAGCTGGGATTTGATGGAGTTGATATCAACATGGGTTGTCCTGAAAGAGGGATCACCAAAAGAGGTTGCTGCAGTGCTTTGATCGATAATCCCGAGTTGGCAGCAGATATTATTGCAGCTGTCAAAAAAGGTGCAGGTGAGCTGCCAGTTAGTGTTAAAACCAGATGCGGTTTTAAAAACTGGAAAACCGAGGAGTGGATTACATTTTTATTAAAACAGGATATCCAGTGTCTGACAGTTCATGGCCGGATCGCCAAAGAGATGAGTCATTTCCCAGCCCGCTGGGATGAGATCGCCAAGGCGGTTAAAATTCGTGACGAGTTGGGAGTAAAGACGGTCATACTTGGCAATGGTGATGTTTCAAGTTCAGCTGATGCTTATGACAAAATTAAACAGTCAGGAGTGGATGGGGTAATGATCGGTCGGGGGATTTTTCATGATCAGTGGATCTTTAGAAAAGACCCAACCCAATATCAGCCAACTATTCAGGAGCGGCTAGATCTTTTATTGAAACACGCTGAACTTTTTGACAAAGTCTGGGGAGCTAGCAAAAACTTTGCCATTTTAAAAAAATTTTTCAAAGCCTATTTACACGACTTTGATGGAGCAGCTGAGATGAGAGCTGAACTGATGCAGTCATCTGGTATAGCTGATGTAAGAAAAATTGTCACCCGTTTACAATCAATAAATCGTAAATCGTAAATCGTAAATCGTAAATCTTAAATCTTGTTTTATGTTCCGTTTTCTGGTTAAATAACATCCATGGCTGATACAAAATTTAAAATTGAAGAACTAAAGACCGGCGAAGGTGATGAAGTTCAAAGTGGTGATTATGTCACTATCCATTACACTGGCTGGCTGGAAGACGGGACTGTTTTTGATAGTTCAGTCAAAAGAGGTACTCCATTTCAAACCAGAATCGGAGTCGGTCAGGTAATAGCTGGTTGGGACATGGGAGTGATAGGAATGAAAAAAGGTTCTAAAAGAAAACTCACCATCCCACCAGAGTTAGCCTATGGTGACAATGCAGTCAGTATCATCCCACCCAATTCCACCCTCATCTTTGAGGTTGAATTAATAGATATCACTTAGTTTCTGCGATATAATAATCCAGTGAAAAAGCTTTTAGCTATTGGTGTATTAGTTTTTATTATCTTTTTTTCCCCTACTGTCATTTTGGCTCAAGAAACGATCAAAAACTTTGATGTCAAAATAGTTGCTCATCAAAATGGTGATATGACGATCACTGAGACCATTGATTATAATTTTGGTACAGATTCTAAACACGGGATCTTTCGCTATATCCCGACTTATACCAAAGTTGGTCATCTATATCGGGTCTCAGATCTACAAATCACCGATGTTAAAAGAGATGGCCGGTCAGAAAAGCATCAGGATTCATATGCAGCAGATCAGGTCGAAGTCAAAATAGGCGACCCCGATCGGACTATCAGGGGAGAACACAACTACGTAGTAAGCTACGTAGTTAAAAATGGCATCGCCAGTAACTATGACGATCATGACGAGATCTACTGGAATATCACTGGCAATGGTTGGAATGTGCCGATAGAAAAAATAACTGCTACCATTTCGAATGATTTTAATATTGCTCCGACCCAAACAAAATGTTTTACCGGTTTAGCTGGCTCTACCCAGTCACAATGTCTATCAGAAATTCAGGGAAATAGCTCACAAACAAAAAACACTACGCCACTGGAATCCCAAGAAGGACTGACAGTTGTCACAGCTTTCCCAGTCGGGACTTTTCCGAAATCTCAGTTACAAGAGTCACCGCCCCTTTTAGGTAAAGACCTGTTAACTTTTTTGGGGATTTATGCTTTGATTTGGATTATTCTAAATATAGTGGTTTTTGCCATAGTTTTGAGATGGTATTTCAAAAATCACCCCCAGACCAGTTTAGGCAAACTCAGCGTCAATTTTGATATACCCAAAGAAGGTCAAAACTATCTGACACCGCTTGAAGCCGGGATTATTGATAATACCAAGCTCGAGCAAAACGATGTGATGGCGACCATTTTTGATCTGGCGATCAAAAAATATATCAAGATTGAACAAATCGAAGGGGAAAAGACATTAGGTGTATTTAAAGGCAAAGATGATTATAAAGTGATCAAATTAAAAGATTACATAAATGATCCAAATTTGGAAGAGTATGAAAAGACACTATTGGAAAAAATTTTAAAAGGCGAGACTGAAAGAAAACTGAGCGAAATTAAAACTTTTTATCAGACATTTACCCAGATGGAAAAACAAGGTTTTGAGTCTTTGGTTAAAAAAGGTTTTTATATCAAAAACCCCAAAGATCAAAAAGGGTTACTGTTGATTTTTGGGATAATACTAACAGTTACACTGAATATATTATTGGGGCCGTTATTGATTTATTTATCTGCCAAATTAAACGGACGTACTATAAAAGGAGATCAAATGGATCATCAGGTGGAAGGATTAAAAATATTTCTAAAAAATATGCGTCGTCATTACAATTTCCAAGCTAAAAAAGCTATCACTGTAGAAAAATATATCCCATATGCCATGGCATTTGGATTGATTGACCAGTTTATGGATCAGATCAAAGATATCTATCCCGACTATCAGCCTGGTTGGTACTCGGGTCACTCCAGTTTTTATGCAGCCAGGATGGGGATGATCTCATCAATGAGTAGTCATATGACTACCTCAGCGCCATCATCATCTTCAGGTTTTTCAGGTGGTGGTTCCTCCGGTGGTGGCGGAGGTGGTGGTGGAGGAGGCAGCTGGTAAAACTTCACTTTTGGTTCAATTTCCCGTAGAATACAGAGTTATGGAAATAAAATATACTATTTTGCTCTACTACAAATATCTGCCTTTGGAAAATCCGGAGCAAATTCGGGATGAGCAAAAAAAATTTGCTCAGTTTCATGGCCTGAGAGGAAGAGTGATCGTCTCTACTGAGGGGATCAATGGGACTTTGGAAGGGCTAGATTTTGAAATTAAATCATATGTTGAGTGGATGGAGTCTCAGGAGCAATTCAAAGGAATTCATTATAAATACAGTCAGGGCAATGGCCATGCATTCCCCAAACTTTCAGTCAAAGTCAGAAGTGAAATAGTAGCTTATCGTTTGGGAGAAGGTGAAGTAAAACCCTGGGAGACGACGGGAAAATATTTAGCAGCAGAGGATCTGCATGAATGGATTCATTC
>CAZWRN010000012.1:0-47334 GCA_964636275.1 uncultured Gammaproteobacteria bacterium
GGTGTTCCAAACTTTATTTCTTCATAGGTAGGAGCTTGCTTGAAAAGTATGCCAAAATAGGCAGCTCTCTTGAGGGGTTCGGGGCTTCCTAGCAACAAATCCTCCATGTGTTCCAAAAAATAATCTATGTTATCCATAATTACCTCCATATTGATGTATTCGGACTCTTTTTTCTCTTTCTCTAATTTGAGCTGAGCTATTTGATTTTCTGCTTTTAAAATATCTGCTTCCACAGATTTAATGACACTTTCGACCGATACTTTTTTAACAGTTTCCGTAAGAGATAAAATATTTAGTTCAACTTGCTTAATCTTTTCGTCAATTTCTGAGGAATCAATTTTATTTTCTTTCATTCGTCTTTGCCATTCATCAATTGCATCCTTTTTCAAAGCTTCTCTGTATTCGTCACTAATTTTTAAGCCTTTAACAAAATTATGAATAGTATTTTCAAAATCTTTCTTCTGGATTCTTAGATACTTATGTCCTCGACTACAATGATATGCAGGAAATTTTACGCCTGATTTACCTCTGGAAGCACTTCCGGCAAACGGTTTGTTACACTCAGGACACATGACGTATCTTTTATAAGGGTAATCTGGGTTCTTAACTGTCTTTTTAAGCTGCCATTCGGCAGGTCTTCTTTTCTCGACCATAACGTGACCATTAATCTCGGAAATAACTATCTTATCTCGATTTGCCTTATTAAACATTTCATAGCTGACTAAACCATCATAGTTGCCCTTTATAAACTTACGTTGAGTCCATTTATGGGAAAAAACACCCGCATACTGGGGATTCTCAATTGTCTTCCAGAACTGTTTTAAAGTTATTGGTTGATTACCTGTTGTACCTATTATTTGGGTTTTATTTTTAGGATTACGTCTGTAAAACTTCCGAGTTCTAAAACCCAAATTATTTACCTCATCAACAATTTGCTGATCAGTCATACTTCCGCGTGCTCTTAACTCAAACATTTTAATAATCCACTTAGCTTCTTTTGGGTCAGCTGCTAAGACAACTCTTCGACCATGAGCTGTTTCTGCTTTTTCATGCCTGTAACCATAAGGTGGTATACCCAGCGGATAGCCCATTCGGACATAACGAATTTCGGCACCAATCATTCTACTTAAGATATCTCGTATCTCATCCTTAGCTCTTTCTGCTTCCAGTAATTCAGCTTTTTGAGTTGGTGAGTAAACACTCCAGGAGAATTCCATGCCTAGATGCTCCAGTGTATTCACTTGTTGATTACCTATAACTCCATAAATATCTACTAAACGGACTTTTATTCTATCCAATTGTATTTTAAGGTCACTATATAAATACGAACCACCCCTGGTGAAACGATCAATTGACTTAATTATCATTAACTGAATATTATTCTGAGGATTTTTACAGTAATCTATCGTTTCTTGAACTGGTTGCTGCTCTTTTGAAGCAGATTCCATAAAGGTGAAAAATTTCTTGATTGTAATGCCATGTGCTGCCGCAAATCGTTCTATTTGCTCCTTCTGTGCGTCCGGTGAATCGCCTTGAAGACCTTGTTTCAAAGAGGATATTCTTATAGCTGCTACTGCGTTGTTTAACTGAGTATTAGGTGTCATAACTTAGTTTCCTTAGTCTTGAACCGTAAATTGCCATTTATTTGGTCTTCTATTAATCGATCTACAATAAGGTTGGTTAGGACTTTAAGCCGTTCTTCTAGAGTCAAGGTTGAGGTTAGGGGTCTATTTGTAGTTTCGTCTTTTATCCGTTGTTTTTTAACTCTTCCCATGATGTTAAATCCTTATATAAAACTATTCACATTATGAATAGTTTAAAGCTAAATTATGGGATTTGTCAAGTAAGAAAATATGATATCTAGGGTTGCAGAGTAGCCTTATAACCTGTCTTTTTAATACTCTCTATAACTTGTTTTAAAGTAATCTTTTCTTCATCAAATTCTATTTCTGATTCCTGCTTAGCGTAACTTGTCTTGGCTGATCTGACCCCTAAATCCTCTAAATCAAAATCTATATTCATAGAACAGGCAGTGCAAAACATACCCTCTATTTTAAATCTCTTTTTAACTATTTTTGCCATATTAAATTACCTCAATAACTCCTGTGTACATTCCCATTGAACAGGTAAACGGAATCTTACCTGGACTTTGAGGAGGAATAACGATTGATTCTGTGGTATTTGCTGCCAATCTTTTACTAATGCCTAGTTTAGGAATTCTAAAAGCAGAAGCACAAGTAAGTTTACCTGAGGTAGTTAGATTTAATTGAAGGGGTACACCCGATTGCACCTTAAAGTAGTTAGGACTATAACCATTTGGTAATACCTTTATGTCTAATGACTGAGTTTGTCCTAATTTCATCCCTTTTACTGTAGCTAACTGTTCATCCTGATTTAAATTGATTTGAACTGGGGAGTTTTCAGCAATTGACTGTAAAGTGAGTGGTGAACCCGCTGCAACCAAACTGCCATTTATTGAAGTGATGCCTAAATAGAGAACTGCGAATCCGGCAAACTTATAAAAACGAGTCTTAAATGTATCCCCTAAGGCTGTTGTTAAAAATCCAAGTCCAAAAAATAATGGCACTGTACCTAATACAAAGGCTCCCATAATTGCTGCGCCCATAATAGCGCTTCCGCTTGATATAGCTAAGGCTTCCATAGCTAGTGTAGTCCCGCAGGGAATGAATATAGTCATGAGTCCTAAGAACGATGGAGCAAATAAATCTTTCGACTTGGATTGGTTTCTGACAAGTCTAGTCAGGAACTTAGGAGGTTGAATTACAGCATACCTAAATATCGGATGGACATTTAATAAATTTAAGGCTATCGCAATCATATATAACCCAGCGACCAGCTGCATTGTTATTTGGACTTCATCTGATAAGGCTAAAGCCTGACCAAAGGCGCCCAGCAAAAACCCCAATATGATGTAGGCTATCAGTTTTGAAGCCAAGAAGACTGTGACAGGGAAGAAATTGTGCTTACCTAATTTAGCTTTTTTTTGGTCGTCTTCTTCTCGGGCGGCAATTGTTGAAGCAAGTAACCCTCCCTGAACTGCCAAACAGCTTAAGCCCCCTACAGTTAACCCAGTTATAAATATTACCCAAAGATTCATATTTTATTTTAATTAAATACTACAACTTGTAGTACTATTCAGAACCCATTTAATCAGATTTTATGCCGTTTTAGCAACAACGAATTTGACACAACGGAGATAGAACTTGTAGCCATAGCGATTGAAGCAAAAATTGGATTTAATAAAATTCCCCATATTGGATAAAGAATCCCCATAGCTACAGGTATTAATAAAATATTGTAACCAAAGGCCCAAAACAGGTTGATTTTAATAGTTCTCATGGTTTTCTTGGAGAGATCTAGAGCTGAAGATACAGACGTTAGGTCTTTATTAATGAGAGTTATATTAGCAGCCTCAATTGCCACATCTGTGCCTGTCCCCATAGCAATGCCAATATCTGCGGCGACTAAGGCAGGCGCGTCATTTATTCCATCTCCTACCATCGCCACTACCTTCCCTTCTGATTGAAGTTTTCTCACTTCAGATTCCTTTTGTTCTGGTAAAACTTCCGACAATACTTTTTTGATTCCCACCTTTGAGGCAATTGCCTGAGCCGTTCTTTTATTGTCCCCAGTGATCATAACGACTTCGATCCCTTTCTCTTGCAAGGCTTTAACACCCGCTTTTGCTGTTTCTTTTAAAGTATCTGCAACTGCAATTAATCCTGCCAGTTTCCCATCAACGCCCAACATCATAACCGTCTTGCCTTCGTCTTCAAGTTTTTGAATTTGACTTAGATATGATCCTAAAGAGATATTCTCTCGTTCCATTAGTCTTCTATTTCCCAAGTATATATTCTTGGAGTCGATAACTCCTTCAACCCCATGTCCGGCTATAGCTTTGAACTTAGTAACAGGTTGAATAATAGCTTTTTCTGCTTCTGCTTTGGCAACGATTGCATCAGCGAGTGAATGTTCCGAGCCTTTTTCTATCGATCCTGAGTAGCTCAAAATCTTGTCTAGTTTAATTCTATTTGTAACTACAATATCTGTGACCTTTGGTTTGCCATAGGTTAAAGTACCAGTTTTATCAAAAACAACCGTTGTTACCTTACTTCCAATTTCTAAACTTTCAGCATCTTTTATTAAAATTCCTTTTTCAGCGCCTTTCCCGGTTCCCACCATAATAGCTGTAGGAGTAGCAAGACCCATCGCACAAGGACAAGCAATTATGAGTACTGCAACAGTGTTTAATAGGGCAAATAAGAAAGCTTGTGCGCCTCCAAATACATACCAAACTCCGAAAGTAGCAAATGCGAGCATAATAACGATTGGTACAAAATAAGAAGAAATTGTGTCAGCGATCCTTTGAATTGGAGCTTTGCTTCCCTGAGCTTCTTGAACCAATTTAATGATTTGAGCTAACATCGTATCCGAACCTACTTTAGTAGCTTTATAAGTAAATGTACCCGATTTATTCATAGTTGCCCCAACGACAGTATCGCCCGTTTGTTTATCAACTGGGATGCTCTCGCCAGTAATCATGGATTCATCAACAGCTGATTCTCCTTCAAGTAGGAGTCCGTCTACCGGGATTTTTTCTCCCGGTCTAACCCTAATAACAGATCCGATTGAGACTTCCTCAATCGGAATATCTATTTCTTTTCCATTTTTAATAACCCTGGCAGTTTTAGCTTGCAGTCCGATTAACTTTTTAATTGCCTCTGAAGTCCCCATTTTTGCTTTGGCTTCAAAATATCTCCCCAACAGAATTAATCCAATTACAATAGTTGAAACATCAAAGTAAGGCATTGCTTCAAGGCCTATACCCATCACAATATGAGGAAAGAAAGTTATAAATACTGAAAAAACAAAGGCTACAGTCGTCCCAAGAGCTACCAAAGTATCCATATTAGCCAGTCGATGTTTTAAAGCCGGTATTGTTGCTTTATAAAAATCCAAACCTGCCCAAAATTGAACAGGTATCGCGAGTAATAACTGAATCCAGGGAAATGTTAAAAAAGTTGGGGCTGTAGTCATTAAGCCGGGAAAACTTCCCCACAATATGAGTCCTCCTAAAACTAAACTTGTTACTACTTTAACTTTTAATTTCTTTAGTTCTTTTTCTTTCTCTTTTTTCTCTGAATCTTCATCATCCTTAGTTTGTTCAATTAAAGCTGTGTATCCCACATTTGAAACTGCTGAAGCGATCTCAGTCGGTCCGCATAGCGTGTCATCGTAAATGACTGTAGCTTTTTCGGTTGCTAAGTTAACGCTAGCGTCTTTTATTCCAGGAGTTTTAGAAAGTGATCTTTCAATTACTCTCACACAAGAAGCACAGTGCATGCCTTTTATTGGATATGTTTTTTTTATTTCTGCCATGTTATTAACAATCGCATAATTCTTTTTCTTTGTAAGTTGAATAGCCTTCCTTAAGTAAAAATCCGGCGATAATTATTCCGGCTATTGGATCTGCCTGCCAAAAGCCAAGAAAATAATTTAAACCAAGTCCAATGACCAAAGCTACTGAAAGCATTACACAAGCTAAAGTTTGTTTTGAATCTGCAACCAAACTTCTGCTTTTGAGTTCTTTACCTGTTTTATATTTAAGATAAGTTAATACTGGCATGACAATAAGTGAGGCGATCGCGATTATGATTCCGACTAAACTTTTTTCCGGAGGTTCTTGAAAATAGAGTTGACTACCAGATTCATAAAGAACATATGCGCCAAGTATGAATAGTGAATAAGAAACAAATGTGACTGCTTTTTTCTCTATTTTTTCTAACTCTTCCTGGGATTTAGCATCACTGTTGCGAAATCTCCAAATCATTACACTTCCTGACAAAGATTCAACAAAACTATCTATGCCAAAACCTATTAATGAAGAGCTACCAGCAACAAGGCCACTTAAAACAGATACAACTCCCTCAATCAAGTTATATCCAACAGTAAAATAAGAAAGTTGCAATGCTTTTTTGTTAGTACTCACTTTAAGTCACCCTGATCTTTCCATGAAACATATTCATTCCACATGTAAATATAAATTCCCCAGTCTCTTGAGGAGTAATTGCAATAGTTACTGTTTTGTTTAGTGGTAGGCTCTTTCTAATTTTAAAATCACTTAATATGACTTCCTCTAAACAACTGGATGGATCTTTTCTAAAGAAATTTATTTTTGTAGTTTTTCCTTTGGTAATTGAAATGACTTCCGGAACATACCCTCCGTCAACAGTTATATCAACTGAGTCCGAGGTCACTGCAACTTCATTCTCCGGTCTCATTAAGAAAAACCAGTATGTAAAGGCTATTCCAGCGATGCTAAATATCGTTACAAGTAATTTGTCAATTTCCATAATTTATCCTTCCGTCAGGAGAAGTGGGGCATACCCTGCACTTCTCCCTATTCGCTTTTTACCAACTTTTTAACCAACTTCGCATTTGGTCAATTTCAGTATTTTGCGCAGTTATTATATTTTCTGCCAGTTGCTTCATCTCCGGCCTTTCCGTCCCACTTTTCAACATAGTTGCCATCATGACCGCCATTTGGTGGTGCGGAATCATTTCTTCAACGAATGCCCTATCAAAGTCGGAAGCCTGTTCGAGGTTTGTCATATCAGATTCGTCACCCATCATTCCATTATGCATACCACTATTTTTTCCCATCATTCCTCCAGAATTCTCTGGTGCTTCTTTACCGTACCAATTCTGATACCAATTTTTCATTTGGGTTATTTCTTTTCCTTGGGATTCAATAATATCCTCTGCTAATTTCTTTACTTCGGGTCGCTTTGTCTTAGTTTGCGCAAGTTTAGCCATGGTTATTGCATCCTCATGATGTGGAATCATTTGCTCAATAAAATGGGCATCTATATTCGCGGAAGCCATTTCGGAATTGCCGGAATTTTTCATCATGCCGATTTTATTGGAATTTAATGTTGCACCCGTTACCAGCCAGACTATTAGCCCGCCGATTAGTAGACCTACTATCCCATATTTCATTTGAATATTCATATTTCTCACCTCCTTAGCTTTTTTTCTTGAATACCTGCATTATTTCTGCGATTGATTCATCAGCTTTTCCTTTTGATATAGCATCGGCCACACAAGATTTAAGATGATTTTCTAAGAGAAGATTACCGGTCTCCTTCAATCCGGATTCAACTGCCTGCATTTGATGCATGATGTCAATGCAATAAGAGTCATCTTCCATCATTTTTATAACCTTATCTAAATGTCCTCGAGCAATCTTTAAACGATGTGTAATTCTTTCGTGAGTATCTTTTGGTCTATATGACATATATCCCCCCTATAGGGATATACTACTCTTACCAAGAATAGAAATCAATATATGAAAGTAGATATTTTGATATAGGGTTTGTTATACTCCACACATAACTGCTGCCCGAATTTTTATGGCGCATCAGATTAACTTAGCTGATTCTTTTCCTCCTTATCTAAGTTTTCTTTTTAACTTTAATTTTACTTGGCAATCTTTTCTTGTAATCAGCTTGGTTTTAGTATTGTTTTACTATCTTTTCTGGCTTTATTTAAAATATTTAGAGATCCAATATTCTCGTAAAGTTAAATATTCATTTTTGGAAATTAAACCAACTGATAGAACTTTAAAAACTCCTTTATCGACTAATCAACTCTTCACCGGAATTCATTCAATTATTAAGGCAAAATCCTCAGGTTGGTTCATTACTACAAAAAAGAGTATTAGTTTTGAAATTGTATCTACAAAAAATGAAGGAATAAGATTTATTTTGCGTGTGCCGAATGAGGATGAAACAATAATTTATAAGAATTTACTTGCATATCTTCCAGGTATTGAGATTAATTTTATTAATGATTATCTCTTATCAAACCAATCACTTAAGACACAGGAATTAAGATTAAAGAATTCCTATCTTTATCCTTTACAAAATCAGGAGTTGTTAAGCCAGTTTGATCCCATTGCCTATATCACTGCTCACATGACGAAGCTCTCTGATGATGAATTAGTTGCAGCACAATTTATTTGCACACCTATTAATGAAACGACTCATCCACAAATTAGTAGTTTCTTAAAAGAAGTCGAAACCAGACTTTTAAATAATTTAGATATTTCTGACCTGATTAAAAAAACGTCGTCCTCCTTCTTTGGCAGAATTTTTGAAGGGGCTATTTTAACGTTTACAAATCTTTTGGTGTTTGCGGCTCTGACTCCGGTTTACAGCTTTGCCTGGATTGCGACCAATGCTAAAGAGCCTTTACCTTGGTGGGTATTTGAAAAATCTCGAAGAAGAAATATTCATGAACTAGGGATGCAAAAGCAAACCCAGTATCAATCAATTCATAGTAAAGTTTCCCAACCTCTATTTGAAACGACGATACGCTATTTTGCAGCTAGTCCAAGTCAAAGTGGTTCAGAACAAAGACTTAAAGGAATGTTCTCAGCTTTTGAAACACTAAACACCTCGTACCAGAAAGTCAAAAACAAAAATATGGCATTTTCCATTATTAAACATAAACTGATTAGCCGATTACACAAGACGTTGATTAATGAACGGATATCTTTTGGTGGTATCTCCATTTTATCAGTCAGTGAGTTGGCATCTTTTTACCACTTGCCTTATACCTCAACAACCAAGACAGAGGATTTACTTCAAGTCAAAAGCCCACAACTTCCTGCTCCACTAGCTTTAAAGCAGAACGAAACTAAACTTGATATTACTTTTGCTAATAACAATTATGGAGGTATAGTTACCCCAATTGGTCAGACTTTAGAACAAAGACGAAGACACACCTATATTATTGGTGCAACCGGAACTGGTAAGACTAATTTTTTAACGCAAATGGTTTACCAGGATATTCTTAAAGGAAAAGGAGTGGCAGTTCTTGATCCTCATGGAGAGTTAGTTGAATCACTATTAGGTCTTATACCCAAAGCACGTAGAAAAGATGTTTACTATTTTAATCCTTACGATGTAGAACACGCACTTGGGCTTAATCTTCTAAAAATGCCTGACAATCTTTCCAAAGTTGAATTAGATCGCGAAAAAAGTTTAGTTGTGTCTACTTTGATTTCTATCTTCCATAAACTTTATCCTGAACGGTATTCAGGGCCGAGAATGGAACATTTATTAAGAAATGTAGTTTTAACTGCATTAGCAACTCCAGATCCGACCCTTTCTACAATTTACAGACTTTTAACTGATAATAAATTTAGAAAGCCAATTGTTGATTCTTTAACAGATGATCATTTAAAACTGTTTTGGAAAAAAGAATTTGGTGGACTTGGTTCTTATCAAAAGGCAGACCAAATTATGCCGATAACTAATAAATTAGGAACATTTCTCACGACCATTATTACTAAGAGTATTTTAGATAACTCGGAAAGCAATCTTGATTTGAGTGAAGTTATGAATGGCAAGAAGATTTTATTATGTAATCTTTCTAAAGGTAAGATTGGAGAAGATAATTCATTCTTTTTAGGCAGTTTACTAATGGCAGAAATTCAAAGAGCAGCACTGAGAAGAATTCAAATGAAAGAAAAAGACCGGCAAGATTTTTTCCTTTACATTGATGAATTTCAAAACTTTGCTACAACTTCATTTGCCGGTGTTTTATCTGAAGCCCGAAAGTATAGATTGGCCGCCATTTTAGCTCATCAGAATACAGTCCAAATTGACCGGGATTTATTAGATACCATCGTTGGCAATAGCGGAACCATGATTTCTTTTAGAACTAATAGTCCTGTAGATGAAGATAAACTCTTACCGCTTTTTTCCGCTAAAGTTGAAAAAGGACAAATGCAAAATCTTCCCTCATATAATTTTTATATAAAAATAAGTGCTCTTGTACCACAAGATGTTTTTACAGGAGAGGTAGCAAAATTTAATGTCACATCTGACGAAAGAGTTGCTGATGAGGTTATCAAATTCTCTCAAGAACAATATGGTAAAAAACCAGAACCAGAGATATTCAAGATAGCTGAGGAAAAGCCAGAAAAAGAACCTAAAAAACAGCCAGCAAATCCATATAAGCGGGATAGAAAATAAGTTCACTTGTTAATACACCTCTGTGTATTAACAAATACATCCGTTTAGACTGTTCTATCAATACTTTAATTTCCTTATTTTCTTTCTTATATTCCTATATATAATAGGAGAACTAAAGTTCCTCCCTAGATGTAACTTAGGGAGGAATTAAAGGTGGGTATATGAAATATATAACTCTTCCTCCACTAACTACAAAACAAAAAGAAATACCTCCTCTGATATACCGATTTAGATATATTAACCGTCTACAATTCCAAAAATTAACCAATGAACAACACCGCCCAAATATAGCAACCAGACTAAAGTATTTGGAAGACACAAAATACCTCAAAAACTTATACACCAAAGAACAAAAAACTTTATACATACCTGCCCATTATTGCTTGGGAAATATAGGGATTAACTACTTAAAAACATTAAGCTTTGATCCGAAATCTCTAAAAAAATATTATTCCGACCATACTAGAAAACCTTCATTTATAAATAGATGTTTATTTATAGTCGATGTCTACTTAACACTTCTTTCTGATTCAAAAAATTCTAAATACAAATTTGAGTTTTACACCCAAGCAGATTTTATTCCAACAGGACCAATGAAAGAACTTATGCAGGATTTTGGATATGTCTATGAAACAAAAAACGAAGTCATAAGCTACACTGGTGAGATCTTTGACACTTTAATGACAGATGGCGCTGTGAGATTCAGGGTAAAAAGGTATTTTGATTTTTTTGCTGAAGAGAAGGTAGAGTCACATATTATATTTATTTGCCCAACAGAACATATTTACAAGATTGTAAGTAAACAGACCAGAAGATTATTAGAAGCAGAATTAACAGAAGACAACATACACTTCTCAATTACAACAATTGAGAGGATGAGAACAGGAGATATTGGGGAAAAGGTCAGAATTTAGAAATTTTAAAACCCTGCCGCTGCTTTTTAGACAACGACAGGGATCTTAACTAACCATTACTCTCATGAAGTGCTTTAACTTTTGATAAAGGCGTAGAATCAAAATACAGATCTCTTTCAACCTTTAAGCCATAAGGCCCTTCAATACTTTTTAACTCTGATAAAGAAAAATACCCTAGCTCGTTGTAATCTCCTACTACAAAGCCGAAAAAGGTGTCTTTTCCGTCAAACTCCATGGCATACCAGTACCATTTGGTCATTGGTAAAAAGAACTTACATTTAACCATTGGATCTTTGTCATTTTCTACTGAATACAGCTTAGGTAGTTTTTTAACTACATATTGGGGAACTAATTGCATTTATATCACCCTCTTTCTAGGCTTTGTTTTCCTAGAAAATTTTGTTTCCAGGAGGCTGCCTGCCTCCTGATACCTGGGCATCATGAGCCGGGTGAATTTTTCAAGGGCGAGGCAACGACCTCGTTTATCTAGACCCTTGAAAAAGAGGGGTGCAACCCTTTGGGCTGGAAAGGTCGGTAATAGAAATTATTGAGGAGACGGTTTATTTTTTAGGAATGGGTTTGTAACGAAGTAGCCTTACTGAATTTAGAAGTATGAGGAAGTCTGGAATAAAATGGAAAATTGCCGCTTGTACTGGCGTAATTAGACGCAAGAAAGCCAGAATTATGCCACCCACATGGGTAAATCCAATACCAAAAATCATATTTTGTTTAATAATGGAGTAACTTTTTTGACTTATATCTCTCAGTGCCACTATTTTTTGTAAATCATTGTCCATTAAAGCAATATCTGAAGCCTCAATAGCTGGCTGCATTCCCATTGCACCCATCGCAATGCCTACGTCTGCCTGCTTAAGAGCTGGTGCGTCGTTAATGCCATCGCCTACCATTGCAACTTTATGCCCATCTTTCTGAAATTTCTCAATAATTTTTAACTTTTCTTCTGGCATTACTTGAGCGTAATAGTTAGTTAGACCTAATTGATCAGCTATAGTCTTCGCTACATCTTCATTGTCTCCTGTTATCAAAGCAAAATTCTTAATACCCTGTTTTTTAAGTTGTTCGATAGCCATTTTTGTTTCCGGACGAATACGATCAGCCACACAAATCATTCCACAAAGTTTTTTTCCACAGGATAAATAAAATGTACTGTGTCCTCCACCTTCATCACAAACAGGTACGTTGCCCACTTCAATGCCCCGCTCCTCAATAAAATGCTTACTACCCAAACTAAGGGTGTCTCCTTTATAGAAAGCTTGGACACCATGACCATCTATTGACTTGTATTCATCAGGATCAGGGATTGTTAGGCCTTCTTCTTTTGCCTTAGCCAAAACAGCTTTAGATAAAGGATGTCCAGACCGTTTTTCAGTAATAGCTGCCATTGTGAGAATATCATTTTCACTATGGTCTTTATCCAGCTGACGAATACCCACAATACTTGGTTCGCCTACAGTTAAAGTTCCTGTTTTATCAAAACAGATCGTATCAATTGCTCCAAACCGCTCCAAAGCCGAACCACTCTTGACCAAGATTCCCATTTTGTAAGCTGCCACAATCGCTGACAAAATAGCCATTGGAGTTGTCACTGCCAGTTCAATAGGAGAACCAAATACTAAAAGAGTAATTACTAACTTCAAATCACCAGTAATCAGATACGTGATGGCAATAAAGACCGCTACCAAAGGCACCAGAATAGCCGCTATTCTGTCAGCGAGAATTTCAATCTTCGCTTTACGCTGTCCAGCCTCTTCAATAAGTTTGCCAATCTGGCCAAACATGGTTTCATCACCAATATGCTGAACTCTTATTGTCAATGTTCCTTCATTAACAAAACTTCCCGCAAAAACAAGTGCTTCTTTAAGCTTCTCTTTTGGCATACTTTCACCAGTTATTGGCGCTTCATTAACCGAGGCTCTTCCCGACAGCACTACTCCGTCTATTGGGATTCGGGAACCGGTCTTTATAATCACCTCCATACCAACACTAATATCCTTCAAAGGCACTAATATCTCCTGGTCATCTTTTTTTATCAGGACCTTATCATCCATATACCCAACCAAAGAAGCGATTGCATGTTCAGTTCTTTCTTCAATTAGTTTGGCAAAATAATCAGCAATAAGAATAATTATTAAGATAAACATACCCGCTCTAATCTCTCCACCAATAAGTGCGACTAGAGTTGCTATAGAGAGGAAGATGGCACTACCTAATTTTTTCTTTTTAATCTCTTCAAATGCATCAAGTGTTACAGGAGCCCAAGCAAATAATAAAACTAGGATGGAGAAAATCTTAGAACTGAAAACAAAAGTTGATAGTATTAAAATGACAGCAAGTAGGATGTAACTTAAACTCCATAAGTGATAATGTTCAATAAGTTCTGGAAAATCATTACCTCGAAAGAGTTTTTTACTCACAGTTCACATTCCTTCATCCGTTCGTTCATTATGGTGAGGTCCTTCAATTAATTCCGTTTCTATAGTCGCATGTTCAATATCAAATTCTGTATGGAGCATTTCCTTAACCTGATCTTTTATTTCCAAACTCTCTTCAAGGGTGCATTTTTTAACAACCACATGAGCTGAAAGTGCAGCTTCCTGAGTAGATAGAGCCCAAACATGTAAATCGTCCATTCCTTTCACCCCATCTACGGTCAAAATGGCTTGTTTAATTTGGGCAACATTCATACCTTCAGGTACACCATCTAAAAGTACATGCAAAGCCTCCTTGATAACACTCCAGCCGCTATAAAGAAGCATTAGGCCGATTATAATACTTATAATTGGGTCAAAAATAGTGTTATTTGTCAGGAAGATAATCAATCCGGCAATTAGTGCGCCAACTGATGCTAGCGCATCAAGTGCCATGTTTAAAAAGGCACTTTTAACATTCAGGTCATTTTTATTCTTGAAAAAAAGCAGTGCAATAGAGCCGTTGACCAAAATTCCAAAAAATGCCACAATCATGACTAATTTTCCCTCCACTGGTTCAGGATTTAGAATGCGCAAATATGCTTCGTAGAATATATACCCGGAAAGAATTAACAAAATAACTGAATTGATTAAAGCGGCCAGAATAGTCGCTCTTCCATAGCCATAAGTTTTGTCAGAATTTGCCTGTTTTTTGGCAATCTTAGTCGCGGTAAAAGTAATAAGCAAACTTAATGAATCGGTTAAATTATGAGCAGCATCTGAAATGAGAGCTAAACTACCGGCAAAAAAACCTATGATAAACTCAAAAATAGTATAAGCTGTGTTCATTAACAAACCCAACTTCATGTTTTTATCTAAATTTTCAGGTGCTTCATGTGATCCACTCATATAATTATTCTACTCTTTTGAATCTCTCTTCTTAAAAAACAACTTCGAGATAATCCAGGTCAATAGTCCTGCTAATACTAAGGATATCAGAATTGCTGAGACAATAACTATCCAGTTAATATCCCCGTTATTTTTAAAGGCGCCAAAAGTTCCATTGTCTTCTGAAAATGCAGCTTCATCTTTGATCTGGATAAACGAATCAGCAATAAATCCATCTTTGGTCTTAATCCTTAAGACTGGAAAAACGGTATAAGGATTATCTGCATACTTATACTTAAACTCTGAATTAGTGTTAGAAGTTTGATCACCTAAATCCCAAAATATTTCTGCAATTTCAGAAGACCCAGCTTTAGATTTACTCTTAAAACTAATTTCATTTGAGAATTTAACATCTATTAAATCCAAAAGAGGATCTTTAACTATTCCACCGTTTACCTCTATTACAGACATCGGCAGCTGGTAATCTTTATCGGGCAAGATGTTGATCATTGTTGACTGTAGAAGCTGAGGTTCAGCACCGTCACCTGAATCAGCCTTTATTTCTATAGTGTAGGTTCCCGGTTTTGTATAAGTGTGAGAATTTTTAAGTCCTTCGGCAGTAGTACCATCTCCAAACTCCCAAATAAACTTTGTTTTGTCCACAATTTCGGGGGGAACTGGCAACGCAGTTGCATCAATCTCAAATTCAACCGAATTATTAACCAAAAAGGTACCCTTAGCAATATCCTGAGGCAGTTGAAAGTCTAGAAGTGAATTAGTAGGGACAGGATAAAGTTCGCTGTAGACGCCATTAACTTTAAAATAGGGCTGCTGTCCCACTGAATGTGCCTGTGTGATTGAGGGGAACACAAGAACCGAAAGAAGCAGGGTTAATGTAAAAGAACGTTTCAGGAGCAGGCATATTTTATCTATCATTTTTAAATTATAACTTAGTATTCACCTATATTACTACAAAATGTAGTAAAAAATAGGCACATAATTAGGGTAATTTGGTTTTTTCGTGTTAATTTGATACAATTAACAAGTCCTGCATGAGCAGGATTTTTGATGTTTAAAGGACAACCACAATTTGGTCTGCCCACATATCCCAATTTAGTCACTGTTAGCTTTAAAATAGTGTTGGGGGTATTTTGTTTTCTTATTTTCACCATCTTCAGCCCAAATATTACCTATGCAGAAAGCTCATTAAGCCAAGCAAACACATTTAAAGAATCGGTAAGTAATAAATTTCAACTGATGTTTCCAGGGTATCTGAGCCAGGGTTATTCTGGATATCATCAGGGTTTAGATATAGCTACTGGTTTAGGAATGCCGATAAAACCGATTGCTCCCGGAAAAGTTATCTCAGCCGGTTATGATTTTTTTGGATATGGATTAAAAGTAGAAATTGACCACGGTAATGGTTACAAGTCTCTTTATGCTCATTTAGGTCGAATTTATGTAAAAGAAGGTCAGAACTTACCTGACTCAAGCCATTATATAGGTGATGTAGGATTAACAGGAAAAACAACTGGTCCTCATACTCATTTAGAAGTAACAAAAGATGGCAACTATATCGATGCAAGATCTATATTGCCCGAAATTAGAGTCTACTCTGCAGAAGAAGATTTTAAATCAGTTGGAGGAAAAGGAACAAATACTGTTCCACCGTTAGTAGAACCCGGTCATGAAGAAAATCATAAGATTCAGCAGAACTCAAACAATGAATCAAAAATAGATTTATTCTTTAAGATAGAACCTCTAAAAAAATCGGAAGAATCGACTGTTAAGCCTATTCAGAGAGAATTCATCAAAAACCTGGCTTTTGAATACTAATTAAATAATTCTAGATTCGGTATTGGTGCAGTATTATGAAGAAGAAAATTTTGGGCATACAAATAAATTGCTAAAACAATTATTGCTGTCACTATTTTAAATTCCCTACTCACTAGAATTTTTTCATATGCAATAAGAACAAACGGAATTATCGGTAAAATATATCTGCTAATATCACGATGACCCACAAATATTGTAGCCGTAAAATAAACAGCTACAAAAAAACCTAACGGATAAAGTCTTTGTTTAAATAACAGCAACGTTCCATATAAAGCTAAAATAAAAATATAAATAATATCTTCAAGCCAAATACTTCCAACCCAATACTGATTAACATTAAAAACTTGATAAGGTGGAAAACTTAGATGAATATTATCGCCTGATTTAAAATAAGCCCAAAAATCACCATACGCTACAGCAAACCAACTAAAAATAAAAACCAATCCAAATGGTATCAGTAGTAAAGGAAAATACTCTTTCACTGACAGGATAAATCTTTTTACTAAAGTACTATTTCTATTTATACAAATATTCCATAATATAAATAAACTCAGAGCAAAGAATAACAATATTCCAGGAGGTCTTACCAGTTGAGCAAACAGCCCAAATATTCCCACTAACCAGATATAGTTCCATTTCTTTATTTCTTCATATTTCATAAAAAAATACAGAGATAAAATAGTAAAAAATATGAATACTGGCTCAGGTGATCCCACCGAATGCACTACTAACCATCTCGCTGGGATAACCAGAAAAACCAAAGATAAAATGAGCGGAGATGAAGTCAACTTAAAATCTTTTACAAGAAAATAAAATGCATTTACCGACAAAACAGTAAATATAACAGATACCAAGACCATTGATTTTAAAAAACCTACAACAGGCGCAAAAAGTAATATTAATAATGGATATCCAGGAAAGTGTGCAGCAAAGTAATTCATTGGAAGCGACTGCGGTAATGCTGATATTAAATCAGGAAAATAAAATGTTTTTGCTATAACAACATAATTCAGACCATCATAATTTCTATAGATAGTGTTAAATCCTGTCGAAAAATCAAGATTATAAATATTATTGATTTGAAATATATGCGGAAACCATACAAGGAATGTTAAAAAAACATTGCTCAGACTAATTATTAATATATCTTTGATGCTATTTTTATTTATAAATTTTGACATACTCTTGACAACGATCAACCTACAACATTATAGTAACACTACATAGAGTAGTAGATAAATCATGAAAAAACCTCTCTTAATCCCGGCAATTGTTGGTATAGTAATTATAGCTGGCTTAGCTATTTTCTTTCAGACCCGGAATCAAAAAACACCGACAACTGTAATGGAACAAAGTGACTTAATGCAGCAGGTTGAACCTTCATCTTCCACTCCACCTAGTAACTCAGCAATGACTTCAGATAATGGAGAAGTTAAGACTTTTACAGTTGATGCACAAAACTTTTCGTTTTCAATGAAAGAAATCAAAGTCAAAAAAGGTGATAGGGTCAAAATAGTTTTAGTAAACAAAGGTGGTTTTCATGACTGGGTTGTCGATGAATTTAACGCCAAAACAAAACAAATTGGTGCAGGTTCAACCGACACTATTGAATTTACAGCTGACAAAGTAGGAACCTTCCAATTCTACTGTTCTGTTGGTAACCATAGAGCGATGGGAATGGTCGGTAATTTAATTGTAGAATAAATTTGTGAAGCTCCTCACAATATCTCTCGCCTTTTTCACTTTCTTTTTTAGCTATAGTCCAGTGTTAGCTCACGGTGGTTTCGAGAAAAGAGCCGGAAATGTTATTGTATACGTCAAACAAACCCCAATATCTCCTTTAGTTGGAGAAAAAGTAAAGTTGTCACTTTCATTTAGAGATGAGGGTATTCCCGAAACTGGTAATTTAAGTGCTCAAAACTTAGTTGATTGGCCGATTTTATTATCTGTGGTAGACACTTTTTCTGGTGATGAATCCAAAGATAAAATAATCTATCAAAAAGAATACAAAACAGACGCGAATGGAGCACTTAGTTTTGAATATACTTTTTCAAAAGAAAATTACTTTGATATTGATTTAGACTTTAAAGATTCTAAAGGAAGCAATCTAGAAACAGGATTTTTAATTCAACCTAGGACACCGAAAGATATAATTATTAATTCATCATTTGACCTAAAGTATATTTTACTATCATATTTAATAGGAGTTCTAACTATATTGAGTATCGTTAAGTTCCCAGAAATTAAAAAATTAATCTTTATTCTTTCTCGTTTTTTTCCAAAGTAGGATTCCAATTATTCCAATAATAATGGTCACGAGTATTGCCCCTCCAATTACTTTTAAAAACTTGAACAATTCCTCAGCCCCAGGATTATTTTCTTCATTCAAACCACTATTTTGAATATCAACAAAAGTATCAGCAAAAAACCCGTTTTCATCTTCAACTCTTAAAATCGCGGTGACGTAATACTGCGGGAGTTTATACCTATAAGAATCAACTTTGTTTGTTCCTTCAGACCCCTGGCCAAAATCCCACTGATATTTTTTGATCTTTGTAGTTCCGATTTTTGAATCAGAAGCATCAAATGTCAGCCGGTTATTCAAATCAATTTCAAGATTATTTCTAGAAATTGTTGCACTATTAGTAGCTGCACTGCTCGCGGTAGTAACTATCTTAGGTAGCTGATTATTTATTTTAACTACCGGTTGAGGTAGTTTGTACTCTTTGTCTGGAAGAATATGTACGAGGATGCTTTGGGTCGGAGGAAGTGAATCGCCCATGTAAAAATCAAATCTGGTTAAATCGCCGTAATCAATTTGAACATTAACGGCGTAAGAACCCATTTTGGAATAAGAATGCTCAACTTTTTTACCTTTAACCTCCTGACCATCTCCAAAATTCCAAGTATATGTCGCCTGATCCGTAACTTCTTTTGGATAAGACAGCTTTTCTGGATCGACTTCAAAACTAATGGTCTGGTTTATTACAAAATTTTCAGGCGCAATATCGGAAGGAATTGAGGCGCCATTAATAGAAGCATATTCCTCCTTCGTATATATTTTTGTGTCTTGGCCATTTATTTTTACAAAAGGAATACCTCCAGAATGCGCAAACGTTTCTTTGGCAAATAAATTTAAAGTAACTATTACTCCTATCGTAATTAATAATAAACTTTTGGATAAAGAATTTTTCATGAATTTCGGACTTTCCTTTTTTGTTTCCACCATTTCAGGCCTACAAGCACCAAAATTGGAGAGAAAAGTAGCAGTGGAAATAATACAAAAGCTAATTCGATAGTCTGTTGATTTGAATTAGCCCAATCCGAAATTTTAAACCAAGTAGCTTTGAAAAAATTCTGATCAGCCCTCTCAAGTCCTACTATGGCATAAGAAATAAAACCATTTTCATCTGTTATTTTTAAAGCTGGGTATACTCTGTCAAAAGAATTATTATAATTTGTCCTGATCACTACTCCTTCTGGTAAATCATTACTATCCAGATCCCATTCGTACTTTACAATTTTTCCTGATGCCCCAGAAGAAATACCATCAAGTTCAATAGCTTGATTTAATAATACTTTTACCGGCTTCTTAGGGTCATTTACGACTGACTTTCCATTAACTTGAATCACTGCTTTAGGCAGTTGATAATTTTTATCAGATAAAACATTTACTAAGGTCGACTGAACTAGTTGTGGCGCCTCGTTACCGTACGAGGCATGGATCGTAATCAAATATGATCCGGGCTCATTGTATTGATGCTTCGTTTGTAACCCTTCAGCTTGAGCCCCATCACCAAAATCCCATTTAAAAACAACAATATCTAAAATCCCAGGTGCGACTGGTAAATTATTTTGATCCAACTCAAAAGAAAGCTCCTGATTTACCAGATAGTTTTCAAACCCCATGTCCTGAGGCAACGTTATATTTGTATTGTAATCGGGTGATACTGGATATAAAGGAGTGAACTGGCCATTTATTTTAAAAAATGGTGTCTGGGTAGATAAATGGGCTTGTACGGGAGCACTTGAACGGCCAATGATGACCAATAATACAAATACTGTAATTAATTTAAATATATTTTTCATATCTTTTTACCATCTTTCCTTGAAGGCTCGGCAGGGTGGTTGGTGTATAAACCACCCTGCCTTAGAACAGAAGTAATAGGTATCTCACAATAAACACCTAAGACTATTTCTTAGAACTATTTTTGTTATATACCTGCATACCAATGGAGACTACGGATAAAGCTAAAGCAATTATTCCGATCCAAGTATTCCAACCATCTTCAGCTTCTTTAAGTTCTGAATTATTATTCATGGCTTGTGGCGCTAATGAAGCTTTCAGATCATTCACTACTTTTGTCTCAGACCAAGGTCTTGGCGCATTATGATCATCTTCGCCTTCTTTTGGCGGATTACTTTTGCTGTATTCCGCTACTACTTTAGGATCATTTTCCCAAGCGACAATGTCACCGTCACCATAAGTCTGATAACTTTTCCAGATTAAGCTGGTTTCCTCAGCTGGAGCTTGAGCATTAAAGACAAACTCATCTCTTTGTTCAGTAGGAATTCTACCTCCTGACCAAATAATCTCTTTAACTTTGGCATTATCACCCTCACCTTCTTTTTTCAGTTGGACATTCCAACCAGGTTTTACAAGCGGCATAACGCTACTTAAACCGTCAGGTAAAACAAGTCTTACTTCAGTAGTTGGGTCAGCTTCTTCTGTTGGTACACTCAAAGTAAAATTAGTTCTTGCACCAACTCCAACTGTTTTTTGAGTTATTGAAGCATGTGCGGACACAGAACTAACACCAAATATAGAAATGGCAATTACCGTTATAAATGTTGATATAGATTTCTTTATCATAAATTTTCACCTCCTTTCTTTGTAAGTTTAAATAAATTGGGTATTCGGGTATTTAACCCTAAATTAAGAAAGAGGCGGAGATTTATTATTAATACTGTTGGAAGTTAAAGAAATCTGTTTATCTGAGTTTTCATTAAATCTTTCATAAACATCAGAAATAATTTCTAACTGAAAAGGTATAACTACCACCATTACTTGGGGCATACAGCAAGGATGTTGTGATCCGTCTTGAGACTGTGATTGATGATGGGAAGTAAAATTTAATGTTGTTGGAGATAAGTGAACAAAAGAGAAGATAAATATAATTAAAACGGTAAGTATTTTGATTTTACTTAAACTGCCATTTTTCAAAAATAAATTGTTTCTAAAATAAACTAATAAAAATAATATTGATAAAATAAATGTAAATGATTGATGAAGTATATGATCTTGCAAATGAGAATGAGACGCATTAACTACCTCAAGAAGTGAATAACTATTCACCAAAGCCAGTGCGTGTAAGCAGATAAGAGTAGTGAGATGCTTCTTAATCATTTGTTCTTAGCAGCTGATTGTTGTTTTACCAAAGCAAAAACCAACAAGGCAATTACAATAAAACCTCCTATTAAATGAGGAATATGTGTGGATACCCAATAACCAAAACCACTTTTTTTAGATTCTATACTACCCGTTTGATTTGCTGAAGCTTTATTTTCGGATTCTCTGGCAACTCTAATGTCATATTTTAGTTCGAAGGATTGAAAAGCATCTGGAGTAAGCGGCGTTCCAATAACTTTTACTACATAAACATCTTTTTCAGGAAAAGTATAAGAAAAACTAGCATTACTTAAACTAGGATCAGTACTCCCTTGAAATAAAGGGGCCGTATAAGATTCTTGTCCAGACTTTAAAATCACTACCTTACAGTCACAATTGTCCGGTTTAAATTTGCTATCTTTATCCTTAAACTCAAAAAAGAAATCCGTTGGTTCGCCTGCGATAGGATCATCTTCAGGGGAAACATGAACAACTGCTCCAATAGACCCGCTAGTTTCTAAAACATGAGCAGATATAGGTTGAACGTAAAAGAAAAATAAATAAATAATCCCCAAAAAACTAATAAATAATTTTGGTCTACTACACTTCATAGTTTGTTTTATGTTACTTTATTTCCACCGTAAAGTCAGCGGTAAATAATTTATTGTCAGGATTAAATTGGCCAAACACTCTGTATATGCCTGGTTTTATGGCTCCATAAATGCCAATTGGCATAAATTCAACAACTGGCCCCCCATTTGAATCTGGTTGTGGAACTGTTAAATCTCTAGGATGAACATGAACATAATCAAATGTCTGCTGGTTAATCATTACTAAGTGCCCAAAAGCTTCCAAATATGGTTTTAAATTAGTAATTCCTTGCTTAGTTTTGGCATCCTTGATTGTATAAGTAAAGACCTGCTGACCGACTGATATCTCAGCTGATTTTAGCGGTGTAGGGTATTTCAAAGTTACCTCATAATCTCCAAAGGTTTTGGTCAGATTAGTATCTGGTGTTGCGGTAGATAAAGCAGGTTTTTCAACATCACCAACAAAAACAGTATGAGCTATTTGCTGTTCAATTGCTCCAAATGGTTGGAAATCAAGATAAATGTGATACCTGCCTTCTTTAGGTAGCTGAGTTTTAATTGTAAAGCCATTTGCTGTTTGCTCGGGGTGAATATGAGTGAAATACTTAAGTTCACTATCCACAATGATCATATGGACAACTTTTCCATAAATCTTTTTGAATAAAAAGACCTTATTCCCACTACTTGCATCATAGACATTGAAATTAAATTCCGTTTCCTGATTTGGTAAAATTTTATCCGGCCATTTTAAATCAACGCTATACCTTTTAGTCCGGTCGCCATCTAACCCCGGAATCTTAGGTGTATTCCCAGGTAAGTTTGACACCGTCCCAGTTTGAATATCTTTAGCCAATTGAATATGAGCAGAGTGAATACCAAAATCAGGAATTGCTCCGGGAGGAATGAAAATATAGTAAAGGGCAGCCCCAAAAAAGACGCTTATTAAAACATAGGTTAGTCCAAATTTTGGCAGAGTCGAGAATTTATTTTGGATAAAATAATCAAACCTAAGTCCTTCAAGTATCAGCAGGAAAAATACCGCAATAAACATAATTTGAGGAATTGTTGCTGATAAATCCCTGAAATGTGTTCCTAACATTAAAGCGTGTATTAAAATAAAAACAGATCCTAGATAAACGAAACGATGGAGCATTTTCCATCGTTTAAATTTCATCTTCGCAATTACAAAATCAAACGAAGTTATTGCCATAGCTGACAGGATTACTAAAGCTGTAAATGATAAACTGATAGCGATAAGATAATTACTACTTAGATATGCTAACCCTCCAAATCCTCCCAATTGTCCAAAAAAAGCAATTGATCCATGTAGTAATCCAAAATAGAAGGCCGATACACCCAAAGCTCTCCGAGCTTTTAAATAATGTTGTCTAAAAGGGAGAAACCTAAAGGTATAAGTCAAAGGGCCTGCAAGTAACGCCAGATATAAGTAAGTTACAGAGGTTAATGAGTAAATCTGTGTTAAACGGATTATTTGAATATTTGGCCTGTCTGGAAAAGTCAGTAATGCCCAAATGTATACACCTCCTGAAAATAAACCGCTAAATAGTAGAACATAAAACCTAATGTTATGAACTAATTTACTTAGAAAACCTTCCTTCTCAGATAAAGTGGGCTCATTTGGGAGTATATTCTTACTGATCTGCTTGTTACGCATATTGATTTATTGTATAAAATTGAGGAGTATAGAGAACAGATGTTAAAGTACTACACTAAGTAGTAAAATGTAAACTATATGTTAGGTGAACTTGAAAAAGAAATCATGGATATTATGTGGAATGCTACAAAACCACTGACAGTGAGGGTTGTTTTTGAACTCCTGAAAAAGAAGCGCAAGATTGCTTATACGACTGCTATGACAGTCATGAACCGTTTAGTCGAAAAGAAAATTCTGAAACGATTAAATGAAGGCAAGGCATATGTATATAAAGCCACTTATTCTAAAGATAAATTCTTAACCCGAACTTCCAGACAAATTATCCGAAGCTTTATCTCTAGCTTTGGAGAAACAGCCATTGCTCATTTTGTTGATGAGGTAGATAAAATTCCTAAAGAAAGAAGAGGCAAATTACTAAAAATGTTAAAGGGAGCGGATGATCCAGATGCAAAAATCTAATCGGTTTTTTTATCTGTCATTATTTATCTTCTTTACATTTTTTGTTCTACTTACCAGTTTATTTATAAAAATCATTCCCTTAACTTTTCATCACACTGTGTATTATTGCCGTGAAGCCATCAATTCGGTGTCTATAGCCTTACCCGACTCCACCCCGGTTCTGTTTAGTGGAGCAATTTTATTAATAGTTTTAAGCGGCATCGGTATATTTAGTGTCCAGCTTTTAAGAACTAAGTTGTATCTTACAAAAATTTTAAAAAATAACCGGCCCCTTACGAAAAAAATTAAGACACTCGCGGATCAACTAAAAATATCTGACAAAATCGATCTTGTTAGCAATAAACAGATCTCCTCTTTTTGCTACGGTATAATTTCACCTAGAATTTGCATTAGTTTGCAATTAGTCCGGTCGCTTAATAGCCAAGAGCTAAAAGCGGTACTTGCTCATGAGAGAAGTCATTTGAATAATAGAGACCCATTAAAAATTTTGTTAGGACAGGTCATCACCACTATGTTTTTCTTTATTCCGGTGCTTAAAGATCTACACAATTTTTTCGCTCTTACAAAGGAGATAGAAGCTGATAAGGCGGCTATTAAATCTTTAGGTGGAAGTATTCATCTGAAAAATGCTTTAAGCAAAATACTTATTCCTTTTACTCCAAACTTCATTCCGGTTGCAGCCTTCACTCAACTAACTAATATCGAAGCCCGGGTATTATCCCTTAAAGGATCTCCTGCTGACTTAAAAGTTTCATATCATCGCATTTTTATTTCACTGATTATAGTTGGAACGACTCTAGCTATTCTTACTACACCCGTTTATTCAATTGGAAATGAAACTAGCCATGAGTACGTGATGAGTCCTTATGGAAACCAGTGCGCAACTTCAGCTAGTGAAGAAATTGTAACTCATGATCTATTTTCGAGTTCAAGCCAAACTTCAAGCATAAATTACTCAGCCAATCCCTAGTTCATTGACAAAGTAATCACTTTCTACTACATTAAGTAGTAGATGAAAGAGAAATTGATTTTTGGAAGTCTGGCTGTTTTAACACTTGGTGGTTTGGGTGTTTTTGTTTATTTTCAAAGTAAGCCGCTTCCCACTTATGGTCAAAGATTTGAAGATCTTGGTAGAACTCATATGCAAATAGGTGAAACTGTAGAGTACAATTCAAATCCCCCAACCTCTGGTAATCACTATACTGAATGGACTAAATCTGGCGCCTTCGACACTATAAAAGATGATCGTAATCTTTTGCATTCACTAGAACATGGATATATTATTATGACTTATAAATGCCCTGGGGTTGGAGCAAGTATTTTTAATTCACCGACCGAATCTACAGCCTCAGCTCAATCAGGCAGCGATGACTGCAAACAACGCTATGACCAGTTAAAAACTATCTACGAAGCCAAAGGGCAAAGAAAATTAATTGTTGTACCCCGCGAAAATATGGATACAAACTTTGCGGTTACAGCCTGGACAAGAATGGATTCATTCAACGAATTTGATAAACCCAAAATTGAAAGATTTGTAGACGCCTACTTTGATCAAGGGCCAGAAAAAACAATGGAATAATATGAAAAAATTGGAACCTATACAATCAAAAATTAAAGCAACTGTTAGAGACGGAAGAGAACAAACTAAAATAAGCCCAATATCACCCAGCAAAAAAACAATAGCTACTAAAAGTTTCCCGAAAAAGCTTCTGATTGTTATTTTGGTTTGTATCACTTTATTAGGATTTATAAGTTACTTTGGATATAAACATTTAGTTCTTGCTTGGGTGGACAATACCCCTATCACTCGATACTCACTCTATAAACAACTTGAAGAAAAATATGGTAAAGACTTCACTGAACAATTGATAAGTGAAAGCTTAATCCAAAAAGAAGCTAATGCAAAAGGGGTTGAGGTATCAGAAACAGAGATTGACGGAGAAATAAAAAAAATTGAAGACTCTCAGGGTGGAGCTGAGAAATTAAAGCAAGCTATGGAAGCACAAAATGTAACAATGACCCAAATTAGAAACCAAATTAAGTATCAATTGATGATTGACAGAACATTTGGGGCGGACATGGCTTTAACAGATCAGGAAGTTAAGGATTATATAGAAAAAAATAAGGACCAAATGCCTCCTACTGAGGGAATGACTGCTTCTGAAAGTGCTAAGCTAAATCAGCAAATTAGAGAATCTCTTAAAAAAGAAAAAGTAAATAAAACTTTTGAAGACTGGCTCAGAGAAGCGCTAAAGAGTTCAAGAGTAAAAAGGCTGGGTACTAATGAAATTAAATAATATGACCAAAATCTTAATTTGTTTAGGACTATTAATTGTCTTAATTATTGCGGGCATTAGTGCAACTAGAACAAGCTTGCCAAAAACTCTAGGAGTATCAACAACACCAACCAATTTTGATGAAAGTAAATTTATCCTTAACGATAGCCATAAAATTACATCCCGTTCAGCCAAGATAACTGTGATTCATTTTCTTGATTATGAAAGTGAAGCATCGCAAATTGTATATCCGGCATTTAAACAAATGCTTAGAGAATACCCAGATCAAGTAAATTATGTCATTCGACAATTCCCAACCCACCGTAACTCTATACCCGCTGCCAAAGCTGCTGAAGCGGCTGGAGAACAAGGCAAATATTGGGAAATGCATGATGCTCTCTTTGATAATCAAGCTGAATGGAGCGAAAGTGAAGATCCCCAGACAGATAATTTTGTTAGATACGCTAAAAGTCTCGGGCTTGATGAAGATAAATTTAAAAAATCGCTTTTAAGTGATGACTATCAGGACAAATTAACATCCGAAAGAAATTCGGCAATTGATTTAGGAGCTAATAACTTGCCAACAGTTTATGTAAACGGAGCTAAGTATACTGGAGTCTTCAAATATGAAGACCTGAAGAAAATCTTAGATGCCGAGTTAGCTAAATAATTTATGAATAAAGAAACAACTGAATCAACTCCATTCCTAACAACACCAATAGCTACGATAATTGGAGCCGTTATAATTTCCCTCTCTATTTTGATTAATGGCGGAGTAATTCAGATTAAAGGTCTCGCTTCAGCTAAATCAGGTACTAGTCCAACAGCTGCTTTACCTGATAATCCGACTACTGCCCCAGCGGCTCCAGAAACTCCCAGTGGCCCAGTCAAAGTATCTGTAGATGATGATCCGGTATTAGGAGATAAAAACGCTCCTGTTACCTTAGTAGAATTTTCTGATTATGAGTGCCCATTTTGCAAAAGACATTTTGACCAAACCTATGTTGATTTAAAAAAAGATTATATAGATACCGGAAAAGTGAAATTAGTTTTCAGAGACTTACCTCTTTCATTCCATGAACCAATGGCTACTAAAGAAGCAGTTGCCGCAAATTGCGCCCGAGAACAAGGCGATGATTCGACATACTATAAATTCCATGATGAGATGTTTAAAAAAACCACTTCTAACGGAACTGGTTTAGATGACGCCAAAGTAAATGCCATTGCGGAAGGTCTTGGACTAAATATATCTAACTTTAAAAGCTGTTACGAATCACAAAAGTATAAAGATGAGGTAGCCAAGGATATGGCCGATGCAGGTAAAATAGGGGCATCTGGCACACCAAGCTTTGTAGTTGGAAATTCAACTGATAATGGAGAGATCGAAGGACAATTGATAGTTGGTGCTCAACCATATGCCGCTTTTAAGACAATTATTGATGAAAAATTATCTAAATAATCATGCCCGAAAATTACAACTTTAGATTCTTCATAATTCCCACCCTGCTTCTGGCGACTATCTATCTTGTTTTAGTTCTTTATTTAATGAATCTGGGGCTAGTGCAAGATACTTTATTTGGTGAACATACGCTCAGTTATAAGATAAATTTACTGATTGCCTTACTCGGAGGAATGTGGACTGCCATGACTGGGATCAGCCTTCTAATTCTGATGACAACAGCATTGCTAACTGGTGCAAATATGACGCTGATGGTTAAAAGACTCAGTACCTTAAAATCAGCCGGAAAGCTACATTTAGTGGTGGGTGGAAGTTCACTTTTAGGAATTGTGGGGAGCGGATGTGCTTCGTGTGGTTTACCGGTGTTGTCGCTACTCGGTATTACAGGGAGCCTTACTTTTTTGCCTTTTAATGGCGACGAAATATCTGTTTTATCATTGATACTATTAAGTGTGTCGCTTTATTTCTTATTAAAGGCTAATAATAAAATAAGCTGTGAGATGAAACCAGTTTTTAAATAAATTGAAAAGACTTATAACTCAAGTCTTGCAATACTAAATCCATTTTGGTATAAACCCCTTAATAAAACGCTATAAACGTATCTAACTGCCTCATGATAGTTTTTGAGTTTTTAATAAACATCATATGGGCAATAACGTTCCGGGCTACAATTCTGCACAACCAATACAATTTGAAAACTTAGATCAGCTTCTTTGGGGCATTGTTAAGACTTTGCAATATTTTTCCCTCCCAGTCATGGCTTTATCAATTGCAATTTTAGGCATTGCCTTAATTGCCAGTGGTGATGATACAGAAAGAAAATCCAAACTTCGAGGTTGGATTTTTAATGTTTTAGTTGGTGGTCTTTTAGTATTCGGTGCTGTAAGCATCGCAAGCATACTGAAGCAGTTTTTGGGCGGTACAAACTAAAGGATCACAAAACTCTCCTGCCACCCTTTATGAAAACAGCGCTCTTACTATGTCTATTTCTTTTAACAACCATTTTCACTTCTCCTGCTTATGCTCAAACACCAAGTAGTCCGCCTTCTGTTCAAGTTCAAGCAGTTTCATCATCCAGTGAATTTAAAACCAAAGATGAATCTTCTTCAGTAATTACCTTACTAAAAAACTTTATCCAAAGTTTTGATTCTTTTTTAGGAGGATTCATCTTTTATACTCCTGATCCTTTAGCTAACAAAATTCTGCTGAAAGATAATACTGAAATTCCCGGAGTTTCCAAATACAGAGATATTTTCAATCAAATAGCGATTCCAGCTCTGGCCATAATTATTGCCGGAATTGCGATCTCCAAATTGGGAACAGATAATACCTATGAACTAAAGACTTTTGCAGTCCGATTTCTAATTGTATTAGCACTTTTTTTAACAGTCCCTCCCTTATTGTCCTACAGCATCCAATTTAATAACTTACTCGTTAATAAAATCTCTGAGACCCAAAAATTCACGGGCTTTTTAGAGACATATTTTGATAAATCCCAGCAAGGGATTAGCCAAGGCGAAATGCCTGAAAAATACGGAATTCCGGCATTTGGTATTTCTTTAGAAAACGGAATTCTAGAATCATTCGGAAAATTCATTGTCGAACTATTCTTATTTGCCCTAACTTTTATCTTCTTACTCTGCGGATTTCTCTATATTGGTTTTCAGTTTGTAATTCGTTTTGCAACTTTATTATTTTTAGGTGTCATTTATCCAATTGTTTTACCTTTTGCGTTAGTCGAGCGAACTCAACCTATCGTCCAAACCTTCTTTAAAACTTGGTTCACCTTTTTAATTCAGCAACCGGCTTTTGTATTAGGTTTTGCAATAGCTCAAGATATTTTTAACAGCATTCTAAATGCCAATGGCCCAAGTGTTGGAATGCTATTTTTCTATACGGGTTTTTTATTCTTCCTGGGTGGAGTGAATATGTTAGTTGCCAGAATCTTTGGAGACGTCTGGGTTGCAGCTTCAAATAACATTACAGCAGGAATTGCTGCAAGGTCAATTTCCAGTCCAATTTCTGGAAGCTTTAGTGACTTTAAGAAAGGGTTTTTTGGTAACAGTAGTTTAAGTAACACATTGGGTTATAAAGCTCGGGGATTGTTCAGAGGTAATAAAGCAGGCGGAGATGGTCAAGGTGGAAATGGTTCACCAACACCAAATAGCTCAAATCCAACTGATCCTTACGTAGATTATCGGACTAAAAACTCAGGCTACAAAAATGGATTTAATCCAAGTGTAGCGGCTTCTCCCTTTTCTATGAAACTGGCTGATAAAGGATTTACGATTGAACCGATTAATCAAAAACAGGGTGTTGTAGCTGTTTCAGGGCAAGCATTTAAGTATGACGACAAAAGGAATAACTTAACTTCATATTATCCAACACAGGCCGAAGCTATGCAGGATGGTATATCTCCAAATAAATTAGAACCAGTTAACTTAAAAGACGCACAGTTTATAGATTTATCAACTTTTAGCAAAGTTAATCCGAATCCACACAATTTTAATGCTATGCAGGAGGCTAAAAAGCAGGGTAAATCGATCAGTTATGCCTATGTTGATAAAGGAAGCCACCATCAAAAAGTTAAAAACTTTTTGGAAGTCTCAAGGCGCAGAAATGAGGCTTATGGGATCGATGGAGTCATTGTTGAGAGACAAGCTCAGAAAGGATCTAAGTCGGTAGTCAGAATGTATACTCACAAGTCTTATGAAAAGCGTAAGGATATATAAAGACGATATCAGAACTCATATTTTAAGAAGTCTGTTTTTTACAGATACTGTTTTAGTGCTTTGTGGCGCTTTAACTATTGCAGCCATTTTATATTTGTTCTTTATCTATGTCCTGCACTTTTTTAATTGGGGATATTTTGCCTCAACTTTAATTGTTTCTGTTATGGCTTTTGTGGTTTTCATTACCCAAAGAGTTGATAATCAGGCGATTTACAAGATATTCCCTAGAGCCGTTACCTATAGAGCTAGCACAAAACAAAAACGTTTTGCTAATCTAGATTCATATTTTGTTGATTTTTCAATCAAAGATAATTTTGTTTTGAGGAATAATAGTCTTATAGGCATTTATGAGATTGAACCATTCGATGTAGCTCTTTTGAATGACCAAGATCGAGAACATTTTTTTGGTAAATTAAAGCAAGCACTTCATGTACTGCCAACTCAAATTCAATTTATAGTCAAAAAACAGCCTGCTAAAAGCAGTGATTACTCAACTCATTTCTTTTCAATTTACGAAGACTCTTCGAAAAAGACTGAAGAATTGATTAATAAATATACTGAAGATCTGACAAGCCTTATTGCTGAACACGAATTCATGGTTACAAAACATTATGCGATTCTTTCTGTATCCTGTAATACTTTAAAACCGAACACCTTGGCACAAGGTGTTAAAAAATTAACTGATTTAGGTATGAGATTTGGTTCAGCTTTGAATATGTCAAATGTCCAAGTTAAAGTATTAAAAAATGATGAATTAAAACAATTCGTTCAGGAGACACTAAGATGAGGAAAAAGATACTTGCGAAGACTGTTAATAAAAGGGTCACTAAAAAACCTGTTGTTTCTCAAGAAATAAAACGATCTGTAAAGAAGCCGGTGCGAAAAACAATTAAAAGATACGTCAGAAGACCTATTATCAGAGAGGTTATTGAAAATATTAATAATTTAAGATTGACCAGCTCCATTACAGGTAATTTAAACGACATTGAATATGAAAAAGAGAATCAAACTTTTGAGCTGCTTAAATTAAAGAGAGAGTCTGAACTTTTAAAGAAAAGAAATTCAGGTTTACTAAAGATTGAAGAACATTTCTTTAATGGCAAATCTAAAGTCCCATACAACGCCTCAACTAGAGTCTTAAAACAAGAAATTAAAAGACTAATGGATATTGTCACAACTCAATCGGAAATAATCCAGAAGCAACCGATCAATGGGATTTCTTCTCTTCAAAAACCTCGCCTGGTCAAAAGCCATAATCCACTGACTTTAACTAAAAACTTTTTTAAGTTTAAAAAAGAATTGAGAAATTATGAAAGATCAGTGCTTGAAAGTAAGAAAGCGGATATTCATCTAACGTTGCAAACAGACGGGGAAGAAATTTATCTTGATAAACAAAATGATAGCTCGTACAAGAGTGAATATTTAGAGGAACATAATTCATATCTTAGGGTTGGAGAGAAATTAAGAAGGTTTTATTACTTGGCTGATATTCCAGCTTATTTATCTCCATATATATTCTTCAGACTCCTTACATCTTCTCTGCCATTTACCTTAAGCATTTTTATTGAGCCTTCTCCAAGTAGCGAACTTTTGAAAAAAGCTAGGCAAAGATTATCAGTTTTTGAAATGCAGCAAAATGACAGGCAAAAGGGAGGTAAAAATCGGGATCAACAAATTGATAAAAATATTGAGGAAGTTTCAACTTTTATAGATGAATTAGTCCATGAAGCTGAAAAAGGAATTATTTATTCGCTCTATCTCCAACTTGAGGCAGAAGATGAAAAACAACTATCTGTACTCCATAAACAATTGCAAAACATTTCCAGTTCAATGGATTTAACTTTTAATCAATACACTTTTGGTCAAAAGAAAGCTTTTAAAAACTTCCTACCTTTTACTCAAGACCATGTTAAGGAAAACAGAATTTTGCAGTCTACAGCTGCATCATATTTAATGCCTTTTGTTTCCAAGCAACTGCAAGATCCCAAAGGAATCTTTTTAGGTGTTAATGCTTACAACAATTCATTGGTATTTATTGATCCTTTCACCTCAAGAAATAATAATGTAAATATTTTCGGAGTTTCAGGATCTGGTAAGTCTGTTACTTCAAAAGTTTTAATGAACAGACTCTATATGAGAGGAATCCAAATTATTGTCATTGATCCAGAAGGAGAATATGTGAATTTAGCTAAATCTTTGGGTGGCGAAGTAATTCAGTTTTCTAGAGAAAATGGGATCAACCCTTTCTATATTAATAGCTCAAAAGAGAATGACATCTTAGACCATATTTCAACCTTAAAAACCTTCTTCAAATTCTTTATTCCACCAAACCACTATAACGGCTCTGTCTTGGATGAAAAACTAATTGAACTATATGATAACGGTACACCCCATTTTGATAATTTGTTAACTCTCTTGGGCAAAGATCCAATGAGAAAAGATTTATCAGTGCTATCAACCGGAAGCTTAAGAGGTGTTTTTAATTCAACCAGAAAATTAGAGTTAGATAGTGACATCATCGTTCTTGATCTTCACGATCTGAAAAAGGATGAGAAACGTGACCCAGCAATGTATCTTTTGACTTCACTGATTTGGAATTTAGTCAATAAAAACAACCATAGAAAAAGAGCTTTGTTTATTGATGAAGCACATAAATTATTGGTTGATCCGGAGGTAGCAGTCTTCTATAGAGAGTTAGTGAAACAAGCCAGAAAAAGAAATGTCGGAGTTATTTCTGTTACTCAAGATGTCGAGGATTTTTTACGAAATGAATATGGCAAAGCGATTATTACCAATTCAGAAACCAAAATTCTTCTAAAACAATCCTACGCTTCTCTTGCTGAAATCGGCACAATTTATCCAATGACTGATGAAGAGAAGAAACAATTAGGTCATTTAGGAGTTGGAGAGGTGGTTCTATTTAGAGAGGGAGAACATATCAGATTAAATATTTCGGTTTTGCCCTTTGAACAATCTCTGGTATTTACTTCAACTGACTAGGCTTTATGAATCTTCTAAAAATTGCCAATTATGCGGGTACTGCTAAAAAAATCGCAAATGATCCCTTTGGATTTATCTTCGATACTATAGTAACAATTATCATTAATCTGATTATCCCTGTTCCTCTAGTAGGAGCCGCAGTCTCCACCTTTAGAGCGCCAATATTGGGCTTTTTAGCCAGTTTAGTAGCTTTGATGATTCTTATGATTATTGCTGTTGGAACAGTACTTTTCTCACCACTTTTGATACCAGGACAAATTCTTCAAAATATCACTTCAATATTTCAGGTGAATAATTTAAATATTGCTCCAGACACTAGTTTTGTTTCCACTTCAGTGCCAAGACAAAATCCTTTTGGAGGATCAGGTATGTCTTTCACGAACATAACAGCCTATTTTATGGACCCCGACTATTATTTAAGATTTGGCAGGAATCATACTGGTGTTGATTTAGTACCCTCAGATGAATATTACAAAAACAGTGAAACTTACAAAGAAAATGGTAAGGCAGTAATGTTTGCAACTATTAATGGAGCAGCTAGTTCATATATTGATCAATATGGTGGTGAAACGGTTGAAATTACTAACAGTGATAACTCATATAAAGTAGTTTATATTCACTTTAGTAAAATTTTGATTACATCTGGTCAAGTTTCAGCCGGAACACCTGTAGGAATTATGGGAGCAACAGGATTTGCAACGGGAGAACATGGACATTATGAAATACGAGTAAAGGATGGAAATAGCTGGAAAGCTGTTAATCCGCTAAACTATATATAATGAAAGAGCTAACAAAAAAACAAAGAAGAATATTACAAATTGCAGTAGCAATAATTGCACTGGTATTCATGGCCGGATTTTTATACTTCACTCAGAAAAATGAGCCTACCTCTACACTGAAAAATGAGACTGTTTATGTTCAGAATTCAAAATTGCAGGTATTTGATGATAATTACGATGTTTCCCAGTATCCAGATAGGATTTCGCTTCATTACCCCTATCTTTTAGTAATTAAGCCAAATCTTCAGACGACATATATTTACAATCTTGAGCAAAAGAAAAAGGAGAAGGAGGTTAGTGAGGTCCTTTTAGATTATTCAAAGGGCAATCAGCTATATAACAAAGGGAAAACAAGCTATTTTAATGATCGAAATCTAGGAACATTGTGTGATAAAGGTTTTATTAAAAGCCCTGAAGAAATACTCTGCTTAGTAAAGTTTAATGTCAATTCAATGAATAATATCTTAATTACCATAAATCCAACCACCCAAAAAAGTAGGGATCTATACATTTCACAAAATCTTCTAACCGACCTAAAAGTAATAAACAATAAAATTTATTTGGGAGAAATAGATACTTACAATCATAAAAATCGAATTTTAGTAGACAAAGAACCAATTGGAGTTCCAAATATCATTTCTGCAATTTATGAAATCAATGGCCAACCCTACTTCGCAGCTTTTAAAAGTGAGCTAAATCAAAACACGGAAAGTTATTATCTAATTGATGGAGGTAAAGTTACAAAACAAGAGGGTGACAAAATTTATTTGTACAAATAAATTTTTAAAAGAAATATCAAAATTATCGTAAAAAACTAACTTTTAAGATATTCTATTAAAGTCTTAAGTCCTGGTTTATCTATTTTAACTTCTGTTCGCAGCTCATTCGTGACTAAAAACTCTTTACTATGTAGCGTTATTTTTGCTTTTGACATATACGTAAAAGGACTGACCGCTGGTGCAACTCCAACTATGACTATTTTGATCGTATCCTTTTCAAAAAGACTCTTCATTAGCTCAAGTGACGATTCATTTGCTCTAACTCTTAGATCATATGGAAAAATGTAATTATTATTAAAACCTAAGCAAATATATTTGCCCTCTCTTTTTACTGGAAGACGATAGAAAGAGATAGAAGTAGGTGGTTTAGTTTTATCTCTTAAATTAAAATTAGACCAATTCTGTGTAATTAATAGTTCATCCCTATTCTTATTGAAACTCCAGTTTGTAAAACCAATATCATATAATTCCACAGGTTCTTCGGCATCTTCAAAACAACGGGTTAGTCCATCTAAGCGCAAACCTGCTATCAGTAGCTCTAAAGCAGATAAATAAGAAAATACTTTTGTGTATTCATATGTTATCTTTCCATCCTTACTTGTATAAGTTTGGGTCGAAGAGTCAAATACATAATCATTATGGCCTCCAAGAAGATTTCTTAATTTATTATCATAACAAGATTGGATAATCCCTTTTAATGAAATATCTGAGTTCGACTCTAACCAATTTATTGCATTTCCTTTTACAAGTCTGCCAGCCCTATCCAGTAATGAACGACCATTTATTTGTAGTCCGTCAAAAGGATTCTGTGGAAAATTAGCGCCCCCCGAAATTAGAATTAGATTTGCCAATAATTCAAGAAAGAAACTAATCTCATATAAGTCCTTATAAGCATTTCCTACTAAGTGGTGCGTAGGATTGTCTACATGTAAAGATAAAATTAATTTATGTACAGCTTGAGGATTAAAGGGAGAAAGTGCGCCAAGGGAGTTTTGTAGCGCTGAATCGATTCGTAAATTTACCCTCGCTCTTTTAATTTGCTCTGTAACTTGAGGCATTTCCTTTTTAATCCAGTCAAGTAATTTTTGGTACTCTTTAAGGTTTTTGGTTTTACAGTCTTCAAACAAATCTCGTATTATTAATGGCAGAGTTTTATTCTTAGATTTATAGTTTTTTTGAATATCTTCACCAAAAATAAGAGCATATTGAAGTGAATAAATTCCGTAGTCGATTGTTACTGGTCCATTAACGGGAATATATGGGTGCAATAGTTCCACAGCTTTCTCATGATCTGAAGACAATAATGAAATTGCATGATTAAGCAGTTCTATAAGTTCGTTCTGATTTAAGGATTTATCTGTCATTCTAGTATCTATCCCACTTTGTTCCACTCCAAATTAAACGGCTGAAGTCTCCTCCAATCTGAAATGCTAGGTCTATAGCCTGGGGCAAATCACTAATAGCTTCAGCTACCTCCTGTGGTGAAGATAATCCAATCAAAATAAGTATTTTTGTATCCTCGAAATGTATCCACCAAATAAGCTCATACTGAATAGGACCTTTATAATCTGGCGGAAGAGATACTTCCAATTCTTTTTTTGAGGGTTTTCTCGTCGCTAACTTTACTACACCCTTTTTAATAAGTTTCCATCCGTCAGCTCCGACTGCGTTTAAAAAACCGGCAGTCAATAGAGTAGCGCCAGCAATTAAAAGCAGGTTCAATTCTGGAAGAAGCCCCGAAGCACCCGCTCCTATTGCAGCCTTAATGTCCATTTTAACTTGCAAGGAGCCTTGGAAATTATGAATATCCTCTTTTTCTTTAGAATCGCCTGGCCAGATATATAAATCTAATCTTGGATTTTTCATTTTCTATTTAATCTAGGCTTCATTCTACCAAAAAAGGACTTATAAAATACAAATAAGTAAAACCGACAGCGGAGCTGTAAAAAAATCCCTTAAAGTATGTATAATCTAAATGGAGACTATTTATGGGTTCAACTAATTTTAAAAAAGCTAGGAAAAATCTAGGGCTAACTCAAGAAGAGGTTGCTGCCAAAATTGGTATCACGACTAATTCCTATGCTCGAATTGAAAGAGGCGATGCAAAACCTTCGTATGATACTTTGAAAGCAATTTGCAAAGTTTTGAAGCTACCTTTTCCTGATTAAATTTTAGCCTTAATTGGCTTTAATTTTCCGGATTTTTTATCTTCTTCTATTTTCTTTATGGGTATACTAAAAAGACTTCCAAGCGTGTCGAGATATTGAACAGCCATTTCTTTGTTAGCACGCTCTGGATATTTCTTCTTCAGCTCGTTAATAGCCCAACTTATTTCTTTTTCTGTATATTTTGAGTTATTCATGAGTGCATTATATCTAAAAATTTTTAAATTTCAAAAAACTGAGCATTTCTGAAGCGCAATGCTTATTTTTAATCCTTCTCATAACCTCACGACTTTTAACCTGAGACATAATATTTAGACTGCCCTCCCATAAAATTTCCCGATCTAAAATTACAAGTTTTTGATGATGATTACCTGTAGCAAATAGAACTTTAACACCAATTATCTCAAGCTCCGCAATCTCTCCTTCAGCTTGAATAGCCATGTTTTCATCATGTTCTCTTGGGTGACGCGTGATAAGAGTCACTTTAACTCCTCGCTCAATTTGCATTTGTAAAATTGGCCGCATGATTTGAGCTCTAGAATTGGTGATAAATGGGCTCACAATAACAATTTCTTTCTCGCAAGAAGCTAAATCCTTTATGAAAGCTTCATAGAAGGTTGATTCATCATGCAAGGCTGAGCTGAGCAAATCCTTTGCTTTATCCGACTTATTCCAAAATCTAAACATTAGAGTTTACCTCCTCTGTTTCTATTATTGAGACTTTACCATCATAATAGGTAAACCCTAAGTCAATTAATTTCTGGTACAATCTGAAAATAGACTCAAAGACGGTGTTCCAAACGACGGATCTAGCGTCCACCATAAATTTGTGTTGTCGGGGGGTTAAATTATCCAGTGGATGATTTAACGGGTTATATTCTTACTCGACGTTAGTCGAAATATAAATCAAATTAACCCATCGAGACCCTCAGCGCCCACAGTAAATTTATTTCTCTTTCTTTGCTAAATTTTTATTGGTAGTCTGAAAATTGGAAAATTGAAAATTTTCTCATCTCCCCTCAAAGTCCGTCGTTTTAAAACTCTGTTAAGCCTAGGCATCTGGCAAACTCCAAGGGGAGAGAAATTGTGCTTAAGCAGCAGGAGCACCACCAGCTGGTGGCATTCCTCCGCCCATTCCGCCTTCACCTCCGGCTGGAGGGGTTGGCATAGCAGGATCACCGGCAGGAGCCGCTGGAGCACCCATTGGGTCAGCTGCTGGAGCGGCTGGCATTCCCATACCACCATCAGCCGGAGCTGGAGGTGTCATTGGAGTTCCCATTGGATCTGGTGTTGGCATTGCAGGTGCTGCAGGCTCACCCATTCCACCTGCAGGAGGTGTCATAGGATCAGCTGGCATAGTAGGTGCTGCTGGAGCACCCATTGGATCTGCTGGAGCCGCTGGCATTCCAGAAGCTGGCATACCGGCGTTTGGATCTTGTGGATTGTTTGTATCCATAAATTAAATCACCCCCTTTGTGAAATTAGTATAGACGGTGGATGATAGAAAGTAGAAGATAGTATTTTGAAGATAGAAAAATGAAACTAGAATCCACTTTCCACATCTATTTTCTACAACTATTTTCAATTTTCAACTTTCTACCGTCATATCAGCTATAATACAGCTATGTTAGTCGATGAACTCATTTTAAAAGTCGAAGGTGGCCATGGCGGACCTGGTAAAGTGTCTTTTCGTCGACCTCCAAATAAAGGGCCGGATGGCGGAAATGGTGGTAATGGAGGCAATATTTGGATCCAACCGACTTCAGACATTATGAGTTTGGGCCGATTTTCCCGCAATACCACCATCAAAGCTGATAATGGAGAAATAGGCCAACGAAGTACTAAATTTGGCCATAACGCTTTAGATAAAACCATCGAACTGCCAATCGGTTCGTTTATTGAGTGTCTGGAAGATGGCAAGATCATCGAAATTACACCCCAAACCGGCCGATTTATAATCGCAACTGGGGGCTTAGGCGGACGTGGCAATCATGAATTTCGCTCTCCTACCAATACTACTCCGATGACCGCCGAACCAGGTGAACGGGGTGAGAAGAAAACACTAAAAATCTTACTTAAATTAATCGCCGATTATGGATTGATTGGTTTACCAAATGCCGGAAAAAGTAGCTTACTTAATGAACTTACCAGAGCCAACGTCAGAGTGGCTAACTATCCTTTTACTACTTTGGAACCAAATCTAGGAGTCTGTGGGAAGAAAATCTTGGCTGATATTCCCGGACTGATCGAAGGAGCTGCCTCTGGAAAAGGGCTTGGTATCAAATTTTTAAAGCATATCGAAAAAACTTCGACTCTCCTTCACTGTATTGCAGCTGATTCACCAGATCCCAAAAGAGAATATAAAACCATTTGGAAAGAGATGAATGCCTTTGATAAATCCCTTAAAGACAAACAAGAAATTATTTTATTGACCAAGTCAGACCTCGTTGAAACAAAAGAACTAACCAGACTTACCAAACTATTTAAAGGGAAAAAAGTGCTTCCAGTCTCGATTTATGACTACGAAAGCATCGAAAAGTTAAAACTCGTAATCAATTCCTAGAAGATAATCTATGTATAAAGATACTGTTTTCTCAAACCTTCACACGGCATTTGATCTATCCAGTTGCGGCATAGGAACCCAAATATATGCGGTTGAACGACTGGCAAATGGGACAACATTATCAAAAACAGATATACTGGCTCTAACCCTCTATAACTCAAACTATCTGGTACTGCCCAATATCCTTCAGTGGCTAAATCCAACATTTCTACCTGCACCAACTGGCTGGATAGATAGATTTCTGTCAAAAATAGACCGATCTTCCGACAATCGAGCTAATCTGACTTTTAGTTTTTTACATCCTCATTCTGCTGAATACATCTCATTTATTAATGAAACTAACGGTGAATTTGGATCTGGAAATACTGATCCAAACTTTGATGTATTCTCAGATACGCTGAGAGTGCAAACACTTAAAAGAGGGCTTCATAAACTAGGTTGTATGATTGCAGTAACAGAACAGTTGGTGTTTGATGCTAATAAAAGAGGAATCAAAGTCCCCGGATCCTTTAAACCTATCCACAACATTGATGAATGGAATCAAAATTGGCAATCGATGTATGGTGAACCTATACCTTCAATAAAAGACTTATATTTACAAGCTAAAGCAGTTTATCACCGACATCTCCCTCTAAATGATACGAAAGCCCAGAATGTAGGAAAATTATTTGATGTACCTCAATTTAGTGAATAATCAATCTATCCGCTGAATATCCGCTCCCAATGAAGCTAAATTTTCGACTATATTTTCATATCCTCGCTCAATCAATTCAGCTTTATTAATCACACTTCTCCCTTTGGCACAAAGAGCTGCTAACACCAGAGCCATTCCTGCACGAATATCCGGCGTCTCCATCTCCCGCCCCCACAGCTGAGAAGGGCCATAGACTATCACCCGGTGCGGATCGGCGATGACAATATTGGCGCCCATACTCATCAGCTTGTCAGTAAAAAACATGCGTGACTCATACATCCAGTCATGCAACAAAGAAATCCCTTTGGACTGTGTGGCTAAAACAATAGTCATACTCATCAGATCTGTCGAAAAACCAGGCCATGGACGGACATGCAGCCGATTTATCGCAGTCAATTCACCACCCGAGACCATTATTCCATCTTTACCCTCTTCAAATAAAATTCCCATTTTCTGCAAAGGTAGATAAATCGGTTCCAGATCTTTTAATGAAGTGTTTGTCAGAGTAATTTTTCCTCCAGTGATCGCAGCAGCAACAGCATAAGTTCCTATTTCTAAATATTCAGTCCCAATTTCAAACTGAGCTTCATCAAATGCAGTTGTTGCCTGAATAGTCAAAGTTGGCGAACCAATTCCATCAATTTCGACTCCCATTTTAACCAGTAGATTGCACAAATCCTGAACATGTGGCTCCATTGCACAGTTTTTTAGGATTGTTTTACCTTTTCCATAACTTGAAGCCATGATCAGATTTTCTGTGGCTGTCACTGAAGGCTCATCCAAAAATATCTCAGCTACACTCTCATCATCAGTTCTTTTACCTATATAATCCCGGTCTTCACGTTTGAATTCAAAACCTAGCTCTTCAAAACCCTGAATATGCGTTTCAATACTTCTTTTACCAATAATATCTCCACCAGGATGGGAAAATTCAGCTTTACCCATTCGACCAAGTAACGGGCCCACCAATAATATAGAAGCTCGTAAACGGGTTATTAACTGTTTTGGCATCCGGAAATCAGCCAGCTCAGCGGCATTAATAGTCAAGGTATGTTCTCCTCGTTCGACTTTCACACCTAAAGCAGTCAAGATCTCGATCATCACCGCTACATCAGATATATGAGGGACATTGGTCAAGGTGACGGGCTTATCCGACAAAACTGCCGCCGCCATACAAGGCAGTACAGAGTTTTTATTGCCTGAGACTCGAATTGACCCAGTTAATTTTTTCCCACCTTCAATAATATAAGTTGCCATGTGTGTTTAGAGTAACCAAAATTAAACTGAATGTAAACTACTGACGACTATTTGATTTCGTAAGGATCCCACTACCTGAAAACCATTTTTTTTATAAAAATCATTATGCTCGACTCCCGCAGTTAACATGACTTCATTTATTAATTGACCCTGATCACTCCAATTAAGCATCGTACCCAAAGCAAATTGCAATGTTTCACTTCCCAAACCCTGTTTTCTAAAATATGGATGAACACCCAAAGACCAGATGGTACCAATGTCAGCATGTTTAACCAGAGTAACAGTAGTAGCAGGGATCTGATCCAACCATCCAATAAAACCTTTAATCCGAGGATTTGTTACAAAGCGAACTTCATCATCTGGATCCAACCATTTATTTTGAGCCTGAAAAGGCATTTTTTGCAAATTTACCATCTCCAAAAAATCTTCATAATTTTTGACTTGATCAAATTCAAGCCTGACTGGAGCACTTGTTCGTCTAGTTAGTGGATGGGAAAAAACCGTTGTTATAAATTCATCCCCTTTTGGTGAAATTATTCCCGGGTCAAAAGGTTTATTATAATTTTGACGACCAATTAAATGTATCGGTTCATTCGAAAGAAAAAAATTTGGATATCGAAGCCAAGCATCAAATTCCTCAACCCATTTTGAGGTATACATCATTCTAGCTATACCTCGTAAAGGACTCGAACCAGATCCTACCCACATCCCTTCAGTTCCATGAACAAATGGTTGATACAAACTCAGCTGATCAAAAGCTTCCCGATATAAAACCCCACCAAATTTTTCCAATTCTTGCATAAAGAGCTATTATACGAAAACGGCCTATATAAATCAAAAACCTAGCATTATTAACTGCCAATCTTATAAATAGGAGTTTCTACAATCCTAGTAAAGCCCATTTTATTGTATAAATGTATACCCTCAGGAGACGCCATTAAAGCAGCCCCACTAAAACCAGCTCTTTTGCAACCTCCTAAGACTTGCCTCATTAGACGATCTCCAAAACCCTGCTTTTGTCTCTCTGGCAAAGTTGCCATGCTCCAGATATTTACAATTGGCTGGCCATCCATATACCCAGTCACAGCAGTCATCGTACTAACAGCTTGTCCTTCATGAGTGAGATTGTAAATAGCTACAGCGGGATTGGCCAGGACTCTGGGGCCTACCACTTGCCTCAAATCCTCAGGATTCATTCCAAAAGTATCAATTTGAATTTGGTTCGATTCTTCCAGATCAACTAAATTTCCAACCCTTGTAACAGCCGAATCAGGAGCACTTGCAGACCACTTTTCTATTTCACTAAAATCAATCCACTGCATAGTAGAAAATCTCAAATACTCAGCAGCTCCGATATTGCCCATCGGAAGATTTCGGCCACCATAAACAACACCAGACATTTCAGACCTTTTTAGTAATGAGTCGATAAGTTCCAGATGTTCAAAATCCTCGGCATACCCGAGATTCATCCAAGGATCTTCCAATTTGGTTGCCACCATCCAGCTTCTATGGAATTTATGAACTTCTAAACTTTGGGCATCCAATGAAATGGCTTTGATGACTTCCCTACTCTGTTCCCAAAACTTTTGCTCAAAATGTTTAATCATAACTATGGGATTATACCATAATTACTTAACTGTTACTGATTTTGCTAAATTGCGGGGCCTAATTTTCGACGAAGGAAAGAATCAAGCTAAAAACTACATTAACAATAAGTCTTTCCATGAAACTACTTTACAGTGACAGATTTAGCTAAGTTCCGAGGTTTGTCTGGATCCAATCCTTTACCTTTAGTAATGTTGTAAGCTAAAAGTTGGGCTGCCACTACATTTGGTATCACCACCGCCTCATTGCATTGTGCCACTTCAATATAGGCATCATAGACATCATTTGGCTTTGATGAGACACCAATCACATAGGCACCACGAGCTTTCACTTCATGAGCTGAAGACAAAGTATCTTCATACGTTTCATCTTGTGGATTGTAAACAATCACTGGAGTACCTTTTTCTATCAAAGCAATGACGCCATGTTTGAGCTCCCCCGCTGCAAAACCTTCCGCATGAATATACGAAGACTCTTTGATCTTTAAAGCTGACTCCAAAGCTGTCGGATAAGAAATCCCTCTGCCTAAGACAAAAATGTCTCGAGTATTCTGGAGTCTTTTAGCAATCGTTGCAAAGGTCTGATCATCAGACAACAATTTTTGAGCTTCTTTCACCGCAATTTCTAAATCCTTCCTCCCTTGATCCATCGTCCCCGCCAAAGTATGTGCTGTCATCAACAAAAAACTCACTTTCGCTGTAAAAGCTTTGGTAGATAAAACACACTTCTCAATACCGGCATTTAGCAAAAAGCTCGCCTCTGATAGACGATCCAGTGTGGATCCATAGGTATTCAGGACTGACACAACCTTGGCACCTTTATCTTTGGAGAGCCGGACGCTATTGATCAGATCAATAGTCTCACCTGACTGAGAAAAAGGCATTAAAAGAGTCTTTTGATTCATAAAATTGGCTAAATAGCCAAACTCCGATCCCTCACCAATATGAATCTGTTTATCAGCTATTTTAGAAAAAATATATTTGCCGGTTAAAGAGGCATAGTAAGCAGTGCCACAGCCAACAAAATAGGTCTGATCCGACTTTTTTATAAAATCAGCAAACTTTTGATAAACACTCTCATCACGGGACATCAGCTCCTGGACGATGGTTGGCTGCTCATGCATCTCTTTGGTCATAAAGTCCGGATATTCACCCAAAAGAGCCTGTTTTGGATCCAGAACTAAAGTTTTGAACTGTACTCCTAAAGGGTTACCATCTGTTGTAAAAAACTGTGTTCTATCTTTAGTAATTTCCAGTAGATCACCGTCTTCAAAGAAATAAACATCCCTAGTATATGGCAGCAAAGCTGAGATATCTGATGATAAAAAAGATTCCTTCTTACCTTTGCCAAAAATCAGCGGTGACCCGTTTTTGATCGCAAAAATCACTTCCTCCTGGGGGAAGAAAAAGATAATTCCATTGAGCCCCTCCAAACGGTGAAATGTTTTAAGTGCAACTTGTTTTAGATCTGGTTCAGTCTTTTTTATTTCTGAAGCCAAATGAGCGATGACTTCAGTATCGGTCTCCGAACTAAAATGATAACCTTTTTTTACTAATTCCTTTTTCAGACGTTCAAAATTTTCGACAATGCCATTGTGTACCACCACCACTGCCTGATCCTTTGAAACATGCGGATGAGCATTAGCATCAGTTACGCCGCCATGAGTTGCCCAACGAGTATGACCGATCGCAATTGATGAACTCATCTCAGGTAAAGTCGCATTACCAATCTTTCCAACATGCTTTTCTACCACGAGAGTCCCATCAGCTTTTTTAGCAGCCACACCCCACGAGTCGTACCCTCTGTATTCCAGAGTTTTCAAACCTTCAAGCACGATATTACCCGCATCAGTTCGCGGACCAACATAGCCAAAAATGCCACACATGATAATTTTAAACGTTGAAAAAAATTAGGAGAAAATTAGGTATTAGTTTCTTTGTTTCAGACATTACTGTCTGCTTTTAAAAACTAATTTCAGGATGCTAATCACACCCTAAGGGTTTCCGCAGATGCTTCGACTCACTTCATTCGCTCAGCATTATAACTTGCCAACAAAGTAACCCGAGCCCGATTATCTAAAAGCTATCAGCTGGAAGCTAAAAGCTATTTAAATCCCTTTTCCTCGTCTCCCCTTCGATAAACTCAGGGGCCACACGCTCTAACTCTACATTCTCCTTTTACCACTCCGAAGCTCTGACGAGCGAAGGATGGTCAACGTACCCCAAAATGATACTGCTAGAGTTTGCTTGTGTCAAACATAACTTCTTTAACCTCAAATGAGTTCCCAAGTTTATAGTGCAGCTCATTGCGCACAAACGGAATCGACCAAAAAAGATTTGGAACACATTTTGCAGGCAAATTAGCTACCTCAAACCATTCAATTTTCTCTTTCTCGTGTACTTTAGCTTCAAAAAGTTCACCGTGATAGATTGCACCGAATACATACACCTGCCAATCAATACCTTTTAAAGTTCCCATTAGTCTGACCTGTTTTTTCTCGAGATTGATACCACTCTCTTCCTCAATTTCCCGGATAAAACAAGGCACCGCACCCTCACCTGGCTCAATTTTCCCACCCAAACCATTTAACTTGCCTTTTTGCCAAGCTGGAGCTAATTTATGAATTAGTAAAACCTTTTGCAGATCTGAAGTAAATAAAAACCCAACTGTAAATTTCTTCATAATGAAATTAGAGCTTTGCTCATCAGCGTTAAGGGTAAAGGGTACAGGTTAAAGATTCAAGCTGTTAATTTGTACATGATTACAATACCAATAATTGAACCAATCCCACTAGTCAAAATTGAAGCAAATGACAGAAAACTATCTCCCCACAAAACCGGAAGATAACCACCGATCACCGAACCAATTGTCATTCCTAAAGTAATTAAAAAACCTCGCGACATATACTGAGCATACTACTTTCGCACTCCTTTTTCAGCTAAGATTTTAAAATTTTGATTTACATAGCTGTGAACTATCGGCAAAGCAATTCGTAAAAAACCTCGGGAATGCCAGACAGGCTGAATGGTGGTTGTTCTGGAAAGTCTGGTAACCTCATCATATTGATCTAAAGTAAATCGATCATGCATAGATTTTAAAACTCGGGCCAAACCAGCATTATCAAGAAGTCTTTCAAACTCCAGTAATTCCGGCTCTTTAAATGTGGTAATAAGCTGTTCGACTCTTCCCCGATCAGTGAGGCACATTCGCACTCTTCTCCCTTCTGTCTCAACCATCCGACATTCAGTAGGAGTCGGAATACCGAAACGAAACCACCATGGGGGATCTAAAACCATCGCTGCTCCTGTTAATAAAGGCCATACCTCATTTCGGGGAGCATTTATATCGACTTTACTTGAATAAACTAAAAGTCCGGTAAGAATATCCAATCTTTTCATTATTAAACTATTTTGGTATTAATTCTGAGCCTATAATTGATTTTAGCTGTTCAATACCATCACCATTTTTAATTGAAATAAAAATAGGTTCAAATGACTGGTAATTGTGCTGAATATGCTCTTTTTGTTCATCAGATAAAGTGTCAGATTTGTTGAAAACAAATAATCTTTTCTTGGGGTGAACTTTGATTTTGCGCAAAATCACTTCCACAGTTTCCATTTTACGATCAATATCAGCATCGGTGGCATCAATCACATGCAGCAAAATATCAGCGTGAACTGATTCTAGAAGAGTTGATGAGAAAGCATCGATTAGCTCAGGTGGGAGATTGTGAATAAAACCAATCGTATCGGAGATAATAATCTCTTTTTGCAGCTCCTGA
>CAZWRN010000013.1:0-37220 GCA_964636275.1 uncultured Gammaproteobacteria bacterium
CCTTCATAAAGATAGATTCCTTGATGATGATTTGCCAAAATTGAAGGCTGCCATGGTGACATTATTGGATAATTTCCATTTGCAAAAGAGGTAGCAAAACCCCAATAAGCAATTACATCCCCACCATAAATATTATTCCCTCCAATTAAAAATATAAACCCAAACCAACTTATACAAATTAAACTAATCAGAAAATTTTTGATTGAAAACAATTTATAGTTTTGAAAAGTATTTTCTCTATTAAGTAAAAGCATTAATATACCTGAAATGCTGTATAAAATGGTAATTATTAATATACCAAATGGTCCTTTGAGAAAATAACTTAGGATAGACAGGGTAAATGAATATAAGAAAACTCCAGCTATCATCGATGATGCAACAACGACCTGTGGTTTTAATTTATAGAAGTAGCTTAAATAAGCATATCCCACTAGTGTCGTTAAAAGAAAAAAAATAGTAATTAAAAACAAAGGGTTTAAATTTGGATAAACTGCATGATATAAAATTGTTAGCGTATTCATTGAAATATATTATTTAAAACTACATCTGATCTTACTTCCCAAGAAGCATTTTTCAAGATAAATAACCTTGCCTCTTGTCCCATTTTTTTGCATTTTTTCGGATTTTCAATAAAATCAACAACTTTCTTGGAAAAAAGAATGAAATCATAATTTTTCACCTTAATCATTCCTTTCGGATAATAACTGGTGTATGCGGGTAAATCAAATCCTATTACTGGGAGACCAAAAACCATCGCCTCATAAGAAGCCATGCCACCACTATCATAAAGTGCGGGATGTAATACCATTTTGGACTTACTAAAAAGTTGATACTTCTCATCCCCATCAAATAGATACCCCACAAGCTTTATATTTTTCTCAAGTTGATACTGTTTAATGAGCTGTTTAACTGATGACATAAGTGGACCATCACCAATCATTACCAAAACCGCCTTAGGCTGACTCTTAACAACTTCATTCCATACCCCTATCAGTTCCTGAACCCCTTTTTGGGGATGAAAACGTCCCTGAAAAACAGCATCATACTTTTTTCTATGATTGGGGTGAGTATTAATCCATTGTTGAATATATTTTGTATCAACTGCACCCAATACAACAATTACAAACCCTTTTTGATCAAGTTTTGGGAATTGCTGTCTTTCAGTTTCATTGTTTACTAAAACCCAGTCTGCAAGTAATCCAATTAATAATTTTGACGGTTGTTGCATTAACCAATACAAAAGTGCACGAACAGAAAATGTTGATTGATATCCCTTAATCGGATTTGGTGCGGTTTGAAACCAGGTGGCTATCCAGACCATAGATGGATTTTTTAACTTTAAAATAGCGGCAGGAAAAACATCCATCCAAAACTCAGAGGCAGAATAGATTACTTCGGTTTTTGAGGCAGATAAAGACCATAGTATTGAACCAATAATCCGAGCAACATAACCGAAAAAAAAGCTTCTTTTTTTAAACCAAAAATTACTTAAGACATGAAAAACGATAGCATGATTTTTTGTGTTTTTTTGCCTATCAAACATAGCTTTACCTTCTGACCAAGTAAAAATATGCACTCGATGTTTTTTCTCCCATTGTTTGGCAAATTCAATCCATATTCGGTCTCCTCCTGATAATCCCTGACCATGTGAAGAAAAAGCAATAATATCAATCTTTTTAATCTGTGGATTTTTCATACATCACCTCCGGATATGACAGCTTTTTGACTTTGCCATTATCAATTCTAAAAAACAGGCTGTCCTCAACCCTGAAGACTCTTTCAGTTGGGAAATAGCGTAAAGATTGTTTACCATCATTAAGCAAAGAATATATTGTCTGGGGATCCTCTACAAATAAATAAGGTAGATTTTTTTCTTTTGAAATTGAATATAACAGACCAAAACGAAACATAAAGCCAAAATTAACACTATCTCCAAAAACGCTTGAATCAGTAAAGCCATTCTTCAGAATAAAAACATTGGTTCTTTTATCTGGATCTACATCAGGAGATAAATCATATATCTGATCCCATAAAAACTTCGAATATTCATGATTATGAGAAATACTTTTTTGAGAAAGAAATTGAAACGTTAAAGATGAATATATGAATATAAGAGAAAACACTAAAAGAAAAACCAAAAACTGAATAAGATATGCGTTTTTATATCTAAAAATGCTAAAGACAATCCAAACTACGGAAAGTGCTGAATAAATCAGGTAGCGATGATCAGAAGCTGACTGAAAATGTGGTTGCCTAATAAAAGGAAAGATTAAAAAGACACTAGCGAAAGCTAAAATTATCGATAGATCAGCCAATTTTACGTATTTTCTTTGATAAATATTCACTAACATAGTTGTTAAAACCCAACCAATAAAAAACAAGCCGATATATACACTTTTAACAAAAATACTAGCGTTAAAAATTTGATACTCAATAAATAGAAAAGTTATAAAATAAGTGATTGTAAAAATTTTTCCCATCAAAGACTTGAGGTGAAAAATCTCCTGTTTAGCCAATAAAAACAACCACGCTACAATTAAAAACAAAAGCGGTTGATTACCGAAACTAGGAATAAAAGTACGGCCAATGTTGCCAATTAAATTTTTAATTGAGTTTAAATAAACATTAAATGAAATAGACTCAAAACTAGTAAGTCCCCCAAAAACTTCAATTACAGCAAATAGTATATAAATACCAAAAACAGAAAAAAACGTTATTAGGCGGTATTTATTAATTTTTTCTAATAAAAACCCCATGGCGAGTATTACTAAAACAACCAAGACGGTCCCATGCGATCTTAGTGGATTAATTAAAAATAATATGATTGAAACAAGGGTAATAAATAAGACCTTCGTTAAAGTAGATATCTTCATCAACTGGTCAATTAAAAATATAAGTACTGCAATACCCAAGTATGAATCAAAATTACGAGCCCAATCTGTTGCCTCAATACCAATTGGTGATACCAAAAACAATAAACTAATAGTTACAGCAGCCAGTTTTGACTTAGTATGTTTATAAAAAAACCAATATCCTACTCCCACTGCTAAAAAGCGACAAAAAAATGAAAATAGATAGTAATATCTGCCATCATAACCAAAAAAATATGATAACCAGTTAAAAATAACCATCTCATTTAGATAAGAATTCCAAATATCACCAGAAGTTATTTGATACGATCCTTGTTGAATTGCTTTACTAAACCACAACATTTGCCATTCATCCCCATACAACCCCATTGAGAATGATGGTCTAAACACGATGATCCCTATCAAAAAAAGAAGAACCAATGAAAATATATGCATTTTTGAACGTAAAACCCACAGCTTCACCATATAGGTAGGGATATTGTAAACTAAACCCCTTAGAGCACAAGCCATGAAAAAATATGATGTCATCATTATTGGAGGAGGATTATATGGATCACTACTTGCACTTCATTTGAAAAAAAAATATTCTAATGTGTTATTAATCGAAAAAGAAGCTAAGCTTCTGACTAAAGCATCTTATTATAACCAGGCTCGGGTACATAATGGCTATCATTATCCCCGCTCTTTTATAACGGCACTTCGATCACATCAAAATTTCCTTCAATTCTGTAAAGATTTCAAACCAGCAATTGTTAAAAAATTCCCGTCTTTTTATGCAATTGCAAGGCACAATTCAAAAGTTAATGCTCAACAATTTGAAAAATTTTGTAACTTGATTAAAATGCCTGTTAGAATAGCCCCAATTTCAGTAAAAAAATTATTTAATCAAGATTTAATCGAAGAAGTTTTTGCAGTCGAAGAATTTGAATTTAATGCCACCATTTTAAGAAAAAATATACATCAAAAAATCAAAAAAAACCAAATTGATCTATGGTTTAACTCTGAAGTAATTAAAGTAGAGACATCGGTAAATGACTTTATCAGCATACACCTTCAAAATGGGGAGCAAGTCATCGGCTCAAAAGTTCTCAATTGCACCTATGCCGGGATTAATACCATTTTGCAACAGTCCAATTTACCTCTTATTCCTATTAAATATGAATATACCGAAATGCCACTAATACACTTGCCGTTACCCTTTAAAAAATATGGTATCACAATTATGGATGGCCCTTTTTTCTCTATACTTCCTTTTCCTGACAAACAGATGCATTCCCTCCATCACGTCAGATATACACCACGAATGAGTTGGTTTGGTACCGATGAAGACTTTGATAAACAGAAGATCTCAACCTCAGCATTTAGATTCATGGCTAAAGATGTTATCAGGTATTTACCAGGATTAAATGCACTTATATCTTCAGAATCTCTTTTTCAGTCAAAAGCAGTATTACAAGTGACCGAAAATAACGATGGAAGACCCATTTATTACCACAAGAATTATGGTATCGCTAACTTCCATCTAATACTAGGCGGAAAAATTGACAACGTCTATGACATTATTGAAGAGATAGAATCTCAGGGATTGTAATATCCAACTGTTGTTTGAACCCCAACTTTTAAAACTCTAAACAAACTAGATATTCCTCGTATTTTCGTGGGTACCGTATGTAAAGGATATCTTCTCAACACCGGTATTTCGCTTACTTTGTATTTTAGCTGGGCTGCTCTGACTCCTATATAAAAAAGCAGTTCATATCCTACAAATATCTCTCGAAATGGAGCTACTTTTGGATCAAGTAGAAGTTTTTTAGAGTAAGCCCTAAATCCATTGGTAACATCAGTAAAACGAAAACCGGCTGCAATCGAAAATAAAGAGGCTAATATCCAGTGATTACCTATATGTCTCATATGAGGCGTATTTATCGCTTTACCTCCTGGAACATATCTGGATCCTTGAATAAAATCATACCCTTTTTCGAGCATTTCAATAAATTTTGGAATTGCTTCAATTCCGTCTTTATTGTTACCATCCACAGTAATCACTCCTTGATAGCCTTCTTGAATAGCAAATGCAAACCCCATTCTTAGTTGAGTTCCTTGTTTACCAGGTGATTGTTTAATTAATAAAGCCCTTACTCCCTGCTTCTTTAAAAATTCCTGATCTGTTGAGCCATCAGTACTTCCGCCGTCAAAAATAATAATATCGACTTGATCAGAATATTTACTTAGTTTTTTTAGTTGATTTTTTAGTCTGATTCCTTCATTAATCACGGGAATACCCAAACAATAAGCATTTTTTTTAGGAGAATAAGCATGCGTACTATATAGGGGCAGCTGCCACTTATCAGACATCTTAGTTATCGGAGTAGGTTTTCTTGACATAGGCTAAGACCCTTTCAATCTGTCCAATAGTATCAGATTTATTTTCCAAACGCATCTCAACTATTTTCCATTCTGTATAACCATATTTATTAAGTAATTTCGCAAAAAGTGGATGATCTACTTTTCCACGGCCTAATTCTCCCAAGTAATCTTCACTTAGATGAACATGCTCAAGATATTTGATCATCTTATGAAAAATGAGCTCAGTATTTTCCTGATTCAAAGTGGCAGCACCGGTATCCAAATGAAATCTAAACGCTGGCAAATTTACCGCTTCTACCAATGCTAGAGCTTCAGATATCGAATTTATAAAATGAGTTCCATATTGTAAAGGTATAGGTTCGATACAAAGTATCAGCTTCTTTTGCTCTGCAATCCGGGTCAGTTTAGAAAAAAAATCTCTTGCTATCTCATCAACCAATATTAAATCTTTTTGATGATACTCTCTATTTTTAGGTGAACCAAAAACTAGTTTTTTAGCTCCAAGTCCTACTGCGATATCAGTAATCTTCTCAAAATAATCAATCATTTTGATTTGTGCCAAGCGTCCTTTAAAGAAGTTTAGCTCTTGCTCAGGAAAGAAAAGTGAGCACAGTGAAACAATCGATACACCATAATCCTGCCAGAAAGTTCGATACTCTTTGATCTGAAGATTTGAAACCATGGTAGGCTTATCCCATACTTTAGCTGGGGCCACTTCTAACCCATTAAAAGAATATTTGTTTAATAATTTAGCAATATGTCGGTCTTGAGATTTATCCCAAGCGATATTGAATAAACCTAGTTTCATTTGTTTTTCTGGATAAAATCTTTCAATGCATGCAGTGTTGGATATTCATTGTATAAAAACCCATTCTTCTTTTTATATAAATAATCATATTTAGTCAGCATCCGATGGTTTAAAGGAGGTTTTTCAGTGATCGTAGGAAAAGATACTCCTAGACTATATTTAGCAATTCTCTTAGCAGATAAAGGTGCGACTGCAAAATTCACGATTGGTAACTGGTTATTGATTGCAACTGTAATATCATGCCAAATATTTTCCAAATTGTACCACTGCATCAAACTATCTTTATGAGTTAAATCCCAACGATTGCGATAAATCAGATCAAAAATAAAATTTTTCTTCAGATTTTGACCAAACAAATTTGGTAATCTTACAATGATTGACTGTCTAAATTTTTTTTGAATAAATTGTTCAAGTTTGTATCTATGAAGTCCATAAGGGGTTAATAGGTTTGTATCAATGAGAGTATCTTCGTCAACATTGTATGGATTTGGATAAACAAAAATTGTTGATATTAAAACAAACTGAGATGTTTTCACTAAAGAAAGATTTTTCATTAGAAGTTTGATTTTTAACCAATCAGTCTTTGGCTCACTATTTGCTTTCCAGAACAAAGAGCTAGTAGCGCAGCTAACTACCAAGTCATACTCTTTACCAGCTATCTGTGAGATGTTTTGTGAATTATAAAAATCAGTAAATTGATATTGAGATGAAATATTGCTACCAACAAAACCAGTATAACCTAACAACGCAGTCTTCATATTTTCATTATATTAAGTCTTTTTTTCTGGCCTTTTTTAGAATTTTTTAAAATTCGGTGTGAATTATCTCTCTCCTGTGAAATAAAATACAGTGGCTCATTTCGTGTTTCATCCATAATTCGGATTAAATACTCTGACATTATAGTCAGCATGGAAAAAAGTAAGAAAAACAAAGCTCCCATTACTGTGGCTAAACTAATCCATCCTTGAGGAGCTATCCATGTCATCTGAAAAACTAATATCAATATAACAATCACTAAAATATACACTAAAAACAAACTGCTTCCCAACATACCCAGTAAGCTTATCCATCTGATAGGTTTAAATGAGTTGGAAATCACATCATTTGCAACATTTTTTAAAATAGTAAACAACCCTAAATGGGGTTTATTTTGAGATTGATTTGATAATCCTTTATAGGATACAATCTGTTGTTTTAAACCAATCAATGAATTTAAATAGGCAAAATTTCTATTCTTTCTTCTAGTTCGGGTTATTGCCAATACCGCTCTACGGCTTAATGCTAATGAATAATTTAAACGATAAAAATAACCTCTCTGAGAAACGGAAGATACCAATGATAATATGAAACGATTTAGTATACCAAGCTTTTTATACTGAGTTTCTGGATTACCTAAAATAACATCATATCCTTTATCCAAATAGGTCAAAAACAACTGTAATACTTCAGGAGAATCTGTTTTCGGATCATAAAAAATAACAAAATCACCAATACATGAGTCAATACCAACCGTAATGGCAATATCCTGAGAATATTTTTTTGATAAAGTAATAGTTCTTACATGCGGGTCTTGTTTTTGAATTTTATCTAAAACGGGATTTTGCTCATCAGAATTGCCACTATTATCTATACAAACAATTTCATACAAACGACTTTTTTTCTGAATAAACTGATCTATCCTTTTTATTGTGTCGGCCAATGATGGCTCAGTGTGGTTTATGATTATAACCACTGAAGTCAAGGTGTCATTGATTAAAAATGTTCTTTCAGTCTTTTTCATTGGTTGATACTAATAAACCTTGTCACAGATTACAATGTCTTACTTTTTTAAAATATAAAATCCAGTGACAAAACAAATAAGTAAACCCAAAAAACTAACTGAAATCGGCCATAGTATTTCCATCATAATCTGAGGCATATATACAATTACGACCTGAGTAGAACTATCTGCTTTAACAAGCCATCCATTTGCATAACCATCCGTCAGGAAATGACTTGAAGAATCTAGCTCTTTAGAAAAGAAAAGTGATAGTTGATCAAAAAAATTAAGGTTAGTTTTATCTGAAGAATTTATATAAATGAGTTTCCATTCTGAGTTAAAATTTTGATTGAGACGTAAAAAATAGGTACCTGCTTCAGAAAGGGTTACCAAGTAGGTGGTCGGACTTAAGGCGATTGTTTGAATTTTAGTTTGAAGTGGTATTTCAGTTAAAGAATAATCCGTACTGATAGGTTTGAATAAATATGCAGTTTCCTTAGATTGTTTAAATGAATCAAAAAGTTGATCATAAGACTCAACAAATTCTATATGAGAAAAAGCTTTGATAGGATGAGTCAAATCAGACTGATCCATTTGAAAAATTTTTAATCCATCTATTGAGCCTAGTTGATTTACCCCAGTAATATACCGTTTTTCACCTCTTATAGTAGAGATGCTATCTACCTCAAAATTTACCGGCTTGGAAATTGACTGGGGTCTAAAGTAGATTTCAATCTGTTTGATTTGAGTAAAATCGGTATCTGGATTTTCAGTGGGATTAAAAAGGGATAAATCAATTGTTTTTGTCCTACCAGATTCTTGGGCACTATAATTAAGTTGTGATTCTTTTTCTCCACTCCATCGAGGCTGAGAACTATTTTGATCCACCAAAGAAACATCTATAAACCCAGCCGAATCTGATCTAAAAATCACTCGCAACTTTTGCACTTCAGACAAACTTTGTAAATCAGAGGAGATAAAACAGGAAAAATGAAGCTCATCAAACTTCATCGGCTGGCACAAAAAATCTACCTTTTGGGTGGGAATAAAAAAATTTTTAGTTAGAAGATCCAGACTCTTTTTATCTTGTCTGGTTGATTTAACATCTGAACGGTCGATTATGTATCTCACATCAATTCTACGCAGCGCTGGTGTTAGCTCTTTGCTCCCTATATACTCTTTCAATGCCATCAAATAGGGATTAGTTCCAGTTTGAGTTATAACTGAAGCATCAACCAGCTGATAGAGAGGATCATTACCATGATAATCAGCTCCCTGCCATTTATATGATGCTCCAAAGCTAGATAAATAGGGAGTAAAAAAAAGTCTTCCACCAGTAGAATTATCCGTTTCTTGCCAGTTATCAAGTATTTGGTATCTTTCAGGAATATTTGTCGATGTTCCCCAACCAATCACTTCACCAGACCACAAGGGCCAATTAAAAAGCCCAATTATCATCACTAATAACACAGTTATTGATGAAAATGCCCATCGATTGCTGATATTTCTTATAAAAACAAAAAGTCCGGTCAATCCGACCCCAAACAGCCCACTGTAAGCAAGTAAATAAACTAAACCAAATTTTTCATATGGATTACGAAAAACCTGCAGTGGAGTAAAATGAGTAAATATCGACTCAAAAAGAAAACCTAATGGTGGATTAGATCCCAAACAAACAATCAATCCGACGAAAAACATACCCCAATAAAACTGAACACTTTTTTGGCGAAAATATCTCAAACTAAAAATCACAACAACAACTCCCAACCAACTTAAAACCTGAAATACACCAGTTTTGTAGATTCCAAAATAGAGCGAAGATTCAAAATGTAGGGGGTGATATAGTCTAATAACTGAATCAAAAGAATATTGACTACTTACGGCTCTCAAAGAAGAAAGTGCATTTTCAAAAACATTTCCTGTTCCTAAAAAAGCTGCTGGAGCATACCAGACAGTCACCAACAACCACCAACTATTTATAATAACCCAACTAATCAAGAATAATCCGAAAACAATTAGTTGCCTACATATATTTAAAAACGACCCTCTGGTTTCAAAGGTTTTATATAACCAAAATCCGCTCGCTAATATCCAAAGAGAAATTGCATAACTGGGATTTCCCATAGCTGCTGAAAATAAGAATGAAATTATTAGATTTATAATTAAATACAACCGCTGCTTGGAATCAAAATAGTAAGCTATCAAAAGTAAAAAAACCGGGTAATATAAATAGGCAAAAAATTGCGGATAGAGACCCCTGGCCCAAACTTGACTAATAACATATGGATTACTCAGGTAAAACAAAGCCCCAAAAAAAGCAGCCAAACGGGGGGATAAAATCCAAGCAAAAGTTTTTCTAAAAAGTAAATAGCTGCTAATTACAGCACCAGCTAGAATCAAACCAAAGGTACCAATCTGTAAAAAAAATGGATGGACCCCTCCTCTAAATAATAAAGTTAAAAATCCATACAAAGGTCTCTTTGATAAATCACTAAAATATGGAACACCCAAATACAAATCTAGCCAAACACTAGAAACCATTTTCTGGTATACCAAATCAATTCTTTGAAAAATAATCCCTTCTTCGGCTCCAATAAACAAATTCCCCTGTCTAAACCAAATAGCAAGTAGGCAAACAACCAATAATAGTAATATCAACAAAAAGGTGCGATCAGTTTGATTAAATTTCATAGCCGGATCCAAAACCAAAGTGGCGTTATTGTATAGCTACCTTTACGAAAAGACCAGCCAGGGATTGTATTCACCCAGAATCCCATTACAATAATAACAATGACAAAAAATGTTGTGGTTTTAGGGAAAGGCAAACTGGCTATCAGAGTTGCCCAATGGTTTTTAAAACATCGTGGATATAAACTTGTGACTATTGTTCCTGTCATGCCGGAGCCAAGCTGGACTAATTCACTAACTAAATGGGCTAAAAAAAACCAGCTTGCAGTTGTTGAAACCGGTCATTATAAAGACGTTCCTAATACCATATCGATTGATTTGGCGGTCTCTGTAACTTATGACAAAATTATCAAACTCCCATTCATTAATCGCTGTAAAAGAATTATTAATATTCACAACGGGCCACTACCAAAATACCGAGGTGTTTCCCCTATTAATTGGGCTCTTAAAAACAATGAAACAATGCATGGGGTAACTATTCATGAAATAACTCCCGGAATTGACGATGGGCCCATCTGGGGTCAGGTAAAATTTTCAATCTATCCTGAAACAGATGAAGTGAAAGATGTCTATCAAAGATGTTTGAATTTTGGCTGGATACTTTTCAAAGAGATCATTCCTATTCTCGACAAATTGGTCCCTATAAACCAAAATCATTCAGAAGCCACCTATTATGATTTATCCCAGAATAGCTTACTTGCTGAAAGACGCTTTTTTACTAAAAAACTATCTTCTAAATAACACTTTCTTATTAGTTTTGATAGAAATATCACAAGCTTCAAGAAGCTTCACAAGCCTAACATTAATCTCAGCATTTTCATATGAAATTTTATTACTTTTCAACTGTTTAGCTATTTCATTAAGCTCAATATAAATGGCCTCTTCATTGGACAATTTAGGAATTAATACATCACCATTTCGATAGATTGGTTTCATATAGGTAATTTCATCATCGATAACATCAATACCTTTATCATAAATTCGAATTTTTTCATCAGGTTCAACATCATCAAAAAAAATCATTTTATTACTCCCCCCAATCAGAACAGTTCTGAGCTTAATTGGTGATACCCATGAAACATGAATATGAGCTATAAAACCATTATCGTATTCCAGAGTGATATGTGCCATTTCAAAATTCTTAGAACCTTTAACATGATGAGAAGCCGTAGCCCATACTTTAACTGGTGAAATACCAAAACATCGATCAATTATAGCCAGATCATGCGGAGCAAGATCCCATATGACATTAACTTCTTTTTGGATCAGACCTAAATTGGTCCGGGTAGAATCATAATACAGAGGAATTCCTAACTGCTTTTTTTTAATAAAACGCTGTATATATTCAACAGCGCCTGTATATAAATAAGTCAAATCACCATATAAAAGTAACCCTTTTTTTTGGGCTAATTTTAATAAAACTTGTGCGTCTTTGTCTGACAAGGTAATTGGTTTAGCAATCAGAACATGTTTATTATTCATGAGGGCTTGTTTTGCAATATGAAAATGGGTTTCTGGAGGGGTTACAATCATAACTAAATCAATCTCAGTATCCTGCAAGACAACCTCGTATTTACTCGTTTGCTGAATATGAGGATATAATTGCCAAGATTTTTTTAGAGCCTGATCTGAAAGATCACATACCCACCTCACTTCAAAATCCGAATGACGAATAAAATTACGAACAAAATTTGGCCCCCAGTAACCTAAGCCAATAACACCAACTTTAATCATGCAAATAAAAATCCTTTATCTTTTCGATCACCCAGTCTTGCTGATCTTTAGTAATCTCAGGATATAATGGCAAAGATAAAATACTTGAAGCTAATTTTTCAGCTATCGGAAAAGAATTTTTAGTGTATCCGAGGAAATCAAGTGACTTTTGTAAATGAACCGGCACCGGATAATGGATACCTGTCTGAATACCATACTCAAGTAAATATTTTTGTAAAGCATCTCTTTGTGGTACCTGAATAACAAATAAATGATATATCGATTTGGCAATGGGATCTTCTGTGACAGTTTTAATAAATGGTAAATCTTGGAATAGCTTTTTTTGGTAATAGACAGCCGCTCGTTGACGTTTTTTATTCCAGGCATCTAAATGTCTCAATTTAAATCGTAAAACACTAGCCTGGATAGCATCTAAGCGACTATTATACCCAATTTGGTCAAAATAATATTTCTTTTTTGCACCATACTCTCGTAATGATCTAATTTTTTTCATCAAAGTTGCTGAATTGGTAGTTACTGCTCCAGCGTCACCATATGCACCAAGGTTTTTGCCTGGATAAAAACTAAAGGCGGCAATATCACCCAATGAACCAACTTTTCTTCCATGGTATAAGGCTCCATGTGCTTGGCAAGCATCCTCTAAAAGTGCAATACCTTTTTGTTTAGTAATTTTCTTAAGCGATGTCATATCAGCTGGCTTACCATATAAATGAACAGGCATAATGACTTTGGTTTTTGACGTTATCTTTTTTTCCACCTGAGAAACATCAATGGAGGCAGTTTCCTCATTTACATCAACCATAATCGGGGTAGCTCCTGCATAGAGGACGGCATAAACACTAGCAATAAAGGTATTAGCCGGAACAATTACCTCGTCTCCTTTTTGTACCCCTAAAGCCAATAAGCTTAAATACAGAGCATCGGTACCAGAGGCAACCCCAACCGCATATTTGGTATTACAATAGTGAGCAAATTTTTCTTCGAACAATGATACTTGGTCACTTAAAATATAAGATCCCGATGAAACAGTTTCATTAATAGCTTTATCAATTTCCGATTTAATTGTTTGATAATTAGCCGCTAAATCGATTAAGGGAATACGGAGTTTATTCATAAAACTGGTTTGATAATAGCATATTTTTTATTTTCCATAGTATCCAATATCGATCTTTAAACGGACCATTTTTATCAAGCTATAGTAACCAATTAACCACATGGTATACCAGGTTAATACGGGATGCAAAAGATATACCAATTTCCGTCTCGTAATCGTCAAATACATACCATCATAAACAGGCCAGATAAATAATAATGCGTATAAAATAAATCCATATTTTTTAAAACGATAAAGTGAATTTTGATAATCATTTCTTCCTCCAAAACCACCCCGTCCCATATCAGTATTAAAAACATTATTCTTCACTCGTGATGCTAGTTTACTTAAATACTTTTGCAAATTGGGAACTGAATTATGACAGGTGAAATCATTCTTACTAAGAGCCAATAATGTCCCTTGGTCATTTAACAGATAAAATAAATGCGCTAATAAACCCGGGTTTTTCCTGATCTGAGGAAAGGCTTCTCTGGCATATTCCACATCGATCATACTACCCCCAGCCCACAATTCTATCAGTGGTAAAGGATGGACATATTGAAAATCTATTATAACGCAGTCTTTATCTTGGTAAAGAACTCGTTTGGAAAATCTCCGACTAAATTCAGAAATAAGATATCGATCTCCTTTAGACTCTCGATAAACAAAAAAAGAAAATGGATCTCCGAATTCATTTATGTAATTATTAATTGGGTTACTCGTCTGCAGAGTTTTATATCCACCGAGCATAACAGCTCTAACATAGGGATTTTTATTTATGCAGTTGACTTTGATCTGAATACTTTTTTTATTGTCCAAAATTTCATCACTATCTAGAAAGATAACGTACTTTCCTTTAGCTTGATAAAACCCCAGATATTTTGCATAGATAAGTTCTGTTTTTGGATTAGGAATTATTCTAGTTTTATACTGGGAAGCAATTCGTAATGTAGCATCTGTAGATCCTCCATCAACTATTAAAATCTCTATTTTATTGCCAGGATAGGTTTGCTTTTTCAGAGAGTCCAAAGTCGCACTCAATGTATTTTCTGAATTGTAGGTTGCGATAACAACACTGATTAGCGGATATTTCATTTGCAACTAGTATATAGTATAAATTCATCTAAACAAGATGAATTTTATATATGGCACAGCTGTTTATATATTTGCTTCTTTAAGAGCATTTTTCTGGTCATTTTTTCTCAAAAAAATTGGTCGAGGTGTCCATATTATGAGTAATGTGACTTTAATGAGTCCACACAATATCGAAATTGGTAATCATGTTTTAATCAACACCGACACAAAAATCGGCGGCCAAAATGGCATTCATATCGGCAACTATGTTCTGATAGGATACAATGTGAATCTCGTCTCTGAAAATCACGCTTTTTCCAATCCCACAAAACCTATTAAACACCAAGGCTATTTTGGGGGTAAGATCACTATTGAAGATGATGTTTGGATTGGAGCCAATGCGGTAATTCTTCCCTCAGTAACCATTGGTCGTGGAGCCATAATCGGTGCCAACGCTGTGGTGACCAAAAATGTCAAACCATTTACTATAGTTGGTGGAATCCCTGCCAAAAAAATTAAAAATCGTTTTAATGCAAAAGACCAAAAAAAAGCAATAAATATTAATTTAACCTAGAAGTGTATCAACAATTATTTTAGCCGGACTTTTTCTTGGCTTTAGTTCAGCCTTTTTAAAAGTTTGGTAATTTTTAAGAAAATGACTAATTATCTGAGGATCTCCTTTACTTAAAACTGCATTTTTCCCCAAGCCCTCTGTTTGTACTGCATAATCAGCCAACCCCAAATATGGTTTTCCAAGATAATACGCCTCCTGTTGAATTGTTGCACTATCTGTTGCAATAAATTCAGACTTTTTTAATACCTTTAGAAACTCCCCATATGAGAGTTGACTGATGATTTTAAGATTCTTTTTCGGCACCTGAAGCGAGTGAATTATTTCAACCGTCAGTGGATGATTTAACACCACGCAAATCAAGTCTTTATTAGCAGATTTAATAATAAATTCCATTATTCTTTTGGTCCAGGCTTTTTTCAAAAGTACATGCTCCTGGCGATGAACAATCAGCAGATAATATTTTTTTGTTAACTGCAAAGGCATTTTGATTTTTTGGTTCATGGACCACCAAAAAGATTCAATATTAGTGTTATAGGCAGTACTAACTTTGATTCCTCGAAAGTTCTTTAAATTATTCAGTGCCCAGTCAGTAGGCGTAAACATAATATCAGCTAAAAAAGAGTTGATATGTTTACATATTTCTTCAGGGAAAGGTTCCAAAAAATTGTGAGAAAAATAACCTGCTTCAATATGTACCAACTTTAATCCATACATTTTAGCTAAAAAAGCTCCCAAAGAAGAGGTAACAGTATCACCATGAATAATAAAATAGATATCTTTCTTAGGTTGATTTTTAAATAAAGAAGAAAATCGAATACCTCCTTTGATTAGTGTTAATAACGACCAAAAGAAAAAAATTACAGTTGAAGATTTATTAGCTTTTGGATTGATAACAAGAAGTGGTTTGATATCGCCTAAGTAAGATTTAAAATCTGAATAATTAATCTGATTTTGACCGGAATCAATAATGTAAAATTTTAATTTTCTTTTTTGCAGCTCTTTTAATACAGGGACTAATTTATTAAATTCAGCCACTGTACCAATGAAGAAATAAAACTTTTTCGAGCTTTTCATCAATTTTTAATCGCCTTAACATACACTCCTGCCCCCTGATTTTTTGGTTGATAGAAGTCATTAAGCCGGTCAACCAATCGAAAAATACCAAAAATAGCTTTTACAGAAGGAGACAAAGGTTTATCCACTTCATACTTACTTACCGCTTGTACTATCTTTTCAGAAGTATTTTTGGCATAAACCACCCGAGCACCCATATTCACAATATGATGATTGAATGGTAAACACCAGAAAGTAAGTGCTTCTGCAGCTTCAACCTGCAGATTGGCTTTTTCAACCACCTGCTTAATTTGATTGACCGTATACAGCCGGATATGATTAAACCACAGCCCTGCCCAAAAACCCTCCTTTATATGGTTTCCGCTAAATGTTTCTAATATTTTATTTACCGGATCCCACAAAAATGGATAGTTAGCATTTGGTACTGTCAGGCATAAAATTCCTCCAGGTTTTAATACTCGGGCCACCTCTTTTATTCCTTTGACATCGTTAGGTAAATGCTCAGCCACCTCAGACATAACCACCTTATTAAAAAACTTATCCTTAAACGGAAGTTTTTTCATCAGATCAGCCTGTTTTAGAGGAATTTTCTTATCTTTTAAATTAATCTTAGCTGATTTTAGGGCCAAAGGATCAAAATCTGTACCATACAAAGATAGCTTGATCCCTAGATGAGAAAGTAAAAATAGATAAAAACCATCTCCACATCCCACATCAAGAATCTTATCACCTGGTTTGGGATCCAAATCTCTGATCATCCGACGGGCTCTTCTTCGCAAAGCGATATCACCTACATGATCTAATAATTTTTCCAGTTTTTGCAGTTGTTTAGTGGTCATACGATTTGATAATAGTTTGAAGATTTCTTAAGGAATATCTTCTTAAGGCATATCGGCGAGTATTTTGCTTCAACTTTTTTAACACATCTGCATGATTCTTTAAATAGGCAATTTCTTTTTTAATATTTGTCACCGACACATCAATAAATCTGCCGACAGTCGTATCTAATGCTTCGGGGATTGATCCTCTGTTTGACCCAATAACTGGAATACCCGATGCCAACGCTTCCAATATCACCCGTCCAAATCCTTCTTCATGAGTTGATGGAACTATTAATACATCACTTACATTGTAATAATTCACCAACTCAGTTCCCGATAAACTACCAACAAAACGAACTGATTTATACATTTGAGCTACTTTAATTACCTCATCTCTTTCAGGCCCATCCCCGACCACCAGTAACACACTTTTGGCAGGAATTGTCTTAAAAGCCTGCAATAATACTCCAATTCCTTTTTCTTTTATCAGTCTACCCACAAACAGCACGACCATTTTTCTATGAAGACCAAGTGCTCTCTTTAAGTCTTCTGCCTGTTTTGGTTTAAACAAACTGGTATCAATCCAATAAACAAACTGGCGAATGCGAGAAGGTTGAACACCTAATTGTTTCAACTCTTCTGCTGATTTTTTCGACAAACAAAGACAAACATCTGCCTGAGATAGCATCCATCTAACAAATTGTCTATAAAAACCTTTGCGGGGAAAATGGTATAGAGAATGAGTACTGATTACCAGACGCCGATTGAAAATAATATTCCAAAAGACAGCCACCGTTGATGCTACCAGACCATGAGAATGAACCACCTTGATCCGGTATTTAATGATCACCAAAGGATATGCCAAAAATAAACCCGGGAAGAGATAACAAAATTCTAAAATCGGATTATTGACAAGCGAATAAAACCAACCAGTTATCCATGGCAGGCGAATTATTCTAATTCTCGGCTTTTTTTCTAAAATAGCAGATTTAACTTTGGTAGAAAGTGGTTGATAAGTTAAAACAGTAATTTGGTTTTTTTTATCAGCTAGTCCTTTTACCAGGTCATTTAAGTGTGTTTCAACACCACCGATATTGGGTGAAAAATGAGCGGTTAGTTGAAGGATATTCATAGCTTTTTAAGCCTTCCAGACAAATAACCCCATCCTCCAAAAAACTGTTCAATCATCAGCATACAAAACATTGAAATACTTAGTTGGGGCTGTTGTAATAATTTTCGCCATTTTTGATAAAAAACCGGCCTTAAAATATAAATAGTTTTAGCATCCATGACTGAAACTTTATGTTTACTCATGTAGGTATGCGCTCTTAAACCATAATAATATTTTTTTTTCGCCAGCTCCCAAATAGAATCAATTCGTTCATGATGATAGATTGGAGCTTTAATTCGAGCTGATCTGTATCCTTTTAAACGAATTTCTTCAGGTAAATCCCAATCTTCCGGTCCGGTAATATTTTCATCGTATCCTCCAACTTTGGTAAAAACCTCCCGCTTAAAAAAACGAGCAGCATCTATTTTGTCGTCTCCACTTTCATTGTAAAATGACCTTTCAAAAGCTTTGACTTTCTCCCAATATTTTTGAGCGATTGATATTTCAGGCACGACTATCATGCCAATTTTGTTAGATCTAACAATAGCCCTTACACCTTGAGCTACCACATTTTTTGATAGCTCCATATCAGCATCCAAAAAAAATAAAAAATCACCTTTAGCTTTTTTAGCCCCGTAATTGCGTTGGGCAGATCTTTCAGGCCCTGCATTGTAAACCAATTTAGTATATTTTTTAGCGATTTGTTTTGTTCGATCTGCAGATTTATTATCAACCACAATCACTTCGATTTTGGGATAACTTTGCATTTTTATACTTTCCAAAAGTCGTCCAATAACCGCTTGTTCGTTTTTGGTTGTAATAATAACGGATACTAAAGAATTCATATTAAACAAATTTTATTTTACGAGAAGCAAAGATCACCATTTTAAGTAATAAAAAGCCATGTTTAAATCGACTAATATTTGTCTCTCCATAAGTACGTGCTTTATAGCGGATTGGCACTTCGACAATTTTTAAGTTCAGCTTAGCTGCACCAAAAATCAGATCAAAATCACCAAACGGATCAAAATCACCAAAATAGCTACGGTTTTTAACAATTTGTTGATAGTGCTTTTTAAATAACACCTTAGTCCCGCACAAAGTGTCTTTAATTTTTTGATCAAGTAAAAAACTAAAAGCTAAAGAAAAAAATTTGTTGCCAATAATATTTAAAAACCTCATGGCCTGATTTTCCATTGGATATACTAGTCGTGATCCCATTACAAATTCACCGATACCTGATGAAATAATCGTATAATACTTTGGGAGTTCTTCAGGTGGCATCGTCAGATCTGCATCTAAAATCATTAAGATATCTCCCCTAGCTTTAGCAAAACCTTTTCTGACAGCATCGCCTTTACCTCGACCTTTACCTTGATCTATCAAAACTAAATTACGTTCTTTCTGATACTTTTGAATGACTCTTTTAATCTCTTTTTTTGTATCATCAGAAGAATTTCCTTCAACAAAAATCAGTTCATCCCACTTTCCTAGTTTAGGAGTTCTTTTTACTGCAGCTTCAATATTTCCAGCTTCATTTCGTGCTGGAATTATTATCGAAACTTTAAAATTCTTAGCAGATTCAGCTGGTCGAACCCGAGCCACCACATACTGCACTAAACACAACTGCTTGATAATTGGCAGCCTGGCTAGATATTTATTTACCAAAGTAGATACAATCGGGATAAAGATTGGTAATAATAAATAATTGCCTTTTTTTACAACCTCCAAATTTGCTAAACCCAGCAGATTTTGAATATCTGTCAAAGATAACCAGTTCTGAGTTGGGTTTGGCATTTTTAACCCCAGTTTTTCTGCCAATATCACTAGAGGTTCCCATAAAAAGTTGTAATAGGTAATAACTATTCGAGTATCAGCATTTGACATCTTTTTAATATTCTCAAATGATTTTTGAACATCACCCAAGTGACCAATCAGATCAGTTAAAATAATGTATTCAAACTTACTACTAACCGAGCTTGTTTGAACATCTCCTTGCCTAAATTGGAGGCTCCGATGTTTTTTCCTGGCAATTTTTACCATCTCGCCTGAAATATCTATACCCACCCCTTTTTTAGGTTGTAAAGAAGCTAATAAATCACCAGTCCCAGATCCAAATTGCAAAACTGAAGCACTTTTTGGCACAAAAAAGGAACATAAACGTCTTAAACTTTGATGATAATAGTGATTTTTTTGTTGGTAATATTGTCTCTTTGGGGCAAATGTATCAAAGTGTTTTTTTACCGCATTGCTATAAATGCTCATACTTCCTTTGTTTCATATACCATTGGATAGTCTTTTTTATTCCTTGTTCGAAGTCTGTTTTAGCTCTAAACCCAAATTCTTTCTCGGCTCGACTAACATCAAGCTTTCGACGAGGTTGACCATTAGGTTTAGTTGTATCCCAAACAATTTGACCTGAATAACCCAATAATGAAGCGATCAGAACAGCTAATTTTTTAATGGATATCTCAAAACCTGAACCCAGATTAACCGGATGTTCCTTATTATAAAAAGCTGATGCTTTTAATATACCCTGTGCAGCATCATCTACGAATAAGAATTCCCTTGTAGGAGACCCATCCCCCCAAACTTCAATAGAACTTTTTTTGTTATTCTTTGCCTCAGCAATTTTTTTTATCAGAGCGGGGATGACATGTGAAGTGGCTGGATCAAAATTATCACCGGGTCCGTATAAATTGACTGGTAAAAGGTATATGCCATTAAATCCAAATTGCTGCCTATATGATTGAAGCTGGACTAACAGCATCTTTTTAGCCAGACCATAAGGTGCATTTGTCTCTTCTGGATATCCATTCCATAAAGAATCTTCTTTAAATGGGATCGGAGTGATCTTTGGATAAGCACAAATTGTGCCGATACAAACAAATTTATTAACCCTGTTCAATCGAGCCGCTTCTATCAGCTCTACCCCCATTAAAAGGTTGTCATAAAATAGAGTTCCAGGTAACTCTCTATTTTTACCAATTCCTCCGACATTGCCTGCCAAATGAATTACTATATCAGCTGGCTTGGTCAACTGCCGGCAAACACTTTTTTTACGTAAATCAAACTCTTTTGATCTGGGAATAAAAATATCATCTGCTGAAACTCCCAGTTTAATTAATTGCTGATAGACATGACTTCCCAAAAAACCGCTACCTCCGGTAAGAAGTATTTTTTTGCCAACCAGATTTTTTTTTGGAGATGTCGCTGATCTCATGTGGTTATTCGATTCTAATTACAAAGATCCCCTAATGCAATATCATTTGACAATTTTCTCAATCAGATACTCACTCTTTTTTGTGGCTTCGTGCCAACTAAATTTTTTAGACCATTGGTATGCTTGAGTTTGTAATTTTTTATATAGAGATTGGCTTTTATAAATTTTTACAACAGCAGCAGCTAAAGATTCTGGAGTTTTCTTATCGGCTAAAATACCTGTTTTTCCATGAACGATAGCATCTTTCAATCCACTTACTCGATAAGCCACGGTTGGTGTTTTTACAGCTGCGGATTCAATTACCGTCAATCCCCAACCCTCTCGAACGGAGGGATTAACCACCAGAAAGCTTTGGCTTAATAATTCAAATTTTTTTGACTGCGACACAAAACCCCAAAACTTTATTTTCTTTGTTAAATCATACTTTTGAATTAATTTTTTAATCTGTTGGAAATATACTTCATCATGTTTACCAATTACCCAAAATGTAAAAGAAAAGTTTTTTAATAATGAAAAAACTTTAATTGCGTCTTCGATACCTTTATCTTTAGCAATCGCTCCAATAAATGTTAATACTCTCTTTTTATTTCTACTAAGAGTTTTTACCTGATCAAAACCATTTTGAATAATATAAATAGAAGACTGCGGTATACCATACTCAATCAGCTCTGTTTTTGTCGAAGCTGAGACAGTCATAAATGGTATTTCCCGATAAATATATCTAAAAATAGCTGGTTCTCCCCACTGCCCCAACCATGACACAACTGAATGAAACGGCTCATTCAATGGGTTGTATTTCCAGACATCTTTAGTTACTTCATGAATAAAAGCCAACTTTTTACATCTGACAAAAAGCGGAGTAAAAAAAGGCAGTCCATGAAACTGATCAACTACCAGATCAAAGCTTTGTGACTGCCCAAATAAGTACCAAAAAAAGGCTTCCAGCTGAACAGACAGTATCTGGGAACCTCTTCTAACTATTCTCACCCCATCAATAACTTCTTCCGATAAAGCCTGATCAAAAGAAGACGTAAATAAAGTCACCTGATGGCCTTTTTTTACCCATGCCTTAGCGTGCTCATGAGTCACAATCTCTGCCCCACCTGCATGGGGATGCTTAGGTCCTCGCCAAGAAAAAATTAAAATAGAAAGTGAAGTTGTTTTTTTCATGAGTTAACCAATATTGATACGAAAATTTAGTTCTGGGTCATATTTCCACCTTCGTGAACTTTTATCATCATAATACTTTCTAATTTTGAGACGGTAAAAAACAGCCATTGTATCAAGCATCATATACATTAGTGTTCGTAAAAACTTTTGGCTTGTTAATACAGACCCTCCACCAAAATCAAGTCTTAGCTCTACTGGGGCCTCATAAATTCTTTTAAAACCCAAATAGTTGGCAACCGACAACATTTCGATATCAAAAGCATATGCTTTCACCAGAAGTCGTGGTAATACTTTTTCCAGCACCTCGCGACGAAATACTTTTAATCCTACCTGGGTATCTTTAACTTTAAGATCAAACAACAACCTTACTAGAAGCTGATATCCTATCGACAAAATTCTTCTCTGCCAGGGGTAGTCAACTTTAGACACTGGATGTCTTTTGGATCCTACAATAATATCCGCTTTATACCACTCAAAATGCTCCAAAAGCATTGAAAGTCCATTGGGATCTAAATCCATTCCGGAATCAATAAAAGCAATAATATCCCCTCGACTTTTGGCCATACCAAAACGCACTGCGTAGCCTTTACCTCTATTTACTTCATATCCGACAACTTTAACTCCACGATATTTTTTAGTGATTTTTTTGGCTTTTTCAAACGTTTTATCAAGTGTCCCATCAACAACACAAATGAGTTCAGTTTTGTAGCGCAATTTATCTAAAACTAGTTTGATCCGGCGTAAATCTTTTTGGATTGTTTTTTCCTGACGGTAAGCTGGAACAATTACAGAAACCAATCTAATTAATTTTTTCCGCACTTTGACTGGCTTCAGCAGGTTTTTGGGTTTGATTTTTACTAATTCTTTCTTGTATACGGATTTGGCCATAACTGTATTCTTTAACTAAACTGGTATTTCCATCCTCTTTACTAAACTCTGAATCAGCAATATTACCAGGAATGCCTTTTAAGGGCTCAATAATATAAAACTTTTTCTCAGCTGTACCTTTTTTTACGATATCCTGACCTAAAGTACCGATCGGATCATTTCCGTAAAACACCGGTACATATCCATATTTTTGATAACCATAATAATGATATAAGTAAGCCCAAGTTGTATTAGTCCACAAAGGGACTGTCAGCGAATTAATACCAAATGGTTGACCATCTGACAAGAGATAAGTTTGATCAATCAATGCTAACTGGTTATTTAATGTCATATCTGGCTGAATTACCAGTAGATATTGTCCTTTAGGTACAGCTTTAAGCGTCATATAAAAATTTGCTATTACAACGACCAATAAAATAAAAAATACTCCGCTTTTATATTTTGGCCAGAGGGATTTGAGTAAAAAAACAAAACCTAAAAGCATCGGCGGAACTAGAGCAATATTGGCATACACATTACTATGCCCACCAAAAAAGAACATCACCACACTAGAAAAAAATCCTAAGGCAATGAACAACTGTTTTTTTAGGATTATCCAAATCACTGTCACCACAAAAATAATTCCACCTAAAAATACATTGATTGGAAATAAATTATTGGTAAAAACTTTTGATAAATTGTTGATATAAGTCAAAAAAAGATCTGTAAAATTGGCGTCTAAGCTACCTTTAGTATCAGAAAATGCAGTTAAACTAGTCAAAAGTTGCATTGGCCCACCAAAAAGTAAAACGGCAGCAATCATAGTCGATAAAATTAGCATTATCAGACTTATTCCTATCATTAGTGTTTTAACAGGGGGCTGAATTTTAAACAAAAAATTGGCAGATATAATTACAAAAAATAAATACAACAAGAAAAATTGAAATTGCATAGATAAAGCGGCACAAATACAAGCACCAATAAAACCCCAATATCTCTTTTGAGTCCATTGATAGAGAAAATAGAAAAACCACGCTGAAGTAAGTACAGCGGGTTGCGGGTTGGAAAGCCAAGGTCCATATTGAATTGCTTCAAAAGAAATAATCCAAATGCTCACCAGTAAAAAAGCCCAGCTTTTAAATTTAAAAAAACCTTTTGCCAGTAAATAAAGCGGGATGACTGTTGAAGCATTTAGTAAAGCTAAAGCGAATGCTACAAAAAAAGGATTACCCTGCCCTAGAGCATAAAAAGGAGCTATCAGGTAATAGTACAGTACTCCATGATACAAACCAGGTGTTGAGGTGGCAGGACCTTGAATTTTGATATCAAAATCCTTCCAAATCTGCTCGGCTATAAAAGCATCTCTTCCCATATCAAAATGAAATGAGATAAATCCGCCAAACAGGGGTAATATCCTCAGACTGAAAGCAAAAATTATTAAAAATAAAAGAACACCATATTCAGTTTTTATTTTCTTCATAGTTCTGACTTTCTTACAACTGTCAAAAAGTATACTGACAATAAAATAAATAATAAAGCTGCTACCCCCACCGACACCCAAATTACTTCCTGAATCGAGTTATGAAGCAGATTGATGGCTAAAAACTGCATAATTGCAGCCAAAAGCGGTAATACCATGATTTTATTATGGTTGATAGACATATACAAATTGGTATAAAGTCCGACCAAAGATAACAAACCGGTGTACAAAGCATAAGGTACCAATAGAGTGATTCCAGAAAAATATTTATCCCCGTACAGCATACCCATCGCAAAATACGGAAAGAGATAGTACAGAAAAATTACACCCATAACTACTGCCAGAGTGGCACATAAACTCAAGAAAAATATCTTAGAAAAATTTTCACCCAATGAATATTTTTTTGTAATCACAGGAAACATCACGGTTGCAACAGGAGCACTGGCAAATAAAATGATCTTTCCCATTGTAGATACTGCTGCATAGACACCAGCATCAAAACTGGAAAAAAAATGCTTAACCAATATCAAATCAATTGACATCAAAGAAGTCATTGAAATAGTCTGAATTAAAACTGGTATTGTAAACACCACAACACCTTTTTTATCAATGTTTGCCGATAGTTTTATAGAAAGATATTTTCTAAGAAAAATAAAACTTATTAAACAACCGGTTATAATCGACAATAAAAGTCCGAACATAGCCCCCATTACTCCCCACCCCCACCAAACAAAAAATAGAGCCATCACCAGTTTTAAAGCGGTCTCAGAAATCAAACTAGTTACCACTAAATGAAATTTAATTAATCCCTGCAAAACCGAACGAAACAGATATGAAGGAAGACCAAATAAAAATGACATCGCAATAAGCAGTATTCCCCAGGTGTGAGGGGTATTTAAATAGCTGGCTAAAAAAGTTGAACTAACTGCTGTCCCCAGAGCCAAAATCACGGCTAATAACAACACCGGCTTGATAAACCATCGTAAATATCCTGCCACTTCAGCGTCTGTTTTGGATGCTGCAATAAACTTAATAATTACCGTTCCAAAAGATAGTGGGACCACAGAAAGTAGACCAATTAATGAAAAAAAAGCTGCTAATTCGCCATATTCAGCCGGACCGAGCAATCTTCCCATCAATAGGTGATAAAGATAGTTTATGGCATTGATCGAATTTGTCCCGATTATCATGATCAGACTGGAAGAAAAAAATGGATGTTTTATTACAGAGTGAAGGACTTTTTTCATGCTACCCAATAACCTCGGATAAATAATATAGTAAAAAAGAATAATAAGATAGCTGACATCAAAAAGGTTACTCTTTGTATCCATACTGGCCACTTTTCCATAAATATCGCCAACATTATAAACACTGGGAATATCACCAACACATATCGTGCCCCAGATGAAAAACTACCTTGAACAGTCGGCAGCAATAAACTTACTAATGAATAAAAAATATATGACCACCTTACTTTTTTAAAAAATCCCCAGATCGGTACAATGAAAAAAAGCAATGTTACAAAAAACTCAAGCAAAAAAGTTGCCAGAAAAATATCGAACTTTTGGTAATGAAACAAGATATTAAAATATCGATATACCACTTGGGGAAATAAAATAATCCCTTTTTGTCTATGCTCACCTATTAAAGACTGTAAGGTATAAAAGGCAAAAGGATCTCCAACAGTGATATATAAATAAATCATATAAAAAAATAATCCTAGAGGTATAAAAAGTAGCGGATACCATTTAGAAAAGCTTTTTTTATTGATAAAAACATCAATTAACAATGCAGGTAAAAGAAGGACACCAAATACCCTTGTTGTACAGGCCAGAATACCCATTAAAGCAGCCATCCACCATTTCTCTCTCCGAGAAAAATAAAAGGTGGCCACTGAAAAAAATAAAAAAAGACTCTCTGTGTAAACTGCACCAAAATAAAAAGAGGTCGGAAAAACCAGCAAAAGGGTTAACGTCAACCAGCCAATTTTCGCCGAATAATCAATTCTAACTAGTTTATACAACAACCACAAAGCTGCTATAAAAAATATGTTTGAAATAGCAAGACCTATCGATGCGCTCGCAAGAAAGTTGTTGGGTAGAAAATATTTACCCAGATATATTAGTAAAGGATACAAGGGGAAAAATGCCTGCTCTAAACTTTGATATCCATGCATGGCAATAGACATATAATGTTCACCATCAAAATTAGCCCATGCCAGTACATAAGGGTACTGTTTATACAAATCCAATCCACCACCAAAAAAATTTTTACCCCCCAAAGGCACAAACAAATATCCGATCAGCAAGGCAAGAAACAAAAAAAATCGCCAGACCAAAAAGCCGCTTAATATAATTTTTTTATCAGAGGTAAATTTACTTTTGAGATAATGCATAAGCGTAAACTTTGACAGTTTCTTCGGCCGTTTTCTTCCAGGAAAAACGGGCAAGATTTTTGTAACCTTTATCCTTCAATTCATTTGTTAATGCAGGTCGAGAGACAATTTTTTCGATTGCTTCTTCAATTGATTTTTCATCGTCAGGATCGACCATTAGTGCCCCTTTTCCGGCCACCTCAACCATTGATGAAGTATTTCCAGTAATAACCGGAGTTCCACACGATTGAGCCTCTAAAATAGGCAATCCAAAACCTTCATAGTACGATACGTACAACACAGCCTTGGCACCACTTAGTAGATCGATCAATTCCTGATGCGAGACATAACCTAAAATATGAACACGTGAGTTTTTAGAATATTTTTCTAAAAAATCTTTAAAACTTTTCATCTCTGGATGATTAAGATTATCACCAGTTTCAAACCCCTTACCGATATAAACAATATCTATTCCCTGGGCCAGTGCTGCTTTGGTCTGATTCAGCAGATTTTTGTTCCAATTAACACTACCTGTATATAAAACATATCTTGAAGGAAGATGATATTTAATCAAAGTCTGATCAATCGAACTTTTTCTTGTAATTTTTTTAAAGTCATCTGCACAGTCCAGATAAACACTAAACACTTTATCCTGTTTGATAGTAAAGATCTTTTTAACATCCCTTGTCGAAGTCTCTGAATCAGTAATAATCGCTTTAACTTTTTTTAATGATTGTCTTTGTCTAAACAGATTGATCCGACCTTTAATACCAGGCGGATAGTGCTTGGGAAACAGCAGAGGAATCACATCATGAATAGTAACAACTGTCGGAATTTTCGGATCTACTTTCAAAGTCGGCTTAAAAAAATCAAAAAACGGATAATGAATTAAATCAAGTTGTAGGTTGTAGGTTGTAGGTTGTAGACCATCAATAACAATAACCTCAACATCTGTGTACTCTTTCAAAGATTTAATTAAATAATCAGTATAAAAACCGATCCCACGGCCTTTATTCATTGAATTCATTGCCGACACATCAATTCCAACTCTCATTTTAAGAATTTATATACCTCCAATAGGCTCTAGGAAATCGTAAGGCCGAGAAGAAGGAAAAAATAATCCCCTGTACACCATCAAAAATACCTTTGTGTCTGATCTGGGTTATAAAAAACCAGTTTAGTGGTTTAATGATTTCATAATCAATGAAATTAATCCAATTTTTCTTGACTCTTTCATCTTTAAGTTGCATCGCCAGCAAATCAATATACCGATTATTCCGCTTGATATATCTATCAAATGTAGGCGAATCGATGTGTAATAAGTCATGTTGCAACCAACCAACTCGGCCCATTACGACCATCTGTTCATGAACATCTTTGGCAGGTAAATAGGCTTTATTTCTTTTAAACAGGCGAATGACTCCATCCGGATAAACCCCGCCATAACGCAGATACTTACCCAGAAAATAGTTTAATCGAGGAAAGAAAAAAGCCACATATTCCCCTTCATTTTTTCCAATTCGGCCATCCCGTGCCTCGAGTAGCTCCTGATGACGATTAAATAGTCTTTTATGGGGAAATGACTGTTGATACTTTTCCAGCTCTTCACTGGACATCTCAATCACCCGCCGAATCTCCTTTGCCAATGCAGACGAAACCCTTTCATCTGCATCTAAATACAAAATCCATTCCCCTTTAGATAAATCAAATGATTTTTGTTTATTAATATGAAAATTTGGTGGATTTTGAGTAACAGTAACTTTAGCTCCATACTCTTTAGCGATATCAACGGTTTTATCACTCGAGGTTCCATCAACTATCACAATTTCATCAGCAATACCTTTGACAGACTTGAGACAATCACCAATATTGGCCTCTTCGTTATAAGTAGCAATAGCAACAGATAATTTCATACAATAATTGATTATAGAAGATCGAGAATAGAAAATAGTGGTTGAAAATTGTAGATAGAAAGTAAAAACTCTACCCACCACCATCTATCTTCAAATCCTATCTTCAATATTCCATCATCTACCGTCTAATAAACACAAATGCATCTTCTCCATTTGGAAATTTCACCCTATCAATTATATCTGAATTTTCGGGAACTTCTTTAGGTGTAACTATAAATAATGTGTTGTCTGCTTGGATAATATCTTCTGGCTTTACCTCTTTAAACTCATAATTGTCAAACGATCTGACAGTACCAAAGTTGAATTTATCTCTTTCAGATAAAATCAGTTTTGACTGGTAATCAGCTGCATTAAATGTTTTACCCTGCTCCTGAGCTAAGGCCGCTTTATAAAACAAAGTCAAAATATAGGGCTGATCATAACGATCGGTAATAATCACTTTTTGATAATTCCCCTCATACTGCTGCAGCTTTCCAACCATCTCACGAAAACCATATTCCCAAGCCAAAGGATATCTTTGTGGTGAATGAATAAAATAACTTTCAATAAAATGAAAAGTTTCATAGCTTAGTGCAATCAGTAATAACCCAGTTATAACTACTTTGAGAGGTTTACCCGAGAAAAATTGGACTAAAGAAACCATTCCTAGCGACATGATTAAAATAAAAGGTATCACCATTGTTAACGCCCGCACGGCATTAGGGGTCTGATAGGTCATTGAGGAAGCAAGTGGAGAAACCACTAACCATATTAAAACAACCCATTTGTATCTGGAATCCATTTTAAGCAGCCCCACAACACCTATTACAAAGAAAATTAGGGTAACTAAATAAAATTGGCCAGCTTCTGGTGTTTTATTTCGGATAATACTGTCACCATTAATAAACAAAAAATCTCCCCTAAAATGGTCGACATAATGACTAAAAAACTGCGGAGCATAAGCTGTAATCTTATTGTGAAATATTTTTGCGGCCAAACCACCAGGATCTTGATGCTCACCACGCAGTTCATTAACCCGGTTTTCCGGCCCTGGATCTGATAAAAACGACAACCCACTAAATCTGGCAGAACCAGATCCGCCAACAAACTGTAATGCCAAAGGAATAGTCAGTATTCCTAAAAGCAAAACCATCACTCCATATGATTTCCAGCTTGTATTGACTGCTTTAAATAGTTCTTTCCAATAAATCCCCATTAGTCCTAAAACCAACACCGGAACAACCAAGCGGGGGCTTTGATAAATATACATTGAAACAAGGAATACTAATAAACTAAAAAACAACCATATGGCATTGCCAATTTTCTGTATGAAAAGAAAAATTCCTAAAGTAATAAAAAAAGTTGCCGCATTGGTTTCCCAGCTTCCCCTAGAAAAAGCCACATGCCAAGGAGTAATTGCCAGTAAAAACGCTGCAGATAAACCGACCCAGTGATTTCTAAACAGCTGTTTGGCCAGAAAATAAATTAGTACGACAGTACCAATTCCCAATAAAGCAGACGGTAATCTAACTGCCAATTCATTCAAACCAAATGTTGCCACAAAAGGTAAAACAATATAAAAATACAAACCTGGTTTATAGTCACCAAATGATTTAAAAGCTAATGGAAACCAACTACCATATTCATCTTTACCTGTTTGCAGTAAAGAATAAGCATTGTAGCCAATCGCCGCTTCATCGGCGTTTAGTCCAGCCGGATACTGCCCAATCCCCCAAATCCGCAACACAGCAGCCAAAAGAATTATGAGAACCAACAATATCTTGTATCTTGTATCTTGTATCTTGTATCTTGTCATTTTGTCTCCACCACCCTAAATGCATGCTGTTTATCCATAAAATGTACATCTCCTTTTAAATTATATTCAGCAAAAGGTTTGACATCCTGGTCTGGCAACTCTTCCAGCGTACCAATAAATAGGCTGTTTTTAGTGCCTCTGTCTCCCGGCCAAAAGATATGACGAAACTCAATGTTATCAATCTGTTTAACACTACCGACATCAACACTATTTCGATCAAGCTTGGCCTGCTGCTGATATTTAGCCGGGTCATATTGACTATAAAATAAGTAATAAATATATGGCTGTCCATAGGTATCTGTCATAACTACTTTGTCGTATGAATCCCACAAATCTTTATTGCCAGCGTTAGCGAGCAACAAACTTTGCTTATATCCATACAGGTATCCCTGTGAATACTGAGCTGGTGTATGAACGAAATAACTATCTAAATACACCCCGTATATACCTATCATCACAGCTATTGAACCCACTAAAACAAGCTGACCGATTCGTGACCGATACAAAGTCACTATTAAGAAATATAATCCCGCTCCTTCCAAAATAGTGAAAGGAATTAACAAGTTTAGTGCTCGAACCATATTGATCAGGTCTCGTGACAGCACACCAGGCAATGGGGCAATTAAAAGATACAAGACGACCACTCCGACTCCTTTGTTTTTCAAAGTTGTTAAAAAATAGATTCCTAGCAGAAATAATATCAGGGTGTAATATGGAAAAACGCCCATATCGGCTACTTTATGTCGTGGACTATAATCCCCAGTCACAAACAATATATTTGGCGAATAATAAACAACATAACGTTCAACTAAACCACGAATATAGGCAAACCATTCACCATGCAATATCTCATAAGCGGCACTTCCTCTCATCAACCCATCTTCTTGAACTATCTGACTGATTTGTTCTTCAGAGCGAGTATAAGCAAAGAAATTGGTTGTTGAGAGCCGATCTCCTTGTCCAAAAAAAAGCAAAGTTATCATTAAGATTCCACCAAATAATCCCAAAATTCCTCCACCTACCCAGAGACCTTTTGATTTGAAAGAGAAGTTTTTTCGATATAAAACAACCAACCCGATCAACAAAAGCAGCACAAATAGTCTTGATCCTTGATAAGTCAAAAGTGACAGCGCAAACAAACTACCGGCTCCAACATACCACCACTGATTTTTCTGAGCTTTCAAAAATAGATATACTCCACCCAGATTCAAAACCGTTGCGACATTGGACTCCCAAGCTCCTCTGGAAAAATGGAGTGATAGTGGTGAAATTGCAGCGAACAAGGCAGTACTGATTGATAGCCATTTTTTCTGAAACAGTTCCTGCATCAAGGCATACATTAGCCAAATAGAAATCACTCCAGCCAATACCGACGGCAATCTGACCGCTAACTCATTGAGTCCAAATAAAGCCACAAAAGGGATATCCAAATAGGCATATAAAGCTGGTTTATAATCACCAAAAGACTTTAAGTTAAACGGCAAAACTGCACCATATTCATCTCTCCCTGTTTTTAACAAAGAATAAGCGTTATATCCCAAAGCCGCTTCATCCCAAGTTAAACCAGGTGGAATACTCTGCACACTATAAAACCTCAACCCAAAACCTAGAACCAATAAAACAGTTAAAACAATTTTCGTAATTCCAAATTTCATATTTCTATATACTAGATACTAAATTTCAACTATTCGCTATTCGCTAATTACTAATCACTAAATCTCTACTACTTCAAAAGCTCCTTTGCCGTCCAGAAAATTAACTTTTTGCAAAACTGGAGGGATACCAGGATAATTTCCCGGAGTAGAGATGACATAACCATGTTGGTCTTTGAGTTTATCTTTCATCTCCCAGTCATTGATAAAATACACATTATCCAACTGGTCAACCCAGCGCCAGTTACTCTGCTGATATCTGATTAAAGATGGATTAGCCTGATATTTAGCTGGATCGTATTGGGTATAAAAAAGGTAAAAAATATGCGGCTCACCATATTTTTTGGTGAAATACAAAGGGCGCTCTTTGACATTTGGCTTAGATTCAACAAACTGAATTGCTTCTTTATATCCATACTGCCATGACTGAGAATATTCCTTTGGATACTGAGTCAGATAAGCTGAAAAATAAAACCAGATATTAATCCCTACCAATATTCCAATAACGCTAAACGAAACAAAATAAGAAATCTTCCAAACTTTTTTTAACCATTCAATAAAATCAGCAATTCCTAGTCCAACTAATATTTGTAGACTTCCAAGCATAAAAATACTTCTTAAAACATGGGGAGATTCTCTGGTAATTGCTGCTGGAATTGGTGCTAAAATCATCCAAGGAATAATTAACTTAGCAGCCGAAGGATATTTACGAATCCGCCAAATTCCATAAATTAAAAAAGGCGCTTCAAGTGCATACATTAATCCCATATTTTGAACTGAAAACTGGTAATTATCTCCTCCTCTGACAAATAGAAAATAAGGCGAAAAATGGCTGATATAATTTTTAAAAAATTCGTAACCAAAATAGCTGTACCGGTTGTAAATCAATTTAGTTAATATTCCAGGGAGTTGGCTTTCCCCTCTGGATTGATTGAGAAAATTGATAGCTCCTTCATCCAATATTGAAACCCAGTAGTAACGAGACGCCGAATCCTGAGTCAGTGCTAAAAATCCAGCTACCCCAATAAATAAAGCAAATACTATTGCCGGTATCCAGAGTTTTTTTCCAATCTCTTTGACCGCACTAAAACGAACAACACCCACACTCAATAGAAACAGTGGAATAAAAACTCGAGCACTATTGTAAGTAAATAGTGTCAATCCAAAAAACACCGCCGACACTACAAAGCAGATAACAGATTCCTTTTTGGCAAGTTGTCTTAACTTATATCCTAAAATTAAAAAGAAAATTCCGACTAAAAAAATACAAAGTGCCAGGTTTGCTTCCAGAGCTACACGAGAAAGAAAGGTCCCCCAGGGAGAAACCGCCAGTAGTAAGGCGGAAATTAGGGCCCATTTTTGATTACGGGATTCCACCAAAACAATCCAGTACAGTAAAAAAACAGAAAACACCCCGGCTAACATCGATGGCAGCCGAACCGACCATTCATTTAACCCCAAAATACCAACAAATGGAACGGCCAAATATATATATACCGGCAATTTATAATCACCAAAAGCTTCAAATGTCAGAGGCATAAACCTACCCCACTCATCCTTACCCGTTTTTAGTATCGAAAAAGCATTATATCCAAGCGAAGCTTCATCCCAATTGAGTGAGGGTGGGACGACTCCAAAAAAACTAAATCTCAAAACAATGGCGATCAGTAAGACTAAACCAAGTAATGGAAAATTGATTGTAGAAAAATGAAAGTGTAAATGTTTAAAGTTCATTGGTAGTATCAAAAACACGAAACATTATCTTGCCAAATGGATCTTTAATCTCTTTGGAGGCTTTTACCCCATCGGGTGTCTCCTGTTCACTTCCCACTATCATAGTCCGCGGCTCCAATTTTGATTTATTCCAATCTACATTTTCAAACCGATATTTTCCCAGGACATAATTTGACTGATCCAAAAATTTAAACTCTTTTTCAAAATCTTTCCAGTTTTTTGACTGAGACTGAAAATATTGAGGGTCCATCTTACTATAAAAAGCCAGATAAATCTGAGGCTGGCCTTGAGATTTAGTAAAGATAATCTGATCATACTGATTTTTATTTTTCTCCGTATAATCGAAAATTTCCTGATAGTTGTAATGAACTCCACCGAGCGGTCGATCAAACTGATGAAAAGCGTAAAAATCGACTCTTTTGGCTACCGAGACCACCATAAATAAAGAAACAATTCCAATCAGGCCTAACTTGAGATAGTTTGTTTTAACCAAACCTACCAATGAATAATATCCATATGCAGCTATGATAGGAAACACCAACAGCAATACTTCAACTCGCTGCGTGTGCATATAATTTCGCGTCAAAGCAGCCGGAATTGGTGCTACAAGTATCCATAGACCCAAGATTTTTCCTGCTGAACCTCGGTTTTTAAAAAGCATGACTGCTCCAACCAAAATGAGTCCGATCTCCCACACCGACAGCAGCCACTGACCTGGTAGGTTGTACAAACTGCTATCTGAACGATCAGGTGAGGCTAAAAAAGTAGTTGAAAAATAACCGAGATAATTTTGGGCAAATTGTGAGCCTAAAAAGGCCAGTTTATTGTTTATCACTCTACCCCATGGTTGGGGTAACGGGTCATTTACCTGAATATCTCTTAATGCCGCCACATTTTCTGGATTGTATAATGCAGCATCTCCAGCTCTTCTTCCTGCACCTGTAAATAATTGACCATATATCAGAACTAAAACAAAGAGGCCAAATACTCCTACAAACAACCATTTAGATCTGTCTTTCAAATGACTTTTGAATCCACCATCAAGAGATCTTAAACCAATCAAACCGGCCACAAAAAGAGGCGTGAACATCTGAAATGAATAGTAACCAAACATAGTCAGTCCAAATGAAACCGCCGAACCAACCATCCACCAACTCCTAACGGCTAACCGCTTACCGCTATCCGCTTTCAAAAACATCCATAAACCAAGCATGAAAAAGACAATAGTAGCATTGGATTCCCAGGCAGCCCGGGAATAAAAGAAGTGCCAGGAAGAAATAGCCAAGATCAAAGAGGCCAACAAAGCCACAAATCGTTGTTTAAAAAGTTCCAGCGTTAACAAATAAATAATTAACACGCCCAAAACACCAAACACAGCCGAAGGCAGTCTGACTGCAAATATATTCAGATCAAAAAGCGCCACAGAAGGAATTGTCAGATAGACATACAAAGGCGGGCGATAATCTCCAAAGCTGCGAGGGAAAATCGGTAAAAAATCACCCCATTCATCTTTACCGGTTTTTAAAATCGAATAAGCACTATAGCCTTGCTGAATCTCATCGGGAGTCACACCCGATGGAATCTGCCCCAACCAAGCAAAACGCAACACACCTGCCAAAAGTATTACACCACCCAATAAAAATAACCAGTATGATTTGTTCATTTTTCACAGTCCAACAATTTAACAATATAACAATTTATCAATCTAGTATATAATGAAGTGAGCCCAAATAGTAATCTCATGCACACTATATTTAATATTTCCAGCTTCAAGCGGCTGTTACATCCGCTTTTTTTTATCTTTCTAGTAGCACTTCTTTTAAGACTCTATCTTTTAGGCTCATATCCAGCTGGTTTTCATATTGATGAAGTTAAAATGGGGTGGAATGCTCTCTCGATCCTTAAAACTGGCGAAGATGACTGGGGCAAAGCATTTCCCATGTACTACAACTCATTTGGGGATTTCAGACCCACCGGCTATTTCTACACCATCATCCCATCCCTCATACTATTTGGCCAAAATGAGTTTGCTGTCCGTTTCCCTTCAGCCCTCTTTGGGGCTCTAACTGTTTTTGTAATTTATTTTCTCTGTAAAGAGCTATTCGAAGGTAAAAACGGTCAAAAAATTGGCCTTTTCGCCGCTGGATTACTAGCCGTCTCCGTCTGGGATGTCTCACTCTCGCGAGCCTCTTCAGAAGGAATAGTCGGGATGTTCTTCAGCCTATTGGGCATACTACTTTTCATTAAATTAATCAAAAATCCTACTCTCAAATCATTTCTTCAATACTTATTGCTTATTGCTTGTCTCTTATTGCTAATACTTCCTTATTTCTACTACCATACCCCTCGTTTACTCACTCCCATTTTACTAATTGTCATCTGGGCTTATTACACCAAACCCTGGCAAATCAAAAAAATATTCAATCACAAAATAATTTTAGCAATCATTGTGATCACTGCACTGACAACGGTTGCCTTTGGCCTCAATAAAGAAGCCCGAGGACGTTTTTCCCAAGTCTCCATCTTTAATGATCTCAACATCAAACACAACCTGGATCTGTTCCCTTTTGAAGAAGGCCACAACGATGTCCTGATGGCACGGATCTTTCACAACAAGTTAGTTCTCTGGACCCAGGAAGGAATCAATGAATTTTCGCAGTATTTTTCAGCTAAATTCTTCCTGGTACCTTTTGAAGCTAAACCAGCCAGATATGACACAGTCGGCATGGGGGTTTTAAGTTATATCGAATTTTTCTTGTTACTTGCAGGACTAGTAGCGATAATTCGAGGGAAATACTCACTGTTACCAATCTTACTTTTGCTGGCAGCTCCCATCCCTGCTTCTCTAACGACAGAAGACTCACCCAATCAGATGCGGGCTTTATATATGATCCCATTTGTAGTGATCATCGGAGCAGTCGGCCTGGAATATCTGGCCAGTATCTTACCAAAACGTCGTTTGGTACTTGGTAGTATTGTGGCTGTACTACTCCTCAATTTCCTCTTCTTCGAACATATGTATTTTATTCACAATCCCCA
>CAZWRN010000014.1:0-33993 GCA_964636275.1 uncultured Gammaproteobacteria bacterium
GCATATTATAAGTCTATTTTAGGAGTTTTACTATGAAATTTAGTTTTTCTTACAGAATACTTACAATAGAGATCCGATTAAATAACAAAGGCTTAGGAGCGCACTTTTCCTAAGCCTTTTTATTTATCTTTGATGATAACTCGCATCTTTTGGTGACAGATCCGAACGAACACTTCTATCCGCAGTGGATATAGTCCTCACCTGTTGTGCACCATGCCGATCTAAGACCGATAATGCATCTTCAGAATCTCCTTGCTCTGATGGAATTGCGACCAATACTCCTCCGCTACGGATCGACTCTTCATAGTGATGAGCATCCGTATCGGCTACACCCAGACCAGTCAAAGCTCCAATCAACCCACCCGCTAATACACCTGTTGTAGCACCGGAGACAGTGGTAGCAGCAGCGCCTGTCAGGCCTAAAGCGGCAGCTATAGGACCACCTATCAGAACTGCTCCAATACCTGGAATAGTAATAGCTCCCACACCTACTAACAATCCTGCCAGAGCACCAATAATTCCTCCAGTCGTGGCACCACTTGTCGCGCCTTCAACAACTGTTGCACCTGTAGCATCAGAAACTCTTCGCGCTTCCGCATGATCCTTCATAACAATCGATAGATCCTTCGGATCATAACCAAGCCGCTCTAGATCGGAAATTGCCTGTGAAGCATGATCTGAATCTCCAAACACACCTAAAATCATTTTTGACATCTTTATTCACCTCCTTTGAAATTAAGTAACAAGAAACAAATTACAAGATACAAATAAGTTTGGAGTAACTTGAAAATTGTTTCTTGGTTCTTCTAACACGAGGGCTCGCTTTGAATACGAGCCCCCGTAACTTCATTAGGCTCTGTTAAACATTCTTCCAATGTATAACACTAGCAACGAACCTGCGACTGCAACCAGCAGTGAAGTAAAATTAAATCCAGTAACTGGGGTTCCTAGAAGCAATCCTCCTAAATACCCCCCCACAACTGACCCAACAATTCCTAAAATGATTGAGCCGAGTAGTCCACCTCTTGACTCTCGAGGATCAATAAAATTTGCTACACTGCCAACAATAAGTCCAAAAACTATCCAAAGTAAAATTGACATTTTTTTGCCTCACCTCCTTTTTTCTATAATCCAATAGTAGAATTTAGTCGTAAGAATGGCAGTATTGCTGAGTAAGAAAGGCGCAAGAATACTACGGTTGTAGAGGGGTTGTATTTTTTAAAAAATTTTCACCAGCATCAGGAAAACCAGCGATCACCGATAAAGCGCTTGGTTCAATTTGACAGATTAAAGGGGTTTTACCGTACAATCTAGCATCGGCATGCACCAGTCTAGGAAACGGCGTATGCAGAATTAATTTTTTACCCTGAAGAATTTCAATTTTTTTGGTCAAATACTTTTTTCCAGTCAATAATCTGATCACAAATCTAAGTAATTCATACTTAGTCATTTTATAAATACTTACAGTCAAAAGATGATCATTTAATTGAGCCTTGGTTGCTAGAGGTAACCCCGGACCTATCAGCTGACCATTTCCAATCACAATAGCTGAAGCTTTTGCATGAACCTTCTTACCATCAACATCCAAATCAGCTGAATACATATAAAAGTCCCAAAAGGATTTAATCATTTTAAAAAAAGCTGTAATCTCCCCATGCTCTAAACGCTGAATGTATTCATGCCCCTGAGCCTCCAAACCAATACCAGCACTTTCAAGAAAATAGTATCCCTCCTCCAGATCCTGACCACCTATATTCACCACTTTGCCAACATCTATCTTGCGTACTCTACCCAACTTTAACAGCATCACCGCTCTTTCCAAATCATTGGGAATAGACAACATCCGGGCAATATTCATAAATGAACCTAATGGTAAAATCCCCAAAATCACCCTAGTTCCAACTAAACCATTGGCGACTTCACCCACAGTACCATCGCCACCAGCAACTAAAACCACATCATACCCGTCTTTTACGGCTTCCCTGGCCAATCCGATAGCATGTCCAGGTTTTCTGGTCGGAGCAAAATCAGCCTCAATTTGGTACTTTTGTAATAAATATTGAACCTGCTCTAAATAATAGTTAGAATCCCGGTGAAACAAAAAACCCCGTTTTACACCTGCTTTGGGATTAAAAATTAATTTATATTTCAGATTTGGATTTAAACTCATCTTGTAAGTATCTACCCTAAAGAAACAAATAACTATAAAAAATATGTAAGAAGTTTAATATCCAAGCTTTTTAAAAGAATAATCCAGCAGCTTTTGAGCATCTTCTCGCCGACTTGTGCAATTTAGCAAAACCCCTATAACTTCAGCGTTACCTTTTTTAGCCAGGGTTACCAAGGTTAATCCAGCCTCAGGAGTGTATCCTGTTTTCAACCCTAATACCCCCGGGTAAGTAGTCAGCAGATTTATCCCAGAATACAACTCATAATCTTGATGATTTTCAGTTTTGGGTAAATAGATATACGGGCTTGAACTAATTTTCACCACATCCGGGTATTTGGCTATCAGATACCGGCTCATCAAAGCTACATCATAAGCCGTAGAGAAACGCTCTTTTAATTTGGTTGGCTCTGATGGATCATCCTCCTCCAAACCCGTAGGATTGATAAACAATGTATTATTCATCCCTAGCATTTTGGCTTTCGTATTCATCTCTTGAATAAATTCTGCCCGATCTCCGGTGACGTTTTCTGCTAAAACTTCAGCTGCATCATTGGCTGAAACTAAAAAAATGCCACTCAGTAACTCTTCCAGGGTCATCTTTTCTCCAGCAATCAATATCATCTCGTCTGGCTCTACCTCTTCGGCAGCTTTGGAGACAATGAAAGTATCTGTATATTTTTTATGATCAAGCGCAATGATGGCGGTCATTATCTTAGTTAAGGAAGCAATTGGTTTTTTAAGTTGAGAATTCTTTGAATAAAGTACCTGACCGGTGTTGGCTTCAACAAAAAAAGCTGCTTCACCCGTGATCTCCGGAGCATCAGCATAACTACTTGCAGTAGCTTCCAGCGGCGTCCAGATATTTTCGGAAAAGTTACTGGTAGATACACCTAGTACCGGCGAAATAAGCTCTGACTGTGGCAATTTGTCATACCACCATAACCCACCGGCCATCAATAAAAATATCATAATTAGTCCGGAAAAAGCAGTTGTCCAGCGCATATATTATTCTTTTCTACCAACACCTAAAGGAGGGACAGTTAAAACAGTTGGAATATGAATTGTGAATTCCCGATCTTTATTTAAGATCTTTTCCTGCAAAATTGTTTTAACATCATTCACCCCCCAAAAATTGGGGCCAAAAGTATATTCACCTCCACACCCGTTACCAATAAAAGAAACCATTCCTAATATACTATTCTCACTAAATCTGACTCGACTATCACAGGCTATTTTTATAGTTGAACTTCCTGAGAAACGATTGAAACGGGCCTCACCAGCAGTTGTCTCAAGACCAGTCGAAAGAACCAAAGCATCTTTTCCTGGCATCTCAAATACATTATTTAAAATTTCTGGTGCACCAATCCGCATCGGATCAATCACCAATCCCTGACCATGTAAATTGAGAAATAAATTATCCGCGATTCTCGGCCTACCACCTACAATCAAAACTGATTGACGCAACGCCTGTTCAAAAATGTTATTGATAATACTGACGTTTCCTCCCGTCACACAAACCGCACATTCTCCTACTTCACGTAAGACGCTATCCCGGATAATCACGTCATTTTTGATTTCGAGCCGACGATAATTGGATAACATTGTCGATGCAATGACGCCATGATCGACCGATATTTGGTTGATATCATATCGGGATGGATAATCAGCAGCTGAACGAAAATAGATTGGCTGTTCTTTGGTACCAATAGATTGCAGACGACTAAAATGAATCTGAACTTTAGTCTTTTCATCCCAAAAAGGTTCATTGGTATTCACCCCATGATAAGGCTCTTTTGTATTGATACCACTTTTTAAAAGCCAGGGCCAAAAATGAAAATTAAACCGGTCACCAATGGGAATAATTTTTACCAAAGTGCCTGGTTTAATGATCACTTGTGTACCAGGCGTAGTAATAGTATCCCCCACTATCGTAATTTCACCTTCCCAGATCTGATTACGAATAAGCAGACCCGATACTGAGGTATTACTGACCTTTTTTTCAGGTAGTAAGAAAGCTAAACCATAGGCAAAAAAAAGATAAGCCCAACCACAAAAAATAACACCAATCAGAAAATAAAAAAACCAATGCATCCGGGGCAATTGTATTTTCATATTTATATCCTCTCCCCGCTCTTTGTTTGCAGGATAGTTTTTTACCTATAAAAAATCAATCGCTTGACTTTACTTACAAACTTACTGATGATTAATATATGCTAAAACTACTGCCACTTTTAGTCATAATTTCTCTTTTAATAGCTGCCTCACAGTTTACTCCAACCAAACGTTTTATTGCTTACAATTTAGGTATTTCTGGTGATGCTACTCACTCTTGCTGTGAAGAAGATATTGTAGCCCAGTCCAATGGAGAGTTTGATGAAAATGCCCATACCGCAATCTTCGAAGGTGAGGTAGTTGATTATCCAAAAACCTCTCTTAGCCAAGGACAAAACAAAAGCAACCGGGATCTAGCATTGTCAGATGATCCTCTACCTAAAGTATTAGGCACAACTACCTCGGATGGTAAAGAGAAATGGATAGAAGTTTCCCTGGATCAGCAGATGCTGCGAGCTTGGGAAGGTAGTAATATTGTTATGGAATTTCCAATCTCATCTGGAAAATGGTTTCCTACCCCAAAAGGAACCTTTGAAATCTGGTATAAAACTCTTAACCAAAGAATGGAAGGAGGCAAAAAGGAACTAGGAACTTATTACAATCTGCCAAATGTCCCTCATAATATGTTTTTTTATAAAGGATTCGCCGTACATGGAGCTTACTGGCACAATAACTTTGGCCACCCGATGAGTCACGGCTGTGTAAATGCTCCTCTAGATAAAGTTGGGGCGCTCTTTGAATGGACTGGGCCTGTAGTCACTCCCGGTAAAAATGTAGCCCGAGCTGATGCCTCAAATCCAGGCACCAAAGTATTTGTGCATTAATTACTGCAATACAGATACACGCAAGTTATCACCATCAAAGTTAAATTTAAAAGTAACAGCAGACTCCTTGTTATTGGTTATATACAAATTCTGCAGTGCACTTACTCCAGTAGATCCTGGGTCAGCATAGATAGCTACACCATGTTCTTTGGGAATTTCATTGATGGCATAAAAGTCATGGTTGGTCGGAGCAACTGGATTTAAACCTGCATCTTTAGCCGCCCAATTTATAACAGAAGCTAAATGGCACACTCCCATCCCATACAAACGTCCATCATATTTATAGCCCTCTTCTCCACCAAAATGTGAGCGAGTAGTTAAAGTAGGATTTTTATACTCTTCAGGCACTAAATCATGAAAGGCAAATGTTTCCCCAGGCTGTAAAATAAACGAATATTCAAATGGAGACCGGACTTCCTCCCAGTTTACAACTGAACCTTTAGATACAACTCCACGCATATAGGCCATATTCAAAAGAATATTGTCTTTATAAATGTCATTTAACGGTCGGTTAATTTGCCGATTTTCTAATGAAATCGAACGTTCCCCGAGTACAACTGGAGTCTTGTCCTGAACCGGCACAGCTAAACCAACCTGTGACAGAGCCAATTGAGATACTATTAATAATGTCGAAATTGAACTTTGTATCATATGTTTTATGCGAACTCACAAAATCCTTGTGAATTCACTCAAACAAATGAAGAAAAAGAAGCTAACTGTAGACTATAATTATATCATACTATAGGACTAAATGCAAGTATTTTAGGCATCAAAATGCCCAAATCTGAGGCTAAAATTCATCTTTTCTACTTCTTCACCCTTTACGCTTTACGCTTTACGCTTTAAACTAAATACATGCTGTCTGATTCACTCAAAAGTGTGGTTAAAGGAGATGTTCTTTCCGACGAAATGACTCTAACAGCCTTTTCTAAAGACGCCTCTGTATTTGCCATCAAACCTCAAGTAGTTATCGCTCCCAAGGATAGTGATGATCTCAAAGCTTTAGTCAAATTTATCAATCAAGATCCGTCTCAAAAACTGTCTCTAACCCCCCGGGCCGCCGGCACTTGTATGTCAGGCGGTGCTATCAACGACTCAATAACTCTCGATATGCTTAAATATTTCAATCAAATGATATTTGTGGGTGATGATTATGCTATTACTCAGCCGGGAGTTTTTTACCGGGATTTTGAAAAACATACCCTAGAAAAAAATCTATTACTACCTTGCTACACCTCTTCACGTGAACTTAACACCGTTGGGGGAATGGTTGGAAACAACTCAGCTGGCGAAAAATCACTCAACTATGGCCAAACTGAACGCTATGTCAGACGGCTCAAAATGGTTTGTGCTGATGGTAACGAATACGAATTCAAACCTTTAACTAAAGAAGAACTTGATCAAAAACTCATTCAAAGGGATTTTGAAGGTGAAGTCTATCAAAAGATCTATCAACTCTTAACTCAAAATCCTGAACTAATCCAATCTAAAAAACCGATAACTTCCAAAAACTCAACTGGCTATGCGCTCTGGAATGTCATGCAAAATGGCAAATTTGATCTAACTAAACTTATCACCGGTTCGCAAGGAACACTGGGAATTGTGACAGAGGTCGAATTCCAGCTCACCAGACCCAAAACCCATACCGCCATGTTAGAAATTGAGTTGGATTCGCTGGATAAACTCGATCAGATCGTCTTAGAAGTTCTTAAATTTACACCAGAAAGTTTTGAATGTTTTGACGATCAAACTCTAAAGTATGCCACTAAATTTTTAGGTGATGTGATCAAAGATTTTAAAAAGACTCCCAAATGGCTTGCACCTTTCAAGCTTATCCCGGAGATAATCGCTTCCTGGACCAAAAGTTTCCCTAAACTGGTTTTAATTGCTGAGTTTACGGCTGAAGATGAAAACACCCCTATGGAACAAGTCCATTTATGCCAATCAGCTTTAAAAAGATTTGATATTAAAACCAGAGCAGTCGCTTCCAATGATGAAGAAAAATACTGGATCATCAGACGAGATAGTTTCAATATTTTACGTCATCATTCAGGTGGTACTGTCAGAACGGCTCCTTTTATCGATGATATCTGCGTCAAACCAGAAAAATTACCCCAGTTTTTACCAAGACTCCAGCAAACGCTTGAGCCATACAAAGACCGGATCACCTATACTATCGCCGGACATATCGGCAACGGTAATTTTCATATCATCCCACTAATGGATCTAACCAAAGAGAATGTCAGACAGGTGATACCTGAGCTCTCACAAAAAGTGTTTCAGGTGGTATTAGAGTCTCAAGGCACCATGGCTGCCGAACACAATGATGGCTTGGTCAGAGGGGGCTATTTACCATTGATGTATGGCGAGGAGATGTATCAGCTATTTAAAGAGGTGAAAGAGATCTTTGATCCAAATAATATCTTCAATCCGCACAAAAAAACTGACGCCACTATTCAGTATGCAGTCGACCATATCGACCAAACCTACGCAGTAAAAGCAATTGAAGACTATGGCAGTAAAGTCACATCCGCACCAATTGAACCTCAAGCCGTAGAAACACTACCTACTACTCCACCTCAACATTAGAAACGAATTGATTGGGGTTTTTCTCCATATTTATTCTTTTTAGGGTCACCTGGAATAAAAAAAAGCGCAACTATTACAAAAAAACCAATCAAAGGAAGAAGAGAGAAAATCACAAACCAGCCAGATTTACCCAAATCGTGCCACCTTTTGATATGGAGCCCTATCTGAGCAAACCACAAAAATATGACAAACGCAACCAATCCCAACCATAATAAAAATATGAGCAAAAACAACTCGGAACTAACTGAGGCTATTCCAGATCTGCCAAACTGAATTAAAACAGAAATCAGAATATTTAAACTAATCGTACTTAAAAAATAAACTGTCCTGCTAACTCGTCCTTGAAAAAGATTAATTTTCATATATTAAGCATTAGATGCTTTAAACATTGGCGTTATAACATCAACCAATCTGGTTAATCTAGTCAATTGCGGATCACCATGCGCAAGTACTCGCTCAATCACCGCATCCCTTTCGGAGGGCCAAAAACCAGCCATAGTCATCAAACCAATTGGAGCATGAGACACCCGATCTAAAGCAGCCTCAAAAAGATGACGATATCTCCATTGATCCTCGACCGAAGCCTCTACTAACAATCCAGCTAAAGAACGCAGTGCTCTCCCTTGTAAATCCTCTCGTGTAGTTAAAACAGCTTGTGACATCTGCTCATTTCCAGCCACTTTAGCAACTGGAGCCACACCTTCAGATGCACCAACCCGGGAAACCATATATAAAGCCTCTCCCATCGGTTCAGGATTTCTTATCAACTGTTCAATTGGTTGAGCCTGCCAGCTATCGATTAATCCAGCAGTAGCCGCACCCAACAGCGGAAGTCCTCCGACATTTCTTTCATGCAATTTTATAAAAAAGTCACCAGGGTCGTCATTAACAAACCGAGGTCTTCGATATAAACGATCTGCTATAACAGTACTTAAATTAGCTTCATTTAATTGATTGAGCCTGGCTGCCTGGTCTGGAAGATATGGCATAAAAACTATTGCTGACAGATATCAGAAATTATTTTAAAACGCTCTGGCAGTGTCTCTTTTAAAAACTTTTGTTTTTCCTCACCCTGCATAGTACAAACTTCCTGCCATAAAGCTCTCCCAGCTAGAAACCCTACTGCTCCGCGTGAAACAGCATCTTTGAGCTGCTGCGTAAAATGTTCGAAGCTATCCCCCCGGGTCAGTAAAATCCAGGGGATCTCATGCTCCTGTAAAATGGCACTTATGGTACGGCAAGCCACTGAAGAACCAGGATATTCCAGCTTAAAGACATCTGGCAAGACGCCTCTGGCAACAAACTTTTTAAGTGACTCAATCACCAACTTTTCCCGCTCTTCCATCGTCACTTCATGGTCGGCTTCATAGGTCACAATCTCTAAAAAGAGTGGGTAATCCCGCGATTTACATTCATCTACGACCGATTTGCCTGTTTCCAGTTGGGCCTCAGCTGTTTCTAAATAGGGATTAAAAAAGAGTAATATTTTGGCTCCACCAGCTCCCCATTCCATCAGTTTCGGGACACCATATTCCAGCTTGGTCAGCCGTTCACCACCTTTGGCCTCATAGCCGGTTTTTTCTACCGGCAGCAAAAAAGGTTTAGTTTTTTCAACATAAGCTGGAAGGCCGTAATCAGGATCAATTAACACCCCGCTCATCTGGTCTTTGACAGCATTAATAATCTCACCTTTCAGATCAATCGCCATCTGATCTGTGACCGACTCAGGATTGTCCGGATTCATCAGCTTTTTAAAGCTACCCCGGTGATCCAAAGCCAGCATCAGAAATTTACCATCTTTTGAGAGAAAGTTTGCCAGATCAGCCATTAATTTATTGTTGCATATGTAAAATCGAAGTGGAAGGTGGGAAAAGTACCAAAAAAGAAAAAAACGGTTGAGTTCGCAAATATGAGCCTAAAAAGTTATAATACAAATCGATGTCAAAAGATAAACCAACCAGATTTCCAGACAACGCCCAAAAAGTTTTTGAAGGTGTTTTATATGATGTCTACCAATGGCCTCAAAAACTTTATGATGGCACCACTGTGACTTATGAACGCCTCAATCGACAAGATACTGCTATTGTGATTGGCATCACTCCAGATAACCAAATCCTGCTGGTGGATGAAGAGCAGCCTCATATCGCTCGGGGTATTAAATTAGTCGCCGGTAAAATTGATCCTGGTGAAACACCGGAGGATGCTGCTAAACGTGAATTATTGGAAGAAACTGGTTATCAAGCTGAAAGTCTACATCTTTGGTATCAGTTCAATCCAGATGTCAATGTAGATTGGACCGTTTATACTTATATTGCCAAAAATGTCATTCAGGTGGCAGCACAACAGCTTGAAGGCGGGGAAAAAATCACCCCAAAACTGGTATCATTTGAACAATTTTTAGATATCGTATCTGCCGAAAAATTTCGCGGTTTAGAATTAAAAACCAGAATTCTTGAGGCAAAATTAATGCCTGAAAAAATGTCAGAACTAAAAAAACTACTGACAACTGGTAATTGATTGGTCTATATCTGGCTGGGCAGTATTCGTACAGCGAATCACCGGAGCCACCTCCCCATTGGATAAGTTTTTCTTGTATATAGCCTGACCACTAAAACCCCCATCACCAGCTGAACAAAATACATACATGGCATCTGAAGTGATTTGTAAAATACTCGAACAACCAAAATAAGGCCAAGACTCACTTTTTACCAAACCACTTAAAGGACCTCCGATCCCATGATTTAAATCCATAATATAGGTGTCACTGCCAGCACCTCCACCTGGTAAAGGCTGCCCTGCAAGTAAATATTTTCCACCGTTCTCAGTCACACAATAGGTAATATAAGCGGCAAATTCTTTAATACCTACACCCAGCAAATAGTTATTTAAATCAGAAACCACTTGACTCAGATCACTTTGAATAGGTTTAAGATAGCGCTCCCCAGCCAATTCAACTGACCATAGATATTGCCCATCCATTCCACGCATATACGGGCCATCACAATTAAATCCGATCAAATCACTTTCAGAAACATTAGTAACTTCAACGGGTAAGTTATATCCAGGATAGATCTCCTGTTTTGGGTCAAAACTTCTTTTAGCATATTTAGTCGGAGTAACTAATCCCTGAGGATTTTGATCTGTGATATCGGTCAAAGTTGTGGTGGGAACACTTTTTCTTCCTAACCAGAAACCAGCACCTACAGCCAGCAGTAAAATAAAGACTACCATTATAAAAATAACCAGCCCAAAGCCTTTTTGCATTTAGAATTCTTTCGCCACAATTTCTTTATATTCTTTCAACCGTTCTCGGAGTTGGTGATAATTGAGTAAACCTTTTTGTGGACCAATCTCTCCCACAACTGAAGCACTATTAGCAGCTCCCCAGCGCATTGCACCAGAAAGACTCTCACCATGAATAATTCCCGCCACCGTAGAGGTAGCAAAAGCATCTCCAGCACCAGTCATCTCAACTAGTTTAGCCGGAAAAACTTCTAGTTTCCAAAAGACTTCCCCATCAAAACCATATGATCCTTCTTTACCATCTGTTAGTATTACCTGCTTTGGCCCCAGATTAAACAAATTTTTTAACAGTTTTTTAACTGAGATTTTGTCATGAACTTCATGCCCCAAAAATCGCTTCGCCTCTTCAATATTCATCACTATCACATCTACCAACCCCAACAATCGGCTTTGCTTTTTACCACCCTGCTTAATTTGAAAAGTTCCGGGCTGATAGGCCAGCTTACAGCCAACTCTTTCAATATAATTGATCAGCTGATTTATCACATTTGACTCCACATAAGAAGGCGACATTGACGTCAGATATATCCACTTAGTTTTTTCCAGATCCGGCAGCTGAAATTTCCAGGGCTGATGATGAACCAAGATCGTCCGCTCACCTTTATAGCTTAAAATAATATTGTGATTGGAAGGTAAATTGGGAACATCAATCACATATCTGGTATCAACTTTTTCTTTTTTAAATTTTTGACGAATTCGTAAGTCATCCTCTTCATCATCTTTATTTCCTGAATGAGTATAAATTGCCGTTTTCAAGCCAAGACGGGCACTTCCCACAGCATTGTTGGCAGCATTACCGGCTACCATTGATTCTCCATTTTCAACCGGAACTTTTGCTCCAAAAGGAAATCCTAAAATAATCTGACCGTTTTCAGCAATAAGTTTGGCTTCATTTAGTGGAATAACAGTATCTATGACCGTATCGCCAATGGAAATTAAATCAAACATATTTTAAGCGTAAAGGGTTTAGCGTCTAGCGTCTAGTAGTTGAATTGACTAGACAGGGAGTAAGCTGTTGTTTCAATAAAACAATAAAAGAGATACTCAACAATCCTAATGCAATTAGAGAAACTTCCGCACCTTTAAATGGCAAATGGCCAACACTACCGGAAATCCCCAATAACCCCAACAGTGGTAATCCACAAGATGCACACCCACTACCGGCTGTACCTAAAAGTGAACTAATACCAAAAACCATATGCACCCGCTGTTTAGCTAGATTTAGCCTCAGATTGCGGTATACTAGCACCATATTGGCTCCAGTTAAAAGACTCATTAACACTAAAACAGTCAGATTAAAGCCACTCATAGCTGTAAATAATCCTTCCAATAAAGCTAAACTAATGTTCATTTTATAAATCAAATTATGAGATCCAAAATAGGTCTGATTGATTAGAGAATAGTTGGTAAAATAGACATTTAAAAGCAGATACAAAGCCGCAATAGCTACTGCACTAATAAAAAATTGCCGGTTAAGGACAGATCGAAGCATGTTATTTTAGAAGACCGTCGATGACTGTAGAAAATGCGTTGTAAGGCTGTGCACCGACTAGTCTGGTACCTTCTATTGTACCACTTGGATCTGATTTACCAATAAAGAATGTTGGTGTACCGTCTGCTCCTGCTGCCCCAGCATCAGCCAAATCTTTAGCAACTTCATCTTTATATTTTTCTGAATCTAAACATGTTTTAAAGTTTGTCGCATTTAAGCCAACTTCACCAGCGATCGTATAGAGTTTATCCACAGTTAGACCATTACCGTTAGAGGTAGTCTGAGTAAACATCGCATTGTGCATCTTATAATAGGCCTCATCTCCAGCCTGTTCACGAGCGCAATTGGCAGCAATAGCTTCTTTGGTCGCCATTGGATCATGGAAAGATAAAGGTAGATCACGAAATACGATCTTTAGTTTGCCTGTATCAACATAATTTTTCTTAATTTCCGGATAAGTCTGGTCAAAATATCGTTTACAGAAAGGACATTCATAGTCAGAAAACTCAACCATCGTCAAAGGTGCATTTTTATCCCCCAAAACAGCATCGTCATCTACAGACACTTTCACCGGCCCAGTTTCAGGAGCCGGAGCCAGAGGAGCTGAAGAAGCTACTGGTGCAGTCGAAGCAACAGCTACCCCAGCTTTTTTAGCTGTCAGACCTTTGATTTCCAATACTCCTCCAGACAGCAAAATAGACAAGGCAATAATAATACTGCCGATAATTATTGATGCTGGAATGGAGACAACTGTCTGTGGTGGAGGGGGAGGACCCATGTGAACTCGTTTTTCTTCGACTACTTTTTCTTCTTTTCTATTCATGAGTGAAAACATACTACACAACCCTTTTTAAGATGTAAAGGGCTAACTTTAGAGAAAGCGCTATTTTGATTTATTCTTCTTACACTGGATAATATCAGCGAGTTTTACTGCGAAGATAACTATTTACTATTCGAGCGCCATTGTAAATCATAGCCAATATATAGGCTCCAATATTAACAAAAAACAGAAAAATAGCTTCTAAGACAACATCCAGTACACAACCGCACATAAGTTAGTGAATCAGTGAATTAGAGATTAGTTAATTAGAAAATCATAGAATATACTAACTGATTAACTAATCCGCCGATCAACTAATTAACTCATTTATTTTCCTTTCAAACGTAGAACTTTCAAAACCGCTTTTTTTATCTCTTTACTGGTCAGTCCAAAATGTTGCATCAGTTCCTGAGGTTCACCACTTTCACCAAACCTATCATCAATTCCTATCCTGATCAAAGGAACAGGGTGATGCTCGGCTAAAAATTCAGCTACCGCCGAGCCAAGTCCGCCATTTTTTTGATGCTCTTCAGCAGTCACAATAGCCCCGGTTTCTTCAGCCGCCTGGCGAATAACCTGTTCATCCAGTGGCTTAATAGTGTGATTATTGATCACCCGGACACTGATATGATCCTCTTCTAGCTCTTTAGCAGCTACTAATGCCTGATAAACCATCTGACCACAGGCAATGACAGTCACATCTTTTCCCTCTTTAAATACTTCCGCTTCTCCAATTTTAAAAGGTGTTTCTTCAGTTGTAATAACCGGCGATTTGTCACGGCCAAGTCTGATATATGAAGGTTTACCATTGGAAGCTAAGGCCAATGTGGCTTTTTTAGCCTCAATAGCATCACAAGGACACACCACCACCATATTTGGAAGTACTCGCATAATTGCTAAATCTTCTAAAGCTTGATGCGTGGCTCCATCTGGACCAACCGAAATTCCTGCATGAGAACCAACAATTTTAACTGGTTGATCGTTGTAACAAATAGTGGTGCGGATCTGTTCCCAGTTTCTCCCAGGTGAAAAAGTTGCATAAGAAGAAACAAAAGGAATTTTTCCCACCGCCGCCATCCCCGATCCAACTGTTACCAGATTTTGTTCAGCTACACCCACTTCAACAAACCGCTCGGGGAACTTTTTCTTAAAAGCTTCCATTCTGGTTGACTCTGTCAGATCTGCGCAAAGCGCTATAATGTTTTTATCAGCTTCACCCGCCAACACCAACCCCTCGCCAAAACCGTTCCGTGTCGGAACTTGTTCAACATCTTCTGCAAATAATTTTGAATTTAATTTCATATTTTATGGCCAAATAGCGACATCAGTTACCATATTTTGCGGTAATATTCGAAATACACCCGTCTTATTTTTTTCTATGAGATAATAACCAGCCGGAATCTCAGATGGCACCACCTTATTACTAAAATCATAAATAGTAATATCTACCATATCATTTGGAAGGCCAATAATCTGACCAACTGAATCACCCATCAGACTCATTTCACTATTGATCTCAGGAGGATTAAACAAGACCACATCACCTTTCTTAATCTCACGTCCTAAAAAGGCCTTCTTAATAGTCCAAATAATTTGTCCATCAGTATACTTGCCAGGGGCACCACCAATTATTCTGGTAGGACCAATTATTCGAAAAGGACTACTCATCATATAGAGTAAAAATCCAATTAGTAAAATTACTAAAACTGCCGTAAAAATACCTGAACCTAACTTATTAGATCCTACTTTGGCATGTATCAACCACCATCTGATGAGTAAAAATGGCAACAGCCAGCATAAAACATACGTCACAACAACCACACCCAAAGGAGGTATATCCATGGGGAGAATTTGCAATATCATTAAAAGTACTAACAAAATATATCCACCAAAAATACCCCCAATAGCTGCTATCAGATAAACAAAAAAAGAATTCATTGGTTTATTCATGTTCACTCCTGATCTTTCCTCTCAGCGTTCGAAGTTCTTTCAACGCCACTTCAGCTTGCTTCTCTTTAGGTGGACCATCATCATCTTCAATTCCTCCCGGAGGGGCACCGTGCCATTTAAAATCGTTTTCCATAAAATCGACACCTTTACCAGGTATGGTATTGGCCAAAATCATCGTGGGCTTGCCGTGGATAGTTTTAGATTGTTCAACAGCATCAATAATTGATCTAATATTATGACCATCGATGTCTATAACATACCAGCCAAACGATTCATATTTATCCTTCAGCTTTTCCAGCGGCATCACATCTTCTGTGTACCCGTCAATCTGAATATGATTGCGATCCATGATTGCTGTCAGATTATCCAGTTTATATTTAGCTGCAAACATGACTGCCTCCCAGGTATTCCCTTCATCATGTTCACCATCGCTAGTCAAACAATACACCCGCCAGGGCTCATCATCCATTTTTCCAGCCAGAGCCATTCCAGCAGCTTGAGACAAACCCGAACCAAGTGGACCTGATGTAGTCTCTAGACCAGGCAAAGCAGTCCGGTGAGGATGCCCTTGTAACCTAGAACCGTATTTACGCAGTTTCATCAGCTCCGATTTTGGAAAAAAACCAGCCTCTGCCATGGTGGCATAGAGCACTGGACAGATATGACCATTGGATAACACCAACCGATCACGCAACTCCCAATCAGGTTTTTTTGGATCAACATGGAGAATAGCAAAGTAAAGCGCGGCAAAGACATCAGCCATACCCAGCGGCCCAGCAGAATGTCCACTCCCAGCCTCAACCAGCATCTTAATGATGTCCTGACGAATAGAGTTGGCCTTGAGTTCAATCGCTTGAATATCTTTATCAGACAGATTCATGGCAGTATATTCAGTTTATAGCGTTTAGCGTAAAGCGTAAAGGGGAAAGGCGTATAAACAAACTAATCACTAATCACTAATCACTAATCACTAATCACTAATCACTAATCACTAATCACTTTTAATTCTAGTTCATGTAATTCAGCGAATCTTTCCGGGTGGTTCGGACATGATGGTCATGTTCTCCTCTTTCAATCTCTTCTTCAAAGGCTTTTATGGCTTCCAAAACCTCTTCTGGCTGATCCACGATCTTAAAAACTTTGCCTTCCTCTTTCCTCATATGCATATTTTCCTGAAATGCTTTGATAATTTTTTTCCAAAATTTACCATACAAAATTAACGGTTTGTGATGACCAAAATAGAGTCTGGCCAAACCCCAGGCCATTGCAAACTCCGAGACAGTCCCGGTTCCTCCATTAAAGACTACATAAACCTGACCTTCTCTCATTAAAGTCAGCGTTCGCTCTACATAGCTGGTAGTTTTTATCTCCTCATCTAAAATATTATCTTTGGCTTTCCCTTCAAAATTTTTCATATCCTTGGGATAAAGCGTCACACCGGTCACTCTACCCCCTCCAGCTTTGGCCCCTAAAGTAGCAGCCAACATTATCCCCGGACCACCCCCATCCACCACTTCATAACCTGCCTCTGCCAAAAGTTTACAAACTTCAAAACACTCTTTAAATTCTTTGTCCTCAGGCTTTGAATTGGCATAACCAAAGATCGCTACACTAGATATAGTCGGAGCTTTGGCAATTTTTTTCTTTTTACCCAACAATTTCCCAAATTTTTTCAAGATTTTCATCGACATCTCCTTTCTGTAAATAGGACCCAATTACCAGCCGGCTGGCACCAGCTTGAATCAAGCCAGGGGCTGTTTCTTCATTCACTCCACCATCTACAGCAATTGGCTGATAATATGAGCTAACATCTTTTACTCTATCATATGTTGTTGATAAAAATGGCTGTCCTTGTTTTCCTGGATGAATACTCATTAACATTACTTCCGATACCTCTGATACGAGCTCTTTGATTTTTTCCAGGTTAGTTTCGGGATTTATCGCAATACCAACCTCCATCCCCTGCTGTTTTATGAGTTTAATAGTCGACTCAGTTTCTTGCGACTCTATATGGATCACCACACGCTTAAAACCTGCCTGCTGCAAATCTTTTATATATTCAGAAGGATTTTCTACCATCAGATGAGCTTCCTTTTGAAAAGGAATTTCAAATTTTTTTACCACCGGTACAGCAATACTCGTTGTTTCCACCAGCTTACCGTCCATGAAATCTATATGTACCCATCCATCAACCAAAGAAGAAGAACTCTTGATTTTATCGAGTTGTTGGGAAAATTCGTCCTCTGTTGTTGCTAAAATGGCGGGAATGATAGTAACCATAAATTAATTTTAAATTTTCAATTTACAATTTTCGAATCAATAAAAAAATTGAAAATTTACTAATTGAATATTCATTGAGATTTGAAAACTGATAATTGAAAATTTTATCTAACTTTTATACTGATCCAACTCTTTCAATTTATTAAGCCTTCTGACATGTCTTTCTTCACCTGAAAAAGGAGTCTGTATAAAAGCTTTGACTATTTCATAAGCATCATCAGCAATCAAAATATCAGAACCCAAACACAATACATTAGCATCCTCATGTTCTCTGGACTGAATAGCCCTTTTTTCGTCAAAAACCAGACACGACCTGGCTCCTCTGACTTTATTGGCCGCCATATCAACGCCTACTCCAGATCCACAAACTAGTATTCCTTTACTATCACTATCATTGGCAACAGTTTGAGCCACCGCTTTAGCAAAATCGACATAATCATCATTAGGGTCAAGCTGCTCATTACCCAGGTCTTCCACTTCAATTCCATCATTCGCCAGACGACGTTTTAGCTCTTCTTTTAGTTCCCACCCCCGATGATCTGCACCAATATAAATCATTAGCTTCTAGCTTAGAGCTTTTGCGTAGTCGTGTAAAGGGGAAATGAAGCTTTTGCGGGAAATAACCGATATTTACCGCATTTTTTTCCACGAAAAACCCCGCACGTAGCGGGGATTCTCGAAAACTCACTATTCAAGTAAGCTGAATCAGATTATCAAAAAACAAAAACCGAATCAATATCTCAAAACATATCAATTATAAAACCAAACCTTATTCAGTTATCTGATTCAGCTTGCGATAGTACACACTATTAAAATCAACTGTCATACTGGCTACTTTAATCCCTTAAAACAACCTACTATAATTTGACCAGAATCAAACTAAATTAATATTTTTCCTTGAAATTCTTACATTAGGTTGCTACTATAAAATCCAAATAAAAACCGTAACTGAAGAGCTAAATATGTCGCTGCCCAGCAAACTTGTTTTCCTTGATACTGAAACTACAGGTGGAAGCCTGAGAACAGATCGTGTCATCGAAATCGGAATGCTTCGAGTCGAAAATGGCAAAGTTGTCAAAAAATTTACTTCACTGATCAACCCCCAACGCTATGTACCACCGGAAATTGAGCTTTTAACCGGAATATCCGGAGCCATGGTAGATACCGCTCCCACTTTTTTTGACCTGAAAGATCAGATTTTAGAATTACTGAATGACGCAGTTTTTGTCGCTCACAACGCTCGGTTTGACTACGGATTTATTAAAACTGAATTTAAAAGGCTGGGTATCAATTTTTCAGCCAAACATCTTTGCACTGTCAAACTATCTCGCAATTTGTATCCTCAGTATGATCACCACAATTTATCGATCATTATTGAACGATTTGGTTTTCGGATCAAAAATCGCCATCGGGCTTTTGATGATGCCGAAGTCTTATGGAAGTTTTATAAACAGATTCAAAAAGAATTTTCATTAGAACTGATTGAAGCAGCAGTCAATAAAGCTCAAAAAAGACCTAGTATTCCAACCAATCTTTCAGCGGACATTTTAGATAACCTACCAGAAAGTCCTGGAGTGTATATCTTCTACGGAGACACTAATATTCCGTTGTATGTCGGTAAAAGCGTTAATATCAGGGATCGTGTATTGTCGCATTTTTCGTCAGACCACTCCTCTTCCTTGGAACTTAAAATTACTCAACAAATCAAATCTATAGAGACTATTCAAACAGAAGGTGAACTGGGAGCTTTGCTCAAAGAAGCTTATTTAGTAAAAAAACTCCAGCCACTATACAATCGAAAACTTCGACAAAGAAATAAATTGTTGGTACTTAAATATGCTGAAAACGAAAATGGGTATTTTTCTTGTTCTTTTGATCTACAAGACGGAATTGATCCTTTAGAAATCGATAAAATCATTGGTGTTTTTAAAAGTCGAAAATCTTTGCAAGATTTTTTATTTTCGATTGCTAAAGAACATCAACTTTGTGAAAAACTGCTTGGCGTTGAAAAGACCTCAGCTGTCTGTTTTGGCTACCGGCTAGGTCGCTGTAAGGGAGCGTGTGCCAACAAAGAAAAACCTCTCTTTTACAATTTCCGATTTATGAATATCTTAGGCCGGATGAAATTTAAAAAATGGCCATTTGAAAGACCAATCATTATTGATGATTTTAGTGATGACGGTACCTCCTGCGACAGCTTTATCATCGACAACTGGTGTGTCCTGGGTAAAGTAAATTTTGAAGGAACCAAGCTTGATACCGCTTTAGATATCGGTTTCGATCTGGATACCTACAAGATTTTAAACTCCTGTCTCAATAAGCCAAAATACGCCAAACATATCCGAATGCTCCCTTCTGAACAATTGTCACACTTCCAAAGTTAAAACATATCTGTTTATATAAATAACACTACTCTTATGGATGAATTCACAACACCCATGATGAAGCAATACGCTGAGATCAAAAAACAGTATCAAGATTGTTTGCTCTTTTATCGAATGGGTGATTTTTATGAACTGTTTATGGAAGACGCCACTATTGGCGCCAAAGTTTTAAATATCACCCTGACGGGCCGGCCAAAAGGCAAAGATGGTCGGATTCCAATGGCAGGAGTGCCATTTCACGCGGTAGACGTGTACCTCAATAAACTAGTTAAAGCCGGCTATAAAGTTGCCATTTGTGAACAGCTTAGTCTTCCCAACAAAAAAGGAATTATTGAACGAGATGTTGTAAGGATAGTTACTCCAGGCACTATTTTGGATGAGAATGCGCTAAGTAAAAAAGATAACAACTTTATTACCAGCATCCAGATTGAAGAAAATAATTTAGCTATCGCCTGGGCTGATCTCTCAACTGGTTTTCTAAGTGGAATAGAGAAAGAAACCGAAGACCCAATCAACCAACTTCAACAAGAGCTAGCCAAAATCCATCCCGTTGAATGTATTCTCAGTGAAGAACTTTACAATGATCCAGAAATTCTAAAGGCATTGAAATCAGAAAAATCGCTAAACTTATTCCCCTTTTTGGAATGGAATACATATAGTACTCGTTCAAAAGAAGTACTCAAAAATCAGTTCGGAGTCTCCACATTATCGGCTTTCTCCTTAGATCACAACCCACTGCTAACTGAAGCAATTGCAGCCTTAATAGGTTATTTCCAACAAACCCAAAAATCAACGCTTACGCATATCAAAAAGTTTACTCCTCAGCAAGAGGATCAAGTTGTTGGACTAGATAAATCCACTATTATCAATTTGGAACTTTTCTCTACAATCAGGGAACACGATACTCGAGGGTCGTTATTATCAGTGATTGATCAAACAATAACTGCTATGGGAGGAAGATTGCTCAAGTCCTATCTTTCTCAACCTCTTATCAATAAAGAAGCAATTGAGAAAAGACTCGATGCTGTCGATACTTTCGTAAAAAAATCTGAGCTAAAAGATCTTCTTCGAGAAAAATGTAAACAGATTCCTGATATCGAAAGATTGCTATCACGAATTAGCATCGGACTAAGTAACGGAAGAGATCTGAATAATTTAAAATTTGCATTACAAGCAATTCTAGACATCAAGGATTTGTTAAAAAAAGAGAAAAATCCTTTGATCCAGCAGACATCAAATCAGATTTCAGCCCAATTAACCAAAGTAATTTCATTGATTGAGACTAGTATTGTTGATGAACCACCAGCAGTTGACGTCAAAAATGGCCGGCTGATCCGCCGCGGTATCTATCCAAAGTTAGATAAATTACATAGCTCGATTGCTTCCAGTAAAATATGGATCGAAAATTTGGAAAAAGCTGAAAAAGACCGGACAGGCATTAGTTCTTTAAAAGTCCGTTTCAATAAAGTCTTTGGCTACTTTATTGAAATCAGTAAATCCAATCTTTCAGCTGTACCAGAAAATTATCATCGTAAGCAAACACTAGTAAATGGCGAACGGTTTATTACGGATGAACTAAAACATCATGAAGAAATTATCCTGACAGCTGAGGAAAAAATAAATGCTTTAGAATATGAAATATTTTTAAAAACAGTTACCGAAGTTTTAAAATCGACTCATATTATTCAAGATAGTGCCCAAGCTATCGCTTTACTTGACTGCTTGTCCACCTTTGCCTACCTGGCGGAAAAGGAAAACTACACCAAACCAAAATTACTCATTTCCGGAGAGCTTTCAATAAAAAATGGCCGCCATCCAGTGGTTGAAAAGCTGCTAAATCAAGGCAAATTTGTACCCAACGACGTTAACTTTAATAAATCGAATGCTCAACTTTTGCTCATAACGGGGCCAAATATGGCTGGAAAATCTGTCTATATCAGACAAGTTGCTCTGATCACACTACTTGCCCAAATCGGATCATTTGTACCAGCTGATTCTGCCATCATTACTCCAGTTGACAGAATATTTGTCCGTTCTGGGGCCTCTGATGTGATCACCTCCGGATTATCTACCTTTATGGTCGAAATGGTTGAAACCGCTTTTATCCTCAATCATGCCACAGAGAAAAGCTTAATCGTTATGGATGAAATTGGTCGTGGTACCAGCACGTATGACGGCATTTCTATTGCTTGGGCTATTGCGGAATATTTAGTTACTCATTACAAGATCCCCCCTAAGACATTATTTGCTACTCATTATCATGAATTGCAAAAATTGGAAACAAATTTTCCTCGTTCAGTCAAAAATTACTCAATGTTGGTGGTTCAGCAAAAAGATACACCTATTTTTCTTTATACTATCTCCCCTGAGGCAGCCTCTCATTCCTATGGTGTTGCTGTAGCTAAGTTAGCAGGAATACCAACAGAGATAATACTCAATGCCAATCAAAAATTGCAGTCATTAGAATCGGATAAAAATGAATCCACTCTAGCTAGCGACGATGACTCTTTACTCAATCAGTTACTAGTTAAAGAATTAGAAAATATTGATATTCTCCAACTCACCCCCCTAGAAGCATTAAACAAACTAGCTGAAATCAAAAACAAATTAAAGTTACTCAACTCTAAAAATGATACACTCATGGAGATAAATTAGGGAAATGCTTCGACTCGCTCTGCTCGCTCAGCAAGCAATCTCCTAATCAGATAATTACTTCCTGAGCTTGTCGAAGGAATACAATATAAACATGAAAACAATCTATAAACTAACCCCATCTCAAATCGCCAAAATAGCGGCGGGTGAGGTAATTGAAAGACCAGCTTTTGCAGTCAAAGAGTTGGTTGAGAATTCTATTGATGCCAAAGCAACCCATATTCAGATTAGTATTGAAGAAGGCGGACTTAAACAGATTCAAGTAATTGATGATGGCATCGGAATGGGTGAAGCTGACCTGAAAGACAGTTTCAAACTTCATACCACAAGCAAGATTTCACCAGATGATGATTTGATGGCTATCAGGTCACTGGGGTTTCGGGGTGAAGCGTTAGCTTCGATTGCAGCAATTAGCCGCCTATCTATTCAAAGTCGTCAAACCAGTCTGTCAGCCGGAACTAAGCTGGAAATTGAAAGTGGCAAGCTTATATCATCTGCACCTATCGGCATGCCGACAGGAACTCAGATTGAAGTAAGGGACCTTTTTTATTCTTTTCCCGCAAGAAAAAAATTTATTGAAAGTCCACAAAAAGAATACCGGTTGATTTTAGATTGGTTAGTCAAAATCGCTCTAGCCAGTCCAGAAATCAGATTTACTCTATACCACCACCATAAACAGATTTTCGATACAGTAAAAGATCAATCTTTACAACAAAGAACTGCATATTTTTTAAAAGAGCTGGATCATTTGGTTCCAATCAAATATGAAGATTCTTATATACACATCAACGGTCACTTATCTCTACCCGATTTCTCTACCAGCAGCTCCTCTAAACAGTTTATATTCGTTAATAAAAGACCCGTCACCGATAAACTGATCTCAACAGCTATTAAAGAAGCCTATGGAAATCTGATTGATCCACAAAAACATCCTATCTATATTTTAAATCTCCAAATACCTATCGAATTAGTTGATGTCAATGTTCATCCAAGAAAAGAGCAAGTCAATTTTCACAATAAACAATATATTTTTGACCAAATTCAAAAAGCTGTTTTTCAAACATTACAACTACAAAATCCGCGATACCAATCAAATGAACAATCTATCGTTGACTCTTTTGCCGGACAAATCTTAAAAAAAGAGTCTGAATTATTTTTGCTTGAAAATAAATTCGATAAAGAAATTCAGATTTTACAAGTATTTGATTTATTTCTCATATTTCAGGCTCAAAACAAGCTATTTATCATCGATCAACATGCGGCCCATGAAAGGATTTTATACGAACAGTTTAAACAACTTTTTCACCAAAAAAAACAAAAAAAATACAAGCTACCTAATAAAATTCCTCTTGAATTATCAATGCTCGAAACAGAAATCATCTCCCAAAATCTGGCACAATTAAAAGAGTTTGGTATCAACATTCAAAAAAGAAAATCGGCTTATCAAATCACCGAAATTCCAGAAATCTTGAAAGACCGAAATATTAAGGAAATACTTTCGGAATTAATTGAACAACTCTCCCATGATAAAAATTTATCTACCGATTTACAAACAGAAAAGATGTTGAAATATTTGGCATGCAGAGGTGCTATCAAACAAGGTGAAAAACTAAACAATACTGAAAGTCAGGAGCTGATTAAAAAACTGCTAACTACGCCAAACCACACCTCCTGCCCCCATGGCAGACCTACTTTTATTCAAACCGAGCTACCTGAATTATATAAACAATTTAAAAGAATTTAATTGGGTCAATTTAGTTGCTCAAAGTACCTATTAGATAATCTGGTAAATACTGAGCTGCATTTTTTTCCTGATGTTCATCTTCCCGATTAAACATATTTGTCGCATCCTTACCACAACCTTTAATTATATCTTTACCTCCTGGATGTTTTGGAATAAAAGCTGTGACATCGTAAACATTATTGTTTATCACCAACCAACAATCACTGGCCGAATTATGAGCGGCTACTTCATCCATAGTATAACTGCCATTTCCTCCATCCGAAGATACCACATTAGTTAAAGTCGTATTTTGTCCTCCCAAATCACTTACTGTCTTATTTGTATTAAACCAATATATACCACCACCAATTATCAATATAGCAACAAGTAATACAGCAACTACAATTTTTTCTTTTTCCATAAACCAACTATATAAATATTAGCTGAGATAAAGCTGAAACAACACAGGTAATTTGCCAATCTTAAAATTCTTAAGTAAAATCACATTATGCAGCAAAATGACAAAACTACTCAACGCATTTACAACATGACTTTTGCCTCTGTTTATCCTTTGTATATTGCTAAAGCTGAAAAAAAAGGTCGCACCAAAGCTGAAGTTGATGAAATAGTGAAATGGCTGACTGGATATTCAGACAAAGAACTAGTCAGCCAAATCAAGCTAGAATCTACATTTGAAATTTTTTTTAAACAGGCTCCTAAACTAAATCCACTAAGAAAGCAAATTACTGGTGTGATCTGCGGAGTCAGAGTTGAAGATCTAACAGACCCTATTGTTCAAAACGTTCGCTATCTGGATAAATTAGTTGACGAACTCGCCCATGGCAAACCCATGTCGAAAATACTAAGGCAATATTAGTTATCCTGTCTAAATATTTGCTATGATCTTTTCAAATGTTGAAGTAAGCCGATTCAAACTTTCATAATCTATTGGTTCAGTAGTATCTTTATTAAAAAAATGTCCCATCGCTGAAGCAAATTCGAGGGCAAACATTCCTGTATACATTGCAAGTGCTTTCTCTTGTGGAATAGATAAATCAAGTAAATTTTTCCAATAATCCGTGTAGTACGTATCGTCACCTAACTCTAGTAATGCCATTTGTGTTAAAGCTACTGTCAAAAGTGGATCGCCAAAACAAACATTATCTACATCGACAATCCCACTCAAGCTGCCGTCATTTATAATGACGTTTTTTGTAGTTGTATCATCTAGGAAAGGAGTGGGTCTAACCGCTTGAATATATTGATCCATCGATTTATAAATTTCATTCAATCTTTTAATATATTTTTGATCTATCAGTCTGGTTTTATTATTTCGAGTGGTGATCCTATCCATGTATTGATCCAATACTCCTTGCCAAGAGGAATAAAGTTTTGAATCTTCATAAGATGTCGCGTATCCAAATCCAGGTCCTTCTTTTAAAGTTCCGACTTTTTTTTGAATGTTTACAATTTCTCTTGCTAGATCTTCTTTTTGCTGATTGTTCATCTCTTTATATGTATACAACAAATCAGTTCCCGGTAATCGATCCATAACAATATATGGGAATCCATATTCTTTTCCACTTAAATCGTACTTTCGAAGTTTTGGAACAGGAATACCTATTGGGACAAGTAAATCATACCAATAAACAGCACTTACAAAAGAAGATTTTTGTTCAAATTTAGTTAACCGTACAACCAATTCATCGTGTGTTGTTTTGACATCGTAAACATAATGAGCTTTACCTGTGTCAAAGCGCTTGATACTAATAATTGAACCGATATTTAAATCTGATACGATCTGTTTTGCTGTTTCTTCTGATGGAGAGTTATTTTCCATTAGTTGAGTATAACAGACATCCTAATCCTCTCTGCATTTAAAGCTAATTAAAATAGTTTTTGTTGCACATTTGGAACTATGTTTGCACTTATAATTCTTCTCAGCACAAATATTAACTTTGCTCCTGTATAATACTCATATGTTAACTGAACCAAATATTGATAAATCTCTTTTTCAACTAAAGATTGAAGACAACTATGGCTTTATGGTTTCAAGATTAACCTTTATTAAAGGGGGAGAAGCTTCATGGGGTTATAAAGTTGAAACTATTGAAGAAGCACTTTATTTCTGTAAAATCCATAACGGTTTGATGGAGTATGAAAAACGATTTGAACTGACCTACAAATTATTTAATGATGCTGGAATTAAAAATATTACTCACCCGATTAAAACTAAAAACAATGGACTTATTTTTCTTTTAGATAAATATCCGGTTGCTTTATTCAACTTTATTGAAGGATCAAATTCAAATGACCAGCCTTTAACTGAAAAACAAAGATTTGCATTAGGTAAATTATTAGGAACGATTCATCAAGCAAATAAAGTTATTGGTGATTATTCTATTAAGGAAGATTTTAAATACGGCAATATTGATCGTTTATTGGAAACTTTGAATAAAATTGATACTTATCTTAAAGATTCTTCTGTATATAAGAGCAAAACCGCTAAACTTTTGTTGGAAAATAAAGACAAAATATTAATACGGATCAAAGAATTAGAGGAGCTTGGCGATAAATTAAGAAGTCAAAATATTGATTTTGTTATTTGTCATAGTGAACCCCATGCTTGGAATACTATGATTGATAAAACTGGAGAAGTTTATCTGATTGATTGGGATGATTCTTTATATGCTCCAAAAGAAAAAGATTTAAATATGATTAAAGATGATCAGGTAAAACTTGATGGATACAAAAGTGTAGTCGGAAATTTTGAAATAAACCAAGAAATAATTCACTATTATCAAATGGAATGGAATATTTCTGAAATAGATGCCTGGAGTAATTCACTCTTGTTTGAAGATTCAAATGATACCCAGTATGAACATTATTTGGAGCAATTTATAAAAGATCTGAGAGAGCTAGATTATTGCTAAATTAAGTTGGCCATATGGGACTACGTTCGGACTTGTATTTAGAATTTAATACTAGTTAAAAACAATTGCATAAATCTCCTTAGCAATCTTTTTTGCATCTTTTAAATTTAGTGCAATTTGGCAATGAGCATTCTGTTCACTCAAAATTGTCTGGCCTCTTTTTTTGCCCTCTGTAATAACTGTAATTCCACTAGTTATCCATTCTGCTTTTTCAGGAAAGAAATCTAGATACACTGCTAGTGGATCATGGAGATTAAAGTCTTTTTCTCTGTCGTGGTTGTATTTATCAAACCAAGCAGATAGCAAATGCTTGAGCCATATATTTATATCATTATTCTCCGGAATGTTTTTAATTTGACCTTTTGACCAATAAACTTTTCTTGTTACATCAAGTGGTACAACGTTTGCTTTTATACCGTTCAATTCATTAAAAAAACATTTAGCTGCATCTGGATCAAAAGCCATATTAGTCTCTGCATATTTTGTCTCATTGCCTTCAATCTTAAATGCTCCCCCCATAATAGTTATTTCATTAACCTTCTTTTCCCTTAGTAATCTTAAAGGGTCTGTTAAAGTGGCTAAAGATATAACTTTGTTTGCAGATAGGCCTAAATTTCCAGTACTAATATTTTGAATATCTACCTTAGGATGTATACCCCATACACCGTCTGGACCATGAAAATAATCTGGCCATGGTCTCTCAAAATTACCGTTTAATGGGATTTTTGAACCATTGATAAACCTCCAAGATTTAGCTACAAAAGCAATAAATTCTTTTGCACTCAGTGATGTTATTTCTTCGGCAGCGTTTCCAAATGTAGATATTAGAGTGTTTTTTGCTTCTGGCATCAACTTATAAAGCAAGACTAACGCTACTAAATCATCTATTCCTGGATCTGAAATGATTGTGTAATTTTTCATATTGTTAGTGGATTTTATTAATAATATCTATAACTCCCTCTGTAAAAAGTTTATCAGAAATATAAGCTGCGTGTTCTGAAACCTCACTTGTTACTCTTGATTTTGCTACAAAAGCACATTTAACACCTGTATTTGGATCAACCCAATCAGACATACTATTTCCAATCATAATGACATTATGTCCAAAAGAAGCTAGCGTACCCAAAGTCTTTCCTTTAGCCTGCTTATAATCATATCCTGGATGTATGGCAAAGAAATTATATTCTGGACTACAATCAACACTAATATCGTGCTGCCCAGTAAAAACCTCTCCTAATTTTTGAACCATTTGAGATGGACCAAAAACGGTAACTGATGCTAATCTATTTGCTCCAAAGCTCCATTGCTGATCCAAACTTTCTGGACTATTTCCTCCAAATTCTTTCGCTATAGCATCTTCTGACTGAGGTATCCCTAACTGTTGTGCGTTTTCGTATATTTGTTGTTTATAACTTTCAATGTTAGAAAGAGGATTTATAACCAAAGTTTTTCCATTGTTATATAAAACATTTCCATTCTCTGCTGCAATTGGTCCGCTAACACCTAGTTTTTCCGCCAATATTTGAAGTTGAGGTAAAGGAGAATCGGAACATAATCCTACTGATATTCCTTTTATTCCAGCATTTATTACTGTTTGTTTAAGTTGTTCTATATCATCCTGAGGTATATATCCATCTGGTGACTCATCAGAAAACAGAGTACCGTTTACATCCACAAATACTATATTCTGTGGTAATTGTAATTCAGTTAATTTCTCCTGTAGTTCTCCTTGCTTTTGGACTACTTCCCAAACACCATCTATGTTATTCATTGCCCATGTTACAACTTGATCCATTGGAGTATTTTTATCAAAACCAAACATTGTCCTCATCATCACCATAAAGTCTTTATTCATCTGACTTAGCAAAATTGGTTTGCTAAGTTGTTCCCCTAGATTAGAAAAAAATTCAAGGTTAGCTTGAAGAACTTTCAAAGCAAACTCTTTTTCTGCTTCATGGGGGATACTCGCCCTTGCAGTAGTACTTACAAAAGGAAGTATATATGGACTTCTGCCGTATTCTCCATTAGGCAACTTAACAACTAGACCACTACCTCCTAATAAATAGTCTCGTGGATCACCTAAATCAACTTTATCAAATATATTTTTTCCATCAGTTGCTTCATAAATTACAACTGGATCAACATCTATCCCCATTGCAGCCAGTTTCTCTGGCTTTCCCACCTGAATTCCTGGAATAATTTTTTTAATTTGAACTCCATTCTCCTGTAAAGCAGTGAGTGAAGCAATGACGCTTCCACCGCTGAAAATATCATCCTCAGCTACGGATGCTGTAGCTCCATGTAATGAAGCACTTATATTTTGAGCTTGTAATGGTAAGGAATCACTACCAGGTCTTGCAATCTGGCTAAAATCGTTTTTACCGCTTAAATAATAACCCCTTGAAACTCTAAATTCATGAACACCTTGATGCATTAAAGGATCTAAACTAATAAGCGGATGATCTGAGGATTTTGCTCTGACAGCTTCGTCTAAATCATTCGGATCATACAAGTGTACTTCAAAATTGCCATTGGAAGAATAACCCCACCTAAAGGTATCAACTAACTTAGCAACAAATACATCATATTCTTTTAACAAAACCTGCTGCGTTGTACCGTAATCTAACCCATAATTAGTAGCAACATTTCCAGCGAGAGGATTCATTGTAAAATTACCATCTTTTCTAATAATGTAAGCAAAATCCACATCAGCACCAACCTCTACTTTTCCAAGCTTAGGCCATTTAACTTCCGATGTATGCGATTGCTGTAATCCTTCTTTCATATTTTTCTCCAATGAGCAAAGCTCTGGCTAATGCAATAAAAAAGCCCCTGCAAGCTCCCAAACAATGTAGTTTAGAAACTTACAAGGGCCTTCAATTAGGCTGTACCACCTTGCTTCATTTATCCCATTAAAAAATCCGCTTTTGGCGGATCATCATCTGGAATAAACCTTATTCCTGACATGCTCCGTTACCGACACATGTTACGGTCTTTTACAGTTTCGTCTCTGTAGAGCATTTTGGCTCTCAGCTCCTGGATCGCGACTCCAGTCAAAGCTTTTAAATATTCAGTTGTAAAAACAGTATATCACACCAAAAAATACGTGTCAAATTACTATAAGGTGAGTTGCCGAGCAGGGATTCGAACCCCAATAGACAGATCCAGATTCTGTCGTCCTACCATTAGACGACTCGGCAATATATAAGCAACCTTTAACCAACGGTCTAATGGAAAGATCCGCTTACCATTAGACGAATCGGCATTATCTGCAGAGGTAAATTTTAGCACAAAGTGCCTATTTTTTCCTGTTTTAATTTAATACTCAACCAAGTATAGTCATCTGATGAATATTTTATTTACTATTTTCTTATTTGCGGTTCCTTTGTATATCATCTACCTCTTTGGATACTCTGTCATTCGTGGGGGGCCTTATGCTCCTGTCAGTCATAGTCGGGTCAAAACAATGATTAAACTTTTAAACTTAAAAAAGGGGCAAAAAATGGCTGATATCGGCTCCGGCGATGGACGGATCATTATCGCTTTCGCTCAGAAAGGAATCGAGGCACATGGATATGAAATTAATCCAATTCTTGTTCTCTATACCCAATGGCAAATCAATCAACTGAGATTACAAAAAAAAGCTTTTGTTCATCTGTCTGATTTATGGAAAACTGATCTATCAAAATATGATGCTGTAACCTTATTTGGAATCACCCATATGATGCAACCACTAGAAACAAAATTTAACCAAGAGCTAAATAAGGGTACAAAATTTGTAACTAATCATTTCAAATTGCCTAACTGGAAACCGGAAAAATCTGAAGATGATGTCTGGCTGTACATTAAAAAGACCTAGCAGTAATAACAATCAGAAATACTCCAGCAACATCCAACAAAAATAACATACCTAGTAACTGCCATTCTTTAATTTTAGAAATTCCCAATAAACCAAGCCCGACTTCATCTGGAAAAGGAGACATAATCAATATAGCTCCTAAGATAGGAACTGACCAGGCAAAGTATGGAGTTTTAAAAAGCTTCCTCAGTGGTTTTCCTCCATGATTCATAAATACTGGTTTTAATTCTAAAAATACCCGGTCTTTTAAATACTTCAAAATCAAAAAATCCCCCACTACTCCACCTGCTCCGGCGGCCAACGCTACACCTAAAGGATTTAATGTATCTGCCATATAAAATAAAACCACACTTGCAGGTGCTACCGTAAAGATAGATACAAACATAATTCCCACAAAAAAAGCCCCAAGGTAGCCAAAGTTTCCTATAAATGAAATAGCATTTTTAATTGCCGGGTGCTCTGCAAAAAGGAAAAACAATACTAAACTTAATAAAAGAAGTGCAGAATTTTTAAATTTCCAATGTTTCCATTTATCAGCCAGCTCCAGTATTTCTTCACCCATTATTAAACTTTATCATAAAAAAGGCGCCTCTGTCTTTTTAACAAAAGCGCCTTCTACTCACCATAGGATATGGATTAATGCATTCCATGTCCTCCCCGCCCCATTTTTAGAGGCATAACCAAAGATAAATCAATCCCTTGGGATTTCGCCCAATTTTCCATCTCCTGTCGATGTTGATCCATTTTTTCTTTTCTTTGCTGTGGAGTCAAATCTTTTAAAGATTCCGGGTTGAAATTGTTTTTTTCTTCGGCTCTTTTAGCAATAATGGCTTGTTTTTGTGATTCAGTTAGTTTTCCGTCTTTGACCAACTGAGTCAATCGCTCATCCATTTTGGCTTGCATTTCAGCTTGTCTTTTGGTTCTGTGATCATTAAAAACTTGCTGAACCTGGTCCTGCGGAACATTAAATTTCTGAGCTATCGCAGCTATCAAATCTGAATGGCCTTCACCATATTGAGCTGACACCTGACTAACACCTAAAAAGGCAGTTCCGGCAATTACCAAAGCAGCAACCGGTAATAAAACTCTTTTTCTTAGCATATTTTCACCCCCTTTTTTGTAAATCATGAAATCTCGGAACAACGATTTACAAAAAAATAATATCAACTGATCCTGATAAAAAGCTGAAACAGTCTGGTATACTTCTTTTTGTGAATACTTTACTTCCCAAACAATTTTTAAAAAATTTACAGCAGATCTTTTCTGATGATCAAATCAGCCAAATACTAGCAGCTTTTGATTCACAAAGACCCACCACTTTTCGAACCAATACATTAAAAATCTCAACCACCGATCTAATTAAAAAGCTGACGGAAGAACAGATTGATTTCCAGCAATTTGGCTCAAACCCTGATTGGTTTATATTAAAAAGCGATAAAAAGAAATTTACACAATCGGCAGTTTATACTAATGGTCTGATTTATATTCAAAGTTTAGCCAGTTTATTACCAGCCATTGTCTTAGATCCTCAAAGCGATGAAACAGTATTGGACATGACGGCAGCTCCCGGAAGTAAGACCACTCAGATTGCCGCTTTAATGAAAAATCAAGGCAAAATTATCGCCAATGACAGACATCTCATTCGTTTGGAAAAACTAAATTACAATCTAAAAAAACAGGGGGTAGAAAACACCCAGGTAACCAATTTGTTAGGGCAGGAAATCGGCTCCAAACACCCCAATTTTTTTGATAAAACATTACTCGACGCCCCTTGTAGTCTAGAAGGGACTTTTAATACAGCCTACCCTAAAAGTTTTTCCAACTGGAACCAAGAACTGGTGGATGCATTAAGCCAAAGGCAAAAAGACTTAATTTATTCAGCCTATTTGGCAACCAAACCTGGAGGGGCTATTGTTTACTCCACCTGCACATTAGAAGTAAATGAAAATGAAGCAGTTGTTGACTGGCTTATTAATAAAACCAACCAACAGGTAATTATTGAAAAAATTGATTTACCCCAAGATATACCCATAATTACAGGTATTACCTCCTATCTAAATAAATCATTTGATCAAAGCCTCTGCAAAACCATTCGTATTTTGCCATCACCACTTTTTGAAGGATTCTATCTAGCCAAACTCAAGAAAATAGCGTAGGATAGTCGTGATACGAAACACGCAAAACGAAAAGAATAGAGTATTTTAATCTCTTAGTTTTTGCTTATTGCTTGTCACTGATCACTAACTAATATGGATTTTACTAAGAAAAAATGTGTCCCCTGTGAAACTGGCGAAGGTAAACTTTCAATGGATAAAATCAAAGAATATCTTCCAGCAGTCACCGATTGGCTCCTTGCTGGTGACAATTTAGTCAAAGAGTTTAAGTTTAACAATTTTAAAGAATCGATCAAATTTATCAATAAAGTAGCCGACTTAGCCGAATCCGAAGGACATCATCCAGATATCTACTGCTTTTACGATAAAGTTCGTTTACAACTTACCACTCATGAAGCTCATGGACTCACAGAAAACGATTTCATCCTAGCTGCGAAGATTAATAATCTCTAAACTATTCCAATTTAACAAACAGAATAATACTTTTCGAGCGTAAGCGATAAATTACCTTAATATTTGGGTTGTTGCGGAGGATTATCCAAAAAAGCTTTAACCTTTTTAAATCGTTCCAAAACTTTTTCCTCACCCAAAATCTGAATACTTTCAAAAAGAGGTGGTGATACTAGCTGTCCGGTGACCCCTATCCGTAGAAGCTGAAAGATATCTGTATTGGAAATACTTAGTTCTTTAGCCAAATTACGATACTCTTCTGCAAATTTTTCTGTTGTCCAGTGCCCCATATTTTTTTCAAAAACTTCTTCAACTTTCTCTATCTTAAATCTTAAATC
>CAZWRN010000015.1:0-32317 GCA_964636275.1 uncultured Gammaproteobacteria bacterium
ACGCAATACGCAATACGCAATACGCAATACGCAATACGCAATACGCAATACGCAACTAAATTATAGTCGTTTTGATTGTCTCGTATTGCATATTGCTTTCCTGTTATCTCTTGACTTCATCTGCCACTTTTGGGCATAGTATAAGTAATGGACGCAAATTCGCCGATTAATCCAATCGTGGTCGTCAAGGGTACTGATAAAAAACCTCCTTTTTTCAAACGGATCCAGGCCCCTTTTTCTAAATTGTCCTTACCAAATAAAAAGATTGCTGGAGTCTTGGTGGCATTTTTACTGGTTTTTGGAGTCGGCCTGGGCGCTTTTTTGGTCCAACGTCAGACCCAGCTGCGGCCCCAAGCTAGTGCAAACGGGGTTGATTTAAGCTTGAATCCAGCGCAGGTCAGTGTCTCCGCCAATCAGGAGTTTAGTCTTGATCTGACTCTCGATGCAAAGCAGGCATCGGCATCTGGTGTTCAGGCAAAACTAACTTTTGATCCATCCAAACTGCAGCTTGTAAATACCACCCTGTCAGACTATTTTTCGGTAGTGCTTTCTCCCGTCTCAACTACCCAAAATTCAGTTGAATTTGTAATCGGCACCAGCACACCAAAACCAGGTGTCGGGGTACTGGCGACGTTGACTTTTAAAGCTTTGACTGACGGGACTTCAACCATCGCTTTTGATTCGGGAAATACCATCGTCACAGTAACTGGCGTTGGGGAAAATCAGGCGGGTGATCTAACAGGCACTGAAGTAACAATTGGCAGTGCTTCAAACCCCTCAGCTGGATTTAGTCATGATCCGACCGGGACGCTGGCAGATAATCTGCGAGCTTATTGGAAAATGGAGGAAACCAGTGGAAATTTGGTAGATGTGATCGGTTCAATTGCTTTAAGTCCAATTGAAACTATAACTTACAATCAGACCGGAAAAGTTAATAAAGCTGTTGGTACAACAGGTGCTGGTAAGTTTCAGTGTACTGATGCTATCTGCGGAGGAGCTGCCAAATTAGAACCGGCATCAACCACTGGAATATCTTTTGGTGGCTGGGTCTATCCCAAAGCCTACGCCACAACCCAAACATATATTGTGGGAAAAGCTGCAGTTAACAACGAGAAGACCGGTTATTGGCTGATGTATGGCCCATCCGGAAATGTCAGGGTTGAGATGGGAAATTCATCTTGTACCAATGATTCAGCAATCGGATTTCAAACCGCTATTAACGCTCCTCTCAATCAATGGACTCATTTGATGGCTACAGTGACAGCCCAAAACCCGGGTATTGTTAAGATTTATAAAAATGGTTCACTGGCTTATACATCCTCTGCTTCGGCTTACTATTGTGATACTGACGGGGCTTTCTCGATTGGGGGCTCAAATGCGTCATTCCTATCCGCCAATCACAATCAGGTGGTTGATGAAATAGGTGTTTGGGCCAGACCACTAACTGCGGCTGAAATAACAAATTTGTACAATGGCGGCCAAGGCAATACTTATCAATTACCATCTGAGTCACAAACTCCAGAGACTTCATTGAACTTGACTAGCCGATCTCCTATCAATGTTGGACAGGAATTTGCGGTTACAGTTTTGGCCAGATCTGATATTGAAAATTCAAATCTTTTTGTCTCAAAGATCAACTTTCCTACTGACCTACTGGAAGTAGTAAGTATTGATGATGATCTGTCTTTTATCACCAGTTGGGCAGAACAATTTTATGACAATCAAACAGGTCAGATATCATTGGTGGGAGGCGTCCCATCTCCCGGATTTAAATCCAACAATGTGGGGTCTGTGATGGCAACTATTAATTTTAAAGCCAAAGCCCCCGGGACTGCTTTAGTTGATTTGACAACAGCATCACAGATTTTTAGCAATTCAAACAATCAAAATATTATCCAAAAGACCACCGATGCTTCGATTGTTATCACCGGGACGGCAGTTTCACCATCTCCCAATGTTTCACCTTCACCCATAGCCAGTCCCAGCGCATCTGTATCACCATCTCCCGTCCCATCTCCATCTGAATCTTGTTCGACTATGAAAGGTGATGGAAATGCTGACTGTGTAGTCAACTTGACTGACTTATCGATCATGCTGTCCAACTTCAGTGCAACCAATCCTGTCCCAGCGGGGAAGCAATTGCTTGATTTCAATGATGACAATCGGATCAATACTTTTGATTTCTCCCGAATGGCCGACAAGCTATTTCAGCTAGGTATCATCAAACGCCGAAGTTAATCTTTGCTCCCTACACTTTTTTTAGCTATAATACTTCTACATTTTGAATTTTAATTTTTGAAATTTTGACTTTGTTTCGAATTCTCGAAATTAGGATTTAGAATTTTGTACTCAGAGGGGTGTCGTTCAGCGGCAGGACCTGGGTCTCCAAAACCCATGACGAGGGTTCGATTCCTTCCACCCCTGCACATTTTGTTCTTTGAGGCGTAATGCTACTATATCAAACCCAGTTTGGAACGTTGGAATAACCTTTCCGTCTTTCAATTTGAGGTTCGAAAATACAAAATTTAGGAATTCTTGTCTTTCTCCTCTAGTAGCTTTGGTTTCATAAATTTCACGGCCTTTTTGGCTCAGTTCGAAAATATTTATTCCTAACTTTCTATAATCGATATCTGCTTTAACATGTTGGTTTTTTGCTTCCACTATTTCATCTACTTCTGTCTCATACTGTTCTTTCTTTTTCTCATATTGCTCCTTTGTAATCACTCCATCTACCCTATCGTCATAAATAATACTCAATCTCTTTTCAATTTTGAGTAGACGTATATCTAAATCTTTCAGTGTAGACTCATGATATTCAGTCTCATCCTTGTGAGCTTCTTTTAAGGCTTTTCTTACCCATTCAAGCAGTCTTGGATTGTCTATTCGTACTTGATCTAGAATTTCTATAATTTGCGCTTGTATAGCTTCCTCACGGGTATATCTTTTTTGGCTACAATTGCCGCCAAATTTTGTACAGTGGTAATAAGAATGTCCTTTTTGACTTTCGGCAGTTACAGATTTTCCGCAATCTCCGCAAGTAATTAAACCTCCTCCAAATAAAAAATCATGGTGTCTGAATTTACCTGCTTTGATTTTTCTATTAAGTCTGTCTTGAACTGAGTAAAAAAGTTCTTTCGATACCATCGGAGGATGTTTACCGCTTTTATATAGCTTGTTATTCCAAATGAATTCACCACAATAAAAAGGATCTGTTAAAAGGTTGTGCAATTCACTTATATATAATTGTTTTCCATCTTTAGATTTCCATCCATCTGTGAAAAGTTCTTTTGCTAAAGTTCGAAGTGTATAATTTCCCGTATTAAATAATTCAAATGCTTTGGGGATAAAAATTGAAGCAGGACTTTCTTGATCAATTACCCAGATTTTATGCCCCATGTCTCCAAGAGTTTTATATCCTCTTTTATGACTACCAGCATACCACCCCTGTTCTGACTTCTCGTTTAAACCCTTTCTTGTTTCCTCTGATAAGTTGTTTGAATACTGCCGAGCAACAGCAACATAAATATCTAACATGAATTTCTCATGCGATTTTGAATCTTTATGTAAGACTAGCGACTGTTTAGCAAAATGTAATTTTGGGCTAGAGTTGTCCATTTAACCAGTTATCCAGTTTAACTGCGTCCTGAAAATTTCTTGTTATACGATCTACTTTTTCACACACAAGATGTTTAATTATTTGATTATCTTTTAGAAATCCTAACATTTCTAAAAACTTTTTTCTTTCTTGGCGCCCACTAGCCGATTCCGGAACAATAAATTCTCTAATTATTTTGAGGTTGTTTTTTTGGGAATAATCACGAAGCATTTTTAATTGAGCATCTAAAGAGTACCCTTCTTCAGCTTGTTCTTTTGTACTTACTCTTGCCCAAATTATTCCTTGTTCCATTTTATTTTTTCCTTTCTTTATCTAAATCTTTTTTTAATACATTTTCAATTGGGACGACTGGACTATTTCCGAACTTGTGCCTATTTTCTACTTCTTGCATCAAATCTACTAATCCAATTAAGGAATAAGCCAGGGTACTTAAATACTGCTTATCGAGTTCTAAATTAAACTCTTCTTTTAAAATAATGTCTAGTTCTAGGATGATGGATTTATCAATCTTCATCATTATCCTCCCTATCACCTTCATCAAGATAATTTAATTCTGTTTGAGTTAACTTTTCATCGCTTACCCCACTGGTCGTTTCACTATTGTTTTGAAAAGAAAAAGTAGTGAATTGAGGGGTGGGGTAAATCAACATTTTTCTTTTGTCACCCTGATCTGCTTCCTGCACAATTAATCCGGCAGTTTCTAGTAATGGCAAAACCTGTTGCCTTAATTGCCAGTCAGGTAAAAATCGGTTATAAACTGTATAGTGTTTTTGGGCTATATCCTGTTTACTTAAACCTATCCTTGTTATTGATAGCCCTTCTGAGGTTAGGTTCTTCAAACCATACAACGGAATAATGACATCCTTAAAAAGATTCAAAACATACGGGGGTAAATTTAACTCTTGGCTTTCTGATATTAAATCCCATATTTTAAATGCTTCCTCAATATCTTGTTCAATTGCAATTATTTGTGAATCCTTTCGATCTCTGAACCACAAATTAATTAGTGCGAAAATTTTAGTTAGGTTCATTATTCTTGAAATATCTCTTTGATGTCTGGGTTTCAATTTTTTAAACCTGCCAAAAAATTTCTCAACTATCGTTTTCGGGTTTGAAATTATAACTGAAGTAATATGTTCCTGTTTTATGGCTCGAATTCTTAGTTTTAATAAATTCCTCTCTTTATCATCTTCGAGCCTATTTAAATAGTCTTCATAATTCGAGCTTTTTTCAATTTTAGCTATAATTGATTCTCTAAGCTTCTCTTGGCTTAGTTCAGGCGATAAAAGCATGAATCGAGTTGATTCTTGTTCATCAAAATTTAAAGAAGCTGTGCAAAAAATAACTGTCGGGTAACCAATCATTGCAACTGTTTTTGTTCTATTTCCACCTTTTTGGCTTTTATCAGTAATTTTTGAGTATATTATTTTTTCGTCATGAGATAAAAGAGATCTTAGTCTTTCCAATAGGGCACTATTTGGTTGATCCAAGAAGATAATAATTTTTCTAGATAAGTCTACTTTTATTAAATTATTTTCTTTATCATATTCTCCTTGTTCATGATAAAACGCAGTCGGAGAACAGTTTCCTAATTTGATTAAATCTTCATTAGGAAACAAAGTTGATACTTCTAGAGGTATATATGATTTTCCGCTTGAGGATGGAGCATTAAAAGAAATATTAAACTGAGCATCATCTGTATAAGCTGAAATCTGTGCTAAAAAAGTAAGTAATTTGTTAGTATCATCTCGTTTTATGGTTGATCCTAATATCTCTATTATTTGACTGGAAGATAAAGGCTTAAATTTGGAAATATCAATAGCTGTTTTTTCAATCTTATTATCAATTTGTAAATTGTCAGCTTTCTCTTTTTGTACTTTTTCTCCATTTTTACAAAGTTTTATGAATTGTTCTCTAGTGTAACCTAATCTAAAATAGTCACCAATATCCTTGCATCTTTCTACTTCTGGAAGATGAACTATACAAACTTCTATCCCCACAGTTGATAACATATTTGCAACTCTGAGAGCGTGTTTTTTACCCATAGAATCATTATCAAAACATATGTAAACTTTTTTGTCTTTTAAATAAGGAACTAATCTTTCTGTAAAACTGGTTACACCCCCAGTCGTGAGTCCAGGTAGCTTAAGTGATATTAATGTTAGTGCGTCCAATTCTCCTTCGGTTAAAACAACTTGTTTATATTTAGAAAGCAAATTGTGCGGATAAAGTGTTATAAAACTTCCTTCTGGATAAAGGTATTTATTTGAACCTTTATAAAACGGTAACTTTCTTTTCTTTTCATAAATTACATTTCCTTCAGGATCAAAATATGGGATATAGAGAAAGTTTGAATCGAAATGGATTTTATATTTTTTCCAGGTATCGGCAGGTATTTGATGATTAATTTCCAAGAAACTGATCCACATATCATCTGTCATAGTTATATTCATCGTTAAATGCCCTCCAAAATATCACACGCCTGTTTAAATGTGTAACTAAATTTATTCATAACAAAATCAATCGCATTTCCATGAGCCCCACAACCAAAACAATGGTAGGAATTGTTTTTATATATAAATAAAGAGGGTGTTTTTTCAAAATGAAATTGACAAATTGTGCGTTTTTTGTCCCCAATTTTGGCGATTGGAGTCTTAATAAACACGGAAAAATCTTTTTCTCTTAAATTTTGTATCTTTGACATAAAGCTATTTTCTAATCCTTCTAGCAAAATGTCATTTTTTCTGGGTGAATTATTTGAGGCTAAAATCCCAAAATTTTAATTTGCTGGTGAATTTTTTTGGGTCTTAAGTGAATTATTCTACCTAAATATTAGAATTTAGTTTCATTAACTGGGGAAATATACTAACTGATAAAAAGACTCCCTTTCGAAGCCAGAGGCTTTTTTAGTATTTATAGAAAATCCACCTCTTTTTATTTTTTTTAAAAGATTCTTCTTTAAATGTTTACAGGATTTTGAAGGAATTTTCTTAGTAAGATCAGTGATTGTATGCGGCTTTAAATCTGAAAGAATTTCAAGAAGTTTTTTTTCTTTTTTACCTAACATAGATGTTTTTTTTATTAAATTGATTTGTTTTACTATTTGTCCTTTTTTAATCTTTAAGTTATTTGATTTAAAGTTTTGAGTATCAGCACTTAACTCTTTATCCTTTTTCTCTTTTTGAATGTTTTGAATTTGTATTCCATAAAGCTCCATCTTTAAATCATGTTCTTCCTGTTCTCTAAGTTCTCTTCGAATTTCTTTTTGCTCCTGAACTACAGTTTTTTTGCGTCCTAAATCATCAAACCCCCAATCTGCTAGTTTGGTTTCTTGGGCTTTAATTTCATTAATAAATTCTGTACTAAGGGATGTTAATTGTTGTTTTTTGCTCATAAAAATAGCCCCCTGTGGACGAACACAAGAGGCTATCTTTCATACTTAAGTATAAACTGTTCGTCCAGTTATATTCGAGATTATAGCAGAGCTTAGAATTAATTATTTGTGAGGGCTGTTAAAAAAATTTGGTTCTCCTCCTGAGTCTTTTTTAATTTTTCTAAAAGTTCTTTTGAGTTTATGTGCTTAGCCTCGCTATTTAAGTTGTTTACATTAAGATCTACTTTTTTTGAGGGATATAAGTCCATTAATTTGGTTGACAAATCAATAGCTTTGACTGCATCACTAGCTTCCGCTGTTTTAGAATCCACTCCTTCTTGAATTATATTCTTTAAATAAATGGCAATTTCTTCTACTGACAATCCAGACTCATCCATAACCGCCCTTAAATACGCTTGAATATGCGGCTTCTTAAGGTTTTGATGTCCAAGTACTTTACATGTGATATACGAGCCATTATAAGCCTCAAAAGCTGCTTGCGTTGCATTTCCTTTATATTGTATGTACCTTTTACAGAATATTTTTTGTTTCAGAGATAATTTTTTATATATACGAGGCATAATATAGAACTCCTGCCTATTGGATCTATCTTTAGTATAACTCGTCAAAAAAGAGGTAATGCAAAGTTATGTTTTTTGATAACAAATTATCCATATATTTTTATTCTTTATTGCTTATTTGAATAACTAAATCTTTAAACTGCATTTCTAAAGGATATGTTTCTGACATGTTTTTATCTTCTAACTGCTTAATTTCGTCAACCCTTTCTGAATATACATTACATACTTCGGTAGCTGTAGTACATTCAGTTGTTAAGGCTTTTACCGCTTTTTGGAATTTATCTGCTTCTAATCTAGCATGTTCTTTCCAATTATCAATAATATTAACTGCCACAATATTAGCTAACATGGCTTTATTCAATTTGGGCTGAAAATGTTTATACATAATATAAGACCCAAACAGAAAACCTGATATAAAACATACTAATAAGACCAAGCTTACTTTCAGGAAATTGTTTTTTTTAAATATCATAGTCTTATTTACAATTTACCTTCCAACTGGAGTTGACTTAAAGCTTGTAACGCATTTGCACATTCCTGACTATCACAGTTATTAGTTATTTCTACTATTCGATCTTTTATTTCTTGCATTTCATTTTTAGCTGAATCGATCATTGATTGATAAGAATCCTCAGTCGTTTTACTTGAGCCATAAGCTTTTGCTGATTCTTGCATCGCATATTGATAACCTATTACTGATCCGCTCAATTTTCCAAGCTTGGTAAAAAGATTTTTTAAGGTTTGGGATTTCGTACTTTCCAAAGATTTTGTAGAAGTAACAATTGCCTGTGTTGAAACTTTATCTGACTCATTAGTCTTAATCTTGATCTCACTATTTATACTGGCGACCGAAGCTTTAGGCTCGTTTTTTTCTAGCTCAGTTAATTTATTTTCTGCAAGTAAAATCCAGTTTTGCGCATTGATATAATTCGCATCACTTTTTATAACTCTGTTAAATGAAATGATAGCTAAACTATATTCGCTAGATTCATACTTCTTTCTGCCCTGTTCAAAGTTTTCAGCGGATTCAGATAAGTTTTGATATTCAGTTTTTTTGGCTTCAATTGTTTTTAATGTTGATTCTGAGGTTAAAGTTGGCGGTTGAATTTGGTTAAGAATGTTTAAAGCTTCGGAATAGTTGCCACTTGAAGCTAAAACCGATGCTTCTCGAATCTCACTATTTACTGCGGCATTACTCCTAACATTAATTAGCCCATATGAAGCTGAACCAAGACTAAATACCGAACCAAGGACTATTACTGGTATTTTCCAAGAAATCATTTTATTTGATTATTCTTGCGTAATATATCACGTGGACTGGTAGTGGCACAACACTGAAAATTAATTCAGTATGGAGACTAGAAAACGGCCACTAAAAAATCAAAATCAGCTCAAAAAATTAGGTGACAAAATTCGCAAGTTACGCATCAGTAAAAAACTAAGCCAAGAAGCTCTAGCTGATCTTTCAGGAATAGAAAGAAGTTATATGGGCGCAATTGAACGAGGAGAACGTAATCCCTCTTTTGATAAACTAGTAAATATTGCTAAAGCTTTAAAAATCTCTCCTGGTGACCTTTTAAAGTAATTTCCATTGTAAAATTTTTTTGCAAATTAGAGAGAGGCTTGTGCCAAGCGGATCTAACCGTTAAAAGGGACACCCGGGGTATATCTATTATGTCTGCTGGCTTTGGCTTTAAAGTAAATACTTTTCCTTACAGTGGGCATTGATTTATTTGGCTTATAGGTTTATTATTCCTGAAATGGTTCCAGAAAAAATTATTCAAGTCAACGGACAGCCAATTAGAATTTTTAATCCTTCCCCTGCTGATAAATTATCTTGCGGCTATTTAGGACCAAGAGGTACTTATGGCGAACAAGCTGCTCGTGATTTACTTCAAAGTCAAGTCGATTATGTGCCAATTTCTACTAATACAGAAATTATTAAACGTTTAGAACGTGGCGAAACTGATTTAGGTTTTATTCCAATTGAAAATTCTATTGAAGGAAATGTGACCGAAACGGTTAAAGGTCTTATACATGGTGGTGTCCCCAATAATTCAAACATCAGAATACTAGGAGAAACAATTTTGCCTATTCGACATATGCTTTATGGTACTGATGAAGCAATGCAAAAAGGAGTACTTAGGTCTCATCCTCAAGCATTAGGGCAGTGTTCACTTTGGATAAATGGTAACCTTCCGGATGCAACAATTGTTAGAGAGACTAGTACTGCAGAGGCTGTTCGTATTGCGACTGAACAAAATGAATTAGCAATTGGTAATAGGTTAGCAGGCGAATTATATGGAGCCCCTGTATTAAATGATGACATCATGGACTTGAAATCAAACCATACTCGCTTTTGGTTATTAGGAAATGGTGAAACTGCTCCAACCGGAAATGACAGGGTAACGCTTGTTTATACACTTAAAAATACCGCCGGTGCGTTAGTAAGAGCTTTTACTCCTTTTGCTTATCGAGGAATAAGTATAAATAAAGTTGACACTTTACCTTTAGGAACTCTGGATGAGTATTATTTTATGATGTCAGTCGATGGGCATGAAGCAGATCCAGTGGTCGCTGACGCAATATCTGAACTTAAAACGGCTGTTTGGAAAGTGAAAGTATTAGGTTCATTTCAGAAATCTCAGTCAAAAATAATGTATGATCCTGAAGCTGAAAGTCATGGCTGGATTGATCCAACCGTTCTTTGAGTCTTATAGTGTATTTGACTTGGGATTTATTTGATGTTATTATCTTAAGGTAAAGACTGTGAAAGAGAAACAGTAGAATTTATAGAGTGACAACTGAGAATAGTCGGCTGGAGAAAGACTATCGTATCTATAAATTTGAATTACACTCTAGAGTCGCAAGCTGAAGTTATTAGTAAGCTGAGCCGGGTACGATCCGTAATATCGTAAGAATGTGTCGGTAAAAAGTCGGAGCATTCGTAAAGAGTGTTTATTGCGAACTTTTACCCGCCCATGAGGCGGTTTTTTTGTACAAAAAAGCAATAAACAAAAACAAGGTGGTACCGCGATAATTCGCCCTTGATTAATATTTTAGAAAGGGCTTTTTATGCAATTTGAATTAAAAAGAGATTTTTCGGCTAATGTAGATGTTACTAAACTTCAGAGTAATGATCCTGCTTTGGGCGAAAAAGAAACTGCCCCATTAGCAAATACATTAAATTTTCAACTTGACGCTCAAAATTTATTGAAAAAAGCTTCTTTTAGAGGACGGCTTTTAGATATGCCCGAATTACCAGGTCAACAATCCCAAGTTGTTTTGTCTGATGCAACTGTATCAATTGCCAGTTTTTCAGATCATCCCATGCATTTAGCAAATCGATATGGACCAATGACTGATGAAAAGATTATCACAGCCGACGAGAAAAAAGATAAATTCTTAGTTACATCCTCATTTCAAGACAGAAAAATGGGTCTAATAATTCCGAAGGTTGTTGAAGAAGGCGAAGTGATAACCCAGTTAGACTTATCTGAAGATAATCCAAAAAAATTTAAAGTAAGCTTCTTTAAAATAGAAAATGGTCAAGTTCAAGCGGTTCCTGTTCAAGAACCTGATAAACAAGGAAAAATTCTCCACGGAACCCAAATTCTCGGTCATGTTAAAGATGCCTGTGATATGCAAGAATATGCTCACGAAAATGATTCTCTTGGTAATTGGGAATTTGCATTTCCACCAACAACTCGTAGAAGTGTGAATCAAGCCACAATTGAAAAACGTGGTGTTCCTACCCAAGAGGTGACTAGAAATTGGTCATACAGTCCTGAAACTGATACTTTAACAGGTGACTACAGACAACCAGAAAGTTTTGATGCATTCATGGGATTTTTGGCTGCAAATACACAATTATGCTTGGATGTTGCACAGGGCAAGTTTCCAATTGTTTCAACTAACTTCAAACAAGAAGGCTACCTCCTTAAGTTGATAAATCCGAATATAGATTTAACAGGGATTAATTTTACTTTTATTGATGGCAAACCCGGGGAACGAGCTCCTTTGCATGAGGATTTACCAAAATTTCAGGTTATGCTTCGACGTGTCCAAGACTCTTTAGATAGAGTTCCAGAAGTTCTTAGAAGGATATCCGGGAAAGAATTGGCTCCTTCAGATTGGTGGAGAATAACTGAAGAAAAAATGGCTGACTTAGATGTACTTTTTTACAGAACTTTTTCTTTAAGTCATGATATTCCGAATAAAATTGCTCAGACAGCAATTGTTCAGATACCTCACCCAATACCAACTGCCGAAATGCCAAGAGAAGAAGCTAGAGGTCATCTTTCAACTGTTATTGGAAGAGAGGTTGAAGATAAAGATAAAGTTATCATTCTAGCTGGAGAGAGTAGTGATGGTTCATTTGCACATAGACTAAGAGAAGTAACAAGTTTTGTTAGTGGCCGGGATGATGCATTAGTTGTCATGCCTTTAAACCGCCATGACCAGCGTTTAAATGGAGTTGATTTAAATCCAAACATGTACCCAATTGGTTTTAGGGAAGATTGGATGGATATCATTTCAGGGGCTGATGTATCGTTTATTAGAGGAAGTTGGGGAGAAATTTTGGATGTTGTGGCTGCTCGAATAGTACCAATAATATCGGCTCCTGGAGTAGTCCCTGATCAAGGGGCAGTAGATGATATTCAGTTTTTAACAGAAGTATCTGGTGAAAGGGCAAGCAATTTGTCTTTATTCATTAAAGAACTTCAGAAACAGGGCGTAAGTAGCTCTATTTTACGAGGGCTGTTATGTGACGTTGGTCATGCTGATGATAGTTCTGAAATAAAAAATGCTTTAGAAGTTGCTCTAAATGAAGATGTTATGAAAGTCACACGCTCGGCTCTACTAAATATAAAAGGTAATGGTATAAAATGGATGGTAGATTTACATGAAAGAATGCGATCTAAGACTTTAGATCTATCCTCTTCAGGTATTCAACAATTACATCATGATATCTGGACATAAGGACATATTATGTATCAAACACGATTAAATACCACTAATTTAACAAAAGACCAATTTACAACTTCATGGAGCTATTTGTCAGATAAAAATGGAGTACCGTGTTCAGGGGAAATTATTTTATTTGATGACCATATAATCTGTGAATCCAGTCATAAAGAATTTATACTAAATATTTTAATAGAATTAAAAAAAATCGGAAAGGTAATGTTAAAAACCTCAGTTATTATTGCTGGAGATATTCAATACGATTTACTTGAAGTTTTAATTAGAGGCCGTAAACAACAAATAGAGCTGGAATTAAATTCTAATAAAGAGGTAAAAGATAAATTTATTGGTGAACTAACGTTATTAAAATTACCGCAAAATAGTACTGATTTATTGTCGGATTTGATGTGCCTGGGTGAAGAGATAATAATTCATAAGTCAGAAAAATTACTTGAAAATAAAATAAATAACAATCTTATGAAGGATTTTCTTGTAGGTGGACAGGCTTTTGGAATTAATAAATCTCCTGAATATAAAAAAATACATCAATCATCCTTCGATTTAGGAATTGCTCCATTTTATTTTTTCCTATTAAAATCTGAATCTAAAGACAAGATTGATTGGACTCTTACAGACCAAGTAGTTGATTGGCTAGTCGAAACTAATCGTCCGATTAAAGGTCATCCTCTTATTTGGCTGCATAAATATGCCCGTCCAGAATGGATGATTGATTTAAGCTTTGAAGAATTAACAGAGTTTTTATTGGAACATGTAACACTGGTTGTAAACCGATATAAAGATCGAATAAAAATGTGGGACATATTAAATGAACTACCCGCTGAAGATGCTAATGGCTTTGATTTAACTATTGAACAATTATTAGAGTTAACTGATTTAATTTCAAAACATATTAAAAAACTACAACCTGATGCAGAAAGAATACTCAATTTTTCTGAAATTTTTGGCGCTAAAAGTTATGTTCATGAAAAACCTAGTATACCTCCAGTAGAATTTTTAAAATTGTGTCAACAAAAAGGAATTGAATATGAATCAATCGGACTACAGTTTTATATGGGAATGAAAAAAGAGTTTACCTGTCGTGAACTGATGGATATTAGTCAAACAGTTGACCAGTTTTTGCAATTTGGAAAAAATATCCATTTTTCAGAACTAGGATGGCCATCGAAATTTGATGTAGATCCTAATTGTTTCTTCTCAGCTGATCATCCTGCGGTAGGAGGATATTGGCACCGGGGATGGGATGAGGAATTACAAGCCGAATTTCTTGAAAGAATTTATATGCTTTTTGCCTCAAAAGATAATGTAAAAAGTATAACTTGGTGGGATCTGACGGATAATGGTAATCATGAAGATATTGGAAGTCGTTTTATCCCTTTTTCGGGATTAACTCGAAGAGACTATTCACCAAAACCAGTTTTAACGCAAATGCAAAAATTTAGAGAAAAAGTTCGTAACTAAATTTATTTTATTACATATTTAGAATAAAATGTTTCTCCAAGAACAAAAGTTTTATTCTGCCGATACTCAACATCAACAAAGTGGTGATAATAAAGGCGTCCTTTTAAAACCTACTGGACAGAGAATCCCTTCAATCACTTCTGGAGTGGACATTTTTCAGAATCCTGAGAGTGAGTCCTATTTTGTAAAACCTGTAAATGACGCCGGCATGGAGTTTAACCAACTGGGCTATTTAAAGTCAGTTGGTCTTCCTACACCCAAAGATATATTAATTTCGGATAAAACTGATACCATGGCAACCTCATATGCGGGGGAATCGTTTTCATTAAGTTCTAGTTTTTACCAAGCCGGTTTATTTTTAAGACAGGTTCATGACGTTTTGGATCAAAAACCACCAGAAGATAATGCTATCCAATATACATACCAACATACGGCTCATATTGTAGATAATTTTTTTTACAAGCATCTCAATATGGTTGATATGGCTGATTATAGACGATACAAAAAAAATTCTAGTGGCTCATTATTTATTCCAAATACTTCCCAGGATATATCCGATTTTCCTGTGTTTAATGATTCGTTTATTCCTTTACTTAGTGATGGAAGCCCTAACTATAAAGAATTAATCTCTGAAGCAAACCGTGTAGCCCACTCTTTATTAGAAAGATTAAAACCTGCTGTGGTCATTTTGGATACTGATAAAGTAACAAACCAAGGTCTCCCCTTTTTACCGTTTAAAGATGCTGAACTTTTTTATGGCGATTTTAAGCCAGATAATATATTAGTAGATCCCGAAGATCCAACAAAATTCACATTAATTGATCCGCTAATTTCAAAGGGGAGCAAGTCATTTGATTTGGCTAAATTTACAGCTCGAGTTAATTTGGAAAATGATGATTCTAGTAAAGATCTATTATCTGATTTTTATCGAGGATATGGCATAATATCAACGGTAGATATACCTGGATACGGACCATTTCAGTTTAATGATTTAGTAACCATCGATACCCTTAATATACTAAAGTCTTATGCTAAAAGATTTTCTCGAGGAGATACTGCTTACCACGCAGTTATGAGCTTGCAAGATCCTATTTTTTGTGACAAATTAAGGCAATTAATAATATAAAATGGATCAAATAATCGTTGACTTATGAGATAAAAATGTGTATAACACTAATTGAAAGTTAGATACTTTTAAAAATGGCAAATCCTCAAAATAAAGAACAACTTCAGGAATTTTTAACTCGAGGTGTTGCTGATGTACTCCCCTCCTCCACTACCTTAGCCACTGAAATGAACTCCGGAAGAAAGTTAAAAGGTTATATGGGTATTGATCCTACAGCACCTGAACTTCATATTGGACATGTTTCACAACTGCGAAGAATGCGCCGATTTCAGGATTTAGGACATGAAGTAACTCTGCTAATTGGTGATTTTACTGGAATGATTGGAGATCCAACTGATAAATCTGCTTCGAGAACTATCTTAACTGAAGAGCAGGTGCGAGAAAATGCTCAAACATATAAAGATCAAGCTGCAAAGATTTTAGATTTTGATCACCCCACAAATCCCGTTTTATTAAGACGTAATAGTGAATGGCTTGGAAAAATGAATTTTGCCGATGTTTTACAGTTAACTGCTCAAATGACTACTCAAAGACTTTTGGAAAGAGATATGTTCCAGAAAAGACTAGCTGATGAAAAACCCATTTGGCATGTTGAAACACTTTATCCTTTAATGCAGGGTTGGGATTCGGTGAATCTAAATACAGATGTTGAGTTTGGTGGTAGCGACCAAATATTTAACATGATGGTTGGGCGAGATTTAGTCAGAAGATTTTTAGATAAAGATAAATGGGTTGTTGCCGGTAAACTTTTAGCTGATCCTTCAGGCAAAAAAATTGGTAAGACTGAGGGTAATATGGTTGCTGTTTTGGACGAACCTACATCTATGTTCGAAAAAGTTATGAAGTGGGGCGATGGTATTACTCCACATGCTTTAGAATTATGTACCACCGTCCCAATGGAACAAGTCAAACAATTAGAAGAAGCATTGGCAAGAGGTGAAGAAGATCCTAGAAAAGCAAAGATGTTTTTAGCTAGAACTTTAGTCTCGGAACTTCAATCTCCTGAAGCTGGTGAAATGGCAGAAAGAGCTTACATGTCACTAACTACTTCAGGTAAAGTTGAACAAATGATTGAATCTGTAGTAACGCCAGATACTACTTTGGTAGATGTTTTAATCCGTAATGGTTTTGCCACTAGCCGAACTGCGGCACGTAGATTAATCCAACAGGGAGGTGTTCGTATTGATGGACAAACAATCGATGATATTAAAGCATTAGCAAGTGAGGGAGAATTACAGGTAGGAAGAAAAACACAAGATTCTTTTAGAAAAATTAAGTTTGAAGAAACTTCATAATTCTTTCTGTATATTGACAGTAGAATTATTTTTATAGTATTGTTTATTAATCATGAATAGATTGACTTGGAACAACTTTACTTATTTCTATTTTTACTTCCGAAAGGAGGAGGCTTCTTAGAGTTTTAAAAACATCTGAGAAAAGTAGAAGCCTCCATGACTGGAGGTTTTTTTATGTCTGAAAAGTAATATTATGCCAAAAGAAATTGAAAATATAGCCACAATTTTACAAAAAAACCAGTTTTTGGTGATAGTCGGTCCGTGTTCAACTGATTCAACCCAATTAGCTTTAGAAACAGCCTCAGAGGCAAGTAATAGAGGTATTTTAATGGTCAGAAATGATGTTTATAAACCCCGGACTAGTTTACGAAATTCTGATGGTTCAAGGGCTTTCCAAGGGGTTCGTGAAGAAGGTCTTGGCTGGTTTCATCTGGCATGGGCAGCTAATACCATCCCCTCAACTGAGATAATAACTCCCAGGCACGCAGAAGCAGTCAGGGAAGTGATGGGCGACGATCCGCGCAACAATGTTTTCGTATGGACTGGAGCCAGAAGCGGTAACACTGAAGTAGTTGAAGAGATGGCTAGTGTTTTTGGAAATGACCCAAGGGTTCTTTGGGGTACAAAAAGTACCCGGGATTTTGATACGGATTTATGGATTGGGATGTCAGATGCGGCATTAGAAGGAGGTATTCCGGATGAACAACGGGTCATGATATACCGGGGGGAAGTTGAGAGATCAAATAGAAAAAATAAAAAAGAACGCGGAACTCCTAATTGGGAAATTGCTATGGAAGTTAAAAAAGAACTAATAGATCGCGAACTACGAACAGGTGGAGAAAGAAAATCTTTAAAAATGCTTCTTGACCCATCGCACTTATCTGTTGATCCCTTAGAAGTTATGAGACATGCTACAAATGGAATTAAATATGAAAACGATGGATTACAATTTGACGGGCTAATGATTGAAGTTCATCCCCGCCCCTGGGAATCAAGAACAGATCCTGGAATAAATTGGGAACAATATGATGAATTAAATATACAACATTTACTTGAGCAAAGAAGGCAATTGGTTTATTCCTAAATTAAAATCAGATAGAAATTGTTGAGATTTGTTGAAGGTTAACTCAGGATATTTAATATTCTTAGTCCAATTAAAAGTTCGGAAATCCTTCACCAATCCCTGCAGACCATTTTTAGCCTCAATTACTGCATCAAATTGTTTACATGTTAAATGGAAGTTCGAACTTAAACCTCTGAAATGCTAAAATCTACTGATGGAAAGACCCATATATTTAGTTAAAGCATTTACAAAAGATAATTCCCAAGGTAATCCTGCTGGCGTAATGATAAATGCTAATGGTTTGACTCCTGAACAAATGATGAGGATTTCCTCTGATTTAGGCTTTTCTGAATCTGCTTTTGTTTCAAAGTCAAACAAAGCAGATTTTAGAGTAAGGTTCTTTTCTTCAAATCAGGAAGTTGATTTATGTGGCCATGCGACAATTGCCACTTTTCATACACTGGCTGAACATGGACAGATAAAGTTTGATTCTGATGCGCCAGTTATAAAAACCCAAGAGTCAGGAGCAGGTGTTTTGCCTGTAACTTGTTATCGTGATGGACTAGTAATGATGACTCAAACTGATCCAAGGTTTGATCCAGAGGTTAATGACAGAAGTGAAGTTGCAGTACTTTTAAATATTTCACCTGATGCACTGGAAGATATGCCAATTCAATCTGTTTCAACTGGAACTCCGAAGTTGATGATTCCTTTAAAGTCTCGTCAATTTCTTTTTGATATAAAACCAAATCTTTCTGGAATTGCAGAATATTGCCGTCAAAATGGAACAAAAGGTTTTTATCCTTTTACTACTGATACTTTGGACAAAGACTCTGACTTTCATGCCAGACAATTTAATCCTTTAGCCGGAATCAATGAGGACCCAATAACAGGGGTTGCAGCCGGAGCACTAGGAGCTTATATAGCACATCATAAGTTTTCTCCTAAAACCAAATTTGTAATTGAACAGGGATATGTAATGAATAAAGCCGGAAATATCATTGTGGATGTTAGTAAAGAAGTTCGAGTCGGTGGATATGCAGTTAGATTTGGCCATCGTACAATTAGAGAATAAATGAAAATTGAAAAAAACGACAGAAATAAAGGAATTCTTGCTTTAATTCTGCTTGCTTTTGCGTTTGCTTCAATGGGGTTGTTTGTTAGGTATCTTCAGAATGACTTTACTATTATTCAACAAACATACTTAAGGATTTTTGCAGCTTTTATATTAGGTCTGGTTATATTTTATAAAGATCTCGACTTCAGCAAACTTAAGAAAATAACTGTTAAAGAATGGCTTATTCTCTTAGTTCGCTCTGTAGCACTTTACTGTATAGCTGTTACATTGCTTAGTTATGCTTATACGACCACAAAATATAGTAATGTTTCATTTATCGGCGGATTACCGATTGTTGAATTGTTTGGATTTATACTTTTAAAAGAAAAATTTACTCTTCAAAAAGCTCTTTATGTGGCATTAGGATTTGTTGGAGTTCTATTAATTGCTGTCCAGGATTATTCTAATATTTTTAATTGGGGACAAGGCGAGATATTCGCTTTAATTGCAAGTGTTTCGTTTGCCATTAGTTATATTGCCAGAAAATGGCAGTCTGATTTACTTAATAATAAAGAGATTGCTGTGATTATTTTTTTCATTAGCACTATGCTTTTAATACCCACATCATTTCTTCTTGGTGAAGGTATGCCAAACCTTGCTGGATTGCCTTATATAAGTATGGTGGTGCTGATTATCGCTGGACTATTTAACGTGATTAACTTATTCCTCACTAATTACGGGTTCCAAAAGATTGAGGCAGTGTTAGCTGGTAATTTGCTTATGCTAGAAGTCGTGTTTGCTATAGCTTTAGGCTTTATGTTTTATGGTGAAATACCTCTGTTTAAGGAATTACTCGGAGGGCTTTTGGTGATAATAAGTGCCTATCAAATGAATAAACTTTCTTCAAGCTAATTAATCAAATTGTGACTTCAGTTCAAAAGTGATATATTTCGGGTATGGAAAAACCAAAAGTTACAGAATCGAACAAACCTCTAGTTTCTATAATTACTCCAACATTCAATCGTGGATATATAATCGGTCGAGCCATTGAAAGCGTTGTTGGACAAACTTATCCAAAGTGGGAGCATATTATTGTTGATGACGGTTCAACTGATAATACGGCAGCAGTTGTAGCTGGTTTTAACGAGCCACGGATAAAATATGCGACCAGTAAATCTAATGCTGGACCATCAGCTGCTAGAAACATTGCTCTGACAATGGCCCAGGGGGACTGGATTGCATATATTGATAGTGACAATGAACTTTTTCCTAATTATTTAGATGTCATGGTAGAAAAAGTAACCGCACAACCTGGCAGTTCTTTTGCTATTACTGCTGGGAAAAGAACCCAGGAGTTATATGAAAATGGAGAAATGGTGGATTTCATTGATGATAGTCATGACTTCCCCGCTAGTATGACTGCTAAAGATATTGGCCTCAGAAATCACCATTTTGATATTAATGGTTTTATGCATTCTAAAGCTGTTATTGATGCCGGTATAAGATTTGATGAAGAAATGAAAAGTCTGGAAGACTGGGATTTTGCGATTGCAATTGCTGAAAGATTTCCTGAAGGGTTTGTCTATGTACAGGATCCTTTATTTCATTATCATCAAAGGTATGGTACTGATGGATTAGTTTCAAATGCCTCTTATGGTGACTGGGCTAAATCATTTGATCGAGTTTATCAGAAACACAAAGGTGATAAAATTTTAGAAGGTCAAACATGGCATCCAAATCGGGTAGAGAAATACAAAAAGTTACAAGAAGAATTTGAAGCCGGTAATGTACCCCCTCAATATTTAATGTTATTTAAAAAGCGTTAATTGTTTGTAAAAAGTTTTGAAATTTTTCAAAAACTAAACTTGGATACTTAATACTCTTAGTCCATTCAAAAGTTCGGAAATCCTCCACTAGTCCCTGCTTTTTATTTAGGCACAGTTTTCTACATCAAACTCTACTAGCCCACTTCAGGAATCGAACTTAAACCCAAGAAGTGTTATTAAAAAAGAGAGCCAAGGGATATTACCTTTAAACCGTAAGCTCTCTTCTAGCTAAGCTCACTTTCAATACTACTTTTTAATTCAGGATTAACTTCACCTCCAACAATAGAAAATTCGTCATGTAAAGTTAAAAACGCTCTTAACTGCTTATTCCTGTTAGCATCAAACTCTGCTCGATCATTTGGATCTATTGGTAAAGCCTTAATGATCTCCCTTCCAGTTGGTAAGGATAAAACAGTCTCTCCACAAAACTCATATTCACATGTATTTAAACTGAAGGGGACTCTCAATCCTAAATCTCCGGGGTAACCTTCCGTTCCATTTTCAATTAACTCCACTGGTACTACCTGTTCTAACCTACCTATTAAAGATGATCTGAGTTTAACTTTATCCGGAATCGGTTCAAGCGGAAATGTTGCTGTAAGTGCCATCCCTAACCAATAGGCGGATCCAAGCGGTAATCCGAATTTGCGTTGGAATGATCTCCCAATTATATTTGCGGCAGCATTTATTGCTCTTTCTCCATCATTATTTTCTAAAGTCATTTGGGAATTATATACTAGAAGTTATATTACAGCTAGAAAGTTAGTTGATTTTTCAAAAACGAATCCCGGATATTTTATATCTTTAGTCGATTCAAAAGTTCGTTGCAGTTTGCGCGAAATCCTCCACTAATCCCTGCCAAATATGATAAACTTAACCGGTAAGTCCGGTTGTGGAAAAGTAGGGCGAAGTCACTTGAGTGATGGGTCTGAAATGTAAACATTAGAGTCCATGTACAAATGGCTGGAAGGGGAAGGTTGTCAGCCGAACTATAATAAGTCTGATCAAAGCAGTTACTCCAGCCTCTTACAGCAAAAAGTTAGTGATTAGAAAAAAGTGAATATTTAGTGGAAAGTGGGGATTATGAAAGTATATGTAACTCATGCTTCAACGTTTGATTATCAAACAGAATTATATAAACCATTGCGTGCTTCAAATCTGAATACTAAACATCAGCTTATTTTGCCCCATGAGAACTCCTCTAACCTTTTTAGCACTAAAGACTTTATCTCTCAGCAAGAGCTGATCATTGCTGAAGTTTCTTATCCTTCAACTGGTCAAGGAATTGAACTCGGCTGGGCTGATATTAATAAAGTACCCATCATTTGTATTTATAAATCTGGAACCAGACCATCAAGTGGATTAAAAATGATTACCGAGCATTTTATTGAGTACAACTCGCCAACGGATATAATTCAAAAATTAAATAATTCTCATTTACTAAAATCTCCCACTTTATGAATCAAAAAGGCTTTTCTCTCGTCTATATAGTTTTTATTGTTATTATTCTAGCTGCCATCATTTATGGAGCCTTTCTTTTTATAACAAGATCTTTAGTTAGCTATAATACGCCTATAGTCAACCCCAATCAGCATGATCAATTAGCCAAAGAAGCTCTATCCGAGATTCATTATTTCCCGATTTATCCTCAAGCCTGGTTTGTTAAAAAAGAGACTACCCTCCCCTGTCCATCTGAAATGATTTCTGGCTATACGGACTGTGGATCTATTGCCTATCGATGGCAAACATCAGATCCTTTGACAAAAGTTCAAGACTGGTATACCAATGATAAACTTAAGTTTTATGGCTGGAAGATGACTGGTGGAGCTGGGGCACGAGATTCAGTTAGTCAAGGAACCTGGCAACATCTATCTTCTGGCGAGAAAATCAATCTGAATATTGTAAGAGATAGAGATAATAATCTCCCCACTATCTCTGTTCTTTTATCAAATACAGATCCAGATCTGTTTGAAGCGAGTTCATCAGCAGATATCCAAAATTGGGCTACCTATCGTAATACTGATTTGAAATTTGAACTGAAATATCCATCTTTTTTAAAAATTGATGAGAAAACAGGATTGATTGTTTTTTATAACGGAAATAAACGAGTTCTTCCTCCGGATTCAATTATAGAACCATATGACAAATCAGCTATGGTTATTTATGATCGAGGGACAAACTGTAGCGCTGAATGCAATAATTTTCCCACTGTTAAAAAAGTTTTGAATGGCTATCCTGTAGTTTTAAGTACTCAAGATAATGGTAATGGTCAGGATTTTTGGATTTCTAATCATCAAAAAAGTAAGTCCCTAAGGTTTATCTATGGCACCAATCAAGAATATGCATCAGATTTAGCTATTTATCAATATATGCTTTCCACTTTTAAATTCATCGACTAAATATTTGGCTCACCATTTGCATGATGGTTGATCGAATAAAATTGAGGATTACAAAAACAAAGCCAAAAACTTTTCGAATCCAGGTCTCATAATTGTTGTGAATATACTCCCCTGTTGCCTGAGATATTTTATTGGTAGTTGTTTGTTGTGATGTATCTGGTTCAGCTGGGGTCGGAGAAGCATTGGGATCCATGCATTTAGTTTAGCATATTAAAGTAAGTGCACTTGTTCAATGTATTTTTTGATATCAAATTTGTTTTTGGCGCCGTTGTAGTTCATATAGCGAATTTGCCCAAAAATGGGTCTTTCAAACCAAGCTCTATCATGTACGCCTCCCATTGACCAGGCGATACCCACATAGCCATTGGGGTCTCTACCATCCAGAAAGTATTTGTCATTTAAATAGATCGCCTGTTTTTGAGCGGTCGTGACATCTTTACTCCATTCAAAGATTTTTTTTGCCCAGTATATCCGTAAATATCCATGCATTTTGCCTTTTTTTACCATCTCCATTTGAGCGGCATTCCAGAGTTCATCATGGGTCTCTCCAGCTTCTAATTGTTTCAACGTGTAGGTGACTTCTTTTTTATCATCAGCATGTTTTTTGAGAGTTTTTTTGGCCCAATCAGGAAATCCAGCTGGATTGTCGTAGTTTGGATTGTAATAGCAGTAGTTGTCTGATAGCTCTTTGCGGACAATCAGCTCTTCCAAAAAAGCCTCTTTGGCTGTATTCAAATGCGGTATTTTCCCAACCTCTAAAGCAATTCTCTCTGTACTAAGCTGTCCAAAATGAATATAGGGAGATAAATTGGACTGGGCATCTTTGGTTGGATCATTGCGATCCTGCAAGTAATGACTCAAACGATGTTGTAAAAAATCATCTAGCATCTTGCCGGCAGCTTTTTCTCCTGATTTGATCCATTCTACGGCTTGGACCGTATGATCAATGTCAATCTGCTGACGGACTTTTTTCCAATCTATTTTTTCTTTCTTTTCGGGCCAGTCGATAGATTGTTTTTTTAATGCGGGAAACTCAGTTAGATATGTCTGAAGCAGCCGATGGATTTTCGGACGGATGGTGTAGGCCCCATATTCTTGTTTGGGAGAAGCTTCCCAAACAGGGATGATATTGTGAGTATCGACTTCAAAAAAAGGGATCTCTAGTTTTTTTACTAAGCTATCTTTCCACTCACGATTGTACCTAAGTGGTGAAAAGTCGCTTACTAGAGCACCTATTTGGTGCTTTTTGATAAATTGCTGAATCTCATTTTCGATCTCGCCGAGTAAAAAGAAAAAGGGGATATTTTTCTCTTTTAATGAGGCCTCCACTTCGGATAGCCCGGTTAGCATAAATTCGACTAAACGCTCAGTACTGCTGCCAAACTTTTTTCTAAGGCAAAATATGACCGCTAGTGGCTGGTGGTTTTTTTCGGCGAGCTCCTGGGCATATAAGAGTGCCCAGTTGTCTTTAGCTCGCTGATCCCGACTCATCCAATACACCACTGGTCCGTCAGTAAAGGAAGCCTGATTGAGTTGCTTGATACGACTTGGATCCACTGCCATGTCTGATAACTGTAAGAAAAAAACTACCTATTTGCAATCCATAAGTTAGAAATTGACTTTGATGCGGGCATTGGATAAGTAGGCATCATAGCCATTGAGCGTTTTGATCTGAATAGTAAAAGTTGCTGCTGTATTCCAAGTAAAAGTGCCCCCACTCACCCATTCATCCTGATAATTGGTTGAGCTGACAACAGATGATGTGGCCGCGGTCCCCGAGGTATATAGCCTCGCAAACGCCTGTCCATTTCCGTCTCTAACATGCATATAAGCCTCGAGTTGCAGGGATTTGTATCCGGGATAGTCACTGGGATCAAAAGCAATAGTCATCGATGATATTTCTGTCCAGTCGGTACTGGTAGTACTACCTCCGTAACCAAGCGCATAGATATAGTGTGGACCAGTTACTGTGCTACTTGAAACTACAGCTGACGATACTGGTGAGGGGCTGCTGATCGAATAACTGGTTGGAGTTTCGTACTTGGCCAATCGACGATTGAGATCATCAATCTGTTTTTGCATATTGTCTAGTTTGGCATCAGATGTCTGAAAAGTGGCTACTTGTTTGGTCAATTCATTAACTCTGGCGACCAACGCTGATTCAGATGCTGTTACTGCAACTAAAGGAGGCAATGATACTTTTGGAGTGGTTTTTTCTTCAGTATATTGATCCGTTGTATCTATTGATTGTTCGGCTGCTGTTTGGACGGATGGGGACTTTTTTTGAGCTAGAATAAAACCAGCTACCACCAATACTAGAGCTAGTAAGATAACTCCCGGTAAAACGATCTTGAGGATGAGATTAGTATTGTCCGTATTCAAAGCGAATAAACCGACAAGAGTCGGTCTCGGTTATTTTGGTGAAATAGCCATCTTCCAGGGTGCCCAACTGTAAATTACCCTGTGTTTGAGCCAATCTAATCGGTGAATAATTTAGCTCTCTGTCATATAACAGATTGTTGTCGCTGCTATATGATACACTCCCCAAAATATTTTCTAGCCCAGAATCAGCAACATTTTTACGAGCACATTTGATATTGGCAAATACACGGTAGACCCCATTTGGATCAAAGGCCGGTGGGGTAACGCTCCAAGCTGATCGATATCGAACTTTTTGATCTGTGCTGGAGACTATTTCCGGAGTTAAAGGATCTGAGCTGGCAATAATAGTGCCTGAATTTGGATTTGATTTGGTTGACTTAGTCATCTGAAATTGAATACTTTTAATCTGAGCGGACTTAACATTTCCGCCCTCGACCTTTCCAAAGGCTTCAAACTGGAAATTTGAATTAGATGGATTTTGCAAATTTAGAGCATTAAAACCGTCACATTTACAGGCCCCTTCATCAAATGGTACCTGACAAACTTTTTTGCCTGATTCATTTGGAGCACAAACTGTACAACCATCTTTAACCGCCCCAGCACATTGATCATCTCTTTCACAGCCCACTCCACAAGCAGGTGGAACGGCACAAACTTTACCGGTTCCTTGAGCATTTGGTTCACAAGAAGTACATCCTTCTTTATTTCCGGCACAGTCTTTGCTATCACTACATGTTGCATTGCAGGCCAAAGTTGGGGGCTGACAGACTTTTTGCCCTGATTCATTGGATCGACATTCGGTACAACCGTCCGTATTTCCCAAACACTGGTCGGTTGATTCACAAGATAAATTGCAGGCCAAACAGCTGGCGGTAGGAATATTGCTCTTTTGTAATACTCCAAAACAGGAATCACCTGAACCACAATTTTTACGGTTGTTGTAGGTTATCTCGTTCCAACCTGCAACATCTGCGGCAGTCAATAACTGATCTTCAACTTTATCTGAGGCCACAATTCCGGCATGTTTGATATAGGGAATTAATTCGATTTTAATATTTTTAGGACCACAGAAGTTTTCTTCAACTGACGTGATGGTCAGATTTTGAGTAAAATCAGTTCCGCTGCCGCCTCCATTTGATCCCAGATTATCAAAAATAGCTTTTGATGTCCCGCCATTTATTTTGACGTTTTCACTACTACCATTGATATAGGCTCTGACTATTAAACCTATTTTAGAGTTACCACAGCCATAACCTTTAAACTGCCCTGAAATGGGAACTGTAAAGCCGCCATTTTCATACACAATCTGATTTTGAGTGTCTAAAAATGTGAAATTTGTTTCATCATGCCCACTAACAATACCCAATACACATCCCCCCTGCCCATCATCTCCTTGCGGCTGAGGATTGGTGGCAGTCCAGACAGGTCCAGGACAAGGCTGTCCTCTACGAAAAGCACTGATACCTTCATAATGAACACTCACCGGCGTACCAGCATTTACCTCGGTCGCAGCATATGTAGTTTTAATTAAAGACAATGAAAATACTCCCGGGAGTGTGAGATTTGAATGTGCCAGACCAAAAAAGGTAGCGGATACTATAATTGCAGTTAGCGTTTTTGTGGCAGCTGCTGAAGAAGAAGTATTTTCAGGCGGACTGATTGGAGCCTTGGGGGGCTGAGAATTGGTTTTTTTCTTTTTATATATTATTCCAGCAACTACTGCGACTAAAACTACCAACAGTCCAATAATCCACCAGACGTTTTTGGGGGCCGACTGCTGATCGGGAGATACCAAAACAGGGACTTTGACTTCTTTTGATGCCAGCTCTTTTCCATTATTTAAAACTTTGGCTAAGACTGATGGGTTTTGGCAGTCTTTATTGATTGAGACATTTATAACTTGGTCCGGCCAGATATTCTGGTTTGGATCAATAGTGACTTTCTGATCATTTGTCCCACAAATATTACCATTTTGATCTTTGATTGAAACACTAATTGTTGGATCGGTTAGCGGAGTTCCCTGTATTTCCGGTGTAACAAAAGCTGAAGACGAAGCTGTCATTTTACCAAAATGCTGAATTGGCCCACCGCCTCGCCAATATAAGTCCATGGAAGGATCCGCTCCTACTGTAACCCTAGCCACTTCACCGGATTTATACTCAGATTTATCCAGATCAATCGATCTGATCAATGAAGATTCTCCACCGACTATCCAACGAAAAGCTACTCGTGGTGACATCATATTTCCTTGCTCATCTTTTAAATATGATAAAGATTCATATACTTGGGGTATTTCTAGTGGTGGAAGCGGGAAATTGACCGATTTAGAGGAGCGAGAGCCAATGGTAATCGGTGTTTTATCTGAAAAAAATTGATTTTTGGTTTTATCGGCCACGGAATTGACTGCATATTCAGCTTCAGAAAAAACCGTTACTGAAGAATTACTTGGATTTGAAACTAAACATTTACCAAACAATGGTTCTTTTGGTGCTATATTTGGCCCAATAATCGGATCGTATTCGATTTTGTTTACTACCAGTACACATTTACTGAGGCTCAAAAAAGTACCTGAACCATCTAAGGAGATCTCTTTTGCCAGCCCTCCAATTAAATTGTCAGCATCAGAAAAAATTGACACCTGTAATTTGTATTTGCCACTGGCGAGAGCAGTTCCTACTTCCAGATTTAAAGAGACTTTTTTTAATTCATTGGCTGCTAGATCAAATTTATCTGAGGTAGAAAAGTTGATTAAAGGCCCTTGGGTAAACTCAGTCGTCGGCTGTCCCTGAATAGTAGTTGTTTTGGCGATATCCGGACTCTGTAGTTTAACAGTGTAGTAAGCGGATCGGTAGACAATAGAATTTGGATTGGTAAAACTAAGGTCAAGTGTTAGTTTGCCCTGGTTCTGGTTTTGACTTTCCAACTGGATTGATATTGGTTTGAATGGAATTTGTTCTGTCTCTTGCTGAGCATAAGAAAGAGTCATTAAAGGTAAAACCGTCAAAAAGAAAAATAAAAATAGCGTTAGTTTTAGAATATATTTTGACAATTTATAACTCCTTTTTGATTTTAAATCGACCTAATATTATTCTAGCAAAGCATGAACTTTAAATTTGCCAACGGTTCGATCGATTAGTATTGACCATATTCAAAGCGGATAAATCGGCAGGAATCGGTCTCTACAATACTAGTATAATAAGAGTCTGTAAGAGTATCTAGCTGTAGATTGTTTTGAACCAATTTTTCGGAAGAAAAATTGACCTTTTCTCCCAAAATCCGATCGGTTTCACTGCTATACAACTTGGATCCAGCAGCCAACAGATTTTGATCCAAATTGGCGCTGATTGAAGCAGTTTTTGGTGTGCATTTGATAGTTGAAAATACTCGATAAACGGCATTTGGGTCAAAAGCAGGGGGATTTACTTTCCAACTGGATCTATATCTAACTTTACCATCTGTTGTCGAGACAATTTCTGGGACTATATCCGAGGATGAGGCCACAATTGTTCCAGTGTTTGGATTGTTTTTGGAGGATTTAGCGATCTGAAACTTCATTGATTCGACTTTGGCTCTAGATACATCGGTGCCTTCGACTTTGGCAAAAGATTCAAATTCAAACTGCGATGAGGAGGGGTTTTTTAAATTTAGAGCATTAAAGCCATCACATTTACACATCGCTTCATTAAATGGCGGTTGGCAGACATTTTTTCCGCTTAGATCAGGCGCACATTCAGTACAACCATCTTTGGCTGTGCCACAGTAAACGCTACTGGTACATGAAACATTGCAAGCTGGAGGCTTTTGACATGAACCAGCCACACAAGCAGTACAGCCATCTTTAACAGCTCCGGCGCATTGATCGTCTCTAGTACAGCCTGAATTACAAGCCACAGGCGGCCGGCAAACAGTTCCTGTCCCGGCATCATTTGGTATACAAGCAGTACAGCCGCTGGTTGATTTCTCACATTCACTACTTGATGTACAGCTTTCATTGCAGGCTGGTGGAGGAGATGGAGAAGGTGATGGAGTCGGTATTGGTGAAGGAGATGGTTCAGGTGGACCACAAACTACATTTTGTTCAACCGTAACTTCTCCGTTTGGCACTCCAATCCCGCTCACAGGAGACATCATACTTATTCTTGAATGAAAGCTCGGACTAACCATACAGGCTTCCCCATTGTAAGTTGCACTAAATGTCATCGGGTTGCAGAGACAAGAAAGTTCAAGATGTGATCCAGTATTATATTTACCGTCACTTCCGGTAACCTCAGTTCGGCCATTTGGCTTATTACAGTTATTCAAAATATTGATTCTTACCCCCGGTAAAGGCAGACCTGTCACCGTTGTTGCCTTACCAATCCAGGCGCCCGATCTGGAACCATTGTTGTCATTGTTGTTGTCCTGAGAATTATTCTGATTGGATCCATTATCATTATCCTGAGCGTAAATCTCTTGAATTGTGAGATAATTTAGCAAACTGGTATTTTGACTGATCGAGATGTCAGTCTCTTTCTTTTTGATCTCCAGCCATTGATCATAGTTGTTGTACTCTGGATTTATCGATTTGAAATCAACCTGGGAAAAAATATACAGCTCTTCCTGTGGTTTACCATCTCTAAGTATTCCACCACCCAAATAAAGTGGTGTTAGTTGACCAGGTTCAGTCTGCCACACCAGTTCATTGAATTCAGGCCAAAAAGTGGCTGGACTGTTTTTGTAATATTTAAATCTCGCTAGCGCATTTGACTGCCAAGCTGGATCAATAGTGCCAATACTTTTATCGGCTTTGATCTTTTCCCCTGCTTGATCAATGGTGATCTCCCCGCTTTTTACCTGATCATAAAGTGGTTTAATTTTGGAGTAAGCGAGTTTTTTACTATTTTCTATTCCTCCAGGGCCAATAAATCTGTTGTTGTAAAACCAAACCATCACTGTTTTACCCTCAATTACATTGCCCTGACTATTTATTTTTTGAATTAACTGCCCAACTGCCTCAGTCCGCTTTAAATAATCCTCCTGAGATAGTGATCTACCGTCTGGATAATCTGAGATTAATCCCTCCTGTTTGGCAGCAGCCAAAGTGACTTGATCATCTATCATTTTTTGCGTAATCGCTTTTTCTATCTCTGCCGATGGCGTTCCTGGATAAAATTTTAATTCATTATTTAGATAATTAGCGGTTAATTCTACTCCTCCTACTTTGGCAATAACTGCTTCTTCATCAATAGTATTTTCTTTTTGAGACCAAAAAAGGGTCACCAGAAGACCGGCAATCATTATAGGCACCAAAACAGTGATTATTTTTTGTTTTCGGGATAAATTTTTAATTTTTGTCAAAAATGAATCCGCGGGTTGAGCTGGTAACTGATTTATTTCTGGCTCTTTGGGAGTATTTACTGTATCCATAAACTATCTATTAATTTAACTTACACTATCTGTGAACTAAAAAAAAGCTCTGAACTTAAATTCGTCAGCTGGAGCAGTTATACTTAAAGACATATGAGATCTTTAAAGAAGTATCTGGTCTTTTTTAGCCTCAACTGGCAGGGACTTTTGACTTATCGTTTTGATACTACAATCTATGCCCTGACCAGCCTGGTGACTCCCTTTTTGGGCTTGTGGGTCTGGCTGGCTGTCCAAAAAGGCAATCCATCTCTCAGTTATAATCGTGAGGAAATTATCTTTTATTTTCTGGCTGTCGCGATCTGCTCTTCATTTACCACCGCTTGGGCGGCTTATTTTATAAATGATGATATCAAAAAAGGAAATTTCTCCAAATTTTTGATCAAACCATACACTGTTTTAGAACAATCAATGATGAATAATATTGTCGAAAAAGTTTTTAAACTAAGTGTGATTGGCACTGCATTAATAACCATTGGTCTGGTATTTACTTTGACTGACCAATTTTCTCTACCTATATATATCGAATATCTCCCCTTAAGCCTGTTGGCACTAGTCGCCGCACTTTTAATGATCAATTTTTTGGATGTGTCGATGGGACTGGCTGGTTTTTGGATGGATGATATCGATTTTTTGACCGGCACTTTTTTTACAGCGGATGCTTTATTGTCTGGTAAAGTCGTGCCAGTCACATTTTTACCCAATTTTTTACAGCAAATTGGTTTTTTTCTCCCTTTCAGATACACTGTCTCGTTTCCAATTGAACTGATGCTTGGAAAATTGACGACTGGTGAGATAATTAGTGGTTTTTTTGTCCTATTTTTTTGGACCGTCTTTTTTTGGAATTTGCAAAAATTTTTGTACAAAAAAGGGGCTATTCGGTATAGCAGCTATGGAGGTTAAATGAAGTATCTAAAACTTTTTTATGCACTGTTTCGTCATTCTTTAAAAAGGTATCTTGAGGATAGAACCGGTGTGATCGGTTTTACATTTTTTACAACAATTAATTTTTTTCTTCAAATCTATATAGTATCTATTTTGTTTACAAACACTCAATCTTTGGCAGGATGGAGTAAAGAGGAGGTTTTTTTACTGGTTGGAATTTTGAGACTGATGACTACATTTTTTAGTTTATTTTTTCAAAGAAGTATCAATCATCTGGTCGGTGAAGTAAAAATGGGCAACTTGGATATTATCCTAACCAAACCAATCAGCTCTCAGTTTTATTACTCATTTTTTCTAATGCGAGCTTTTGAGATAGTCAATCTGTCTGTTCCGCTTATTTTTATCTGGTATGCCTTGTCCATGCTCTCTGTGTCATACTTTTGGTTTCATTTATTTTTAATGACAATTCTGATTGGATGCGGAGTTGTAATTTTTTATAGTATTTATATCTCGGTAGCATCCCTGGTATTTAGATTTGGCCGTTTTGATTCTTTTCCCAGTATTTTTAATATTCTGACAATTCCGTTAATTGCGCCAACTGATGTATATGGTTATTCAGCCAATTTAGTTCTAACTTTTCTGCTGCCACTCGCTTTTGTGGCTACTATCCCAGCCAAAATCATGGTCGATAAATCCAGTCCTCTGTTGACCTTACTCGGGATTGTTATTGCTGGTATTTGTCTCTATATTGCGTCTCGTATCTGGAATCGATCAATCAGACACTATTCATCAGCTAGCTCATAAAAAGTGATTAGTAATTAGCGTATAGCGATTAGAGGGTAATTCAGGGTTTTATTAACTATT
>CAZWRN010000016.1:0-30709 GCA_964636275.1 uncultured Gammaproteobacteria bacterium
TCTCTTCAATATCCCAATTGTAAGTCTTGGCTAAGTTTGCTACCGTGATGATATGCCCAAAAAGAAAGCTAATGCCGATAAAAAAATTTACCTTGTGATTGGTATTTTGGGGCTAGTGATCTTTGGACTTTTGATCTATCGGGCTTTTAGCTACCAGCAATCTACTGTCCAAATGTCACCAGCGCCTGCACCATCTGTCATAGCTCAGGTAGTTTTTAAATGCCAGGATAAAAAAACTATCAATGCGACTTTCTACAGTGACAAAGTTGCACTCAAACTCAGTGACGGTCGAGATCTGATGGTTCCGCAAGCGGTATCAGCCGATGGTGCCCGATATGCCAACTCCGATGAAAGCTTTGTTTTCTGGAACAAAGGGAATACCGCCTTTGTCCAGGAGGGCCAGGCGACTACTTTTGCTGATTGTAAAGAAGCTCCAGCTGCCAGTCTGGCACCTACCAAAGGAGATGTCACCATCAAAGGCCAGATTGTGTGTCTGCCTCATAAAAATCAGTCTGGCCCCCAGACTATGGAATGTGCCTATGGACTCCAAGCTGCCAATGGACAATATTATGGACTAAGTGATAAAGATCCTCAGTATCAAAACATCTCTGCAGCTGCAATGAATACGCCGGTGGAAGTCTCAGGATCGATCTCTCTGACAGGGGATAGTAAATATGACACCATCGGGACTATCTTTGTCTCACTGGTCACACCAGTCAACTAATATACTCTTTGTGTTTGCCGCGAATATCATAGTGCCCGATCAGAGTTTGATAAGTATCATCAGGTTCAATTCTTTTGATGATCCGGGCGGGAACTTCTCCCACCAGGGTATATGGCGGGACATCTTTGGTGACCACCGCCCCAGCTGCTACTACACTGCCTTGTCCGACTGTAACTCCCGATAAGATAGTGGCACCAGCTCCAATCCAGACATCTTTTTCAATGGTAATTGGCTGGTCATAGTGTTTGCGGATACCGGTGGAAGGGTTGATATGTGGTTCGTTGTTGGAGGTGATGATCATCGCCCGAAAACCGATTGAAACGTTGTCTTTGATCGTGATCTTCTCCTCGGCGACAAAAATACATTGCTGATTGATAAAGACGTTGTTGCCGATAACGATATTTTCTGGTCTGAAGAATTTGGAAAACGTTACAAAATGGCAATTTTTACCGCAAGCTCCCAGCTGCTTACTGACAAATTTATCATAGCACCAGCTGAAAAATCGACGTAACTGCTTCATTTGGAGTGCTCAATATAACATAAATTGGATGACTGTCAAAATACTTAAAGGTAAGAGATATGTAATAACAAATTGTCTCGTTGTCAAACTGGTCGGAGTTGGTTACAGTTAAAAAAGTGGATAATACTGAAACCAAAAAGATCGAGCAAAAGATCCGGACCCTGATAGATGGCGATCGGATCATCAATTTTTCCGATGCAGTGTTTGCTTTTGCAGCTACCCTCTTGGTATTAAAAATCGATCTCCCGCAAATTCCGCCTGAACTTTTAAGTAGCAATTTTACCGGTGAACTGCTCAAACTCTGGCCCGCATATGCGGCCAACTTTGTCAGCTTTTTAATCATCGCTTACTACTGGCGGGTACACCATAAACTGTTTATCTTGATTAAACGCTATGACAATGTGGTGATCTGGCTAAATATTTTAATTTTGATCTTTGTCTCTTTTATGCCATTTCCGATCGATCTGTTTGGAAATTATCCAACTGTTATCCCCGTAGTTATTTTCTACACTTTAAGCATTTCTATTGTAGGATTGTTACTGCTTGGTTTGTGGATTTATGCTTCAGTGAATCACCGACTGGTTGATAAAAATTTGTCAGCTAAAGCGATCACCTATCACACACTTAGTAACGTCATTGCACCATCAGTTTTTTTGCTATCTATTCCACTGATTATGATTGACCATGTTTTGGCAAAATTTTCCTGGTTAATGGTGATTGTTTTACTACTCGTTTTAAACGCCTTGTTTAAATTTCATCACACCGAGCAGAATGATCCCAGTCCGGAGTAGTAAGAGTTAGTAGCTAGTAGTTAGCATTTTTGGAGGGAAGCTGGCGAGATTTGGCTCTTGATTTATCAATCAATGAAAGTCAGCGCGGTGCCTTTTTTATTGGCTCGACCGGTCCGGCCGATTCGGTGAATATAATCTTCGTAAGACTCTGGTAGTTCATAATTGATCACATGAGTGACATTATCGATATCAAGTCCCCGCGAAGCCACATCGGTAGCCAGTAAAATACTGATCTCATCTCTTTTAAAGCTCTCCAATACCCGGCGTCTGGCTCCCTGATTTTTATTACCATGCAAAGCGCCGACTTTAAAACCACGAGTTTCCAGCTCTTTATGTAAATTATCAACTCCGTGTTTGGTACGGCCAAAGATCAGCACTTTATCAAATCCATCCGAGATCAACAGATCGTGCAGCTGATCGACTTTTTTGTCCCGGCTGATAGTTTTGACGATATCCTGGTCAATATTGTGGGAAGATTCCTGTTTTTTGACCGATACAGTGATCGGATCTTTAACAAACCGGCGTAAAATATCGTTGATTTTGGGGGATAAAGTAGCTGAGAAAAATAGTGATTGTCTTTTTTCCGGCAAGTAGGAGATAAAAAATTTAATATCTTCAATAAAGCCGATATCAACCATCAGATCGACTTCATCCAGCACAAAGATCGAAAATTCATCCAAATGCACGATATCTTTGTTGATCAGATCTTTCAATCGGCCTGGAGTAGCGATGATCACATGGGGATTGCGTCTGACTTCAAAGATCTGTTTATTCATGCTAGAGCCGCCGGTAATCAAAGCTGAATACACCCTCAATCCCTGAGCTAAACTGCGAAATTCAGCATTGATCTGGACAGCCAGCTCTCTGGTCGGGGCTAAAATAATCGCTTTTTGGTCACGATTTTTAAATATATTGTTGATCATCGGGATCAAAAAAGCCGCCGTCTTGCCGGTTCCGGTATTAGCCAGCCCGATCACATCTTTACCTTCCAGAATAGGTAAAATAGCCTGATCCTGGATTGGAGTAGGAGCAGTATAGCCACGGGATAAAATATTTTCTTTGACCGGATTGGTCAGAGGTAGTTCGCTAAACAGCTGTCTGGGAGTATAAACACTCTCTTCGACCGGTGTAGCTTTACGAACAAAAGCGTTGATATCGCTGAAAAATTTTATTTTTCGGCCTTGAGGGCGACTGAAACCTCGGTTTTGACCAAATCCACCCCGAGACTGAAACGCTCCGCCACCGCCTCTAAAACGGTTTTGTGAGGAGAAGCCGCCTTGTCGATTGGTTGAATTGCTGCCTCCATATTGCGGTTTGGCAAAGTAACCACTGCCTGAATTGCGTGGTGCATTGTTTGGTTTGTGAGAGACAAAATTTGGTTTGTTGGTTGGTCTGGAACGCGAAAAACCAGCAGATGAGCTATTTCCTCTAAATCCACCCGGAGCTGTTGGGCGACTAACACCAAAACCAGATCTCCCTGAAGAGCCGGTACGTGATCTACTAGAATATTTATTGTTGTTATACATAGTTTAAATTTGGACTTCTTTGTCCTGCCAAAAAGGAGGAACAAAGAAGCTATATTATTCATTTATAACTTTTCATCCAGTTTAATCCTGGAAAAAGTTAATAGTTCGCATAAGCGGACTAAGTTATTGAGAAATTTGAAATCTGATACGAAGAATCGATAAACAGATGAACAATGAAGCCATTGTCAAAATGTTATCCCGCGAATATTTCGCCAATTTGCCTCTTTTTGCAAATTAATAAAGGGAGAAAAAACTTGAAAAGCTTCTAGATATAATGCAAAGCATCTATCATTCTTAATTAACTTCCATAATTATAGCAGATAACCTGGAAGAAAGCAAATAAATAACACTTAATAAGAAATACAGAAAACGGAGGACAGAAAAAAGATCTGGAAGACAGAAGACTGAAGAATGATGACAGAAGACTGACGGCTGGTAAGGTATAATACCGGCATGCCGACTTTTATTAATTTACCTGAGACTATTCAGCAGTCTATTACCAATATACTCAGCCAGCCGGAAAATACCGCCTGGTTGTCTCGCACTACCCAGCTGCATCAGAAATATACCGCAGGCAAAAAGCATCCGCTGGAGAGTTTTGTGGCTGATTTTACTGATATTGCGGCGTATTTAGCTCTCCGAGTCCCTGCTACGTATGCTCAAATCACCGGTGCATTATTGCAAATCAAACAGGTCATGCCAGAGTGGCAACCGACCTCAGTCCTGGATTTAGGCTCTGGACCAGGAACTGGTATTTGGGCAGCCCATCAGGTCTGGCCAAGTATAACTACCGGTAATGCCAAAGACGAACAGCTCTATTTTCTGACTGTGGGGCAGCAGATCTTACAGGAAGCCCAAATACCGGTTGAAGTCAGCTGGCAGCAGGAAAGTCTGCGCTCGGATTTTGGCAGTAAAAATCAAAAGTACGATCTGGTGATTATCTCCAGTCTTCTAAATGAGCTGGAAGAGCCGATTCGCAAAAAAGTGCTGGATCGCGCCTTTAGCCAGTGCAGTGGGATGGTAGTGATCGTTGAACCAGGTACACCCCAAGGCTACGCTGTGATCGCTACAGTTTATAAACAGTTTGATTTTCCTCATTTTCTGATCGCACCCTATATCGAAAATACCTTTGTTGAGCCTAAAGATGGCTGGCTGCATTTCCCCCAGCGGTTTATTCGTCCAGAATTTTTACGTCGGGTCAGGCAGCAGATGAGGGAAAGCAGCTTGATGGCATCCGACTGGGAAGAGGCTAAATATTCTTATATAGCGATTGGTAAATACCAGACGCAAAAACCGGGTTGGGGGAGGGTAGTATCTCCGGTCAAAAAGCAAAAAGCCTGGTTTGATCTGAGTATACTAACCGCAATGGGAATTCAGAAGTTACAGGTTTTTAAACGCGACAAAGACAAGTATAACTTTGTTAAAAAACTCTCCTGGGGAGAGTTAGTCAAAGAAAAATTATAAAGTATAAAATATAAATTATAAAACTTAGACTTTGGGAGTTGGGTTTTATCCTTTATCCTTTATAATTTATAATTTTCATAATTCTTCTTTACAACTCTATATATATGTAGTACTCTAACTTTCATGTCTGAAGAAATGTGTCCTAAATGCGGCTCCAAACTAGATCCGATCACTGAAACCCCGACCGGTCGTAAACTGCAACGCTGCTCCAACGGCTTCTGGAATCCAGAAACTAAAAAAAATGAAGGCTGTGATTATGTCAAATGGCTCCAGGTAGAGCCACAAACTCTGGATGAAAAATGTCCTAAATGTGGCAACCCGCTAGTTTTACAGGTGACACGTTTTGGTAAAAAGATGAAAAAATGCTCAACTGGAGGCTGGGATGCCACCGAAAAGAAGGCGACTGGCTGTGATTATGTTGAATGGATTAATGGCAGTACCGAGCCTTTGGATATCGATTGCCCTGAATGCGGCAATAAACTAGTTCTTTTTACTACCAACGCTGGTAAAAAGATGGAAAAATGCTCCACAGCTGGCTGGGACAGTAAAGCCCGCAAAGCCACTGGTTGTACCTATGTCCGCTGGCTCAAGCCAGGTGAAGAGCCAGTTTCTAGCGCCGGTGAAGAGTTTCTCCCACCGCCTCCTGACGACAAAGACGCCCCTGCAGAAGAATAAGCTGATAAAAATATTGTTATAAATACCCCATAGTTGTATAATTCTGGCTTATGAAAAGTTACGAGTTATTTGATCCAGAGATAGATATTGAACCCACTGAGCGGGACCTAAAAAAAATAGCCAGAGGTTGTGTTATGAGGTCATTTAAATCGGCTTTTGGTTGCTCTGCCACCGAAGAAGAATGGGACTACCGTTTGGCCCAAACAGATCGACTGAGGTCTACATCTGGCAAATGGCGATTATTAGATGAAAAAGATCCGCTTAAAAAACAGTTAATAGAAGCTGAATATCTGACTGAAATATATAATTTATTGACCCTGATAACCGAATTTCGTAACCATTCAACTCCTCTGGGTCAAGCTTTATCGGATCATCAAGCACTTTTTATATCTGGAAATGGTCATCTGGTAAAGACATTTTTGGACCAAGGCCGGAAAGTACTTTTAGCCATGCCCCACCATATCATGCATATTGGCCGAAATTCCGAAACTGGATTAATTCGCAGTTTAAGCGATCTTAGCCATCGCCAAGTAAACTTAAACCCGCTCTCAGCACGGAGAGATATGCTGGTTTTTACTCCGCTTAGATAAATCTAAAATTTTAAGAAATGCCTGATTGTCGTCCCCAGCCACAAGACTACAATAGTACCGCTTAAAGCGATAAACAGCATTTTTGAACCCGTGATAAAAGTTGCTAAAATTAGAACGATAGCGATGGACCCCAATACACTGGCAAAGCTAATCCAGCCAGACTGAGTGCCTGGCTTGTAACTACTCAAAGCACACATCCCTATTCCCAGTAGCATTAAGACTGCTGTCGCCCAGCGGTAGGAAGTAATCATCGGAAATTTATAGCCACTGACCATTAAATAAGAAAATGCCATGACTATCACGCTCAAAAACGTGGTCAAACCATCTTTCCATGTCATATTCATCTGTCACCTTCTTTCCTCAATCTAGTATTTTGTATCTTGTAACTTGTATTTTGTATCTTAAATCTTAATACTATTCTTCATCTTCACTCTGTAGATCCAAATCTTCTTCATCCTCTTCCCACTGCTGTGATGTGGATAGCGTCGGTGATGCTTTAACAGGATTGTGAAGTCGTCTGACATCTATGACCTGAAAAGAATGAGGGTGAAAATACCAGTAACATTTTTTAAAAAGCGGAGTATCAGATAAAGAATGATGATGATTCATACTGCTCTCTGGCCGCAGATTACTACTGAATGGAGTATTTGTCAGTGATATAAATCACTGGAATGCCAATTTGCTCAGAGTAATATCAATCAGGATGGGAGAGTATCAACACTGGCTGGTGAGGACAGAAGTATATTGATCCTAAGAAGCATTTTTGTATCTTCTGAATATACTCTCCCATCTTTAAAATCTTCTAGTATAATAGGGGATATGAATCCAGCCGTTCATCAAAAATTGACCGATTTTTTTTCCCATTACAAAAGCCAATCCTATCAAAAAGGTGAAACAATTTTAGAGCCACAGATTGTTCCATCAGGTGTTTATCAAATTCAGTCAGGGCAGGTAAAACTGACAGCCATATCGGCCAATGGTGATGAGGTAGTGATCAACACCTTTAAACCCGGAGCATTTTTCCCGGTTGGCTGGGCGATCAACGATACACCCAATAACTATTTTTATCAGGCAACCGAAAACACTCAGCTGAAAAAATCTCCCAAAGAGGAATTTCTCAGTTTACTTTCAGACAATCCAGATATTGTTTATGATCTGATGCAGCGAATATATCGCGGAATGGATGGCCTGTTTATGCGCCTTGAATACCTGATGGCGGGTAGTGCCTATACCAGAGTCATGACAGAACTGCTTATTATGGCTAAAAGGTTTGGCAGACAGCAAAATAATGGCGTAGTATTGGAAAAAATAACCGAAAAAGATATCGCCGCCCAGACAGGTATCACTCGGGAGACAGTCAGCAGAGAATTTAAAAAATTGATTGAGCAGAGGTTGATCAGTTTTTCTCAAAACCAAATAGAGATAATGTCCATCTCAAAATTGGAGCAAGAGTTGTCTAAAGATCAGTGATATAAATCACTGGAAAACAAATTTATAACAAATAATATAAACCTATGAATTTTCCCCAAAAATATCTTTTATATATCGCCTGGATTCAAAGTGTGATGGGTGTGTTGGGCAGTTTATTTTACTCAGAAATCATGCAGCTTGCGCCCTGTGTTTTATGCTGGTACCAAAGAATACTTTTATATCCTTTAGCCATTATCTTAGCCGTCGGTATTTTACGCAAAGATCAAAAAGTTTATTCATATGTGTTGCCTTTTAGTATTCTCGGGATGATAGTGGCGCTTTATCACACACTTTTACAACAGGGTGTCCTGCCGGAAGCAGCGGCTCCTTGTGTGGCCGGGGTATCCTGTGTGGTAAAACAGGTTGGGTATTTTGGATTCATCACCATACCGCTGATGTCTTTTGCCGCATTTGCTTTAATTACTATTTGCATGTATCTTTATAAAAAGAAAGCAGACAAATGAGTACTGATCAAAAAATTATCGGCGGAGTAGCACTTGTATCTATCGTCATTTTAGGCTGGGCTGTAGTTATGTTTAGTGGTAATTCCCAAACCAGCTCATCCCAAATTGCAGATCCGGCTTTATTGGTCAGATCTGACAGCAATCAAATTGCCACAGACTCAGCCAAAGTGACAATTGTAGAATTTGGCGATTATCAATGCCCGGCTTGTGCCATGGCCGCCCCTGTCGCCAAACAACTGATAGATGAATACCCAGGCCAGGTCAATTTTGTCTTTCGTCACTTCCCATTGCCTCAACATGCCAATGCCATGATTGCGGCAAAAGCAGCTGAAGCAGCTGGAGAACAGGGGAGATACTGGCAGATGCACGATCTTTTATATGCCAATCAGGCCAAATGGGAGAGAGTAGCTAATCCTTTGGAGATCTTTGTCGGTTATGCCAAAGAGCTGGGACTCAATGAATCTCAGTTTAGAGAAGTAGTTGGCAGCAATAAATACTTTGACAAGATAAATGGTGATAAAAATGATGGTGAGGCTTTGGGGGTCAATTCAACTCCCACTTTTTTCATCAATGGTGTAAAAACTAGTGGTTTTTCTGCCCCGACTCTCAAACAGCAGATCGAAAAAGCCCTCCAGTAAAAATACCTCGGCCATAGTCTATAAATTACTTTTAGTTTCCACCGGATAGATCGTTTTGATATAGTTGTAAACCGGAGCTAGAGTCACAAAATCCTCCCAGACCAGCTCCTTTTCAATCTGACTGAGGATCCATATCCCACCCAATAGTGGCAGGGTAAATAAAATCGGAGCTATTCGCAAAGCAAAATCCTGATGGTAGAAAAATAGTATGAACAACCCACCTAAGGCTGTATTACGGCCAATATTGACATACAATTCACGATCGGCCAAATACAAATAGCTGTGTTTTTGTTGTCTGGCCGACTCTGACATGATCACATCCAGACCTACTGGTCCTAAAATAGTGCCTCGAAACATCATGGCAAAAGAGTTGATGACAAAATAACAGATCGCCCCCAAAGCTGAGTAGGTCGAACCAATGATCAACCCCGCTGAGACGGACAATAAAGCAGCTATAAAAAAAGTTCGCATTCTGTACCTTTTTCCGACCTTTTTAGCGATCTGATACAAAGCGATAGAGACTATCAGTCCAGAAACTGCCATGATTGTCCCCAAAGATCTTTCTGTTCCTATCAGCAGCAAGACCAACAGACCAGGTAAAACCACCTCCATCCCATGAGCCATCCCGGCAAATACACTCAGCAGCCGGAGTCTTTTCCAGCGCAGGGAGGGTTTAAAAGATGATATGCCCTGCATCTTTGGCACAACCACTTTATTTTTGAGGACAATCTTGCCGCAAAAATACATCACGCCAATCAAAAAAATTGCCAGTATCTGATATGCCCGCTCGCTCCAATTGGTGAAAAAATGTTCACCGGTGACGATAAACCAACCAATAAATAGTGGCATGATAATCCCCATCAAAGTGACCAGTATTAGCTCCAGACTGATAAAATAGGTTCTTTGATGACTATTGGTAGCGTACATTCCGATCATGATCCGGTTGCCCCAATAAATTCCCGAGACTATCCCCATCGCTATGCCAGCCAATGAAACTATCTCTAGACCAGCCGATGGTAAAAATAAGATGACAGCGACTATCACACCCTGCAATAAACTTCCCCAGAAATAAAGTAGTTTTCCGGAGTATTTTTTGAGCAAAAAAGTATTGGTATAAAAGCCGATCGGCATGCCGATAAAGGTTGCAATATTGTACAAGATCACCTGGCCAACGTTATGAGAAGATCGCCACAAAAAAGAGTTCACAAAAACGCTCAGGAGCGGTAAAGCGATAGTAAAAAGTAAAATTGACAAAAGCAGCCTACGGCTTTCAGGGGAAAGTTTATGATAATGAGAGATCTCATTTAAAACACTTTTCTTTAACGGTTTAAATGTATGCAGCGGTGAGTTTAGACCGGCAGTAATATATGGCAGTATTGGCAAACAAAATCCCCCTTTCAAGAAAGTATTTAATTATTTTTTTTGGGTGTTGGTCAAAAAATGACCCCCGAGTGTGTTTTCGCTAGACCCTATATGACAGAGTTTGTGTACACGCTAGATGTCAAAGACATCAGTATCTATTTAGCTTAAAAAAGATCGCCCGCTGAGTCAACCCCTCTTTAAAAAAACTTTTTGGGGTTTTCGAAATGCCAGGCAAGACCAAGATGGATTTAAAACGAGCGGTTTTTTCGCCAAATTTTGTAGGCCAGATATAAAGACAAGATTCCTACAAGCAGTAAAACCAAAATCCAGGGAGCGTTGTCTAAATAATCCAGCAGTGTTTCCCAGTTGGCACCAAAAAAATAACCCAGATAAATATAGATAGCTGCCCAAAGTGATTCACCAAAAAAAGCGATCAGGATAAATTTTTTAAATGGATAGCCGCTGATCCCAGCAGCCAGGTTGAGCGGGACAGCCAGCGGAGTCAGCAGCCATCTGGTTAGAAAAATACTCCACAGCCCCCACCTGGATAAAAAAGCGGTGACATTAGTCAATTTTTTTTCTGACAGTCTCAAGTGTTTTTGAGTATTTCCAACAACCCAGTGGGCAAATTTATTGCCGATAAAATAACCAACCATATCTCCCAAAAGTGCTGTTGCGATTACCAAGGGAATTAAAATAAACAAATTGAGAGATCCATCAACCGTAAAAGAACCAGCGGCCATCAAAATAGCATCAGAGGGTACCGGTATCCCAGCGTAGCCACACAAAATAGCCAGTGCCACGACAGGGTATCCATAGTTGATAACCAGTGTTAACAGCGGATCAAGTAAAGCGGTCATGGTGGTGAAGGTCTGGTCTGTTGGGACTGATACTGAGTAATATACTCTTGGATCTGGCTGATAAGCGACTGAGTGGATATACCCTGTTTGGCAGCCAGTGACATCAGACTCGTTCGGCGATTACTGGCACTATCAACCCCCAGATGATCAAACAGCTCTGGTTCAGGTACCCGGTATGATCTGGCGATAAAAGGGATAGTCATCCATTCTTGGATCAGAGTGACATCTGTCTGGCGGGGGATTGGCGGTGGCCGATGCGAGACCCGTTTGTATAAATTAACCCCCATATACAGCGCAACTAACAAACATATTAAGCTGACAAAAAGCAGCAAATAAAAGATCAGCCGTTTTTTTTCAGAGGGCTTTTTTTCCGGCATAATCTAAGTATAGCAGTCAATGCAAGCTTCAAGAGGATAACTCTTGATTCACTCAGCCTGTGGGCATATAATTGGCTGATGTTAGCGGTTGTTAAAACTAAACCCGAGCCAGGTGTTGAGCTCAAAGAGATGCCCAAACCAACTCCCAAAAAAGGTGAAGTTTTAGTAAAAATCAAAGCCGCTTCTATTTGTGGTACAGACATCGGTATTTACGACTGGATTCCTTGGGCAGCTGGGCATATCAAACCACCGGCAATTATTGGGCATGAACTGGCTGGTGAGATAGTTGAGATCAATGCCGATGAACCAACCGATCTCAAAGTTGGTGATCTCGTTTCCTCCGAAACCCATATTTACTGCCTCAACTGTTATCAGTGTGAGATTAAAAATTATCACGTTTGTGAAAATATGGAGCTGTTTGGTATTGGCCGCGATGGCTCATTTGCAGAGTACGCCACGATCCCAATCAAAACTACCTGGAAAAATGATCCTTCGATTTCAGTTGAAGTGGCTTCAGCCCAGGAGCCTTTGGGTAATGCTGTCAATGTAGTCACTAAAGCTGACGTCAAAGGCAAAAAAGTGTTGATCATGGGACTTGGACCAGTCGGATTGGCCGCTGGAGCTGCCGCCTGGGCGATGGGTGCCAAAGAGGTAGTTGGTATCAATGATGAGCCATACAGACGAGAACTGGCTGATAAAACCGGCTGGTTTGACCGAACTATTGAAAAACTGGATGAATCTGAATACGGGACTTTTGATGCAGTGCTTGAAATGAGTGGAAACAGGCTGGGAATTGAGATCTCCTTTGAAGCCGTCAGAATCGCCGGTAAAATCATCGCTTTTGGAATTCCAAAAGAAAATATCTCAGTTGACTGGGGTAAATATATGATCAATAAAGAGCTGACTATTGAGTCAGTCTTTGGTCGCCAGATCTGGGATACCTGGGAAAAAACTAATGAACTTTTAAAGTCTGGCAAGATCGACCTGGAAAAGATCATCACTCATCGCTTTGCACTGAAAGATTTTGAAGAAGCGATGGCAGTCATGAAGTCGAGGCAGTGTGGTAAAGTCATTTTAGTTCCATAAAATTATAAAGGATAAATTATAAAGGATAAAACTGGGGATTTAGAGAAAGTTTACTTCTGCCTTATATTATGGTTGATATAAATAGGCGAAGTTTTGATTTTTCTGTAAAGATCATCAAGCTTTTAAATTCATTTCCAAATACATTAGCTCACAAAACTGTTGCAAATCAGTTAGTGAGATCTGGGACTTCAGTTGGTGCAAATATTGAAGAAGCATTTGGGGGTTATACCAGAGCAGATTTTTTACACGGAGTAAATATTGCAAAAAAAGAAGCCAGGGAAAGCAGATATTGGTTGAAGTTGTTAGTTGAAGCTAATTTGCTAGACAATAATGAGTTAAGGGTTTTACTCAAAGAATCTGAAGAACTCGTAGCAATTTTAACTACAATAATTAAAAATTCAAAATCAAAAGAAAGGCAAAAAGTTTAAACTCTGTTTTATAAGCGAAGCTTCAAAAACCATGTTTTATAAGCGAAGCTTCAAAAACCATGTATTATAAGCGAAGCATAAAAACTCGGTTTTATAATTTATCCTTTATACTTTATAATTAATGAACTTATGAACGACAAATATACAAAAGCTATACAAGAGTTAAAAGACAAAGGTTTGTTCAACGACATTCGGGTGATCGAATCTGGCCAGGGGGCTTATCTCACCATTAAAGGTGAAAAAAAGTTAAATCTTTGCTCCAACAACTATGTCGGTTTAGCCAATGATCCACGTTTGGTTGAAGCGGTTATTAAAGCCGTCAAAGAATACGGGGTAGGAACATCTTCTGTCCGGGCTCTCTCGGGTACCAATAAATTACATATTGAGCTGGAATCCAGATTGGCTAAATTTAAACATTGTGAGGCTTGTATTGTTTTATCCGGCGGCTATATGGCCAATATGGCGGCTGTCCAAACTTTGATCGGCAAAGAAGATATTCTGATCTCAGATGAACTCAATCACGCCTCGATCATTGATGCTGGGCGGCTGAGCGGTTGCAAAAATAAATTTATTTACAAACACGCCGATCTGGCCAGTCTGGGACAGGTGTTGAAAGAAACTGACGAACTCGCCAATACTCCTAAAAGTGATGGGGAACTACCAACTCGGCTGATTGTCACTGACGGCGTATTTTCAATGGATGGAGATTTAGCGCCATTGCCCGGTATTGTTAAATTAGCCAAACAACATCAGGCTTTAACCATGGTTGATGATGCCCATGGTGAGGGTGTATTAGGAAAAAATGGGCGGGGGATAGTCGATCATTTTGGTCTGGAAGGGGAGATTGATCTGGATGTCGGGACGCTGTCCAAAGGCTTTGGGGTGATGGGAGGCTTTATTACCGGCAAACAGGATATTGTCGAATACATCCGCCAAAAAGGGAGACAGTTTTTATTTTCCAATGGGTTGTCTATTCCGGATACTGCGGCTTTGATTGAATCAGTCAACATTTTGGAATCCTCCGATGAACAGGTCACCAAGCTGTGGGACAACGCCAAATATTTTAAAGAAAAGCTGCTGGCTCTCGGTTTTGATTGTGGTCATTCAGAAACACCGATTACACCGGTGATGATAGGGGATGAAAATAAAGCCAAAGAGTTTTCGATGAAACTGTTTGAAAAAGGGATCTATGCCACTCCGATAAAATTCCCAATGGTAGCTTTAGGTACAGCCAGGATCAGAGTGATCCCGTCAGCAACTCATTCGAAAGAGGATCTGGAAAAAGCTGTCAAAGCTTTTGAAGAGGTCGGTAAAGAGCTCGGTGTTGTCTAATTTACTTTCCTTCAGATTTCTGCGATTATTACATTAATGCCCCGTAGTTGGATTAAACTTATCGCTGCTATTGCTATTTCCCAGCTAGCTGGAATAATTGGCTCTTTTTTTACTTTCTCTGCTATATCCGACTGGTATCAGTATTTAAATAAACCCTTTTTCTCTCCACCAAACTGGATTTTTGGTCCAGTCTGGACCACGCTTTATACTATGATGGGGATCTCTTTGTATCTCAATTGGATCAAGCTATCTGATAAAAAATTTGCTAAACAGTCTAACTACATCAAAAATTCAGTAGTTCTATTCTTAGTACACCTGGTTGTTAATAGTGTCTGGTCGATCGTCTTTTTCAATTTCAAAGATCTGTTAGGAGCGCTTGTAGTGATAATCATTCTCTGGTCAATGATCCTCTGGATGATAGTCAGATTTAGAAAAACCGATCCTTGGGCATCATATCTACTGTATCCATATCTGGCCTGGGTGAGTTTTGCGACGATACTAAATTTTTGTCTGTGGTTACTTAACTGATTTTTTCTTTGCAACTGGCAGAGCATTAGCTGTAGTAAGTATGAGCTCTCTGAGCCATTCACTATCTTCCCATTTATCAGCAGTAATCAAATAATAATTTTTAGCACCAGGGTAGGGAGGTGCTTCCTTAGGATTTCCAATGAACTCTTTAGCTTCAGGAATTGGTTTGATAAAAAGCTGGTCATCACAGACAAACCCAACCACTTTCTCGTCACAATAGACAGCATACTCACCAAACATATTACGAGTTCGTAAATTATTTAGTCCAGACAGCTGCTCAGTCAGATAATCAATTGTTGCTTGTTTGGTGGCCATTATTATATGAGTAGGCTAGTCGGGATGTTTTATTGAAACGTAAACTCCCAATCAACCGATCTGCTAGTCTTTCTGGATTATACCAACTTTGTTGTTCAGGTGATCTGCCATGTTCTTTGATCTGAGTAAAGTCCAAAAAAGCTGAACCAGAGGCAATAGCAGCGGTCCCCCATTGAGCAGCGAGTAAACTTGACGCCGCAACACCCACCCCTAAAGGTAAAGTTATAAATGAAATTCCTAAAAATACTTTATCTAAACTTTTGCGAAGAAAACTTCTCTCTGTAGGGCCCCCTCTGGCCATTTCGACGTTACCCATAACGTCCTCCTTAATCTTTTTATATGCATATATTGTACACCCGAGTGTCAAAAAGGGTGGCACATGGCCACCCTTCTGATCTCATCCGATCTATCCGATCTCATCAGATCTTATCTGATTTTTCAGATCCTGTCTCAACCTTTTTTGGCTGATTACCTATTGTCTGAACTTTGATCTTCTTTGGCGCCACTGGTGCTGCTTTCTGGAAAGTCAGCTTCAATACACCATGTTGCAAGACAGCTTCTGGTTCAGATTCGGCTTCAATATTCTCAGGTAAACGGAAAGAATAATTGTAAGCCTGAGTCATCGAAGACATGTAGTATTTGCGGCCAGATTTATCTTCTTTGGAAGAATCAACCGATGCAGTGATCCGCACCACTTTATCATCAATTGAGATGTCAATCTGGTCTTCGGTAATACCTGGCAGGGCGATCTCTGAAACTAGTTGAGTATCAGTTTCATAGATATTCATTCCTTGTCCCAAGATCCGAGATAGACCCGGTACTGTCGGCATCTCCCAATCATCTTCTAAAGCCGATTGGAGATTCCATGGATTCCAACGTATGAGTGCCATAAAAATTACAAATTATAAAGTATAAAATATAAAACAAAGTTTTTGACTTTGTAATTTATCCTTTATAATTTATTTCTTTTCACCTCCTTTTATTTGTGATAAGCAATAAGCAATAAGTTGTAAACAACTTCAGTTTCGCTTTAAGCAATAAAAACATTCTACGGATTAACTTATCTCGTATTGCTTCTGTACTTATCTCTACAATTTTCTGAATAGTGATTAGCACTCAATATACTAGACTGCTAATAATTTGTCAAGATATTTTTCCGTGATTTATATCACGATTTAAAACTGCTGGAGCAGTTATAATAAATCGCATGAGTGTGATATCACTAAGCGCCCAGGAGGCCAAGGATAAAATTCAGTCTGAAGATATAGTTATATTAGATGTAAGAACTCCGGATGAATATAGCCGCGGACACCTGGCTGGAAGTAAACTGCTTCCACTAGATCAGATTGATCTGCAGGCAGATAAAATTTTAAAAGACAAAAATCGAGCTGTTCTAGTCTATTGTCTAAGCGGATCACGCTCAGCTGTTGCTTCACAGATGCTGGAATCAAAAGGTTATCAGACTATCTACAATCTGTCACATGGATTGATGGAATGGCGGATCAAACAATTTCCTTTGGAAAATTAAACCGCGACTTCAGATCTGAAATTTACCTGACCATCAGATAATAAATATAACCCGCATAAACTCCAATCATTAGTATCCCTTCGGATCGTCCGACAATCCGTTTTTTCATAATGAAAAAACTAATAAATAACATTAGAGTCGCGGCAAACAGAACTAAGATATCGGACAACGCTGTCCCATCGATTGGAATCTCTGAAATTAGAGCAGTGACTCCTAGAATGAAAAAGATATTAAAAATATTTGATCCTACAACATTGCCTACAGCCAATTCAACTTTGCCTTTGGTAGCAGCCACAATACTGGTTACAAGCTCAGGGATACTAGTACCAACCGCCACCAGGGTCAATCCGATAAGCTGATCTGATACACCCAAGCGTTGAGCCAAAAGCATAGCATTGTCCACGAGTAATTTACTGCCTCCGATCAGACCAACCAAACCCAGAATGATATAGAGCCATGATTTAGGTAAAGATAAGGGATTGATAGAGGGTTTGTCTTCTGCTGTCACACTAGCTATACCAAAGGTGTAATAGATAAATATAACAAAAAAACCTAAAAGTATCAGACCATTACTGAAAGTTAATGAACCAGTCAACTGATCAGCTGGCATAAACAGACCACTTAAACGTGAACTATCTAAAACATTTTGAAATCCCAAAATGAGTAAGACTAATGCCCCCAAAAAAGACATCGGGACCTCTTTCCAGACCGTATTTCGATTTACAGCCAATGGGGCAATGATAGCGGAGACACCTAATATCAGTAGTATATTGGCGATATTTGATCCAACTACATTGCCGAAAGCAATCGCTGTGTTACCCGATAAAGCACTAGTAACTGAGACTACCAGCTCAGGTGTTGACGTACCAAATGCCACCACCGTCAATCCGATCACCATTGGGTTGATCTTCAGCTTTAGAGCCACTGCTGATGCTCCTTCTACCAGTAAATCAGCCGCTTTAACTAAAATGCCTAGACCAACTATAAATAGTAGAAAGCTTAAAATCATTGACCTATTGTAGCAGACATTTATATATACAAAAAGGCTGATAGAGTATAATCAGTCACGATGACTGAGATAATTATCAATCAACTATCAACAATTCGACTGAAGCATAAAATAACTCAGGAAGAGCTGGCTAAAGCGGTTGGTGTGACTCGCCAAACCATTATCGCCATGGAAAAAGGGAACTACACGCCGTCAGTGCTTTTAGCGCTTAAGTTAGCGGCTTTTTTTAAACTACCGGTTGAAAAAATTTTTTATTTAAACCAAGATAAAAAGGCCAAGCTATGATAATTCAAACACTAAGTGCGGTCACTATTCTGGTAATCGCGGTATTATTTCTAAATCCAGGACATCTGACAATGCCTGAAACAGTTGTTTCAATGATGTCAGTTGGAATTATTTTGGCTTTTTTGACCTTTGCGGGGTTTATTTTAAAAGAAAAAGCTTTGGACGAAAGAGAAAATATCCATATTTTAAAAGCCGGCCGCCTGTCATACCTGGTAGGGGTTGGAACACTGATCTTAGGTGTCATTGTGCAGGGATTTAATCATGAAATCGATCCCTGGCTGGTGTTGGCTCTTTGTGCCATGGTTTTTTCAAAACTTATTTCCCGAATCTATTCTCAGTTTAAAATGTGAAGCCGATGTAAAGTAGACTTGACATTTTACTTCGACTGATTTACCCTGATTTAGGGAGGTGACTTATGAAATATATTGTAGCCGTTTTAGTAATAATTGCGCTTACTGTTGCTGGTTTTTTTGCTTACTCATTTATTCAATCCAGTCAGCCAGAGTCTATGGAAACCGTAGACCAGATGATGGAAAAGGACACCATGATGGATCAGTCTACGGATAGCATGATGATGGATGATAAAATGTCGAGCTCATCGGGGGATTCAGTGATGGACAATCAAAAGAGTCATGGGGAATATCTCGAATACTCAAAAGCTGCATTACAATCAGCAGCCATTGGAAAAAGAGTTTTGTTTTTCTATGCCAGCTGGTGTCCGACCTGTCGGCCGACAGATGCAGATTTAAAAGCCAATATTAGCCAGATTCCTGAAGGTGTGAGTGTGATTAGGGTAAACTACAACGATCCGGATACCGACCAGGCTGAAAAAGATCTGGCTAAAAAATATGGAGTGACTTATCAGCATACTTATGTTCAGATCGATCAAAATGGTAATCAGGTGACCAAATGGAATGGGGGAAAAACAGCCGAGCTTTTAGCAAACATTAAATAAGATATGAGATAAGGATTTAAATATATAACTTATCTCTTCTGTACTTATCACTTATTGCGACAAACATGATTATTTTAATTTTATTCGCTTTTCTGGCTGGGATTGTCACTATACTATCACCATGTATTTTGCCGATTCTCCCGATCGTCTTATCTTCCTCATTTGACCCTAGTGGAAAATGGCGATCGTTTGGAGTTGTCACCGGATTTGTGATTAGTTTTACTTTTTTTACATTGTTCCTCTCAACAATAGTTCAGCTGAGTGGTATCCCGGCTGAATCTTTACGTTATGTTTCTATATTTATATTGATCTTTTTTGGTCTGAGTCTGTTTATTCCGGTATTTCAGATTCTGATGGAAAAGCTTTTCAGTGCGCTGACCTCCTTTGCCCCAAGTTCGCAAAACAGACACGGCTTTATAGGAGGAGTAGTGATCGGTTTATCTTTAGGACTTTTGTGGACTCCCTGTGTCGGTCCAATTCTGGCTTCGGTGATCAGTCTGGCCTTATCTGGTACAGTGACCTTCGATGCCGCATTAATCACTTTGGCTTATTCTTTGGGAACAGCTATCCCAATGTTTTTAATCATTCAGGGCGGATCGACCGCTTTGCAAAAAGTTCCTTGGTTGCTGCAAAACAGTAGTAAAATTCAAAAGCTGTTTGGCGTATTGATGGTGCTGACTGCCATCGCCATATTTTTCAACCTTGATCGCCGGTTTCAGAGCTGGATTTTGGACACCTTTCCTCAGTATGGAGTCGGTCTGACCCAACTGGAAGACAACACCTCTGTTTTAGAACAACTGAAAAATATGACTGATCAACCAATGGATGATTCACAGATGGGTAAACCCACCACCGATGTTATGAATGAGATTGGTCCAGCGGCGCCTGAGTTGGTCGTTGGAGGGGAGTGGTTTAATACAGAGCCTTTCAAGCTGGCTGATCTAAAAGGCAAGGTGGTGCTTGTCGATTTTTGGACTTACTCATGTATCAATTGCCAAAGGACGCTCCCATATTTGCGGAAATGGTGGAGCGAATATAAAGATCAAGGGTTGGTCATAATAGGGGTTCATTCACCAGAGTTTGAATTTGAAAAAAACCCTCAAAACGTTTCGAAGGCTCTTAAAGATTTTGAAATTGAATATCCCGTCATGCAGGACAACAACTTTGCTACCTGGCGGGCTTATCAAAATCGGTATTGGCCAGCCAAATACTTAATTGATAAAAATGGCCGGGTCAGATACACCCATTTTGGTGAAGGTGCTTACAACGAAACCGAAGAAAAGATTCGGGAGCTGCTTTCCGAAACCGGAAAAGAGTTGACGGGGCAAGTTTCCAATCCTGATTACGAGGTCTACTCACAGACGCCAGAGCTTTATTTGGGGTATCAGAGAATGGAGTATTTAGCTTCACCTGAAAGAGTGATCAGAGATCAACTCAGTCAGTATAGCGCTCCCAAAGATCTGACAGATAATACTTTTGCCTTTAGCGGTAGCTGGAAAATCATGCCAGAGTATTCCAATCCGCAAGCGGGTGCCACATTGAGATTAAATTTTGAAGCGAAAGAGGTTTTTTTAGTCATGAAACCCACCGGTGCTGTGCCTGGTCAGATCAAACTAACATTAGATGGTAAATTGCAGTCAGTTGGGGAGGATGTTCAGCAGGGGGTGGTCAATGTTGATACTGACAGGCTCTACAAACTGATCAAACTAGAAAATCCCGGCCGACATTTATTGCAGTTGGAATTTCTAGACAACAATACGGAAATCTACGCTTTCACTTTTGGCTAGAGACAAAATAGGGTTGTGAGATCAACCAAAAATGTGTATTATCATCTGATGCAACTGATCCGAGAAGTCCAGTCAAATTTTAAAAAATATCTCAGGCTTTATTTGACTGGTTTTGCCATGGGTACAGCCGATCTGATACCAGGAGTTTCAGGAGGTACAGTAGCATTTTTATCTGGGATTTATGAAGAGCTTTTGTACACAATTAAAACCTTAAGTGGTGATTTTTTGCGCCTTTTGCTCAAAGGACAAATCAAACCAGCTATTCAACTGATTCCGTTTAAATTTCTCATTCCACTAGCTGGAGGTTTATTTACGGCATTATTTGCATTGGCCAATCTGCTTAGTTTCCTTTTGGCTGCGTATCCATCTTTTGTCTGGGCTTTCTTTTTTGGCTTGGTTCTATCTTCCACCTGGATTGTTCTCAAAAGAGTCGTCAAATGGGATCTAACAGATAAAATTTCTTTTGTAATTGCTACGATTGTTACCTATTTTCTCGTCGGCTTGATCCCCATCGAAACCCCCAATTCGCTGCCATTTATATTTTTAAGCGGAGCTATTGCTATTTGTGCCATGATTCTACCTGGTATTTCCGGATCATTTATTTTACTTCTTTTGGGTAAGTATCATCAGATATTAGGAGCTGTGACGGATCGGAATTTCTCCATTTTGGCGGTTTTTATGGCAGGCTGTGTGATAGGTTTAGCGCTTTTCTCCCGTGTGCTTAGTTGGCTGTTTAAACACCATCACGATATCTCAGTGGCAATTTTAGCTGGTGTGATGTTGGGATCAATCAGAAAAATCTGGCCCTGGCAGGAGGTAGTGCAGACTAGGATCAACAGCCATGGCGAAGAGGTTCCTTTTATAGTCAACAACGTTTTACCCTCATCATTTGATCTGACATTTTTAAGCATTATGATATTAATGATTTTAGGTGCCGGATTTGTGCTTTACCTTGACAGGTATCAACTGACCAAAGAGCAGACAGGTGATATTGAAAATAAACAGTTCAAAAAAGATTATCAAAAATCACTGCAAAACCAGTAATTTCTAAGAACTTGTATCAACGTCGTCAAAACTGGATAGAATGATTTATTTTTAAACTAAAGAAAAAATTTAAATGGTCTCAGTAGTATCTAAAATATGAAAAAAATAATTCATGCTCGCTCTTTTCAGATCCTCATTGGATTGGTGGTGCTAATCATTCTTTTCCTGATGATATTATGGCAAAGTGGAGTTGAAGATTACTGTTGGGGTGTCGGTGATATGAAAGCTATGGGAAAACCCGAAACCATTGTAATTCAAGCGGACGAAGCTAAAAAGCTGTTTGGTGAGGATATCGATATTTCCTCATCAGGTACTGCTGAAGTCGGAACCGCGGCTTATTATCACTTCAAGTGTCACTTTGAGATGTAATTCTCTCCACTAAGCCGACAATCAACCTATAATATTAGAGTTTGAGCTTAATTACTGATATAATTGCTGCATGTATCCAGCTGATTTTGAAAAAAGAATAGAACAGGCAAAGCAAGCTAATTTTGAAAATCTAAATTGTCTTGGAGCTGTTTTCTATTTACTTGGAGCCACCGATAAGGAGCGTTATATTGATCCATGGTTGCAACGGACTACTGTTAAAATCTCATTTAAACGAGTTGATGAAATGAAAAGAAATGACCGGTATTTTCCTGAATCTGCTCAGGCAGTCGGAATTTGGGAAAATAGATCACGGCATTATTCACATATGGGTGTCATCTGGCCTGATCCAAATCTTATAATACATCGTCGGGGATTCAACCAACCTTTAGTCGAAACTACCCCTCGCCAGATTATTCGACATTATAATGCAGATGAGATCGCTAAGAATGGTACACAGTTTTATTATTTACAAATTCAGGATCAGCTACCTTCCATCTGGCGCCAGGTAATGTATAACTTTTTAGATCAATTTGCTAACCCCCCATTAATGACTTAGTTCGGTACACTAAATAATTCGGAATTAATTAATGCATGTTTTGATCGTCGCCGATGCTTCAAAATGTGTGATAAAAATCATCGCCAAAAATCAACATTTCTGCTAAAAATAAGATATGTCAAAGCAATTTTTTTTGCGATTGGCAGTTTGGATTGCAATATTTTATATACTGTTTTTGGCTCTTTTTGCCTTTGATGCATTTATACCGGGTGAGACTTTAATTCACAATCTAACAGGCTTTCTCATTCACCTGATCCCAAACATAATTCTATCAGTTGGTTTATATCTGAGCTGGCGGTATCCAAATATCGGTAGTGCTCTGTTTTTAACTTTTTTTGTCAGCGCCGCCTTCTTTTTTAGTGGTAATAATCTGATAGTACAGTTGCTAATTTTTAGCCCGCTTTTAATAATTGGCGGATTATTTTTCCTGGCGGATAAAAAATCAGTTAACTGATCCAATCAGAAAGGAGAGCAGGTGGGAGAAGGTATTACTCTGGCTCATCTCAATATTCGTCAAAGTATCACTATCCTTTTGGCTAGACTCGTCACAATCGATGTCGTGGTGGCGGCTTTAGTGATCGGATTTTACTGGCTTTTATCTTTGATCGGAGATTATTTTGCCCTAGATACATGGCATACTTTTATCTTTCTGTTAGGATTTATCCTGGCAGGTATTTTTAAGATATCGATTACTGTCTGGGTCGTTTTACTCTGGCTCAATGAGTATTACGAGATCACACCTGAATATATTTATCATAAAAAAGGGCTGATTTTCAGGACTACTCAGGAGTACCGGATCGATCAGCTTCGTCGCATCGAAGTGGAGGATTCATTATTAGGAGAAATTTTCAATTTTTCTACAGTGACTTTATATGATATGAGGCTCAATAAAACTCTCCAAATGTATCTGATCCACAACCCGAGAAAATATGTCAAAGTATTGCAGGATATCAAACCAACTATTGAGACTGAAACAGAACATACCAGACTGCCTTTTTTGAAAAATGACCTGATATAAATGTAAAAAATGCACTCACACACCGGGTGTGTGATTTTTAAACCTATAGTTTGATTTTAGGGTCAAAAATAAGTATAATAGCAACATGACATTTGATAATGAAAAAAATATCGGTCAACCTCCTCAGGAGCCAAATCCGGAAAACCCACATTTGCAGAGATTAAATCTGGCTCGTGAACTGGCTCGGCAAAGTGATCAGAATCCAGCTTCCACTCCCAGACAAAATTTAAGCTTATCTATGGATATTCTTGATGCTTTAGATCCCGCTGCAAAAAATGGAGATTTATCCGCTCTTTGCGCTTTAGAGGCCTTGGAACAGGTAGCGCAAAGAGCGTCATCTCAACTTGACGGATTAGAGGCCAGACTCAGAAGACTAGAATTAAAACGCAACCAGCGCCGAAATTAATTCCTTTTCAGATTTGTTAAAATCACGCCTATGTATCCAGTAGATTTTCCAGCCAGATTAGAAAGATCCAAAGCAAACACCAGAAGTGTTAACTGTATTAGTGCTGCGCATTTTTTATTGGGTTTAACTGACAGTGAAAAATTCATTGAACCCGAGAGAACAGAGACCACATATATGGGAATGCGTTTTAGAAAAGTGGGATCTGCTAATTTTAAGAATCTTTATTTGCCGGATGAAGCAGTTGCTTTTGGCTTTTCCAGTGAATCATGGGAATCTTATTGGCATATGGGAATAGTCAGTCCCTACAACAGAGACAGAATAATAGAAAGAGAAGCTGCTGCCGCTCCTATTACCGAGAAACCATTCGAGCAAATTTTGAAAGGATTAAGAAATCCTACAGGCGTCAGAATAGATTTCTTCAAACTCAATCCAGACTGGTTTTATCCAAGATAAGCTCCTCAGTTGTCTCTATAAATAAAATGACCTATAATAGTAAGCATGAAAAATATCATTGATCGGTTTGAAGAAAAATACGAAGATGTGATTTATGGATTGCTTGATCGGAAAGAAGCTAAATTAGAACGCTCACAAGGGATTTTGGTTGGACAGCATATGAATGTCAAAGTAAAGGAATATCCATACTATAATGGCCCAATACTTTTATCGGATGGAACCGCAATTATTCCAGGTGATCGTGTCGGGCAAATCCATCTGCTAAGAAATTTACCCAAGTTAAATCAGGAAGATGATTTACTAAAGATTACCCGGGAACTCTATCAGTCAGTGCGCGAATCAATGGAAGCGTTGGCAACCTTAAGTGAAAATAATGATCCTAGGTTGGATGGAGTAAATGCTTTTTATGGCACTTCACATCTAGCTGGACCCCTCGCTACAAGACTAGGATTTGATGTGAGAAAAATCGATGACTCGCTTGAAAGAAACCTAGAAACTTTTTTTGGCCGAACGCTAGTTTTTTGTCGTTCATCACACAAAAACTGGGGTGACAAATGGAAACAAGTAAAAAACAAAGAAGCTCAAAACGCCTTTATTTCACGAAGAAAACTCGTCCAGCTTTACTCTCAAAGCTAAAACTCTTATTTCTATATTCAGTAGATATTTCTCTTACAATCTGCTAAAGTCAGCGAATCAGAAAAATATTCAAGTGTTGAGCTTGGACGACAATGATGTGCTGTCCAAGAATTAGTGAGTATAAATTTTGAATTAACCTTTCCTTTTTTCGGAGTCAATAAAATCACTTAGGTAACCCAGTTTGTCAACTGAAGCATTATCAGAAATAGAATAATCAGATAAAAGTGTACCCAAATTAGATGAATTAGAAGATGAAATCGATGCAGCCCCTGATGAACTAAATATATCATTGATCATTAAATTATTACTAATTTTTTGACTTGATTTAAAATTCCTTCTTAAGGAATTAATTTCATCAAGAATAATTTGAAGCCGCTCAGCTATTAATCCATCTTTTCTCTTTTCTGGATCATCGCTCTTTATTAAGTCTTGTACAGCCAAATAGCTTGAAATAGGATTAGTTATTAATGCATCCTTCGATTCAGAGATCTTAATAGCTGAAACTAATTGATCTATAGCTAATTGGGGACTTGTCCAATCTGATATATCGTATCGGATCATATTCATAGCAGCTAAATCAAAGGGAGGAGGCCAGGATTCACTATCAATTAAGTGAACACATGGCTTTTTTATTGCATGTCTAAGAGCAAGTTCGTAAAAAACATTTGGGTTTTTCCCACTCAGTACTGCAACAACAAGATCGTCTTCATATACATGTTTTAAAATAGAATTCGTAATTACACTAGGGTTATGATCTGAATCAGCTCTGATAGGTTCGTCAAAACCTGCTTTAATAACGGCAGGTTTTATAATAAAATCAAAAACTAAATCTGCATGCTTTCTAGTAGGAGATCCAATTTCGCCAATTGGTGAAATTATATAACACGACTTTTTAACAGTTGCCATTTACACATTATACTGCAGATGTCCAGCGATAATGAAAAATGACTTAGCATTTCCTTTTTGAATGCTTTATTGTTAAAATTCACGCATGTCTTTAAAAGTTGGGAAGCCCATTCCACTATCCCAACTAATAATTTCCACTTCAAACTAACTTTCACCCTCCCAGACCCCAGAAAAGCTAGATTAATCCTTGAAAGAGACGCTTTAGGAAGAATAATCCATTCAAAACCACCAGCAATGCCTTTAATTTGAGGCTAAGAAAGGAATTATGAGGGGTGTACCCCGTAAGCGTAGCTTATGCAATGTCAATTTATAAAAGAAGACGGAAGTCAGTGTGGAGCTATGGCTATGAAAGAGGCGACTTTCTGTTTTAGTCATAATCCAGATACTCAAGAAGAAAAACAGTTAGCAGTTCAAAAAGGAGGTTTTGCCAGTAAAAAAACTGATATGAACCTAATCCCTGTTGACATAAAAACTCCTCAGCAGGTAGCGGCACTACTGGAAGATACTATTAATAGAGTAAGGAATGGAGAAATACCTCCCAATATTGCTAATACCATTGGCTATTTAGCCGGTCACATGCTTAAGGCTTTGGAAGTTTCGGAAATGGATCAAAGGGTAGAGATGATTGAGAGTGTTTTATTCCAAAGAAAGGTAGCTACAAAAGGGAAAAATTTCAGATGAGTAACATTGATTTAAGCAAGGTGTCTGCTAATCTAACTCCTAAGGAGAGAGCAAAGTTAGTAATAACTCTCCAGCTTAAGGGTTTGAGTAAAGTTGGTGCTGAGGAAATTAACAGATTTCTCAATGGCGAATTTATAAAAAAAGAGGCTATACCAACCCAGCCAGACATCAATGTTATTATCGCTAGTTGTCCATCGTCTGAAGGAGCACAGTACAACTTTTATATAAATCTTAAAAGTCTAATATGGAATGAGGTCGCAGACAAAATGTGTTCAAACTTAAGTAGGTTGGATACTCTAAGCGGAAATCTAAGAGCTTTATCCTACTTAATATCAATCTCTCCAACAATTAAGTACATTATTGACGAAATTGAGAAATTTCCAGTAGTTGTTACAAAAGAAGAATATGAACAAGGTATAAAAGAGGCTAAAGAATTTGAACGAGCAGCTGTATTACCCCTTGAAGGCAGGTGTAATTTAGCAGAGCAGGAAGCCTATCACTATCTATTAGATGAAGAGCAAATTAAAGAAAGTTCTGATTACTTAGATGGGTATATTGATCACATAAATAATTTCGGTAAAAGTGAACAGGATATTCTTGCTATTAAAATACAGCAGATTAAAAAAGGAGTTGAGGATTACAAAAAAGAGAAAGAGCGGTTGGGTGGAGATGAGCCTTTGTTTAAATCCTTTGCAGAATATTGTGATCTGAGAGAAGAAGAGCTTATAAGCAGAGTTAACGAAGATTATAAAGACGAACTGGTTGTTCCTAGTAAAGAGGAGTATGAGCTTTGGCAGAAAACCGTGGAAAGTGAGAGGGAGAGGCTGTTAAAAGCAGTCCAGGAAGGCAAATTATTATCAAAAGATAATGGAATTGAGGCAGGTAGCTATTATGATTGGCTGGAAAGACACCAAAAATTTGAGGGTGAGGAGGGTTCAAAAGAGAAAGATTGGCACCCGTTACGCGAAAAATTTATGGAGATGGGATATTCCAATGGAAAAGTTACATCCGGAGGACAAGCTACGGAGGGTTGGCAGCAGATAGCTATTGCGACTGAGCATAATTCAAATTTAGGGATTTTTGGAAGTCCGGGATTTGTTAAGAATCAGACTGGGCGGGTAATAGATATTCTGAAATCAATGTTTCCTTTTGAAGTGTTAGAGACAGATTATGCGAGCAAGAAGATAATGCTAAAAATTTCCAAGCCAGAATACGAGGAAATGATTATCTCTTATGTAAGCCAGGCTCACAGACTAATCCAAAATACCCTGAATTGTATTGGGTTGATAAAGGAAGTTGAGGCTGAATATTTTGATGGGATGAGTTTGTTTAGTGCAGATCCGGCAGAGCATAATTTTTCGGTTGAAAAAATAGAGAAATCACTTATTGAGATAGTGGATACTCATAATAATTTAATAGAGAAAACTCTTAAACTTTTTAATAAAATGGCAATGGGTTTTTGGGAATTTGAGTTGGTTAATAAAGAAAAGTATTCGCTAAGTTTAGATCATGAATTAGACAAGCAGTGGGTGAACACCCAATTGCAGGGACTAGTACAGCAAGCTAATAAAACATAAGATAGTCTCGTTTACATTGAAAATGCCGATATTATTACATATACTTATGGTAGATAAAGATTTAAATAAGGATAAAAATGGATATGACTCACGAAAGACGAGAGCAGCCACGTACTCCTAATGGGGAGTCACTCAATACACCCCTGCCTGAACTCAGAGTTTCACAATTAGTTCGTTCTCAAGAACCAGTAATTAAGGGAGAGCGAGGCTATAGTCCCGATCCGGAAAACTCATTTATAAAGCCGTATGGTAACTATACTATTGTGTTAGGTAAAGGAGTGAGGGAGTTACAGGTTTTTGATGGGCAGGCTCGTAAGATAGAAGGATTAGATAATAATTCTAGCGTAGTTATGAATTGGAACGCCGCTAAGAAGGGAAGTTATGGTGGATATGACTACTATAGTATGGCTCTGGATACTTCAAAAATGAATTATTCACAGAAAAATAGTTACAAAGCAGTTGATGCATTTCCTGAAGATGAAAGGCGATTTATTTCTGCCTATATTAAAGCTAACTCTAAGGATGGCAATACATGCGAATTCCCAAATGGTCAATGGCAATTGGATGGCAATAAAACTAATCAAATGGTTGCTAAAGAAGGAGATGGTTATTTCCTTATCCGACAACAGGATAGTCAAGTCTTTATAGCCTATCAAACAAGGTCTCCTCAAGGGATTGATTTGCCTCCTAGAAACTGGAAGAGATTTGATAATAAGGATGATTGGGCAAATAAATTACCTTCAGATATAAAGAATGAAATAACAAATCTAAACTTAGGAGATCACTTAGAACGAACAACTGATCATTTTATATTTGTTTATAAAGATAAAATTACGTATGTAAGACCTGGTAAAAAGTTGAGTGATGCAGACTACACAGACAAGATAGCTGGTGTAGGCAATAATATTGCAGTTGATCCTAAAAATTCTCATATCACTTACTACTGTTCCACGGATAAACCTAGATCTGTTTTTAAATTAGATACGAGTGGAGATCCTGCAACATGGCAGACTGAAGCCGTAGATCTCCCTGCAGCATATCAAGAGGTTAAAAACTTGCAACTTGATCCTACAGGAAATTTTTTTACATTTGAATCAAACAACGACTTCGTAATAATCGCAAAGGATGATTTAAAGGAAGTGAAAAGAGTTCCTAAATTATTCAGTGGAGAGGTGGATCAGCAAGGCAGAATTAGAGGTATTGACGATAAAGGGCACCTTGTTATTTATGATGTCAATTTTCAAGAGGTAGCTCAAGATTTAGAAAAAAGAAGGGTCGCCAGATTGGCTCAAGGTTTATCAGTAGATTTATTTAAAAAAGAATCAGCTGCTGCAGTAAAAGTTGAAGCTGACCAATTTCAACACCTGACTCCTGTTAAAACAGATCTAGAAACTCAATTTAATACTCAACTTCAGCAAATTACTGCTCTTGATGACATGTCTACGATTGGCGAAGCTCTTACCAAATTGCGAACACGTCTTAGATCGGAGGGGTTACAACCTGCACAAATAGATTTTATAACTCAGGGGATACAAGATTCAATTGTCGGTAAAGAGCGAATTTTAGCTGCACCAATTGTTGCTCAGGGATTGACAGAACTTCATACAAAACTTGGTGGAAATTTAACAATTACGAGTATTACTGAAGCAAGAGGAGATTTAGCAAAATTAAAGTCGTTAGAGGGATTTGTAGATGATGCAACCAGGATCCAGATTCGTGCGTTGGAGAATCAATTTGGTCAACAGTCAGCGGACCTCTTTAGAAGGGAAGGTGCGGTTATAGAAAAGGATGTGGGGGAACTTGTAACAGGTGTTAAGGGTGAACTAGATAAAATGACGAGTATGCTTGATTTTGCTGATTGGCAAGAGTTTAGATTGCCTCAGTTAGTTAGTAGACTAGGTGCTTTAGCAAATGATTGTCCAATTGAAGCGTCCGAGACACAGCGAAAAATTTTGGAAGCTCGTAGACAATTGCAAAATATCTCTAGAGAACAAGAGAAAAAATTCAAAGAGCATTATTCGGAGGTTAGAGAAAAGGCATCAGAGGTTATGGGAGAGCGGGTAGAGTTAATGAAGGTAGATATTGACTCTTTTACAGATAGATTAAGAGGAAGGGGTTTTAAGGATCGTTCACAAGCAGAATCATATACTAGGTCAAGTGAGGCTCTGGAAGCATTGAGGACTGAAATTGAGGAATTAAAGAAGCAGAATCCCGACGCGGCTAAGGAGTTAGATAAAGCATTAAAGGTGCAACTAGCTACAGTAATGGCTGAGATAGAGCGAGGAGGTTTAACCACTGTAGCTGAGACTGGACAACAAATGATTTTATTTGGTGATACTCTTTTTCCCA
>CAZWRN010000017.1:0-29882 GCA_964636275.1 uncultured Gammaproteobacteria bacterium
ATGATCAGATAAATAGCGATTAAGTAATTTAACAATTTTGGAAAAATTAAAATTAATACACCAAAGATTAAAGCGGTTAATCCATTCATGTTCATAAAGTTGATAGTCATATTTCTATCTTAAAACTCATCAATAAAACTTAGGTTAAAAATCAATAAGAAATAGGTTAAAATAGTTGATATGAATATGTTTAAAGTGACTGATGCCAAAAATCCTCAGGAATATATCGCCAAAATCGATGAACCACGCAAATCAGAAATACAAAAGCTACATGATCTGATCCGAAAATACGCTCCAAAACTTGAGCCTTTTATGATCTCTGGGATGATCGGCTATGGGAAATATCACTATAAATATGCCTCAGGCCGAGAAGGGGAATGGTGTACTATCGCTTTGGCTTCGCAAAAAAATTATATCTCAGTCTATATCTGTACGATGGTTGATGATAAATACATCGCTGAAGATTATAAATCCAAACTGCCAAAAGCCTCAATTGGGAAAAGCTGCATTAGATTTAAAAAATTGGCAGATGTCGATGAAAAAATACTTACAGAGATTTTCAAAAAAGCAGCCAGTTTGCCTCCAATGGGAGCAGTTTAGCTTGTTATATCAGTATTGACTCTTACAGTAATTTTTATGTAAAGTTAAGTTAGATGAAGATTTTAGATCCTCAGAACGCTCCCGCCAGAATAAAAGCTTTTGCCATCTGGGGCGTATTTCTCTGGGCAGTTGAGATGATTGCTACTTTAGTAATGGGGAATAGGTTTGTGGTTGCCGGAGTGAATATCATTGCTTCTGGTATAGCTGGTTTTTTCACTGCACAAGCCTTAAAAGGGAAAACCGGTGACAACAACTCTTCGGCTCTATATGGAGCTTTGCCGCCAGTATTTGCAATGGCGATCAACTTAATTATTTTACTGGTCACAGGGCAGACTCTGAATGGATTATCCTTACCGCTTATTGCGATGGTAGCAGGTGCAATCGGTGGATTTATCTCCCAACGAAAAGCTAAATAACCAAATTCATTTCAATTTCTCATCAGGTACGCTAATATAGATACAATGCCATACTCTCTATTTGAGCTCTAGAGCATCTATAATCTATGACATTTGATAAACCAGTTGACATCACAATTTTTAACGACTTTTTTAAAAAAAGACCTGAAGTTTTGCCCGATCAGTTAACACAAAATCTCCAGCAGTACTATCTGCCGTATGTCCAAAAATTGATTGAAATAAAAAAAAAGAAGGGTGTAGATGATGGGATTATTATCGGGGTCTCCGCCATACAGGGAGCCGGAAAAACCACCCAGGGAGAGATACTGGAGATTTTGCTCCAACATTTTGGCTATTCATCGGTCTCTCGTTCGATAGATGACCATTACATCACACACAGCCAACTGACCGCTTTGCGTCGGCAGGATCCCAGATTTATTAGAAGAGGGGTGACCCATGATATACCGCTGGCCATTATCGATCTAAGCAACCTCCAAAAGATGGCTGACCAGCCGATCATTGTGTCTGGATATGACAAGGGGGCTCACCATGGGGATGGCGATCGTTTCCGCTGGGTCAATCTGGATCCTGGTGTTCAACTGACGGCCACTGTCAGTATGGAGACAGTTACTATCGATCAGACGGAGCAGCAGTGCCCGGTGATTAAACTCACCAGTTTGACCTACAATCAAATTGAGATTTTAATGTCAGAAAAGATGGGTTCATATGTTCCGGTGATAGAGCCATTGCTGCCAGCAGACTTGGTGAGTTTTCTAAAAAATCATCTCGATAAACAGCTTACTATCGATCTGGCTGGCAAAGACCAGATCAGATTTAGAAATTCTAATGAGATCACTGTTGATAAAAAATCTTTACCCAATGGCTGGCGAGTAATAGAGCGAAAACCGGATTTTATCTTTTATGATGGCTGGATGCTGGGCGCCAGAAAAGTCGATGATGAATCAGTTTTTAGCTCAGGATTGCCAGCTTTGGAAAAACCTGAAGATCAGGAGTTTGCTAAAATGGTCAATAAAAAACTGGAAAATTACTATCCGTTGTGGCAGATGTTTGAATTTTTAAACGTTTTATATGTCAAAAATTACGAAATGAGTCTGAAATGGCGCGATCAAGCGGAAGAGGTATTAAGAAAAAAGGGTAGCGGTATGAGTAGTGAGGAGATCAAACAATTTGTTTATTACTTTTGGCGCAGTGTACATCCGGGTATTCATATCAAAAATCTGGCCTATGACGCACTACATACCAATCAGGTTGTCATCATCAATGATGACCATTCAGTTGGTCAATTGTATACCCCAAGTAATCTCCCACAGATATAAAAGTTGGCAATAATTAAAAGTTAAGTTATAATCCCAACTTATGGATTTGTTGGATATTCCATTTAAAATTGCAATCTCTTTTGCATTAGGGGCCGTAGTAGGTTTAGAAAGAGAGATCAATGAACAAAAAGACCTCAAAGGAGACAATAAAGGCAGACATGCCGTCCTGGGACTCCGGACCTTTTCATTGATTGGCGGGCTGGGGGCTTTAACCGGATTTTTGTTTTTTTCACAGCCATTTTTCGCCGGATTGCTTGCCTTCGCAGTGTTTGTTTTATTAGCGATTTTCTATGTCTTTGACAGCTATTTCACCAAAGATATCGGAGTGACCACCGAAGTCTCATTTTTATACACCTATGTTTTGGGCTTTTTAATTGCCACCGGCGTAGTACCAGTCCAGCTGGTAATTGCGATAACTGTTGTTTTAGTTTTACTGATGTCACGCAAAGAGGATATTAAAAATTTCGTCGGAACGATCAAAAAAACCGAGATCAATGCCCTGGTTAGTTTTGCCATTTTAGCCTTTGTCATTTTACCGTTTCTTCCCAATACTACCTATGCTCTATCAGATTTTCAGGGCATAGAGGCCTTTTTGAAAAATATCGGCTGGGGGGATCATGCGCTGACAGATTTAGAGTTAATTAATCCGTTCAAACTCTGGCTGATAGTCGTACTTATCACCGGTGTTGATCTGTTGGGATATGTATTAGAAAGGACAATTGGCAAAAGCAAAGGCTGGCTAGTTGCCTCATTAGTGGGTGGTTTTGTCTCATCGACAGCGACTACTATTTCCATTGCTCAGGAAAGTAAAACTACCAAAAAAGTTAACCCTCTGGTTGCCGGGGCGATTTTGGCTACTTTAGTGAGTTTTATACCAGTTATTTTATTGTTGGCTTCTCTCAATGTCACTTTACTGCTCAACTTTTTACCTGTCCTGGCTGCTGTTTCACTGGCTGCGCTACTGATCGGTGTATTCTTTCTTAAAACTGGCTCAAGTGCCAACAAGCAAACAGCAACAGCCGAAAAAATTGACGAATCACACAAAATATTTTCCCTGATCTCAGCGCTAAGATTTATGGGTATTTATCTGCTGATCAATGTTTCTTCAAAAATAGCGATCGAGTTTTTTGGCAGCAGTGGTTTTTTAATCACCTCAGCTATCGGATCGCTGACCGGAATAGATGCCGTTGTTATAAATACAGCTCAGCTGACCGGGATTCGGATTGATCAAAATTTGGGTGTCTGGGCACTTGTAATGGCAAATGCGGTCAATTTACTGGCAAAATCAGTGTATTCATTTATCCAGGGAAGTCGCGAATTTGCTCTTAAATATCTTGCCAGTATGGTAGCTATCATAGCAGTGAGTTTGGTGGCTGCACTGGTTTTTTAAAATTTTGACAAAAGTATTAAACTCTGTATACTACCGATATGGGAAATAAAGTTGTTATTGGTATTTTAGTGATTATTACTCTGATTTTAGCTGGGGCAGGGGTGACCTGGTTTAAAAATAGTGCTTCACTCAAAACTGATCAGCCAGCGCTCGAAGCAACAACCTCCCCAGCAGCTCAAGCCTCTGTCTCATCTGATACCAGGATGGCTTTAAAAGATCTCTTTTCCTCATCCAAAAGCCAAAAATGCACTTTTTCTGACACAAATTCCGGTTCATCGGGGACTATTTATATGAGTGATGGCAAAATGAGGGGAGATTTTACCAGTGTTAGTCAGGGGCAGACTGCAATGTCTCATATGATCGTGCAAAACAATACAAGTTTTGTTTGGACGGATGCATCAGATCAGGGAGTAAAGTTGTCCTATGAAAAAGTTGCTCAGCTGACATCAGCTAGCGCTTCAGCTCAAACTAGTGGTGCTACTATGCCAATCAGTCTTGATCAAAAAGTAAGTTATGAATGCAGCTCTTGGACTTTGGATCCAACGTTACTTACTTTGCCGACAACTGTCAAATTCAATGATTTTTCTAGTCTGATCCCACAAATTAAAGCCAGTGGAAATGCCAGTGGCGCTGCCACTACTGATATCAAAAGTGATGCCTGCAAAGCTTGCGACCAGCTTACTGGTTCACCACGCGAACAGTGCCGCAAAGCCCTCTCTTGCTAGACTCATAGTTTATTTTAAAACGATTTTTAGGTATAATTCCTGACATGAGAAATTATCGATTGGAAAGAGAAGTAAGAAAAGCCGAAATATCAACTGATCCTCTACAGGCAGCTATTAATCAAATGTATTCAGTACGTCCAAGATCCTTGCCTACAGGTGAAGAGATAATCAAGCAAATAATGAGAAAAAAAGCTGCGAGGAGAAGTGAGTTTACTGAGTCTGCTGATTTCCCTGGTTTATTTTTTAAAAAAACCCCAATTCAACGATGGCTAGAGTTGAATAAAGCTGAGTATTGGGAAACCGCGTATGATTTTATGCATCGAGTTTATCGAGTTGAACAAATCGCCCCAAAAGAATTAGCTATCCAGTGGGAAGTGTCAAAATATGTAGTGAATCATGAATTGCGGGCAGCTGGTGTACCACCACTTCATAGTTCAGAGTATATTGATCCACACCGAGCTGCCACAGCTAAAAGATGGGAAGATCGAGAGAAGCGGAAAAATACTCAAGTAAATTTAAGAAAAGCCTGGATTGAAAATAAAGCCAAACGAATTATGTGTACTCAATCTAATGCAGCAAAAGAATTACGTCGAGTTTCGATACAACAGGCTAGACATCGAAATGGCAATCAAGGCAGAAGTACAAAAGCTTTTCAAAGAATGGTAACAGAACAAGTTGGAGTCAAAGAGAGAGAAAAAAAAGAGGTATTAGGAGATAATCCAAAAGAACGACTGAAAGAATTATTTGAAGTACAGGGGTTAAGTTATCAGGCAGCTGTAATTGCTCTCAAACATGCAGTTTCCGCCACTACAATTAGACGGTGGAGTATTGAAGAAGGAACATTAGGATTGCCAACCACTACTCATGATGGATTAAAAGCCAGTCAGTATGAAAGGTATGTGGAAATTTATTCTAAAAAGGATCACTGGGGTATCCTAACTTCGAGACAACAAGAAGTATTAGCTCTTATCAAAAATGAGTCTGGAAAGTTTAGACAAAATCAAGAAATTGCCGATATTATGGGAGTTACGACAGCAGCTGTAATTTATCTGATAAAAAAAGCGAGTCAAACATTATCAGCATTAGAGCCTTAAAATTGCTATACTAAATGGCATGATTCATCGGTTAAAGCCTTTTTCTTCACTCAAGTTTCCTTCATTTAGGTTGTACTACTCTGGGACTGTTTTATCTGAGGTAGGATCTCAAATGCAGGTGGTTGCCATCAACTGGCAGATCTATGAGATGACAGGATCAGCCTGGTCTTTGGGGTTGATTGGTCTGGCTGGTTTTTTAGGTGTGGTGATTTTTGCCTTACCTGCAGGACTTTTGGCAGATAAACACGATCGAAAAAAAATATTGCTGCTATCTCAAATCATTCCCTGTATCTTTGCTTTTATTTTAGCAGTAGCAACTTTGACAAATACCGTTACCCCTTGGCTGATTTATGCTATGGTCTTTCTGACCTTTGCTGCCCGGACTTTCCAGGGGCCGGCCCGACAGGCGATTATTCCTCAGCTGGTACCAAAAGATTATCTAGTCAATGCTTTTTCTTTACAGACGATCAGCCGGCAGCTTTCGTTGATCATTGGCCCGGCGATTGCCGGCTTTATGATCCAGTATTTCAATGTAAGTAGTATCTACTGGCTCAATGGTTTTTCTTTTGTCCTTTATATTGCTACCCTTTTGCCTTTAAAAATTAAGATGCATGAGATGGCGCATGAGATCTCTTATTCATTTAAATCAATGTGGGATGGAATCCATTTTGTCTGGAGCAGTCCGATCCTTTTTTATACTATGCTGCTAGATTTTATCGCCAACTTTTTCTCTTCGGCGACGACCCTTTTACCCATCTTCGCCAAGGATATCTTTAGCGTCGGACCTCAAGGTTTGGGTATTTTATATGCTGCTCCAGCGATAGGATCTGTCATCGCCGGGCTGGTGATGGCTTCATTGGGTAACATCCGCCATCAGGGGAAGATTATTTTAGCTGCTGTGACTTTATATGGCGCAGCCACCGCTTTTTTTGGTCTGACCAATTCATTTTATCTGGCGATAATATTGCTTAGTTTAGTTGGGGTGGGGGACATGATCTCCACAGTCCTGCGCAATACGATCCGCAATATTCTCACCCCAGATCATATCAGAGGTCGGATGTTGGCGGTCAACACCCTTTTCATTCAAGGGGGGCCCATGATAGGCGAAACAGAAGCAGGTGTTGTGGCGCAATTTTTTGGAGCGCCATTTGCCGTATTTACTGGTGGTGTAGCTACAGTCTTTGCCACAGCCTGGATCTGGTGGAAAGTCCCTCAGCTGCGCTATTATCACAATCACACCCTGGATGAAGTCTTTAAGAAGTGACAAGAGTCAAGATTCAAGGAGTTAAACAAAAAATTAGAGATGAAAAAAACTCCTGGACTCTAGACTCTAGCCACTTGAAATAATCCTGATTGAACACAAAAACTCACTGGTTATAATTTTTCCTCGTCCAGATAGTTCAGAGTCTTAAAAGCGTTTTAAGCTCCTGGCGGATAAACCACAGACTTACCAGTCCACCTAGCAGCATTGCCAGCAGTGCTGTTATCAGATGGGGCAGGGGAGACAGCCAGATGACTGACAACATCAATCCGCCAACTACCAGCGAACCAATTCCAACCCGAACCACGGTTGATGAGGGGTGGAGAAAGTCCAGACTCGAACGGCGCATCAGATACAGCAAAATACCCACTTCCAGGGTGATGGTGAGCGAATCAGCCAAAGCCAATCCAGCTGCATTTAATGGACTCACTAAAGCAACTGCCAGGCCTAAAAACACCACCATCCGGATACAGGTGGCGACCAGGGGAGTGTGGGCATTTTTCTGAGCGTAATAAGCTCTGGTCACTACCTCTAGTAAACAGTGCCCCACCAAGCCGACTAAATAAGCTCTGGTTGTCCAAACCAGCAGGCTGATCTCGGATGGATTAAAACCAAATACTGGTTCTATCAAATACTCCAAACTGATAGCCAGTATCAGTGCCGTAAATACTGTTAGTCCCAGGATGATATTGATGGTGTTATTCATCAGACGGATAAAATGCTCTTTTTTATCTGCAGCTATCAGAGCAGATAGGGTAGGCAAAAGAGCAGTGGCGATGGCTGTCCCGATCAGTGTTTCAGGCACCTGCATTATAAAATAAGCATAAGTCAAAGCAGTGACTGATCCTTCGGCCAGCCGCGAGGCCAGATTGTCTCTGGATAAAAAGATGATTTGAATAAAAAGGACTGTTAAAATACGCGGCCCCATCAGCTGGAGCGTTTGTCTGACACCAGGCTCTTTTAAGTCAAAAGAGGGCGACCATTTAAACTGATATTTGATGAGTCCGGGGATTTGTATTCCCAGATGCAGCATGGCTCCGATGATCACTCCGTACACCAGTCCATAGATACCAAAAAGCGGGACCAAAAAAACTGAGCCAAAAATGATTCCGGCATTGTACAAAATAGGGGCGATAGCCGGCAGTAAAAAATGTTTATGTGACTGCAGACCAGCCATCACCAGACCGCTTAAAGAGAAGATCAAAGTAGCGATCAGATTGAGCCGCATCAGATCGGTCGATAAAAGCTGCTGGGCGGGAGAAAATCCCGGAGCAATACCATATGGAGATACTATCAGCTGATGAGCAAATACACCCACCAGCAAAGATAAAATAGCCGTCACCAAAAAGACCAGATTGGCCACAATTGAAAAAAGCCGCCAGGAGTGGTGATAGCCTTTTTTCTCCAGATAGTCCGACAAGACTGGAATAAATGCCACAGCCAAAGCTCCTCCTGAGATGAGTGAAAAAAGCAGATCAGGCAGATTGTTGGCGACATTAAAAGCATCCATTTCGGGAGAAAAACCAAACTGTTTGGCAATCAACCCTTGGCGTAAAAGAGCCACCAGTTTATTAATACCAAAAAAGACAGTCAGCAGAAGTGAAGCTTTAAATAAAGTGGACACATTCTCATTATAATTAAAGCAGATAGAAGATAGCAGATAGCAGAAGTGGAAAAATCTGTGAGGATCATTTATACTCAAAATCATGCCCGACCCCATAGATCCCCCCCTCCAGATGCCTCCTGTCCCACCACAGCCATCAAACAGGGGAAGAGTGATGACCGGTTTTTTAGTCAGTATTTTACTTATTTTATTGGGTACTGTCTTTTCAGTTTATCTGGCCAATAGCACCCCGCCACAGGGAGGTGTCAAAACCAGAGCCTTACTAGATCCACCGGCCTCGCCACAGCTATCACCCAGCCCGTTTCTTTTCCAGGAGATGACTATACCTGCCTTGCGTGCCAGAGAATACACCAGTAAACTAGCAGAAAAACAACGCCTGGGAAACTATGGCAGCTACACTTCCTATCTGACGAGTTATGATTCAGATGGGTTTAAAGTAAATGGTCTTTTGACTATTCCCGAAGGTGTCATGCCCGAAGGAGGCTGGCCGGCAATTGTATTTATCCATGGTTATATTCCGCCAGCTCAGTATCAGACCACTAGTCGTTATCAGGACCACGTCAATGCTTTAGCCCGGAGCGGTTTTGTCGTATTTAAGATCGATTTAAGAGGTCATGGTGAGTCAGAAGGTGAGCCGGGTGGCGGGTATTTTGGTTCAGATTATGTCACAGATGCTTTAAATGCCCGGGCTGCTTTGCAGGCTGATGCAATGGTCAATAAAGATAAAATAGGTTTTTGGGGTCATAGTATGGCCGGAAATGTAGTTTTAAGAGCCATGGCGGCCCGTCCGGAGATCCCCGCATCCGTCATCTGGGCTGGAGCAGTCTACACCTACACCGATATGCAAGAGTACGGTATTCAGGACAACAGCTATACTCCATTACCATCGGATACTTCCCGCCAGCAAAAAAGACAGCAGCTGCGAGAGCTGTATGGCAATCCTTCAGCTGATAGCTGGTTTTGGCAGCTGGTCGCACCAGCCAATTATTTGAAAGATATCAAAGGAGCTTTACAGATCGATCACGCGGTCAATGATGATGTTGTCAGTATTGAATACAGTCGCAATTTAGCTAAACTCGCTGAGCCGACTGAGTTGAAGTTTGTGCTGAATGAATATCCATCAGGTGGACATAATATTACTGGGTCCAGCTTTAACGCTGCCATGCAAAACACCATAAATTTTTTTAATAAATACTTGAAGTAATCCTTTATAACTTTTCTTCCTGTCATCCCGAACTTGTTTCGGGATCTTCCAAATTATTAAAATTAGTAAGGATATATACGATAAATATTTTGCTGTTCATTTAGGTGGAAGATGCTGAAACTAGTTCAGCATGACAGATTATAGAGATAAAAATTTAGGGAGTAAAGGTTCTTTATCTGATGCCAAATTGTATTTTTTCAGCAGTACCCCCAGCTCCGGTATGGCAAAAGTGTATAAATCCTTTAGATGGCCGCCTTTATCAACATAGTCTTTAACAGCAAAATATCCCATCAGATAGTAAGCATCTTTTTCATAGCCACCTGGCAGTGAGGTATCCGTCATACCGCGTTTCACCCGGTAGGTCATGACAAAAGCTAGCTGAGGAGTCATAAAATTGAGCAAATAGTTATAGATCTCCCGAAAACTCAGCTCCAATTTACTGACTGCCTGCAGTCTTTGCAGATAAGTGTTCATAGCTGATCGGGTGATCTTTTTCTGGGTGATCTCATTGTAGACAGCCAGACCTTCTGAATACAAAATAGACCGGTCAAAGGGCGCCAGCCGATGCAGCGGATTTTTCATCTGGAGCAAACTTTTGCGCCGGATGATATGGCTTTCTATCTCATGAGTAACCAGCCTTTCGACATTGTTTTTGTATCGCCTGATCCCGCTTCCCACCACCAGTTTTTTACTGCCGACCCGGACGGTAAACGGATTAAAATCATCCAAAACCACATCAACGTCAAAATAATAATTATCAACTACTTTGGCAAAGTATCTCTGAATGGTTGGCGCATCTAAAAGTTTGTGGCCAGTTTTAGTATTAAATTCTACATCAGGCACTAGCTCCAGATATTCTTTAAATGCCTCCGGCGTCAGGCCAAACAGCCGGCTGCTAAAAGCGGCAAAGTTTTTAGTCCCGATTGATTGCAGAGTTTTGAGCTGATTTTGCATCTGGACGATAGTACTCTCATAAAAAGAGCGCAGATCTTCAGGTAGCCCCGGCTGATTGAGTTCATCCAGGAGCCCCGACAACTCAGTCTCTGTAATATTAGTCTCCTTTTTTTTATATTCAAACTGCGGGTTGTAAGTAGGGGAAGCAAAAAATTTTGTTTTCTCCGAGAGCAAATTTTCTGGGGTTAACACAGTTGTATCCAGAGCCAGTTGTGATTGAAGCTTGAGACATTTTTTTACTAAAGAATGCAGTTGTTTTAATAATTCAGGTTGCATGGTTAATTACTATAACATATATCAGCAATAACTCCCTATTAAATATCTTATAGTTGTTAAATGAGTAAAAAGTAACTATAATCTGCACATGACCAGAGATACACTAACATGTTTTTACAGGGGTGCTAAAGAGGTAGGGAAATGGGCTGTCGACCCTTATTTTGCAACCAATGATGAAATTGTTCGCGAATCTTTTATTATAGTTGGGACTTTTAGTGGAGGATTACTTGGTCTGGGTACACTGGCTATAGTATCTGGGTTAAAAGCTTTTGATTATGGCACAAAGTATATAAGTCAGTATGTTTCAGGCAATTCTGAGATTGAAAGTATGATGCCACCAATAGTTGATAATATTTTTCACCACCCGATTGAAACATGTATAGCTACGACAGCCTTGGGATTAGGAATTTCCAGCTATTTTGCTATAGTGGGGAAAAACACCCCACCGCGGGATCCAAATGACTGGGACGATCAGGTTTGGGATTTTGATCATAGTCATCGGTGGAGATAATTATTTTGGCACAAAGCTGGTGAAGATCTGGGAGCAGTATGTACCAGAACAAGCAACACAGCTATATTTGGCCGCACTTTCGATGGCTTTCCGGTGAATATCATCCCGCAGCCAGAAATCAAAATTTTTCTCGATAGTGTCATAAGCGGCGATATTTTCCGTTGCCCAGTAGGGCAGATTTAAAGCTTTAAAGCCTTTGTGCATCGGACCTCCTTTAAAGACTTCGTCATAGACCTGGGGAGCTCGAGAAGCGACCATCTGACAGACCCGTTCCTCTTTCTCCAGCATTGGTAATCCCAGCTTCGAGCGATGTTCATTAACCATCGCAAACAGCTTTTCAGCCCCGTCTGTCAGCTTGGCCACAATAGTTTTAGGCGTAATTTCCTCTTTTTTCTCTTCATCTTTCTCGCTTTTCTGTTCAATCTTTTTTTCTGGCTGTTTGCTATTTGCTGAAGGTGAAGGGGAAACTTTCGCAACTTTCTTGGGCTTTTCGACAGTAACCACCGGTGCCGCCGTGGCCTCTTTTTCTATTTCAAATGTCACTTCAGAGGAGGTGACCGTGACCAGTGTCTCTGGTGGTATAAAGACAGCCTCAGGTGAGGCGATAGCCGGGGGTTCAACGTTGTAGTTTTCAGACACCATATTGAAAGATTCGACTGTGGGCTGTTTCAGATCTGGTGAAGAGGGGGGCGTTGAAGGGGAGGGAGCCAAGACGGAAGATACCGCCATCCCTATGCCGACTACCATGCTATAGATACCTCTACTCAAGGTCTCAAAATGCATAGTCACCATGATAGCAGATCAATGCAACATTGTCACATCAGGTTTGAGATCGGGTGAAATAACATCTCATCTGCGAGTGTAAGACCTCATTAACCTCATCATTTTCAGGAGCTTTGGAAGCAGGTACCACCAGATAGTGATCAAACCGATTACTAAAGCCATTACCATAGACATTTCTGCCATGAGGACCTCTGGTTACACATTGGGCACTTGCTAGTTCAAGTTCAACTGCGAAATACCCCTGACCATTTTGTCGGGATACAAAATCATCAAGTACACGCTTCATTGTCCGCCTGGCGCCAATCCAGGCTGAGACCATAAATCCCATTTCTGTATCACCCTGTCTGTTTAAATACTGAAAAAGATAAGAACCATTGTTTTTACCAGTATCCGGATCGACAATGTCATCTTCTGATTCAAATCCGCTAAAGAAATTTGAAGTACCAAACATAGCTTTTATTTCCGGATACTCAGCATCTCTGAGAGCCCATTTTAGTCGGTCATCGATAATAACTGGATTGAGCTGATCTGAAATGGTCACAGCCCCCCGTCTGCCTCCGGGTGGATTGGTTTCTGCAAAAGGAACCATCTCACCTTCGGGACGATAATAAAACCCATTATTGGGCAGTCCTACATAACTATGAAAAGTAGGTCCGGTAAAAGTTGCAATTGCCTCAGGATATTGATCCAAGATATCTTTTGTATGAAACATCTGATCTTCAGATGTTAAAACTGGTTGGATTTTAGAGTCTTTTGGAAACTTAAATACTTTGTATTCAGCCGGATACAGTCGGGCGACTCCTTCTAAAAAATAGTCCATCCCTTTAAGCCTTCTTTGAAAATCATAATGGGTCAGACTCATTCCTGGAATTCCCATATAACCGTCAATTGTATAAGAATGCTCAAGTACTCCCCGATCTTCATTTCGAGACAGATAGTGGCCAAAGGCGGTTTTAACACCTCGACCAAGCGTAGGTAGATCAAATTGGCCAGCTTTTACATGGCGAACTATTTTATCTCTTAGTGTTTCAGGCATTGGGTAATTATATCAAATAATAACCTATAAGTTAATTATAAGTTAAAAAATTAGATCTATTAGATGGAAGATCGATTTCAGAGAGCTTGGGATTATTAAAGACCGAAAATTCTTCTGGTTTCTGCTTCCCGAAAACTTTTAGCATAGGGGTAAGTCTGTCTGTAAAGGCGGCTCATTGTCTCGGTTCCAAATATTTCAGTTGGAGAAAGATGCCCACGGTTTATATCTGTCTGCCAGCTCTCTTCCGCCAGATCTATCAGTTCTTCATCAGCCACCCCTTTTATCAGCCGGGGGAGCATCGGTCGGCAAAGCGGCATTACCTGCTCGATAGTAGTTCTGTCCAAAATATAATTCTGCACCATTTGATTTATTCGTGGTTCAGGATCCGGATCAGATTCACAAAATTTCATCAAAGCCAGCTGGTCCAAAGCTGTCATTCCAGCATCAAAGGCGCAGTTTATAGCTAGAGATGTTTCAGGTGGCAGAGCCGGTGTCGTATTTAAAATTGGAGGTATTTCTGCTGAAAAAACATGTCTAATTGCAAAGATTGAAACAGTAGATGGGGCTACAGGAAAGCCATTTGTATAAGCATCATGACTACCAATAGCCATGATTAGTCCAGTTGATTCAGGGTTGTTAAAATACCTTTCAGAAAAATCTCTTGATAGGGTTTTTAATATTAGTTCAGCATTACGACTGGCATATTCAAGCATAAGCTATTATATCACGAATAAGTTACTATAAGTTACAATTTTAAAATTAATTATTTATATGCTTGTCCTCTTCGGCGAATATCAACAATTTTATAATATTTTCGGCCATTTTCATCAAGAGATAAACGTAACAACACTCTGGCTGTATCTTTAAATACGTTTACCCTTAATCGGGCATCAAAATCTTCACGCAACTCTTCAGCGACAATAGTTTTAAAATCACCGCCCCCTGAGGTATTAAAAGCTTCTATTTTTTTCTTAATTGCTTCTGCATTTCGTGCAGAATAATTTGAGGTAAGATCTGCCCAGATTCTTTCATCTGGAAATTGAATACAAGGTTTCTTCCTAACTGTAGGTTCTTTAATACTATTTGTCGTACTTTTTGCTTCTGTAAATTTTTCAGGACTACCTTTTTTTGCTTCGGCGCGCAATTTATAGACTTCATCTTCATACTTTTCCCGTTTTTCCTTAGGTAATAAAATATCTGGCTCATATTCAGGTTGATTTACAGGCTGCTTGGTTAAAGGTTTAACTTCAATTAGGAGTTTACGGGCTAGATTTATAATCCCTTGTCTCAAATTGCTGATTTCAGGATCATCATTATCAGGATTATTTAGTATACTCCAGTCGAAAGAACCTTTATTGGTATTAAAATCGATGTTTAAGTACTTGATTTGATCTGCAGAATCATCTGAATCTTTATAACCCAGTCTAAATGAAAAAATTCGAGCATCAGTCATATTAAAGGTAAAAGTCAATATATTAGGAGGACTAAAACCTGCATCTTCTACTAATAATGGATCTAAATTAAATTGTCTTGGCAGCTTTTTTTCAAATCGAAGATCAGAAGCTATTTGTTTTAGTTCTTTGATCGAAACTTGATCTTGAGTTCCAACAGCTTGCATCGGTTCGTAAAAAGATTTTACCTCCTCCAAAGTCAGACTAAGAAATAGATCAGGATTACTTGCAACAGTTTGTTCAAATTTGCTAGCAGTATCCAAACAAATTGGTGAATCATTTGATTCACCACATACCACTAATCTACGGTAAAGCGCTATTTCATCAGCAGGGTAATCAATTCCACAAATTGCAACAAAAGGATCCAACAAATCTGGATGATAACCCAACATCGAGTTAAATATTTCCACAGTTTGGATGTGATCAGGTTTTTGATGATTGAGTAAAGTGTAATTTATTATCTGTTTTTTTCGGGCGATATCACCTACGAAACGGTTTACCGTCTGTAACAGAGTCCGATCATTTGGAGACTTAGGTGTCATTTTAAATGTTTTATTGGATATTTGGTCATTTGCATAAAGCACAGATAATATCATGTCGTGGATACCAAATCTGGAATCAGAGGGATACTCAGAACTGTACTTATTGCCATGAACCGGATGATAAGTAATATCAAGTCCTGAATAGCCCAAAAGCAATGGAAGTGTCAATAGCTCCAGGGATTCTATTCCAGATATTTGTCTTTCATTTTTACCAAAGGCATCCAAAAAAGAATTATTTCCAAATGGAATTAAAAAACCGGAACCCATATAGTATTTTAAAAAATCATATACTTCATCAACTTCTGATTTATTTGGTCCATCATATAACGTTTGGAGTCGACGCATGACGTCTATTAAATAAAATTCGCAGCCTGTACGAATTAATTCATAATTAGATTTTTCCGCATGTGTCTGTGTCTCAGTATTTGTATCTTCTAGATTTTGATTATAAGCCGTCCGAACGCCTAAAAAATATACCATATCATCCATGCGAGGTAACATTTTCTTCAAATTGCCAAAAGAGACAGACTCAAGAGTCTCTTGAATGCGGGTAGTAGCGTCCTTTCGACGTTGTTCAACTTCGTTTCTTTCACCTGTGCCGTATTCGGGATCATTTAGTCTTTGATAAGAACCAACTTTTGGTATCACTTTGTCAGGAGGCAGAATTCCGCGATCAATCATAAAGGCGGGAGGATTGTCCAAATCTATATCAGGATGCTTTTTATAATATTTAGCTGCATCTAAATATCGACGTAAAGTCGAACCAGGTGCAACTTGGGGTTCTTTATCAGGTAAAATAGCCATTAGGCAAATTATATAAAAAAAGACCTTAATTATCAACTATAGGATACTGGTTTAGGTTAAATTTCTCCACCAGAGTTGCAGACGGTAAAGAAGTGAGGGATCGGTTGGTTTGAGGGTAAAGTTTTGCCTGGTGGTACTACCAAGGTCACCCCTGGCGATATGAGCAGACTGGGTAGCAAACTTGTCGCTTTCAATAATCAGATCCATTTCACGAATCGGAAATTTCAGGGAATAGAATCCATTTTCATCAGTTAAAACCTGATTGCCATCACTCGTTTTCACTTTGACTCCTGATAAGGGTTTATCCAGCTCATCAGCAATCCGGCCAGACACAATTTGCGGAGTAAAGTATTCTTTCAGGACACTGTAGACTTCACGAGGAGTACCATCCGTTTCAACTATGGCCGTAGTGCCGTGAGATAATACCCAGTAATTGATACCAACTACACTGTCTTTTTTACTATACAACGATTCTAAAATACTTCGCACAAATTGGGCTTGTTGAGATTCATTCATAGCCCCATTCATATCCGGGATCGGTGCTCCAAACTCGCTGACCAGCGTTTTAGTTTGCGATGAGTCAAAATAGTCTATATAATCACTCATCCCTTTTGGATCTGGCACATAGTGGTCGATTTGTACTTGGTGACCCAATTGTTTCAAACTTTCCAAGTCCAAGACCTCTTTGGCTCTGCCGCCAATAATAGATTGCCTGACATCGACTTTGACACTGATTTTTTGGAAAGCCGCCTGAGCAGCTTGCTGCTGTTTGATGACAAATTCCCGGTACATCGCATCTTTGGCTGGTTGGGGCCAAAAGCCGGCATTTTCACACTCCGGACAGGGATCAAAAATATCTCCACTTTGAAAAAGCTCGGCATTTTCTTCTATAAACTTGACTGTTTTAGCAATATGTTGCTCTGGTGAGAGATTTTTAGGATATTCAAACCACCCTTCCCACTCAGACCAGTTACCACGAAAATAGACCTTTAGATCCTGTTCTCTGGCTGCTTTCACCCACCGTTTTAAATAAGGTAAAAATTCATCATCATAAGGAGTGCCAATAGATACATAGTTTGCCCCGGTATCTTTGATCAGTTTGATTTGTTGGACTATGGTTTTATCAAACTCGGGATGATTGAGTTCCTGTCTGGCTTTATCCCGGGATAGTTTCATCGTATCGATCGAGCAAACTTCCCACAAACACTCTGTCCGCCGGGGTTGCGGATTGATTAGTTCCTGAGACTGAGCCAGCAAAGGGGTTTTTAGCAGCTGCACTAAAAAACCACTCAAAAAAACAATTAAAAAAAATTTTAAATACTGCATCACTGGCAATTATATCAACTAAAAGATGAGAGGAATGTAAACATTGTAACGCTTAATAGTGAATGCCATATCCCGGCGAAAGCCGGGATCCATAACCATAATCTTCCAAATAGATGGTTATTTTGGCTAATTAAGTTCCTGTCTTATAGATCCCGTATCGAGTACGGGATACGGGTTGCTTTTATTGAGCGGAGCGAGATATCTCTCAACTTGTTTGAGGGCTGGGAATATCCCATTCGCGAGAGATTCTCAACCTTTTTTCTCGTAAAAGACCCCTTTGGTGGTGCCTCTTTTTCGGATTAAATTGGCATCCTGGAGCTTTTTTAAATCATAGCGAAGCGTTCGCGGGTTAATTGCCATAAAACGCCGGTGCAGTTGATCAAAACTGACTAAAGTCTGATCTTCAATTATTTTATAAATTTCAGCACGTCGGGGAAGGAGATAGTCTGTGACATCCAGCTGTTGTTTTTGCTGAATTTGCTCTTGAGCATCTTTCGCAGCGGAAGATAAACATTCCAACATAAATTCAACAAAGTCAGTCACATCTCTTTCGGGGGTTTCAAAGCCTTTATAATAACTGGTTCTTTGTTGATCCAATTTTTCTTCAATTGCCAAAAGCCCTTTCATATCATAGCCACCTTTTTTTAATACCGCTAGAAAAACAAGTCTGCCAACTCGGCCATTGCCATCCAAAAAAGGATGAATTTTTTCAAAAATATAATGAGCCAACGCAGCTTTTATCGGTACAAATGATTCTTTCGAACTATTGGTATATACAAGCAATTTTTGTATCAACAAATTAATTTGTCTGGGAGGAGGGGGGAGGTAAATGGCAATGCCGGCACTGTTATATATCGCACTGTTATCTATTCGGAATTTACCCTGATTTTGATTATCAATAATTCCTTTCATCACCATTGCATGGAGGGTTAAAAGATCTTTGGCAGTCAGATCTTTCAGTGGTCGCTCGGACAACCAATTGAGTGCTTTCAAAATATTGTAGATTTCTACCTGCCGTTGATCTTTTGAAGGGCGGCGAATCATCTCATCAAGTGTTAGGGTATTCCCTTCAATTCGAGCAGAGAAAAGAGAAGACTTGAGTGTTGATTGACGCCGGATATTTATTTCAATCTCAGGAGGAATAGACAGAGCATCAATCACCGCTTTGGCTGATTCGATCTGTGATAAAAGAGCCGAGATCTTAGGAGTCAGTACATATTTAGGAGGAATTAGCATGATTACCAAATACTACCAGATATTTCCTAATATTGCCAAATATTACCAGATCTTGCACTATTCCAGCTGAAAGATCCGAACTTCTTTGGGATATATATTTGCTTTTGTTGAGCGAAGCGACCCATCCACATCGTTTTACGAAGTGATACGGGTGGAAACATCTCTCGCGTATGCGAAGACTAGTCCCGGGAAGAAGTCCGGAGATCTTTCACTACTTTCAGGATAAGCGAAGATTGTCATCTCGACTGAAATGGAGAGATCCCTTCACCGGGTTGAGGGATTCTCTTCGAGTCTGAGCAATAATGCTCATCCCTCAGAGTCGAATACCTCGACTTCGCTCGGAATGACAAATGAAAAGAAGATTCAAGTACCCCATCTATATACTATTTGCTATATACAATATTTTTTCAATTACTATCTTATCCGCTGATAAATACCAAATTTCTCGTAGTTATAAATCAGTTTATATTTATCCTTAAAAGTTGGGTGTTCATGGATCGCCCGATAGACTGAGTCTGGTGGGAAAGACAAAGCTGCAATATATTCAACATATTCTGGAGGTGCGACTGTAGATTCTTCCCAGTATTTCCTGGTCCCTTCATGAATATAATTTTTCATCGGGATCTGAGTTCTAGCGACGAAAGCATCATGTGATGCCAGACTGGTCAGTATCAGTCCCCCCTGGTAATGCTCCCGAAACCATCTTCCAGCTTCGACTGTATACATAGTCTGCTGTTTACCATATAGTCCATCGGCCAATACGATTGGCAGTCCAGATGTCATAAACAAATAGCTTTGTCCCAAAAGCAATAATATCACCAGATAGCGCAGGTATTTATTAGCTGCAATGATCCCCAAAAGCAGCGAGATAAAAGGCAGTGCCATCATGCCATAGCGGACATTAAACATCCCTGGGTTACTAGGTGCCTGAGGTACATTCATCGCTGATTGGCCGACATACAAAGCGATGGTATTAAAAATAATTGGTGAAAAAGCGGCCAACAGAGTGATCAAATATCGGCGTTGTTTGAGTAAAAAAGGCACTATTAAAATACCGATTCCAGCACTCAGCAAAAGTATCATCCCATTGTTGTCGACCATCGACCAGAAAAAGTACAAACTAGCAATATAGATATCCCCTTCTGTTGGCAGCTGTCCGACACTTTTTAGTACTCGCTGCTGGGCATAGGCTGAAAAAGGTCCGGTGACAAAATAGAGTGGATCTCCAAAGATCATCCAGTTCCACAGCACCCACATCCCGATACCAAAGCCGCCCATAAATAAAAACAAGATCAGGCTGCTCTCTGCTTCATGTCTACCCCGCCATTTCCAGATCCAAAGAGGCAAAAGTGCCGACAAAAACATAAACAAAAACCATCCATCATAGCGGATGAGGGTAGCTGCAGCCACAAAGACGCTAGAGATCAAAAGTTGTTGGACTTGCCAGTGTTCGACATACCGGGCCAGAAAATACACTGCCGCACAAAACATCGCAATCAAAAGCGGCTCTGTCATAGGAGTAGTCTGGATATACAAAAAATTGGGATTGAGCGCCATGATAGCCGCTCCGATGACACCGCCAACTACACTTTTAGTGATAGTAAAAACTGTTTTGTAGGTAAAATACACACTGACTATAAATGCCGCCATCGAGATAATACTGCCGGCAAATCCGGTATGCCACAGATCGTCATTGATAGCCAGAGGGATCATTAAAAGGTGGGGGAGCGGCAGCCAGACAGTACCGATCTGGGCGATACCTGGAGTCAGATTGTCGATCACCCGACGAGCAATGTTTAAATGCGAAGCAGCATCATTGTAGGTCAAAATAAAATTGTTGGTATAGCTAAAATAAAGAGCAATGCAGGATAAAATGAATGTAACAAAAAGTAAAATTGGTGTTGTTATTCGATAGGCTAAAGTCATTATTTAATTTCAAAGTAAGGTTTCTCATTTTTCTTCCATACTTCCAGCTGTTTTTCTTTATAAACCATTTTATATTCCCGCTCTAAAATATCTCTTCGGTTCATATTGCGAGCTAAAGTATCCGAGTTATTTCCATAATCTATTACCACCCATTTAGCATAACGTGAGGGATTATCAAGAGACTCCTTCCAATATTTATCGGTACCTTCATGTATGAAACTGCTGTAATTAAAACCAGTTTGAAACATCTGATCTTCCATCGAACCGGCACTGATTAGTATTGGCCCACCATCATAATTTTGCTGCATCCATCCAGTGAAATCGCTATAAGGTTTATCAATAATCTTATCTGGTATTTTATAAATGGTAGTAAAGTCTTGGGTATAATATGTATGAAACTGAAACATCATAAGAAGAAAAAGAAAAATATTTAATACTCGAGGACGAAGTCGAAAAATAAAGGCGGATATAATAGCAACCCAAGGGAGAAGCAATAACCCATAGCGTATATTAAAACCAGTTCCCAAACTAGTATCGCCCGATAGAATATTTTCCAAACTTAAATTTGGTTGCACAATAGGAGTATTTCTCATTAAGGTCAAGACCATAAATAGAAAAATAGAAAGGGGAAGTAAGAGAGGCATAAAAAGCCAACTCTTTTTGATCCAACAATAAATAAGCATTAGGACAGTTCCAATGGCGGCAAAAATAGTCGGGATGATTCCAACCATCCAGACAAAAGAGGTAAAATACTGCCAAACTGCTGCCATAAAAGGCTTTGCTTGAGTAAAAGCTTTTTCCGCACCACCAGTAGCTTGTGGAGTTGCATAATATGTTCGCCAATAAAGTGGATCTCCAAAGATGACTGTCAAATAAAGTGTCCATAAAGCAAATCCTAAGCATGCTACCATCGCATACAGCCAGATATTGCTTTCAGCGTTGTGGTATTTACGATCCGCCAAATAAGAATAAACAAATACCATTCCCAATGAAGGGATTAACACAGCTAAACCCTCATAGCGGATTAAAGTCATAGCAGATACCGAGATAGCAGCTAGGATCAGATGTGATTGTTTTTTGGTCATAAACCATAGTAGGAAAAAGTAAATTGATGCAGCCAATGAAGTCATAAAAATCGATTCTGACATCGCCGTTGTTTGCAAATAGAGAATATTTATATTTAATGCAAATATTCCAAGACTGCAAAGGGATCCTATGACTGAGTGGGTGATAAGCTTGGCTGATTTATAGATAAATAGCCCAGCTAAAACAAACATAGAGCCTGACATTAGATATCCAGCAATACCGGTATGCCACAAATAATTATTCCAAATAAAAGGCAGCATCAGAAGCTGAGGTAAGGGAAGCCATACATTGCCAACTTGAGTTAGCCCCGGGGTAATATTATCGACAACTTTGCGAGCAATATTTAGTCGAGAGATTGCATCAGCGTACGGTAAATTCTTGTGATTATTTGAGAAATAGAATACAAAGGACGAGATACTAACAAAAATCAACATAATCAAAATTAGTTTAAGTTCATTTTTATGTAGTAATTCTTGGAATTTATATTTCATGTTAATTAAATATACTTTTTAGATATACATACTGCAAATTCTTATTATTTGGAGCCCGATTTTTTTAGGAGTTAATTTGTTTTCATATAATTTCGAGCCAGCTTCTCCAATTTTTTTTAATAGAGCGGGGTGATTTTTAAGGTAATTAATTGATTCGTAGATTGAATTTGCATCACCTGGTTTACAAAGATATATATTCTCTTTGTGTTTAAACAGCTCTCGGATACCAGGAGAGTCGGCAGAGATAGTTGGCTTAGCGTAAGAAATAGACTGAAATACTTTATTTGGTATGCATCTCGGCATAGTTTTATTATTTTGAAAAATACCTAGTACAAGATTTGCATTTTCTAGCACATGACTTAATTCTTTATTTGAAATCCAGCCTAAAAATTTAACATTATTTAAGTTTTCTTTACGAGCATAAGTAACTGCGTCATTAAATCCGGGTCCTGTCCCTGTAAATATATATTCAATACTAGAATCATCTAGAGATAACTTGGCTGAGCCGAGTATATATTCTACTCCATGTAAAGGAATAAATACGCCAGAGTATACTACTGAAAATACTTTCGTTTTCTTAATTGATTTATTATTTCTAACTTTGGGTCTAATGGCTCCTATATATAAAACTTTTAGTTTTTGTTTAGGTATATTGAATGTGTCATGAAAATATAAAACATCTTGATATGTATGAGCTAATATTAAATCAGGAAATGTATAAATGAATGATTCAGTTATTTTTAATAACTTAACTAAATATTTATTTCTGAAAGTACCATAATCTGAAACATACATATCATACAGAGATAAAAGTGGGTCGAAAATCACCTTCTTCTTGCGTATTTTACCAATTAAGTAAGCTCCAAAAACTTCAAAATGGGATGAGTCGCCAACAAAAATAATGTCATAATTAAATTTGTAATCCAAATATAGTCCTTTAACTAGTAAAAATATATTTCTGAAAATAAGGCTGAATGGAAATAAAATATAAAACTGAATTTTTCTAAATCTATTTTCCAACTTAAACTTTGGCTTGGATGAGTGGCATAATATAACATCTACACCGTTTTCTTTTAATCCAGCAATGTTAATTGAACTTCTTGTATAGGTTAGATCAGATGTTCCGTAATAACAAATTTTCATATTGTTGTTTAAATACTTATCAGTTCAGTAATAAATTTAGGATACAAAACATCATTTGAAAAATTTTCATAAGCAAATCTATGATTATTTCGTCGATTAATTTTTCTATTTAGTTTTAATTCGTTAATCTTTTTTAGCAAAGATAAATATTCCAAAGGATTCTCGCTTGATGAACTAAATTCGATATTTTTGGGCATATTCAATCTTACTTCATTAGAGTTCAATACAACGAGACCACAGCTTAAAGCTTCAGGCATAACTAATCCAAAAGTTTCTGCTCTAGATGGAAAAAGAAGAACATCATGCTCAGAATAAATTTTTCTTAATTGATTCTCATCGTTTATATATCCATAATAGGTGACTCTTGACTGGTCAAGTTCAAGTATTTTGTGTTTTAGAGGGCCTTCTCCAATAACCGAAAAATGATAATCATCTGGAGCTCTTTTGATTATTTCAGCAACAATATCTGTGCCTTTTCTTATTGATAGTTCACCAACGATAATAACTTTTAAGATTTTTAGTTTATCTAATTTTTGTTGAACTTTATATTTTTTATTTATATTCACACCATCATAAATTTGCTTTACATTATTAATTTTAAAATTTACTTTTAAGAATTTTTCATCTCGCGTATTTAAAACATGAACCATGATACATTTTGAAAGAAAATAACTAAAAATTTTAGAACTGTAAAGCCAGTTATGAAAATGATTTAAGACTGTCTTAGGAGAAGGATATATAAGCGGCGAATGAATACCAGCAACTGTTTTACTAAATGTATTTAGTCCGCCGAAGTAGAGGCATATCAATATTTCTAAAAACTCAAATTTAACATAATTTATTCGAGACTCTTTAAATAGTTGATTAACTTCTTTAAATTCTTTACTAAAAGGATTAATATGTGCGAGTGTTAGTTTTAAATAGATATCCTTATTTATGTTAAGTTCTTCTGTGTGGTCACTAAACTTACGATGCAATACTATTTGTCCGTAAAAATCTGAAATTACTGGGTCAACACTTATCAATCGAGTTTCCTCAATTTTTGAAATTTCATTGACGATTCCTTTAGTCCATCTTTCGGCGCCCCCTTTGAATTCTATTGGTGCAAAGTTAAGAAATAAAATCATAGGCCTCCCTTTTTTTGAGATTTTTGGTAGTGGTTGCAGTGTCCCAGATAAATGGATTTTTCTTGGATACTTTCATGTCATACATCCCCAGCATATAGGCATAAACTTCCAGACAAATACCACCGCAGATCCAGAGCAGCTCTTTAAAATTGCGGATGGGAAATTTAAAAAGCAGCAGATATAAAGTGGACTTGGTCATGTTGTCTATTTTGATATTTTCATGTTTGTACAATCTGGCATGTCCATTGAATACTCTTCGACGCTGTTTGATCAGATCTTTGACATGATCAGCTCCTTTATTGAATACAACTGCTTCATCTACATGGACCGCTTTTAAAGACAACTGGATCATCTTGGCCTGGATATACGCCTCATCTACCGCTGTAGTAGTTGATAGAGCCTTGATCAGATTGCGATAGGCGATGATCTCTCCAAAGCGGGGGATATTGCGATGAAACCACCACCAGGTATGAATGATGTAACCCAAAAAAGTATTTGGATCGTTGATAGGTATCGGTGCTCCACCTGTCATACCGATAGATTTATCTTTCAGTAGTGGTTTGCAAAGATGCTCAATCGTTTTTGGCTGAGGGACAGTATCCGCACTTTCAATCACAACGATCTCGTCACTCACTACTTTCAAAAATGCATTGATAGCAGCAGCTTTTCCTTTGCGTTTTTTTTGCTGGATCAGCTCGACCCGTTTATCTTTTTTACAAAACTCCAATACGATATCATCTGTTTTATCCGTACTAGCCGAGGAAACGACAATAATCTTATTGATCCGGACCTCTTTAGTGATCTGATTTATCAGAGCATCCAGTATCCTTCCGATATTTTTTTCTTCATTGTATGCAGGTACACAGATCGACACTGAATTTGGTATTTTTTTCTTCATGAGACCACCTCCTCGGCAAGTTTTTGTATTCTTCTGGCTGAAACTTTTGGACTAAACAGACTTTGTCGGATATGCAGACCTGCCAAAATCAAACTGTAAAAAATACTGACCATCAGTAATATATTGACGATCTGTCCGACCGACTGGTGATTGAGATATATCCCCGATGTCAGACATAGAGCCATGACTAAACTCACAATGGCGAAAAGATATTGTTTTCGTGCCAAATGATAAGTCACGATGGTATTACCCAAAGTAAAAAGGGCGATTGCCGACAGATATGGCAGTGCCAATGGAATGATCAGACTGGCTTTTTCCGTCAGTAAAAGAGGAATTGAAAAAAAGCCAAAAACACCAAAAACCAGCACGGCGCTAAATGCCATCACCGCACTTCCTATAAATAGTAGATAAAAAGATAAAGATGGATTTGCCGTCTGTTGTGCTTCCCGGCTCACCAGAGTGATGGTAAAAACATTGAGTAAAGAACCAGCAAAAAAGACGATTTTCCCAAGTAGTGATAAATAGGCGTACTGCCCAGCCTGGTCAGGTGCCAGAAAATGTTTCACCATTACCATGTCCAGAGCCAAAAAAGAGATGGTGGATATTCCGGCTAAAAGTGCAGCTCCAAAAAAAGTAAACGGAAAAGGATAACTGCTTTTCTTTGTGATTGATGATTTATTTTTCCAAGCCAATAAGAATGTCACAGCCCCTGTCAGTAAGGCAGAAATATAAATAGATAAATAAATCAGCTGATGGTATCCGGTAGATAGCAGCCAAAAAGCAGAGGCAAATTTGATTACCGGCTCGATAAAGATACTCACTCCAACCAGGACAAAAAAAAGTTTACCTTGCAGATAGCCGCGCCCCAAAAAAGCCAGAGGATAGAGTATAAAAAGAGGGGTAAACAGGTAAAAGATAGCATTATCATTTAACTGAAAAAACTGAGTCAAAAATGGCACAGCTAGAGCCCAGACTACAGCTATAAAAAGATTGATTAGAAGGATCTGTTTGGTGAGTGACAGGAAAAAAAGAGTACCTCCTTCTGAAGTGACAGAGTTGTCGAGATAGGCGACTTCCCGATTGGTAATACCTGAAAGAGCGTTGTAGATCAAACTTCCAAAATACATAAATGTATTGATCAAAGCCAATACACCAAAATCCTCTGCCGAGACTACTCGTCCCAGGTAGGCATTAAAAAATAGATTTACCACATTGGCTGCCATGACGGCTGCTGCCAGCGTCGTACCGGATAATAAAACTGCTGATCTGCTCGTATTCATATTGTTTGTTATTTTCCAGCTATCAGTACTAGGTGAGAGCTGGACGTACTGTATTTTGAGTAAGATCCTTATCCACCATATCGCGGCCAATCGCTTTTGATGCCTGTGAGACTGCTTTTTGATTGTTTAGATGCAGACCATGTTTAGTTTTGGACCAGTGGTGGGGTGCTACTATCAATTTGTAGACTGCCATCCAGGCGGCGACAGACATTGCCAGCCAGTAAAGTGGGATAAAGACGCCGTATTTCACCAATTCATGGTGACCGTGTTTGGCACAGCCGATCATGTAGTAGTAGACATAAAGAAAATTGCCCAGCAGCAGTGAGATCACCCCCATGTACAACACTGGTGCTGGGAAGAAACTTTCGATAAATGTGCCGATATTGGCCCGAAACAAAAAGTACATGATCGTGATCACCCACATAAATGGATTGATAAACATCGACAAGACTTTACCTCCCACCACAAGTTGAAATGTCACAGCATGAGGTTCACGCCATGTTTTGGCAAACTCCATCGGATTGCGCATATGGATCAGATAGGTCTGAATATATCCTTTGATCCATCTGGAACGCTGAGAAAACCAGTTTTTCAAATTACTGTTGGCTTCTTCTAAAGTGGTAGAGTTGATGACTGCTGTCTGAAAGCCCTGTTTTACTAGCCGCATTCCTAAATCACAGTCTTCTGTCACATTGAAAGAATCCCAGCCTTTCATTTTCAACAGATCAACTTTCTTAAAGTGATTGGATGTCCCGCCCAGCGGAATAGGAGCATGAATTGATTGCAATCCAGTCAACACCAGGTCAAACCATAAAGAATACTCGGCAGTAAATACCCGGGTAAGCAGATTTTGATGAGGGTTGTAAAAGTTGAGTTTGGCCTGTATGCAGATGATCCGCTTACCGGCTTTTTCAAAAGCCAGTACCGCTTTTTTCAACTGTAACGGATCTGGAACATCTTCGGCATCATAGATCACAATATATTCACCTGTGGCATGCTTCAGTCCGTAATTAGAGGCTTTTGGTTTGGTTTTTGGTTTTGAGTCGGGGACTATGACTGTCTGAAAATATTTTGGCAGGTCGTAGTTTCCCACCTCTTTAATAGTCTCTTTATCATCTTCTTCTAAAAGTAGCATGACCTGAAGTTTGTCTTTGGGATAATCCAACTTACTCATTGCTGTTACAAATTGTGGTATCACCTGCCACTCTTTATATAGCGGACATAAAATAGTGTAGCGGGGCCAATCATGCACTTTTTCTATTTCAGACTGAGAAATTTCTACTTCAGCCGGCTTGGAAAAACTCCGGTATATCAGGTAAAGATTGAATAAAAGGTCAGCAAAGTAAAGAGTGGTCAGTGCAGCCACCAAAAGAACCAGAGCCGCATGCCAATTGACAACAAAAAAGAATACTAGCTCAGCTAAAAGGGCCAGAATGATAAACATCTGCATTCCAGAGAGACGGTGTACCGCACTTTGATGTGGTGTCAGATCGGAATGATGGATAAATTCCTGCCCTTTGTAATGAAAACCCTGTCCTTTTTGATCTGCTTCATGAGGCAGAAAGGGGATGATCTTGCTTCGGGTGGTTCCGAGTTTGAAATCTGCCCACCACAGACGCCAGATAGGATCGTGATGATGTTTTTGATGATCCCCATCAAATTCAACTTCATGATTGTCGATAGTATATCCGGCATCCCGGGCCCTGACTAAAAATTCCAAATCAAAAGATGTCGAAGAAAGGTGTGGAAAAAGTCTTTCGGCAATCTGTCTTTTAAAAACTTTCAGACCAGACCGCATATCGATGGTCGTATTTGTATTTAGTTTGCCATAAAAATAAGAAGCTGCATCTGTCTGGCGATTTCTTTTTGCCACCAATACATCAGCTTTGCCATCAGCTATTTTAAAAGCCATATCGGTGATAGTTGAAGCTGAATATGTAGATGGAGCATCAACTACCGCAACAATTGGATATTTAGAATGCCAAATACCATCTAGTATTCGGACAGCTTTAGTATGATTGGCAGTTTTTGGGTGATAGGAGATGTTAAAATCTGAGCTTAATTCCTTTATGATCTCAGAAGTATTATCAGTAGAGCCATTGTCTATACAGATGATTTCATAATTTAGATTTAGCTTAGAACAAGTACTGTGAATATCTTTGACAAAGTCGGTAAGTATTGATGCGTCGTTTTTAGTGGGAACGACTATAGACAGTGATGATAAATGCATAAATAGTTTGTTTAAAAGCTCAAACTTTCAAACAGGGCAGAACCGTTTGCTAGATGAATAGTGGGTTAAAAGATAAGTACAGTAATTATTACTATATTAACTATAAAACATTTTTTCGGATTTGGCAAACAGCCTATATAGTTGAGCTAACATCAAGCTTAATCAATTTGGGTAATCAATAAGTAAGAATAATCAGCCAACTTTGTAACAAATGACGTGAAAACTGAAGCTATATTTGTGCAAAGAGCCTTTTTAAACTTACACAAAAAACAATTCGTGTAAGCGAGCTGAACATTATGATTTGGAAAGAAAAATATGAAGTCAGTCTAGTGTCAGAATTTATAGGATGATCATGATATGTCCTTTGAGTGAGGAGTTGAAATACCCTTTGGGTAACGGGTAAGCAAGACTCTATCAGGCGCAGATAAAAATAAGCCCGGATCTTCCTTCATCGCCTCAATCAGAATGGAGGCTTTAACCGCCTGGGATCTTTGACGGGCATCATTGGTACTTAAAACTGCTTCATTTGTCCAGTCATAGAAGTATGACATTGCGGAGGCAGTTCCGGCTATTACATCTGCCGGATATTTCTGAGATCTTATAACAAAATCAGGTGTAATTAAGATAGTTGGCTCTGTCTCATCTGGCTGGTGTTTAAATTCATCTAAAAGCATTTTTGGCTGAAAAGGCGGAGTGCGTAATCCTCGAATTTGTCCGATGGCTGCTATATCAGGCTGGGTGAGAGTTTCTCTGATATCGTTGGCAATAATCAGACGGGAGGAAGGGTGTTCAACAAAACCCCAGGCTGATTGTCCAATGGCCTCTATTGGGGTACCCACTAAACGTATTTTTAAGAAAGCGCAGGCAGCAAAAAAGTAATCTGAAACCAGCTCTGATAAAAAGTTTGAAGGTAAATTTTTCATAGCAGCCGGGCTATTGTGATGCTCATAGATATTATTAACCCGCTCAAAAGCCGTTGTGAACATTGGATTGGTGGGTAAATAAAATTCTGTTCGTCGGATCATAACCGATACAGTATACTAAAAAACAGGTTCGGAAGCAAAAATTATAGGCTTAATTATTGAGACCGCTGACAACGGACTCTGGGAGGAAAGTTAAGTAACCTTTCGGTTGGTGTTAAGGGGTGGTCTT
>CAZWRN010000018.1:0-24525 GCA_964636275.1 uncultured Gammaproteobacteria bacterium
CAGATGCTTTTGGAATGGGTAATGAGGGTCTAGCTGCAGCTGAAAAAAATCCCTACGATCTGATCCTACTTGATATCATGCTGCCAGATATCAATGGCCTGCAGATTTTACAAAAAATAAAACAAAACCCACTATCTAAAAACACCCCAGTTGTTTTACTGACCAATCTCGGACAAGATGCAGTGATTAAACAAGGATTTGAATTGGGCGCAGATGGTTACCTCGTCAAAGCAGCTTATACGCCAGATCAGATAGTTCAGGAAATCAAAAACATTATGGCCAAACCGGCTACTCCAACCCAACCTGGTACATCAACCCCTAATCCTGCTACCGCTCCTGTTGCTGGGCCAGCAGCCACTCCAAATCAACCAATCCCTGTCACCCCACCACCAGCTCCTACGTCAGAACTTCCGTCAATGACTCCTACTCCCCAGCCAATTCAGACCGAACAACCAGCCGCTTCTGCCATTCCAACTCCACCAACTTCAATCCCAGAAAACACTTCTCAGTCTTAGTTTAATTTTTATATTTTGAATTTATTTAGGAATTCGAAATTAGAATTTTAAGCGGTCTATTCTGAACTTTTCTTGGTAACTGCAAATGGAATCTCTTCCCAATCTTTAACTTTACGAATTTTCAGATTTTTCTTCCAGGCCGTATCCAAAAGCTCAGTCTCAACTCCCAGCTTATCTGCTAAACCAATCAATGCCATCATATCTTTAGGGAAACATTTACCACCAAAACCTCGCATGGTAGTCACATCCAAATGTGAATCATAAATTCGATGATCAGCCACGGTTAATTTCTTAACTTCTTCGTATTTGATCCCCAGCTTTTCGCACAAATCAAACATCTCATTGGCAAAAATCACTTTGGTCGCCAAATAACAATTGGCCATATATTTCACCATTTCGGCGGTGGTAGGATCAGACTGATAAATCGGCATTTTGGGGAAATGTTTTTTATACAGAGAAACCAGTCGCCTGGAGGTCAGATCATCAAAGGCGCCAATCACACACCGATCGGAATTGACAAAATCTTCCAAAAAATTGGCTTCGGTCAGAAATTCTGGATTAAAAGCAAAGTTCACTTTTGGATACTTTTTGGCCATTCGGGAGGTAGTTCCAGGTACAGAGGTAGACTTAATAACAATAATTTTGTCAGTCCCTTCAATATATTTGGCAATTGCATCAACATTTTCTTCAACAATCGACAAATCAATTCCCGAACCATCTTCCAATATCGGTGTAGGCACACAGATAAAAATGAATTCAGAATTTTTGCAAACTTCTTCAAGCGATAGATAATTTTTGTATTTATCGTAGATAAAGATCTTTTCAGATTTAAAACCGTATTCCACGGCCTGGCCAACGATGCCATAACCTACAATGCCGATAGTGTTTTCACCCATATCCACAACATATTAACAAGAAGAATTTAAGATAGCAAGTAAATTTCTAATTAGTAATTTCTAATGTCTAAACAGATCCTAAATAATAATTTATTAAATTCCAAACTATTCATTAAACAAAAATTATGTTATTGTCTGTTTAGGAATTAGTAATTAGAAATTAGGACTTTTCTACTTCCGCCTTTCCTTCGGATTTTGATCTAGAAAATACCATTTTTCATCAGTTGACAACTTCGGGTAATCTTTGGTAAATTAGTATTTAATCGTGATACTACAAAAGTTCACGGCCTGATACCCTACGAAATGGACAATCCGGTAAGGTATAGACGGACAGGTCACAGGATTGTCCAAAAAGTTATTTAATAAAAACCTAGCTATCTCATTAGACTGTAAACGTTCGAATGGACAATTTCACAGTACAGCCTAAATATTAGAAATAATTTGGTGAAATTTGTCCAAAATAATTATATGCCAGTTACACTTTACAAACGACAAAAACAGATTTTAAAATTCATCAAAGACTATATTGAAAAATATGGGTATTCCCCAACACTTGGTGAAATTGCTGAGGCAATGGGAGTTTCATCTTTAGCCACTGTTCATGAACACGTTCAGGCTTTAGCTAAAAAAGGGGTGATTAAAAAGTTTGACGGCTCAGTCCGTGGTATTGAAGTCACTGATGCCGCCTATTCCACGCCGCGAACCATTGAATTACCTGTTTTAGGCTTTATTGCCGCCGGACAACCAATCATGCCTTTTACAGATCCAGGAGCCACTATTGGGGTCTCTCCATCTTATGTATCAGATAAAAAACGTTCTTACGTCTTGCAGGTCAAAGGGGATTCGATGATTGAAGAAGGTATCCTGGATGGTGATTACGTCATCATTGAAGAACAAAATACTGCTCGAAATGGTGAAATAGTCGTTGCCCTACTTGATAACGGGATGGCTACTCTGAAAAAGTTTTATAAAGAACCAAAAAGAATCCGCCTCGAACCCGCCAACTCCGCCATGGAGCCTATCTATGCCACCGATGTAAAAATCCAAGGTAAATGCGTCGGCGTCATCCGCAGGTTCTAAGTAAGTAAATCCCCGCTACACATTTCAAAAATATAACTTATCAGGTATAATCTCTTCCATGGACCTTAAAGAGCTTTTACATGGCGACCTGGCCGGACTTATTCAAACCGTTGGTCTACTTGGTGTCTGGACGATCGTTTTTGTCGAATCCGGTTTACTGATTGGATTCTTTTTACCTGGCGATTCACTGCTATTTACCGCCGGATTTTTAGCCGCCCAAGGGGTAATGGATATTGCATTATTAACAGTTGGCGCATTTATTGCAGCTGTGACAGGTGATAGCGTCGGCTATTGGATCGGTCATCGCTATGGCCGTAAACTTTTCCAAAAAGAAGACTCCCTGCTTTTTCATAAGGATCATTTAAAAAAAGCTGAAGCTTTTTATGAAAAACACGGCGGGAAAACTATCATTCTAGCCCGCTTCATGCCATTTATCCGCACTTTTGCTCCAGTTGTAGCCGGTATCGGACAGATGAAATACTCTACTTTTCTGTCATACAACATCATCGGTGGCCTGCTTTGGGCTGTAGGTTTAACACTTGCTGGATACTTTTTTGGCAATATTCCTATCATCCAAAATAACTTTGAAAAGGTGATCTTTTTGATCATTTTTGCCTCTATCGCTCCGGCTTTATACCATATAGTTAAAGATCCAGCTGCCCGCAATGGCATTTTAAAAATGCTTAAACTAAAAAAATAATTTTCTCTATGCTATCTCTCATTGCAACCCCGATTGGCAATCTGCAGGATATTACTCTTCGTTCTTTAGAGACTCTCAAACAGGTCGATATGATCATTTGTGAGGACACCAGAAGAACATCTTTACTTCTCCATCATTTTGAAATTAAAAAACCACTTTTAATTCTAAATGATTTTAATGAAGCCAAACACCTAGCAACAATTATCGACCGGCTTAAACAGGGCGAAAATTTAGCTTTGGTTTCAGATGCAGGGACACCATTGGTTTCAGACCCTGGATATAAACTAGTCCGCGAATGCTTGGCGCAGGGAATAGCTGTAGATTCTCTTCCCGGTCCATCAGCTCCTACCACGGCTCTCACTTTATCGGGGTTGGCGCCTGATAAATTTATGTTTTTAGGCTACGTACCGGAAAAACCAGGCGCCAGGCAGACAATGTACAGCAATATAAAACAAATTCATCAGCTAACTCCTACTACCTTTATCTGGTTTATTGCTCCTTTTAAATTAAAACGAGTGCTCGAAGAGATTGATCAAGCTTTAGACAATCCACCAGTTGTATTGGCCCGAGAGCTCACCAAATTACATCAGGAAGTTTTAAATAAAACAGCCTCGCAATGGCTGGAATATTATGAAAAAAGAGAACCAAAAGGTGAGTTTGTGATGCTAATCAGGCTAAGTTAAAACCAACAATTTGCTCCTGATACGCTACCGTTTGATCCATTTTTTCACTATCAGTTTCCACTATCAACCCTGCTACCTGCCACTTGATGGCTTGCTTGATCATCGTTTCATCTGTCAAAAGATTGCCATGCAGCATCACCGGTTTATTTTGTTTTCGCAGCTGTCTGATGTGCGGTTCTAAAAAGCGAATCAACCCAGCAATATCATCAGTGTTACCTTGCTCTGTCACATCTCGACCATGTAAAGCAGCTGCCAGAAAATCGATATCAAATATCACTCCGTCAAAATCCTCTTCAACTAAATCATTCACCTGTAAAGCGATAGCCGGTAAAGCTACTCTAACCCAATATTTCATCTTCCCTTTACGAGTAACTCCCTCCGCCGCCAAATCTCTTTTTAGCTGCATCAGTTGATCAACTCCTTCATCAGACCTAAAAACTAATTCGAGATTGTCTTGTTTCTTTTGGTTACGGCACAATTTGACTGCAGCAGCATCACTTTTGTAGAAACGGTCTGAGACCTGATACAAAATTACCTGAGGATTTTTAGCCAGCATAGTCTCCAACAAAACCAGCTGTTTTTGGTCATGAGAACTAAAACGGGTTGATTCCAACAAATACCCATCGCAATATTCGTCCAGCATCAAATGACCAGCAAATGTCACATAGATTTTCAAACGACGTCGATTTTTACTCAGCGATCCTGAATTGTTTTTTGATAAAGTTTGTTCGCTTTTTTTAACCGGCAGATGATGCATTGTCTGTCCAAGATGAATAATTTTAATACCCTCGGGAGTCAGTAAAAACTGGTAGCTATAACTTATTCCCAATTTTTTATTCATTTTCCGCACCAGATCATCAACATACGCCAAATAACCATGGTCCAACCGGCCAGCTGTCATCTCGATGTGAACATGCTCTAGCACTGGATCCCATTGAGCTATTCCTTGAGCTAAAATCTCAGTTGTAGTATAAAAAGGCACCGCTTTTAAAGCCAGCTGTTTTTTTTCATATTTATCAAATCGAGTAAAATGTGAATGCAGCTGAGTCAGCCAGCGTTTAACCAGTTCCGGCCAATATTGCGTCAAAGTATCAATCTCTTGGGGAGATAAAGTATGTGATTCAGGCTGATGCTGCAACAATAGGTGGGATAAAGCAGCCGTTTTGATTTCAAACTCCCTCAGTGAATGCACATCATTATCAATAAAAAAATGTCTGATTTTCTCTTGTGGCGGCGACACTACAAAACCAGCAGCCACTGGAAATCCTAAACGGTGAAGTTTGGACAATAAAACATACTCTTTCCCAAACTCCAGTTCATCACCATTATCAAGTAAGTGAATGGGCAGTATCATAATTATTGAGAAGCAATTGGTACCACACGAATGATATCACCAACCTTGATATTATGTGTTGCAACATATCCGGCATTCACTTCCAATACCCGATCAATACTGGTGATTGGTGAATACAACTGCAAACTACTATCTGACTGTCCTGCTACCGGAGGCTGAACATTTTGCAAGATATCTACAACTGTATTTCCATCAATCCACATAAAATCAAGTGGAATCAGCATCCCTTTCATCCAGAAAGTTGGCTTAGCTTTTTGTTCCATGATAAAAAGCATCCCTGCATCTGCTGGCAATGAACTCCTTCCCCCCAGACCAAGACTGCGTTTATCTTTAGTATCAGCAATCTCAGTACTAACCTGAGCTTTAACCTGTTGAGTTGTCGGGTCAATTATCTGTATCAGGCTGACAGATGTATTGGTTGTAGTCCTGGTCGCTGGATTGAGTGAGCCTAAGTTTGGAATAATCTGGGGATTAAAAGTCAGTGCAGTCGCACCTAAAATAACAATGATCAGACCTAGCATTTGAAAGAAAAATTTTTTATCCATTGGAGTAAAATAAGGATACCACTATTGGCACTGTGACCACAGTCCCCTTTTTTGACTTTTAGCCTCTGTCTCCGCTTGTCGAAATTGGTCTTCGTATTTTACATCCGGCGGGTAAGGATAATTCTGAGCAAAACCCTGTCTTATCAGATAATCATTAACAAATAACAGCTGATTATTGTCTAAAGGCAGATACACAAATCTTAACAAACGATCATATTTATCACGTTCAGACACATCTTGAGTCAGATAAACCTGTTTACCACTCAATAAACGTTTAGTTTCAGCCGAAGCCTCTTTGCCAAAACACTGGACTGGTCTTCGGGGATCGACGGTTTCGGGTGTATTTATACCGATCAAGCGAACAGTTTGTTTCTGACCATTTATCAACACTTCTATGGTATCGCCATCGACTACTTTTGTTACTGGAACCAGATTTTTTATTTCAGCCGAAGAACTCGTTTGGGAGGTACCTAACACATTTGGCAAAATTGGTGTCGGCGATACAAACACCTGATTATTTAGTCCTAACTGAGGCAACTGGGTTTGTTCAGCCCCCTGCCAGATCAGCCACCCACTAAGGAAAAAAAGAATTGCAAAAGTAAAAAATGAATATAACTTTTTCATATAATAAACAAATAATCGAATAAACAAATAAACCAATTAGAAATTTGTATATTGGGTTATTTATATATTTGTTTATTTAATTGCTAAACACCTGCGTAATCATCAACCCATAAACTCCGCCATCCTGAACGCCAATACCGATTTTTTGATAATCAGACGATAAAATATTGGCCCGATGACCAGGGGAATTCATCAATCCATTATGAGCCAGAGCCAAGGTTGGAGCATAGGCCAGATTTTCACCAATCACCTGATAATCAACTCCCACTTTTTCAGCCCGATCTGCCACATTTTCACCTTCGGGTGAATTATGAGCAAAATATCCCCTTTTAAACATATCGGCGCTATGACCTCTACCCACATCACGTAAAACCGGATCATAGGTGAGTTCTGGTAATCCTCGTTGAACCCGCTCTTTATTTACCAAACCAATCATCTGAGTCTCAATATTGTCATTCGAACTAAATTTAGTCGTTTGAAAACCTAAATTCACCGACTCATCTGATTTTGGCTTGATCGTCAAAAAAGTCATTGTATCTTCACTCAAACCGCCAAAAATATTTTTAATCGGCCCTTCTAAACGATGGGTTTGATTTAAAATAGTTGACCCGATTTTAGATTCATTGACCATGATTTTTATCTTAGGCTGAATTGGAAAAGAAGCCAGCAGTGTCAAAACTATAGCCACAAAAATAATCCCTCTCATAAGAGCTGGAATAAAAGCTGCTTGATTGAGTTTATTAAAAGCTTTAATCAATAAAATTGAACGTGACAAGACAAAATGGATCAAGATAAAAAAGATCGACTCTGTCACAAACCAAAAAATTAAAAATCCTAAAACATTGGCCACCGAATGAGGGATTTGAAAAGTGCTTTCAAGAAACATCCCCAGATAGTTGTAAAATCTTAAACCCAGCAAAAAAGCTAACACAAATGACAACAGATCCAGTGCTTCACCCAAAAAAGTCCGCCCCATCCCTTCGATAGCAAAGAAAACTAAACACAAAATAATCAGCGCATCTACCCAATTCATTGGGGGTATTATACTCCAGTTTATATGAAAAATCTGAAAGAAGTTAAAAATATCTGTTTATTGCGAGATTGAGGCTAAACAAGGTATAATATGTCGTATGGATTTTGCCCCTGTCAAAAACTCTCCACTGGAGACTTTTTGCAGGCGATCTCCTTCATCAAAAAATATTTTTCTAATATTATAAATATTTTTGATTTCAGTCCGATGGGGATATAGCTCAATGGTAGAGCAGAAGCCTTTTAAGCTTTTGGTTCTGGGTTCGAGCCCCAGTATCCCCACCACTAACTGTTGACTTTAATTCGTTAAGTTTATATCCTCAAAGAGATGCCAAAGCCCCAGGAACGCCGGGCAATTGAACACTTTATCAGACAGTACAACCAATTTGGTGACCCAAAAATTACTCACTGTCAGGCCGAAAATTATCAAGAATCACCTGATGCGATCTTAACCCTCTCTACTCAGCAACAAGTCGCTCTGGAACACACCTCAGCCTTTCCCCCAAAACAGTCTCATGTCAAATATCTTTCCCCCTTAGATGACCCATCACCAATAACCAGAGTATTAGAAAGAAAATTTCTAAATAGTTATCGTGGTGAAGGGCATGATCTTACCTGGCTCTTAATGCAAATCAGACCAACCATGCCATTAGAAAAAGTCACTGATTTAATCGAAAGAAATACCGTACCAAAACACTTTGATGCACTTTTTTTGCAATGGCCAGTATTATTGGCGCCAGGACATACATCATTAGGACTATTTGAAGTCAGACAACAACAGTTGTGGCTACCCCGACAAACAGCCGCTTAGCTTGAGTTAATACCCTTTTTTTTGTATATTTGTCTCTCAATGAAGACCTACAAAGTCACAATCTTAAAAAAAGAAACTATTGCTGATAAGACTGTTTCCTTTTATCTATCCAAACCAAAAAACCTGGTTTTCAAAGCTGGGCAATATTTAAAACTCAGCTTAATCAATCCTCAGATGCGCGACGCAAGAGGCAATATCCGCTCTTTTTCAATTGCCAGTCTACCGGAAGAAGATCATCTGCTTATCACTATGCGAATCAGAAAATCCCCCTTTAAAACCGAATTAAACTCATTGCCAAATGATTCAGAAGTAGAAATTTTAGCCCCCATTACCATGTTTAATCTGAAAGTTTCCGATAAACCCGTCGTTTTTCTCTGCGGCGGAATTGGAGTCGCCGCAGCTCGGCCAATGATCATAGAAGCCTTCAAACAAGATTTCTCACAACCTTTATACTTATTTAATTCCAATCGCACTGAGGCAGATATTCCTTATTTCCAAGAATTCAAAAATCTAACCCAACCAAACTTTCACTACATTCCCACTCTGTCAAAAAAAGGGAAAACAACTGCCAGTTGGTCGGGAGAAAAAGGATACATCGATCTAAAGATGTTAAATAAATACATCGAAAATCCGAAAAAATGTCTCTATTTTCTGATCGGCCCCTCAGCCTTTATGTGGGGAATGTACAAACTGTTACAACCTCTGGGAATCAGTGAACGGAATATCAATTTTGATGAATTCACAGGGTACTGATATAGAATTCTAATTATTCAAAAAAAAGGCTGTTATAATTCCTGTATGAATACATCCCTAACATTTGAACCAAAAAAATGGCATTATTGCTCTGAAGATGAAAAAGAATACTGTATAAATGGGGTAAATTGTTACTCGTATGTTTTAAATAATCCCAACTATTTCTGGTCCGTTCCGGGATTAGGATTTATTCAAGTAAGTTGGAATGTATTTGCAACAAGTTTTAATAATTACTTTAAAAAAGTGTCCTTAAAAGACTTTAGAAAAACACTGATTGATGGTGCTATTGCAGATGGACTCATTAAAATTGGCCAGCCTATTAATACTCCAAATTATTACCTTGCTGCTTTATTCTTTCCTAAGAAAGAAAAGGATTTTCATTGGTATCGTCAAGATAATGAAACATGGAGTCACAAAGATGGCTCACAACCTGCTGTCAATAAAAACGAAAATGGTGAATTAATTTTTGATCCAAAGAAAGACGCAAAGAAGAATTATCCTATATTTGGGGGCTATTTTTTGGTTCCAATAAAAGGAATAAAACTTACAAAAAAATTTTAATAGAAACTTCCGGAGAATAAAATAATAATTTGTAGCGCCAAGGGGATTCGAACCCCTGATTGCTGGGATGAAAACCCAGAGTCCTAACCACTAGACGATGGCGCCATTTTTCGAACTAATACATTTTAGCAGATTCTAGGCACAAAAGCTAGATTTATGGATTTATCCGGAAATAATATTTTTCATCAGGCCAAATTCAAAATTTCCTTCAGCTTTTTTATCAATTGTCACCAGATCAAAGCGGTATGGTTTGTCCTCCCAATTTATCCGTCTGATATAAAACAAGGCTGTTTTTTGTAGAGCCTGGACCTTCCAGGGTGTGATGGATTCTAGAGCTGAGCCAAAAGCAGTATTGCTGCGCATTTTGACTTCTACAAATACTAATGTATTACCATCCTTGGCGACCACATCTACCTCTCCACCACGGATAGTAAAGTTTTTAGTCAGTATCTGATAGCCTTTTTGGGATAAAAATTGAGCGGCCTGCTCTTCAGCTTTATAGCCAATCTGCCGTGTGTTGAGTCCAAACATGGCTGGATGGTACATAACTCTTGCACAAGAAACAACACCTAATATCTTCATGTCATTCTGGCTACATCAAATACTGGAATTACCCTACTATAACTTGTCCAGAATCAAACCAAAGATAGATTCTGGTCAAAAAAATTGCTTATGGGAAAGCTTAAAATAAAGGATGCCAGAATGACAAAGTGATTTGATTCTTCTTCCCATAATAACTGAACTACGTAGTTACCTAATATTTATTTAGAGAAACTTTTGGAGATTAAAAGAGGTCCGATGTAATGGAGATAACCCTTTTAGTTTTATAGCAGCCTGGTGGGCTTTAGTGCCGTAGCCTTTATGAATGGCAAAGTCATAGCCTGGATACTGGTTGTCCAGCTGCTCCATCAGCTCATCGCGATATACTTTGGCAATGATTGAAGCCGCGGCTATCGATGAACACATTTTGTCTCCACGAACAATGGGGTGTTGGTAATCTTTACTCAATCCTTCAATAAAAAAGGCATCGATCAGGATCTGATCAGGTTGATGAGTAAGTGCTTGGATTGCTTTTACAAATGCCATTTGAGTGGCTTTGCCTATCCCATATTGATTGATATCTTCTACCGACACTTCCCCGATAGCCCAAGCTAAAGCGCTTACTTTAATCTGATCCACCAAATCTTTTCTAACTTTTGGTTTTAACAATTTAGAGTCAGCAATACCTTCAGGCAATTCGCATTCGTCTGATAAAAGCACCGCTCCTGCCACCACTGGCCCCGCAAAACAACCTCTGCCCACTTCATCAACTCCACAAACCAACTTAAATCCTTGCTGCCAGAGAGTAAATTCAACAGATAAATCAGAGTACACAATCGGCATAACGAAGAAAAGTATAAATAATCAAGATACAAGAGACAAGAAACAAAAATGAATATTTTTCGGACGAATTTCAAAGAAATGAATGTGAGAAATTACCTAATAGTATAATGAAATTTCTCGCTATGCTCGAAAAATAAAGAGAGGAAAATGTTGGGGTTACTGATTCACTAATTAACTAATTCTCTAGTTAACTTATTTAGACGCGGGTAGCCATTTTACCAGTCAGATCTCGGAGGTAATACAGCTTAGCTCGTCTGATTTTTTTAGCACTTTTTACTACCTCAACATCAACTAAAGATTTAGCATTTAAAGGCCAGATTCTTTCCACCCCCACACCACGATCGCCAATTCGTCTGACAGTAAATGACGTATTCTCATCTCGTCCACGCATAGAAATAACGATACCTTCGTATGTCTGAATACGAGATTTACCGCCTTCAACTATATTGTATTTAACTCGTACGGTATCACCAACACGAATTATTTTGTCTTGGAATTTAGCTGATAACATAACTTAGGTATTGTACCTTATATTTGAGCCTAAAAGCAAGCCTATATATGAAATTCTAATATCGAAATCCTAAACTCTAGACAATATCAAATTTCAAAAAAAGAAAAGAATAAATCTTCTTGAATTTATAATTCTAAATATTTGAATTTATCTAGAGTTTAGAGCTTCGGATTTAGAGTTTAACTAACTAATCTTAATCGATCCTGGACCCAGCAACGATTCAATGGTTTGTACCAGCTCAAACCCAGGCTCAACTGTAAAAGCCAAATTCATCTTTCTAAAAGTCGTTCCTGTCTGATTGGGGATCAAAATCGAGATCGGAGCACTCCCAGGGTACTTTTTTAGTGACAAATTGACCTGTTGAAGGACTTTACTATCGATATCGCGCGGGATTTCCACCTGTACTTCAGTCAAATCGAGCCTTCTGGCTTGTTCTGGATCAAAATCTTCGACAGTATTAACTAAAAATGAAAAATCTTCTTCTCTTTTATCGATTTTTCCAGATAAAAGTATCACCTGTTCTACTATCAACTGGTCTTTAACCTCAGCAAATAGTTTGGGGAAAATCACACAATCAATATTACCTGTCCCATCAAACAGTCTGACAAAAGCCATCTCCTGGTTATTTTTTTTGGTAAAAATCCGCTTCACTTCCTGAATCACTCCACCAACGATCTGGGTTTTTTCGGTCGAAATCTCCTCATCTTCTTTCAATTGACGCAACTGAAAAGAGGTGTAGTCTTTCATGACCCGCAAGTGAGCCATATATGGTGGTTCATGCAGGTAAAAACCAAGCAGCTCTCTCTCAAACTGCAGCAGCTGATCAAATGGCATCTCTTCACTAGTTGGCAAATCGAGCTCAATAGCAATATCTACATGATCTTGGGCAAATCCGTCAAATAAAGAACCCTGGCCATTAGCTGTCATTTTGGCTGCTTTATGAGCATCCTCTAGAACTTTATCCATCACCAAAAGCTGTGGTGCCCGGGCTCCAAATGTATCCAAAGCACCCGCTTTAACCAGACTTTCGAGTGTTCGCCGGTTTACCAATCTTGTATCAATCCTTCCGACTAAGTCCGCCAGATTTTTAAATGGTCTTTTCTCACGGGCTTTCATGATCGATTCGATCGCCCCGATACCAACATTTTTGATGGCTGACAACCCAAACCGAATGGCTTGTTTAGCATCTTTGCCATCACCAGCTTTGGAAATTGCCCGATCCAATTGCTCTTTTGGCAGATCAGCTACATTTTCAATGGTAAAACCAACTTCTGAATAATTAACATCCGGTGGTAACACCGCAATACCCATTCGCTTGCATTCATCAATCGCCCGGGCAATTTTTTCAGTATCCCCATACTCAGCCGTCATCAATGCCGCCATAAACTCCACCGGATAGTTGGCCTTCATATACGCAGTCTGATACGCCACCAATCCATAGGAGGCAGCGTGGGCTTTATTAAATCCATAAGCCGCAAACGGCTCAATCAGTTTAAACAGATCCTGCGCCCGCTCCGGAGTCAAACCGTTTTCCACTGCTCCTTTCAAAAATTTATCTTTTTGTTTTGCCATCTCCTCGGGAATTTTTTTACCCATGGCTTTTCTAAATTTATCGGCCTCTTCCCAGTTGTAGCCGGCGATATTGATCGATGTCAAAAGCACATCATCCTGATAAACTAAAAGGCCTAAAGATCTTTCCAGATAGTCTTTCATCCGAGGATCAAAATACTCGACTTTAGCTGGATTTCTTTTACGGGCGATGTATTCCGGAATAATACTCAAAGGTCCCGGCCGATACAAAGCCACCATAGCTGAAATATCGAAAATTGTAGTTGGTTTCAACTCTGTTAAATACTTGGTCATTCCAGCACCCTCCAATTGAAAAAGACCCATCGTTTCTCCCCGCCCAAGCAACTCAAAAGCTTTTGGATCATCCAAAGGTATTTTTTTGATATCCACTTCAACCCCGCGATTGATTCGGACATACTCAATCGATCTACCTAAAATCGATAAATTGCGGATACCCAAAAAGTCCATTTTCACCAAACCAATCTCTTCAGCTGCATGAAAATCATATTGAATCACCCGTTTATCCCCTTTGGCTTCCCGTTGCAGTGGAGCAAAATCAGTCATCTCCGTGGGAGCAATCACAATACCGGCAGCATGAACTGAAGCATGTCTGACAGTTCCTTCGATATGAGTCGCTAAATCCAGCATTTTTTTATAACGAGGATCAGAATGATAGACCTGACCAAGCTCAGGCACATCTTTAATATGCTGCTCCAAAGAGGTATGAAAACCCTGCTTAGGAGGAGGAACCAGTTTAGCAATTCGGTCTGTTTCACCAATCGGAATACCCAGCACCCGACCAATATCACGAATAGCTGCTCTCCCGAGCATAGTTCCAAAAGTGACAATTTGCGCCACTTTCTCTTCACCATATTTTTCCATACAGTAGCGGATCACATCTTCCCGCCTATCATCAGCCAAATCGGCATCAATATCGGGTAAAGAAGGCCTAAATGGATTTAAAAATCTCTCAAACGGCAATTTATAAAAGATCGGATCAACATCTGTTACCCCTAAAGCATAAAGTACTAAAGAACCAGCTGCCGAACCTCGAGTATTGGTTAAAATACCCTGACTATTAGCCCAGTTCATAAAGTCTGCCACAATCAAAAAGTAGGTCGGATAATTTTTCTTTCGTATAACATCTAACTCATAATTGAGCCGCTCTGTTCGTTCTGGATCCAACTCCATTCTTTGTGCAGCTCTTTCAAATGTCAGCTCTTTGAGGTAATCATTGGCATCTTTACCATCGGGAATTTCAAAAATCGGAAAATAAGCTTTACCCAGCTCAATTTCTATATTTACTTTCTCCGCCAGCTTAACAGTATTTTCCAAAGCTTCGGGCAAATCCGCATAGGCTTTTGCCATCTCTTCTGGAGAAGCTAAATAAAATTCTGGTGTATCGACCATCCGCAGCCGGTCAACATCGGAAACAAATTTACCTGTCTGAACACAGATCACCGCATCATGAGCTTCCGCATCTTTCTGATCAATATAATGCAGATCTTTGGTGGCAACGATGGGAATTCCTAGTTTAGGAGACAGCTCTTTGACAGCCTGAAAAGTCTTATCTTCCACCTCCTGCATATGCATCAGCCGTTGTTTGATTTTAGGATCTGTCACATTTTGCGCATGTTTAGCCCAGTTGTGCCTTTGTACCTCAAAGTAATAATTGCCCTCACCAAACAGCTCCAGGTAATCTTTCGCTACTTGTTCAGCTTTATCAAAATTGGGCTGATCTTCAAGCGCTCGAATAAATTCCCCCGCCGGACAGGCTGACAAAGCGATCAATCCTTCGTGATATTTTTTGATCAGTTCCCGGTCAATACGTGGCCTGTAATAATACCCATCCAGCTGCGCAATCGAGACCAGTTTGAGTAAATTTTTATAGCCAACATTATCTTTAGCTAAAACAGTCAAATGATACGGATCAGCATCCGCTTTTCCTTCTTTCGAAGTGTGCGAACGAGGCGCTACATACATCTCACAGCCAATAATTGGTTTGATCCCCTCTTCTTTACACACTTTGTAAAACTCAATCGCACCATACATGGAGCCATGATCGGTAATAGCCAAACTATCCATACCCAGCTCTTTAGCCCGCTTAACCAGCTTTTTAATTTTGGAAATACCATCCAGGAGTGAATATTCAGTATGAACGTGGAGGTGAGTAAATTTGGCCATAGTTACGGCCAAGCAGACTTCCTGCAAACAGTTACCTGTTGTTCCCCTAGCCGTTTTTAGAGTTTAACAGAATATCTGAAAGTTAATAAGTAGAAAAAATGTACTCACTTATATAAATAATAAATTGTTGAATTGTTAAATTGTTTTAGTGAAAGATTTAGGCTAATAACTTTTCTAAAATTGCTTTAGTTTTAGATGGATCGGCTTTGCCGCGGGTTTTTTTCATCATTCCACCCACCAAAGCTTGGATCGCATTTAGTTTTCCCTTTTTGTAATCAGCGACTGAGGCTTCATTTTCAGCTATTACTTCAGTTGCCAATTTTTCAAGTTCGGCTTCATCATCAATAATCCCAGCTTTTTTCTCCAAAACTGCGGCAATAATTTCATCAGCGGTTTTTGAATCAACCTGAATCTTTTTATTAACGATTTCATTCGCAATAGACTGGGCATCCACTTTACCTGCTGCCGCTTTGACTATACCTTCAAAATATTCCGCCAGTTTTCTGTCATCACTGAGAACGGTTGCATTATTTTTACTTATACCCAACTCTGTTTGATATCTTTCCAGTTTTTGCATTGAGAGCTCCGGCATCTCTTTTCTTAAATCTTCAATCTTAAATCCTAAATCTCCCGAATTAAATTCAGGCAAGTCTGGCTCAGGGAAATACCGATAATCATTGGCTTCCTCTTTAACCCGCTGAATATAAGTTTCCTTTTTCACTTCATTCCAGCCCCGGGTTTCCTGTCTTAGCTCAGATTCACGACCTGCTTCGTAGAGTTCAATTTGTCGTTTAATTTCATATTCCACCGCAGCAACCATATACCGAAATGAATTGATGTTTTTAAGCTCTACTCGGTAAGGCGGCAACTCTTTACTTGACTCTTGACTCTTGTCACTTGAAACTTTTCTAACACTAATATTTGCTTCAAGGCGCATATCGCCTTTTTCCATATCAGCATTGGAAACACCTAAGTAACGAAAAATTCGCTGGAGCTTTTGGGCGTAATCTTTGATCTGAGAAGGTTCTCTAAAATCTGGTTCTGTCACAATTTCAACCAGTGGGACCGAACAGCGGTTGTAATCGATCAAAGTTTCATTTCCCGAATGAGTCAGTTTTCCGGTATCTTCTTCTTGATGAACTCGGTTGATCCGGATTTTAGTAACCTCTCCTTTATCATTTTCAACATCAATCCCACCATCAATATTTAAAGGCCACCTTAGCTGTGAGATCTGATAACCTTTGGCTAAATCCGGATAAAAATAATTTTTTCGTTCAAATAACGATCTTTCGTTAACTGAACAATTTAAAGCCAGACCAATTTTGATACAGTTTTTAATCGCTTCCTTATTGATTACTGGCAATGCTCCAGGCAGTCCTAAACAAACCGGACAAGTCTGGGTATTGGGAGCTTTCCCAAAATAGTCTGCACTACAAGCACAAAACATTTTAGATTTCGTATTAAGCTCAACATGAACCTCAAGTCCAATCACGGTCTCATACTTTTGGTTCATAGCTGTGGTTTTTCCTTTCGCCAATTGGTTTCTTTCTCATACACCTCACCAACAGACAGCACTAGATCATCTTCCATATAATTTCCTAAAATCTGTAATCCTACCGGTAATCCATCTGAAAAACCAGCTGGCACTGATAATCCTGGCAATCCAGCCAAAGATGCTGGGATAGTGTAGGTATCTGATAAATACATTTTCAAAGGATCATTGATCTTTTCACCCAAATTCCAAGCTACTGTTGGAGACACCGGACCGACAATCACATCGCACTTTTCAAACGCTTGATCAAAATCCTGTTTGATCAAGGTTCGTACTTTAGCAGCCTGAATAAAGTAATCATCAAAGTATCCCGTTGATAAAGCAAAGGTACCGAGCATGATTCGCCTTTTTGGCTCAGCTCCAAATAGATCTCGAGTGCCACCAAATCGAATACCATCAAACCGGGCTAAGTTTGATGAGACCTCTGATGACATGATGATGTAATACACCGCTACTGCATATTTGGTATGTGGCAATTCAACTTCAACTATGTCAGCCCCAAGTTCTTCCAATTTTTTAATCGCAGTCCTCACCACTTCTTCTACACCTTTATCCAACCCTTCGCCAAAATATTCCTTCGGAACTCCAACCCGAATTCCTTTTAAATCATTCTTAAATCTAGAATCCTGAATCTTAAATCCTTCCCCAATACAATTAGAATCTTTCCCATCCTGACCACTAATCCAACTCATCACAATCCGAGCATCTTCAACAGTTTTAGTAAAAGGACCGATCTGATCCAAAGAAGAAGCCATCGCAATGGCGCCATATCGGGAAACCCGACCATAAGATGGTTTAAAACCAACCACACCCGACAAAGAAGCTGGCTGACGGATAGATCCACCAGTATCAGTTCCGAGAGAAAAAACAGCTAAATCAGCCGCTACAGCAACTGCCGAACCGGATGATGAACCACCTGGAACTTTGGTCAGATCCCAAGGATTTTTAGTAGCTCCAAAAGCTGAATTTTCACCAGAAGATCCCATCGCAAATTCATCCTGATTGGTTTTTCCGATCACCGAAACCCCTTTTTCTTTCAATCTTTCTATAACAGTTGCATCAAACGGAGGTAAGTAATTTTCAATAATTTTGGAACCGGATGCAGTTCTGATCCCCTGAGTAGAAATCAGGTCTTTGATAGCAGCCGGAATTCCTAAGCTGTCATCCTGAATATCTACATACGCATTTAACTCTGGATTAAATTTTTTAATCCGATCTATATATGCATCAGTTAGTTGCTGAGCGGTAATTTCCTTTTTCTCTAAAAGTTCTAAGGTTTGTTTTAATGTCAGTGATGTTAAATCCATATATTGGTAGTGAGTTGTGGACCGTAGCTCGTGGAATGCTTCTCTATCCACATCCTACACCCTATACGCCACGCGCTATTCTTCTGCAAAAACTCCTTTCGTTACAAAGTAACCATCTTTTTTATTTGGTGCATTTTTTATGGCATCTGCCTGGGACAAACTTTCACCGGAAATATCTTCGCGCATCACATTTTTGTCAGGCATCACATTAAAAGTTGGTTTCACATCTTTGGTGTCAACAGAGTTGAGAAGATCAATATAATCTAAGATCGCAGATAACTGATCAGCATATTTTTCTTCTTCACCTGAAGATACCGGCAAATTTGCCAGTTTAGCAACTTTTTTAACTTGTTCAGTACTTAATTTCATATCGGAATTATACTGCACTCATGGATAATATAAAACCACCCGACATCTTTCCGATCTATCAGTAACAACTGATCCTTCAGTTATGCTTCGATTAGATTCAACATCTTTGATTTGGATATCTGAATTGTATATTTTATATAGTTCATTTACTCTTTGCGACAATTGGGAACGATAATTACCATTAGTTAAATAAATTTCAATTGGCATCCCCATTTCAGCAACTTCTTCTAGGATACTGTTTATAGGTCTCTGTTGACGATTAATTGATAAAGCAGGCTGACAATATCTAATTGCCTGAGCCCGCTTAATTTGGCCATTAAATGATGCATTTGCCACACCCACTGCGGGTATAACAAAACCAATCAATAAAGTCCCCAATCCTATTCCGCCCATAATTAATTTATCTTTAAAACCAAGCGACTGATACTCAGACGCAATCCCAGATAATTGTTTGGATAAATTTTCTAAAGTCATAAAGGAAATTATAGTACTAAATATACGAATAATCTATATTATAGGATTAAAGGGTTCCACCCATTTCCCGCAGAGCTTTGACCCGCTCCTGAACCGGAGGATGAGTAGAAAAAAGTTTGGCAAAGGAGTTTAATGCATCCTGGCCTTTAAGCGGATTGGTAATATATAAATGTGCAGTTCCTCTATTTGCCACCTCCAATGGTTCTTTATCGCCAGAAATCTTGAGTAAAGCACTTGCTAATGCATCCGGATTACGAGTTAAAATAGCACCTGAAGCATCAGCCAAAAATTCTCTTCTTCTGGATACTGCCATCTGAATGAGCGTTGCTATCAGCGGAGCCAAAATCGCGGCCACAATTCCTAAAATCATAAAAATGGCATTACCTTTATTATCACTGTCTCTGTCATTACCACCAAACCACAGTGAATGCATATACCAGTCAGCAATCAAGGCCACTGTTCCCACAAGTACTGAAACAACTGTCATGACTAAAGTATCCCGATTGCCAACATGAGAAAGTTCATGTGCAGTTACCGCTTCAAGTTCCTGTCTATTTAATTTGTCCAAAATTCCAGTGGTAAAGGCAATCGCTGCATGTTTGGGATCACGACCTGTTGCAAAAGCATTTGGGGCTGAGTCTTCAATAATATAGATCTTTGGAGTTGGCAGTCCGGCGGCTATCCCCAGATTTTCCACCATATGATAAAGTTGCCTGTTACTTTGAACCGATACTGGCTTAGCTCCCGAGATACTTAAAACAATTTTATCTGAAAAGTAAAATGAACCAATATTTAAAATACCGGTAAAAATCAACGCAATTCCTGTTAATCCTAAAGCACCTGTTGAGTTGTAACCCCAAGCTCTGGCAAAAACATAAATTACTCCCACTACAAATACGGAAAACAAAAACATGATCAACCAAGTCTTGAAGATATTAGAAGAAACATGATCCCAAGCAGTGTTCACTGTTGCCATAGAGTAGCTATTCTACCATTTTTATGGCTAAAATGCCAACAATTATTGAAGTTCTCCAAGTTTGGCTGAAAGCCAAAGGCAAGCTTTGCTTACTTCGCTCGAACAAGAAATGATACGAATATTGAACAAAAATAATTATTTTTCGAGCGAAGCGAGAAATTACCTCTAATTAATGAAATTTCTCACAGTAATTCTATTTTAATTCGTTCGAAAAATATTCTCTTTCGACCAAGCAGAACTTACTGAAAATCTTCGGGCATGGAGAAATACATTACTACCTCTCTAATCTGGCCTGAAACCATAGTTTACTCTTATCATCGGGATGACCATTGTAATTCACTACAATTTCCTCATCTTGGGAAATATCTTTAATCGCCACAAAGCGTAAAACTGAATTATCTACATCTTTAATATATTTCGCATTTGGTTCAAAAGAATGGTTGTACAAAGAAGCAAATCCGAGTCCAATCGCTGCTTCCGAAAATTTATGCCCCCAGGCAAAATAATATTCCAACAATCGAGTTTTGGTGAGATCTGAGAGCTGATCTTCGGGAATCAAAATTAATGGAGCTTCTTCGATCACTTCATCTTTTTTAATTTCATGTCTGGCAAACACTCCCAAACCTTCAATAGATGATTGATTGGCGTAAATATTTTGTGAAGGGAAAATAAGTGCCATCTTTATTAGTAAGTGATTCTAGAAGGAGTAATTCTGTGTCTACCCCTCACATCCTTTAAATAAGTTTTCAAATCCAGACCCATCTCTACAACACCCGGCGCCATCAGGGATAAACCAATTATTGAAGCAAAAATTGCTACATCAGGTGATTGAGAAGATATTCCCAAAGCTATCATACTCACAACAAATCCATGGCGAAGATATCTTTCGGGGAAATCAGGAGTCACAGTTTTTTCAACTTTTCTCATTAGGAGAAATTAACTTTAACGTCTTTGCGTTCTTCTTCGGTGGCTTTGAAAAACTCTTCTTCTTTAAATCCAAAGATGCCTGCAATCCACATCGTTGGGATGGTTTGCAAAGAGTTGTTGTAGTCCAAAACATTGGTGTTATAAAACTGTCTGGATGCTGCTACTTTGGTTTCGGTATCTGAGAGTTCGTCTTGTAGCTGTTTAAAATTTTCAGAGGCTCGTAAATTTGGATAAGCTTCAGCTACTGCAAAAAGAGATTTTAATGCCCCAGTCAACATATCATTGGCTGCCGCTTTATGTGCTGGATCTGATGCACCCACCAACGCACTTCGAGCTTTGGTGACATTTTCAAACACCTCTTTTTCGTGTTTGGCATAACCTTTAACTGTTTCAACCAGATTGGGAATTAAAGAAGCACGTCTTTTCAGCTGAATATCAATCTGAGACCAGGCTTCACGAACTCTATTACGCAAAGTAACAAGTGAGTTATAGGTAAAGAATAACCAAAGTAAAACAACGCCGAGGATAATACCACCAATCAAAAGAGGACTCATAAATAGTATTATACACCATTTAGACAAGAGAAGGTAGATGTTTGAAGTGGGAAGATAGAAAAGGAAATTAGAGGTTTGAAATTAGATCAACATTCTAACTTCCAACTTCATTATCCAGCTTCCAACGTCCAACACCAAACTTCTATTTCAAGTCAAACCACTCTTTAACTTTTTCCCAACTCCAAGTATTTACCACATCCTCTTTTTCCAACCAGCCTCTTCTAGCCAGTGAGACTCCATATTCCATATTATCCATCTGAGAAATCTCATGAGCATCAGTATCAATTACAAATTTACATCCCAGCTCTTTTGCCTGACGAATCAGATCATCGCGCAAATCCAGCCGATTGGGAAAAGCATTCACTTCAAGTAGCTTTTTATGTTCAGCACAGTACTTAAAGATTTTATCCCAATCTGCATCATAAGACTGTCTTTGATTTAAAAGTCTCCCAGTTGGGTGAGAAATAATATCCACATACGGGCTGGCCAATGCCTTTAATATCCGCTCTGTCATCTGGTCTTTGGGCATTTTATGAGAAGAATGTACCCCAGCTATACAGTAATCTAAAGTTTTGAGTGCTTCATCTGGCACACTTAAAGATCCATCTGTCAGGATATCGATCTCGAGTCCATTCAGTACTCGAATACTTTTTGTGTTCAATTTTATCTTATGAATATATTTTGTCCTCGTTTCTATTAGCTGGATGATTTTTTCTTTAGAATTTTTGGTAAACCCTGGTGAATGATCTGAAAGTCCCACAAACTCATACTTCAAACTTTTAGCTTTCTCAACAATCTCCTCCAGTTTATTAGCACCTGGCCCATGAGACGGTTCCATTGGAAAGCTAGAGTGTAGATGCATGTCACCTTTGATATCAGCTAATGTGATTAATTTTGGCAACTCATGTTTAATCGCTGCCTCTATCTCACCAGTATCTTCCCTCAACTCAGGATCAGGTGTCTGCATTCCCAAAAGAGAATAAAATTCATCTTCTGTTTTGCATTTAATTACTTCTCCACTTGACTCTTGACTCTTGCCACTTGATACTCTCCTTACTCCTCGCTCTGATAGTGATAAACCTTTTTTCTCAGCTAAGGTCCGCAAATGAATATTATGATTTTTACCACCGGTAAAATGCTGCAACAAAGCACCATATGAATCTGGTTCCCCTACTAGCAGATCAACATGCATACCATTATTGAGTACAACCATTGCCTTATATCCCCCTTCGGAAACCACATGTTTAACTCCAGGCATGTTGGCAAAATGATGCAATGTTTTTTCAGGATCTTTAGTGGCAGCAGCAAAATCCAAATCGCCTACCGTCACCACTCTTCTACGCAAACTACCTAAATAATCAGCAGCAACAACATGTGGATCTTTTTTAAGGTACTCAACGATCTTTTCAGCTTGCTCCCCTGCTACCGGTAATAATATTCTGTCTCCCAGTCCTTTATATTCCACCACACCTAGTTTGAGCTTTTCAGCAATTTTGGCTGAAAAACCTTTTTCTACCAGTTCCCCCTTTTCCAGCTTTTTCTCCAGATCTTCATGACTTTTAACTCCCAGATCAGCCAAGTCTAAAGCTGTCTTAGGACCAATCCCGGGGATCTTGATGAGCTGATATACAACAGAGGGAAAATCTTTCATCAGGGATTCAAAATGCTTTACTTTCCCTGTTTTAAACAATTCTGTCAGATGTTCCTGCAACCCTTTACCAATTCCTGGCAACTCATCAAGTTTATCTTCTTCCCATAAATCGCGAATATCAGCCGTCGAATGCTCAATTGAATCCGCCGCATTTTCATAAGCTCTGACCTGAAAAGAATTGGATTTTTTTAGAGTTAAAGCAGTGGCAACATTACGCAAAAGATCAGCAATTTCTGCATTAGATAAATTCATAAAACTAATATATCACAGGAAATAAAGAGCTAATACTAAAGAATGGCAGTCCCAAATGGTTTTTCATCCCATGAGATCAAGTGTGACAGAAGTTTACCAGGCAAAGGATTTCCATTTCTGTCCATAAGATAAGCATTCCAATCAGTAGGACCTGTTAAAACCATAAACATTCTGTTCATCGCAATTCGTGATCTAGACAAATAATTATTCTGCAAATCACTAAAAGCAAAGAAAAATTCGCCCAAATCAAACCCATGAGGTAATTCATGCAAATTCACATCAAGTAAATAACCTTTATTAATAGCTCCTAAATGCCCTTTTGCCCAATAAAGAAAATCGCCTTCAGGACCCTGATCATGAATGGGAGCTTCAGGATTACCAACTATCGGGACTGCGTAACCTGTAAATCTATCATCAAAAGGTAGTTTATCCCAGTGATATCCATGCGATAAAACTCCTCGGGAAACTTTCCTCATAAAAGGGTCTAAGGCCACATCAACAACTCTTAATAAAGGATTAATTGGCGGGACAATTTCATATTGTGAAGCTGGTTTATAATTCAATTCTTTATGAATATGACTCATTCTGTCTATTATACTACTATGGGACATAAAATGGAACAAAGTAAGTATTGGTTTAGCAGAAATTAAGTTAATTAAGGGTTCAAGCCACAATTACGAATGAAAAGTGATAATTGTGGCGAGACCGACGGGACCAACCCTTTTCGCTTCGCTCAAAGTCAAACCTGCTTCCTCAAAAATTTATATTAAGTAATTTTGTTAAATCGCAGTATTGACTCCCTTGTCTGTCAGAAAAACAAAAAAAATCCGGCTATACCGGATATTTTTTGTTTTGCGGGACCGACGGGACTCAAACCCGCGACCTCTTCCGTGACAGGGAAGCGCTCTAATCAACTGAGCTACGGCCCCAGAGATGGATGATTCTACCTACCAACAATACTCCATTTAGTCACATTACCGAATCATCCAATCGGAGTATTAACTTCTATGTAGGTTTTGAATCGCAAATGAGAGGTGGCTCCGCATTTATTAAGAACCAATCTCAACTCTAGGAAGGTATTGTAACAATATATTACGCATAATTCAAACAGGAAAGCTCTAAGAATATTTTGACAAAGAACACTAACAATTTAACAATCGAACAATCGAACAATTCAACAATGATATAGTTTGTATTAGTTGACTTATCCTCGGGAATACGATAAAAATGTTTTCATAGCAAATGGTTACCCCATAAGCTTAATT
>CAZWRN010000019.1:0-22913 GCA_964636275.1 uncultured Gammaproteobacteria bacterium
AGATTTAAGATTTAAGATTTAAGATTTAAGATTTAAGATTTAAGATTTAAGATTTGAGCAAGCTCCTGCTTCGCAGTAAGATTTAAGTAGACCGAGGAATTATTTTTCCAATATTTTTGAGTTTTTGGGTAAATAATTGTCATGGCTTAAGACTTTTTTCCTCGTTTCTTTCTCCAGTTGTTTTCTAGCATCGCCAGCAATTTTACCCCCACGTTTAGAGACATTTTTATTTGCTTCAAAACCTTTAGGATGTTCAGTTTTAGTTATTTCAGTGGTGGATGCTTCGCCTAACTGAGAAAAAAGATGTTCTAGATCAGTCATATGATCACGCAGGTTTTCGCGCTTCAAACCCTTCATTTTTTTATGTTCGGATGGGGTAATGCCAAAAGCGGCTTTAGAAATCTCGGCTGTTAAAATTTGATATTCTTGCGGGTTGTCCACCCCATGTTTGTGCCATTCATCAGTTAATTCTTCTCTGATTGCAATGCCACGCATTCTTCGTTCAATCCACTCATCAGAATAGCCTTTGGCTTTGTATAATGCCCGAGCTCTTTTCTGAGCCAACTCGGGATCTTCAATTTCCTGAACTCTTTCATATCCAACTTTAGCAAGCCATTTCTTGAATGGTTCGGCTTTTGATGAAGGAATACTTTGTATGAGACGAAAGATCCCTTCCGTATTCCAACAGTACATTTTTTGTCTTCCGCCAGCTGTTTTAATATCCAGCATAAGGGGTGGTACAATTTGTACCCCCCCTTGGTTAACCAGTTTTTCTAATTCTGGGTCCCGGGTACGTAGTCGTTTAAAATATTGAGCCGGGTCAAGGGAGTCAGTTAATACAGAGATGACATCATTAATTACAAACCACCATTCATTGTGATGAATAATTTTGCGAACTTCTTTTTGTCTGAATATAGCAATTTTTATTAGTTCACTTTGTTCAGAGGTCATAGACAAATGCATCTTACGTCTTTTATTCGGTTATTTCAATTGGTTAATTGGGATTTTTTCTAGTTAACTAATCATCTGATTCACTGATTAACTTACTTAAAAATGATGGCATTTGGCAGATTTCTGCCTGGTCCGGCGCGATAGCCGCCGTTGTGATAGAGGGCTGCACCGCCGCCGCCATCCATATTGAGGGCATATTCAGCTCCCAAAGTTTTAAAAATTTCGGCAAACTCCACCATATCAGCATCATAGGCGACTACAAGGTAGATATTATCTTTGCCGTAGCCAACGCCGGATTTTGTGCCTCTATTTCTTTGCTTTTCAGGTAAACTATTTGGTTCCACTGTGATCTGGCCACCATTTAAAATACCCGGAAAGTTGGTGATGCCGGCATTGAGTGAGCCGCTAAAGTTTTTAGCATCCTGCTGGTAATGGTAGCCTCCACCATCTTGGTAGATCATCGAGCGGCCATCCCATTTTAAGTTGGATTCATTGATCCATTTTTTGAGTCTGGTATTGTAGACGGAGAAATCAAAGGACTCTTTTTTGTCTTTGCAGTCCTCGTAGTCTGATGGGCAGTTGAAAGTACCAGTGATTCCAGCAACGCCACCGTTTTTGGTGACAAATTCTGCTAAAGGAAAGACCGGACAATCTTTGGGGCAATCTGCATCAGAGGCCGTGTCTGTCACCATGGTGGCGCTGATAGGTAGTGTCACGACTTGTACCCGGAAATCTCCACGCGGTGTTTTGAGGATATCTGCAGCTGGGGCTGATTCAGAAGAAAGTTGGGGAGATGGACTGGGGTTGGCAGAGTCTGAGGCAGTATTGTTTTGTGGTTGGATAGTAGCCTGGGGTGAGCGGAGAGGGGCTATCACCTGGAATTTGCCACTGTCGGTGGCAATCTGGTTGTTTTTTATTACCAGGAGGGGGGTGTAGTCGGTATTGGGAGAGACACTACCTAAAAAAATCCGGCCATCAACAGCGGCATACATTACAATCCCACTTAGAATAATAGCGGTAAAGAGTAAAAACAGCGGAATGTATCCACGTTGATTTAAGATATTTTTGGGCATTGTTTTCAGTGTAGAGTTTTTATTCTTTAGCGTAAAGTAATGATTTTTTTATTATGCGTCTTTTTTATAAAAGACGCCCAAAAATCGTTTGCAGGAAAGTCGGCCTAAATTTGTTCAGTCGCTTAACGGGGGAATGTCTGCCCCCTCCGCAAGTATGCGGACCTCCCCCTGTTGCGCTCCCTCTCAAATTTTTAACGGCCTTTGTTTCAATGCAAACAAAATATTGGATTGGAAATGTATTAATGGTTTATTAGTTAATTGGATAATTAAATTGTTTATCCTGAGCGTAGTCGAAGGATTAAGTTATTCGGATTGTTTACACTGAGCGAAGTCGAAGTGTTAGATTGTTTCTTGTGATTTTGACCAGATGAAGGGAATCCTTGACTCTAGACTATCTCACTTTCTACTTAAATATAATAGCGTTGGGGAGACTTCTGCCTGGGCCTGCCTTGTAGCCGCCGTTGTATAAAGCCGCTGAGCCGCCGCCGTCTAGATTGAGTGCATACTGAGCCCCCAATGCTTTAAACACCGCAGCAAAGTCGTGCATATCTACTCCATAGGCTACCACCAAGAAAATATTGGAGGTATTAAAGCCAATACCGCCTTTAGTGCCTTTGGAAGATTGCTTTTCGGAAAGGGAGCTGGCTTCTACAGTCACCTGCCCATTGTTTAAAAGTCCGGGATAATTGACTATACCAGCCGACAGTCCACCCCCAAAGCCGTTGGCATTTTGCATATAGTGGTAACCTCCTCCATCTCGATAAATCATTGAGCGGCCATTCCAGGAGAGTTGCCCTTGGTTGATCCATTTGCTCAGACGTGAATTGTAAACTGAGAAATCAAACGAATTTTTCTTGGAGGCACAGTCTGGATAGTCACTTGGACAGAAATACGATCCATTGATGCCGGCATAGCCACCATTTTGTGAGACAAAGTCGGCGAGTGATTTGGTCGGGCAGTCATTGGAACAGTCGGAGTCATTGGCTGTGTCGGTAACCATTTGGGCAGATATAGGGAGTGTGACAACCGTTGCCCGGAAATTGCCCCGATCGGTTTGTATCCCGCCGCCCCCAGTGGAACCACCAGAGGCAGTAGTTGATGGTTTGGGAGTGACAGATGGTTTTGGTGAAGGACTGGGACTAATGGAAGGAGATGGGCTGGGTGATGGTTCCAGTGATGGAGAAGGTGAGGGACTTGGCTGTTCAGTGGGGGATGGCTCAGGAGATTTTTGAGAGTAGTAATCTTTAAACCGTTGGGATTGGGTACCGGCATAGACGGAGAGCATGATGATCATGGTGACAGTTAGAACCAGGACTACCGGGATGTAACCGCGTTGATTGGGCAGCATAGTATAAGTGTACAGTTAATAGGTGAATTAGTGAATCGGTTAATTAGTTGATTAGTTAATCAGTTAATTGGATTGTTGAATTGTTGAATTGTTAGATTGTTGGTTTATACTGGTGGGGTAATGAAAAAGACGAAACAGATTACAGTTTTTTCAGGTTGTGTGGTGAAAGATGGGAAAATATTGATGTCTTTGCGAAGTGAGCCAGAATGTCCTGAAGCTCATATGAAATGGGAATTTCCTGGGGGTAAAGCTGATTTTGGAGAAACTCCAGAAGAATGCGTTGCGCGGGAAATTTTGGAAGAGACTGGAGTTGAAGTTAAAGTTTTAAAGCTATTGCCTAAAGTATGGACTTCGTATTGGGAGTACGATTGGGGTACTCAGCAAACTTTTTGTTTTGTGTATGTCTGTGAATTTATCTCTCAAAAAGAGGTAGAAAAAGATCATCATGTGGAGAAAATTGAGTGGAAGAAGATTGAGGATATTGAAAAATTAGCAACTTTGCCAGGAACAAAAGAGGTTCTCAGGCTTTTATAAAATTTAGAAACTGATTTACAACATACTCATTGCCCACTACCATTTCTGGTGATAAGAAGTTAGGTTCATTACCTGTTAAATCTCTTAGAATTGCACCTGATTCTTTTGCAATTATCATTGCAGCAGCATTATCCCAGGGTTTAAGACAGGTTTGAAAATAGAGATCGGTTCTTTTTGCTGCAACATCACATATCCCTAATACTGCACTTCCTTTAACCAACAACCATGGTGATGGTTTAATTTTTAAAAATAGCTCCATATTAAACCTAGTTCCCGCTGGATCATAAGAATTATCTGCTGTTACAGTCCCTTTGGTTAAATCATCTAGTGTGCTCACTTGAAGGGGTGTTTCATTTACTGTAGCTCCTTTACCTGATTCAGCAAAAAAAAGTTCATTTCTAAACGGATCGAAAACTGCACCAATTTTTGAAACTCCTTTTTCAACATAACCGACTGATACTGCTGAATAATTGCGACCATTTCGGAAATTGTTCGTTCCATCAATTGGATCAATCACCCATAGATTTGAAGCTTGTAATAAATCAGGGATAGCTGATTCTGTTTCTTCGGAAAGTATTTGATCGCCAGGAAAATATTTTTTAATTAAATCCAGGATTGCTTTTTCACTAGCTAAGTCGCCTGCTGTTACAAAGTTACCACGTCCTTCTTTTGCAACTATTCCGGCGTCAGGTACTACAGATAGTAAGGCTTTACCTCCAGCTCGAGCAGCTTGTTTAGCGAGTTCTGCTCTTTCAAATCTCATGGCTCTATATTAACTTTTTAGTGCGGTAAAGTCTAGTTTGGCTAGAGACTCTAAGGTGTAGGAATTTTCGAGTGTAAATTCGCCGACTCTGGTTCGTACTAGATCTGACATATAGGCGCCGGTTTTTAGGGCGATGCCAATGTCTTTGGATAATGTTCTGATATACACCCCTTTTCCGGTGACAACCCGGATTTTTAGATGTGGATAGGAATATTCAAGCAGTTCGATCTCTTTAATAAAAGCTGGCCTGGGTGTCATTTCGACTGCTTCACCTTCGTGAGCATATTTATAGGCTTCTTTACCATTTACTTTGATAGCTGAATAAATCGGCGGCAGCTGGGTAATGTCCCCGACAAAACTTTCCAATACTTTTGATACTTCCGATACTTCTGGTACTTTTGATCCTTCCCAGATCGTTTTCTCTCCTTGTTCATCATCGGTGGTACTTTCCATTCCCAGTGTAATGTCGGCAATGTATTCCTTTTCTTTTTTCACTTCTTCAGCAATTTTTTTGGTCGATCCTCGGCTGATAGCTACCACTAAGACCCCAGAGGCTAAAGGATCGAGTGTGCCGGCATGGCCAACTTTTTTAATGCCGGATATTTTTTTAATCTGGGTCAGGAGTCGATTGGATGTTGGTCCTTTTGGTTTGATAACACCGATAATCATGAGGGAAGTATAAATTATAAATTACAAAGTATAAAGGATAAAGGATAAAACTTGGGTTAGGGGGTGGGTTTGACTAGATTGATGGGGGTGCCTTTTTGAAGGGCCTGGATATTTTCGACTGTGGTCTGCATGATTCTTTCTAAAGCTTCTTTTGAATCAAAGGCTAAGTGTGGGGTCATGATCACCTGAGGCATTCCTATCAGCTTTTGATTGAGTGCGGTAAGGGCGGGATCTTTGTCTTCAGCTCCGGAGGTCAATACCTCTTCATTTTCTACAACATCCAAAGCCGCTGCCGAGATAATGCCTTGTTCTAAAGCTGTAACCAAAGCGGCTGTTTCTATTACCGCTCCTCTGGCGGTGTTAACTAAGATGGCCCCTTTTTTGATTTGGGTAATGTTTTGAGAATTGAGCAGATGGTGAGTGCTGGGAAGATATGGTACGTGGATAGAGAGGACATCAGATGTTTGGAGGACTTCATCCAGAGTTTTGTAGGTATAGCCTAGCTCAGACGCCAACTTTTCATTGGGAAAAGCATCGAAAGCGATGACATTCATCTCAAAGCCTTTGGCCATTTTGACTAAATGTGATCCAATTTTACCGGTACCCAAGACCCCCATGGTTTTATCCTTTAGATCAAAACCGACCAGCTGGGTGGTATCAAACTTTTTAGTTTGTTTGACTCTTTGCCAGGCTTGAGGGATCTTTCTGGATAGTGAGAGGACTAGTCCAAAAGCAAATTCAGCAACAGTGTTTTCTCCATATGATGGTACATTACAGACCGGGATATTTTTTTCTGCGGCGGCTTTGGTATCGATATGGTCATAACCTGTGGTCCGGGTGGCGATCAGTTTTAGATTTGGCAGTGCAGCTATGACGCTTTGGTCTATTTTAGAAACTGTATGAGTAGTGACAACTTCCAGCTGAGAGTAAGAAGCGGCGTTACTAGTAGTAAGTGGGTCGGTAGTAAAAGTTAGCTGATCAGAGGGAAAAGCTTTGGTGAAAAATTCTTGCTCGCCTGGTCTGATCTCAAAAAAGCCTATCTGCATAACATATTGATAGTAGTAATATGCACGGGTCCAAGTCAAGTAAACGCGTGTTTTATCACCTATTTAATGATAGAATAGCCTCAGAATAAATTAGTGAATAGTGAATAGTGAATAGTGAATAGTGAATAGTGAATAGTTTAGTTTAAATTTTACATTTTAATATTTGGAATTTGTTTAGAATTTCGAAATTAGTGTTTCGGATTTAGAATTTAGGATTTCGGATTTATATTACGGGGTGTAGTTCATCGGCAGAACGCTCGGATGGGGTCCGAGAGGTAGCAAGTTCAATTCTTGTCACCCCGACTAGATAGGATTTCCTTCTGTTTTAGGAGGGTGTCAAATGGCTCTTTTAGTTGATACGACGCCACTTTCTCTTCATCAACCATAAAGTTCAAGAAGATTCTTCGACAAATGATGTCTTTGACTCTCTCATCTGCCGATTGGATGACAACACCGGCATTTTTTGACAAGTTCAAGAATTGTTCGAGCGTTAATTTATCATCCTCTGGAGTTCTAATTTTACTCTCGATTTTAGCAATGTCTTTTTGCAATTCAGCTTCTTCATCTTCCAGTTCACTAACTCTTTCTGCATTCTCTTTGTAAATCCTGCTATTTGGGTCAAGTTTTAGTATTTGTAAACTTCGTTCTTTTGCCTCTCCCTGCACTCGCTTGAGTACTCCTTGATGGCTGTTTAGTTGAGCCCGTAACTTCTGTCTGTTCTCATCAGTGAGCTTGTTCAAATTATCATAATAGTCGTGGTACTCTTTCTCGGTGAGTCTCAATCCGTTCTCAAGGAGTTTGTAAATGAAGTCAAAAATAACCTTTGCTCTGACGGATTTCTTCTTGCGTAGGCATTCTTTGTTATCACACCGATAATACAAATATCGCTTTGTATTGCCACTAGATGGACCAACTCTCATGCTTTCATTGCAAAATGAGCAATAGACCATCATTCGTAGTGGGTAAAAAGCGTTAGTATGAGGCTTTGAGGGCTTCATGCGGTGCTTGGTGTATGCCCATCTCTGTATTTCAAAGAAGTCTTCTTCACTCACAGCTGGCATGAAGTCGTACAACTGCCGCAAGTCAACTTTTTGGTTTGCCTGCACTAAAACACCATAATAAAAACTGTCACGAAAAATCTCGCTCAGTATTTGTTTGGACATTCCTATCCTACGACCTGTTGATTTTACTACTCGGAAGTACCCACTTTTCTGCAAATAATCGGTAATCAATTCAATCGCTTCACCTTGCCTTCTTCTGGTAAATGCCTCACAAATTAGTTTGTGATTGTCTCCATCAGGCAAGTATGAGCCCGCTTCGTTTGTATAACCATGTTTTGGTGTCGGGGTTTTACCCTCATTAGTAAATCTTCTTCGTACACCTCGAGTGACATCTTGAGAAAGTTTATCTGAGTATTGTTTTGAAAGTACAAAAGCCATTCCTAGGAGCATTTTGCCATTAGCATCCCTAGTGAAATGATGGGTAACAAACTTGAGGTCTTTAATGATACCCTCATCAATCATGTCGATAATCTCACCGCCCTCAAGCATGTTGCGGGCTAATCTGTCAGGGTTCCATGCAAGAATACCGTCATATTTGCCTGCCCTAATATCTTTGAGCATTTGTCTAAACAAAGGTCGATTGTTGGGACTTTTAGCTGATTTCTCCTCAATTACTGGAGGCTCTGCTACGGTTATTCCTATTCTTGAAGCTAATTGTCTACATTCTGCAATTTGGTCACCTGTAGAGCGTATTTGACGAGACTCATCCTCTGTTGATTTACGAGCATACAATACATACTTTAATTTGGTAAAATCCAAAAACTCTTCTTCCATAGGAAGCTATTTTATCATTTTTTAGGAGGTGCTTTTAGAAGTGCGGGGTCTAGATTGTAAATATTCTAACAATCCGTTGTGAAGATGTTGATTCCCTGGCCATACGACTGTATTGTACCCTGGCATAAATTCTTCTGGGTTTTCCTGTCTAAAATCAATGGAACGGACAGCTTGTGGCAATGCTTCACTCATATGTCTGTCTGTACCACCGTTTATAACAGAAAATTTATCTCCCCAAATTTCGATAGCTTCAGAGTCTTGAATATACTCGGGTTTCAATCCTAAATGGGAGAGGACTTCACTATTTTCTAATGCAAATTTAACGGAAGTCGTTTTAGAAACTCCTTTAATTGCCAAATCCAGCGCGAACATTCCTCCTAATCGCGGAGTAATTGGGACATCTGCTTCTTCTAATAGTTGTCCAACCCTTTCCATTACAGGAATTCTTAAATCTGACATATCAAAATCAGGGAAGTGCCCTTTTAGTTTTTCAATCTGTTCTGTGGTCAAAGCATGAGCATTAACAAACTCAAATGTAATCTGTGGCCCCCTATCTTCAAGCATCACAGCTAATGGATTATCTCCAAACTCCTCTTTGAACTGCTTTACTGGCATTGTAGGGTGTGGTTCAAGGTGAAATTCATCAGTAACCTGCTTAACAATCTCACGCCATTTATCTTTTTGTTCTTGATTGAGCGTTTTGTCATACATGCTGTAATAGGGATGTTCTAGCTCATTACCTGCATCGTCAAAACCTTTTACTTCTGCTCCACTACAATGACTTACTAAAACTTTTTTTCGCAACTCTGGTCGGATTAAATCAACAACTCTACGTTTAATACTTGCAAAGCCTGCTCCAGATACTAAAAAGATTGATTTACCCTCATCAACTAACCCATTGAGTTCAGTAGCCATCTCTGGTGAAGCTGGTACAAATAAATCAGCGACTGTTTCATCCACATCTGAAACAATCAGTTTTACTTTATTATTCCATTCAATTTCTGGTTTCAGTGTTTCCATTTCAGCTTTTGTCTCCATCTACGAGCAATTATACAAATTTTTACGACGTAAAGATAGTATTTTTGAGAAAATCACTTCATTGCGACAGGTGTCGCACTTTTCTGATAAAATAGGCTCATGAAAAGCTGGTGGAGATTAGGCGATGGATTTGGATACAGCGGAGAAGAATTGGCTCTTTATCGAATAGAATGTCCCTTTTGTGAAGAAAGTGGTAATTATGAAAAAGTCTTCCATGCAGAGAAGAAAAAATCCAACTCCCGAAAAGTCTTAAATTTCGATACTTATAAATGCAATAACTGTGCTGGTTATGTTCAGGTAGTATGGTCAGCAGATGATAGTTATGGTTCTCACAGATTACATGACTATCGTGTTCAACCATGGCCAATAAAAACAAATTCAGCTCCAGAACATTGGCCAGATGCAGTAAAAAGATACTGGGTTCAAGCTCAAAGGTCGTTGGAAGCTGAAAACTGGGACGCTGCATCTGTTATGGCCAGAAGTGCTCTTCAGGTTACTTTGAGGGAACATAAAGCAGTCGGTAAAGACCTAAAATCTGAAATCCAAGACTTGGCAGAAAAAGGGATTTTACCTCCACTCATGAAAGAATGGTCAAATGAAGTTAGAGATTTGGGTAATGACTCTGCTCATCCTAAACCTGACCAAACACCAACTACAGAGGAAGAAGCACGAGATGTTGTCGAATTTTTAGATTTCCTTTTGATTTACTTGTACAATCTGCCTAAACAAATCAAAGACTACAGAAATAGGAAAAATCCAGAACCTGAGACTGAGAAGTAATTTTTACCAAACGAACTAGTTTGTAACACTCGTCGCAGTTTTATTCTTCGCTTTGCCTCTCACTAATAAAATCAACAGCCATTGAGGTTGGTTTTAGTCCTTTGCGTATAGACTGAATACGCTGAAGCTCATGTAATGCCCTAAAAAGCTGTCTCTCGCAGGTATTGATGTATCGAGCAAAGGTGCGGTCAATAGCATCAACTTTATCTGAAGAAATCCTTGCATAATGGGCTGGTTTGATGAGCTTCAGTTCTTTCAGTCCTGATACTGCATCGCCTACCCATGAGTTATCAAATGTTGGTGGTGTGATTATTTTTTCTTCATAAACTGCTGGATTGAGGATTTCCATAAAAAACTCCCGCTCTGCATTAGTTGCTCTTTGGCGTCGGATGTAGGCTGTTACCATTGTCTCAATTAACAATTCTTCGGTTAAAGTCTGAGGCTCGTATTCGCAGATAAACTGGTTAGTGATAGTTTCGGCATCAGTCACTTCATGAGGTAATAGCACTTGTTTTAACACTCCATGACGGACAGCATTGTATTTGGTGATTTCTTTTCCTGCTGGTGTTTTGACACCACCTTTTGAATTATGAGTTTGTGTAATCATAGTATTAGTTCAATGTGTTACTCCCTATTCTGTTTGGGTTGCTCAACTCCTCGAAATACTTGAGTTCTTCGTGGCTCGACACCTTTGAAAGTCTGATTGATTGCATGGTCGTTCATTTCAATTCTGCCACCATTGCCATCACTAATACTGTGCTTGTTTAATTTGGCTTCTGGAGTATCGGTCTTTACTGAATGCATCACTTTGACTAAATCATGCAGGGGCTTTGGGTCAATTGTTGGCTGTGGAGTAGTTGGCGGAGGTGAAAGTGCGACATCTGTCGCAGTCTCTTTGCGTGTAATCGTAGAGCTTGAGGCTAAACTACGATTAGTATTCATACCATGTATTATAACTGTTTTGAGCCTGTTTTAACAGAGTTATGTTGAGCAAATCTTGGTCAAATGTTTTATAATCCCAATTGAGGAGCATTGATTCCATGAGGGGTTTGAAAAGTTCAATCCTCATCGCTCCATCTCGACTTATGACTATAAAAGAATTACAAGCCAGAGTTGCCAAGTTTCAGGAAGACCGAGATTGGCGACAGTTTCATACGCCGAAAGATTTGGTGTTATCCATGATGGCAGAGGTAGCTGAAGTTGGGGATCATTTTAAATGGAAGAAACCAGAAGACTTGGAAGAATATTTAAAAACCAATAAAGAAGAAGTCGCTGATGAACTTGCAGATGTATTACACAATGTACTCTTGATGTCTTACGAACTCGATATAGATTTAGAACAAGCCTTTTCGAAAAAAATGTCTGAAACCGAAGCTAAGTATCCGGTAGAGAAAGCTAAAGGTGTCAATAAGAAATATAACAAGCTGTAAATTCATCACTTTTTTCCTGCAACTGATCTTAGTAAGTAGGCTTTAGGCGTTAATAAGTAGGTATTTGGAATTTGCTTACTATTTTGATCTATTTTGTCCTAGTTGCATTATCTCTATAGGAATCTATAATAACCAAACATATGCCGAAGTCTTCTTTAAAAGTTACCAACGGAATAGACCCAATCTCCCAGGAAAAAGATGCTAAAAAAGCCGCCATCATGGCAGCGATGCAGCAGATTCAAAAGAATTTTGGAACTGGTTCGATTATGCGGTTGGGTGAGCGGATGGAAAAGATGAATATTGATGTCATCTCAACTGGTTCGCTTGCTTTAGATTTGGCTTTGGGTGCAGGTGGTTTGCCCAAAGGTCGCATTGTAGAAATCTATGGTCCGGAAGCTTCCGGTAAGACAACTGTTTGTTTGCACCTGATAGCTGAAGCTCAGAAAAAAGGTGGTGTGGCTGCTTTTATCGATGCTGAGCATGCACTTGACCCTCAAAGAGCTAAAAAAATTGGCGTCAATTTAGAAGAGTTGTTGATCTCTCAGCCAGATACTGGTGAGCAGGCTTTGGAGATTGCCGATCAGCTGATCCGTTCCGGAGGTATTGATGTTTTAGTGATCGATTCAGTAGCTGCTTTAGTTCCCAGATCAGAAATTGAAGGTGAGATGGGAGATTCTTCGATGGGTGTGCAGGCTCGTTTGATGTCTCAAGCACTTCGAAAATTGACTGGTGCTATCTCCAATACTAATACCCTGGTTATATTTACCAATCAGTTGCGTCAAAAAATTGGAGTGATGTTTGGCAATCCTGAAACTACCACTGGTGGTTTGGCCCTGAAATTTTATGCTTCTGTCCGGCTTGATGTCCGCAAAATAGAAAATATCAAACAGGGTGATCAAGTAGTAGGCTCTCGCCACCGGGTTAAAGTGGTTAAAAATAAGGTCGCGCCTCCTTTTAGAATAGCTGAATTTGATATGGATGATATGGGAATTGTCCATGCAGGTGAACTGCTTGATGTAGGTATCGAGATGGGACTTTTGACCAAAGCTGGAGCTTTTATCCGCCGAGGTGAGACCTTGATTGGTCAGGGCAGGCAAGCTGCTATTAGTTTCCTACGGGAAAATCCGAAAGAAGCTGAAAGCCTGGAAAAAGAGATCCGTGATAAATGGATGAAACAAAAAAGTGGTGAGGATAGTTTAGTAGTGGGGCAAGAAGAAGATGACGAAGATGATATGGGCATTCAAGAAACTGTGTAATCGTGTATCCCCTTTTTAAAATCAATTTTTTGTTTATAAACAATAGTATAGTGTATATATATTTTTTAAATGAAAAAAATTACTCATGTAGAGCGGCAGAAAAAAAATCCTCAGCGATACAATATTTATCTGAATGGTGAATTTGCTTTTGGAGCCGATGAAGATACCGTGGTCAACTTTCGTTTGCTCAAAGGTAAAGAGCTGACAGAGGCCGATCTGGAAAAGATTTTATTTGAAACAGAGATTGGTAAGCTGATGGAGCGGATGTATGGATTGTTTGGACGTCGTCAACGAACTGAAAAAGAGGTGCGTGACTATTTACGAAATGTCTCTTTTAAACGCATCATAAAAGATCAGGAAGCTTTATCTCCGGTTGTGATAGATAAAGTGATCGAGAGACTTTTTGAAAAAAGACTGCTTGATGACAGGTTATTTGCCCAAGAATGGGTGAGAGCCAGACAGCTGTCTAAGAAAAAAGGCCAAATTGCGATCACACAAGAGTTGATGCAAAAAGGTGTGTCCAAAGAGGTGATAGATGAGGTGATGGATGAACAAACGAGTCCTGAGAACGAATATTCACTGGCCCAGGAAGCATTGACAAAAAAAGAGCGGTTGTTTAAAGGGCTGGAAGAAATGGCTTATAAACAAAAAGCTTTGCAATTTTTAATTAGACGAGGGTTTTCCTATGAAATCGCTAAAGATGTGGTTGAAGAATTTGTAAAAAAAGTGTATACTAACTTATAGTTAGGAAGCAAAGAAGTCCAATGCAACAAATGTATTTCTTACATGTACAAAGACTTTCTTCAATCGATTAATATCGAGTAATTCCGACTTATTATTTATATGATTAAATCATTTGGTTCATCGTCACAATCACCTCGTCCTTCAATGGATGTAAATGCTAAAGAAACCGAACTTGCCAAAAGAGAAGGTATTTTGGAAGAGCGGGAAAGAACAATTGTTGCCAAACAGGAACAGCTTGATAAAAGATCTTCAGATATTGATACCTATCGTAAAGAGTTGATCGAAAAACTGGAAAAAGTTTCCAAAATGTCGGCTGATGAAGCTAAAGAAGTGCTGTTGGCAGCAGTTGAAAAAGATCTGGCTGTTGATATCTCCAAGAAAATTAAAGCAGCTGAAGAAGAGATAAAAATCCAGTCAGCTGATAAGGCTAAAGATATTTTGGCTGATGCTTTATTGTCGGGGGCTGTGGATTATATGAGTGAATTTACTACTTCCCGCGTTAAATTGCCTGATGCAGAGATGAAGGGGCGAATTATTGGAAAAGAGGGTAGAAATATCCGGGCCTTTGAACAAACTACGGGTGTAGATGTGGTGATGGATGATGATTTGCCAGACTCACTGATTTTATCTTCATTTGACCCAATCCGTCGTGAAGTCGCGCGGGTGACTTTGGAGAAATTGATGGCTGATGGCCGTATTCAACCACAAAGAATCGAAGAGTTGTATGAAATAGCTAAAAAAGAGGTTGATCGATTGATCATGCAGGCAGGTGAAAAGCTAGCTCATGATGCGGGGGTTTATTCTCTGCCAGCTGAAGTGATTGCGACTATGGGTAAATTTAAGTATAGATATTCATATGGGCAGAGTTTGATCCAGCACTCTTTGGAGGTTTCGAAGATTGCTGTAGCGGTGGCAGAGCTGATTGGCGCTGATGTAAATACTGTTCGGGTGGGTGGTTTGTTGCATGATATTGGTAAGGTGGTTTATGACGGTGACGAAGGTACCCATGTAGAAAAGGGTGTTCAGTTTGCCAAACAGCACGGTTTCCCAGAAGCTGTTATAGCCTGTATCGCCGAACATCATGAAGATATCCCGATCTCTTCAGCTGAATCGATTTGTGTGATCATTGGTGATGCTTTTTCTGGAGGACGGCCAGGTGCCCGTCATGAAAATGTTCAGGACTATGTCAATCGTTTGGACAATATCGAGAAAATTGCCATGTCTTTTGATGGTGTGGATCGGGTATTTGCTGTTCAGGCCGGACGAGAAGTGCGAATCATTGTAGTTCCAGAAAAAGTTTCTGATGAAGAGTTGCCAAAACTGGTTCATGATATTGGGGTTGAGATTCAAAAACAGGTGATGGTACCAGGGGCAGTTAAAATTACAGCAGTACGGGAAATTAGAGCCACAGAATCATTCCTGACTTCGGGCGTCTAATCTTATTTCACAATTCTTACCCTTTTTTAGCTCAGCATGTTAAATATTTTTTTATACTTATTATCTCTTGGAGGTGATACTTATGGATGGAGTAGATGAAGCTAAAGAAAACTTGCAGTATCAATCCGAACGAGTAGAGAATTTAAAGTCAGAGCTTGAACAGGCTCAACAAGAGAGGGATCAGGCTGCTGATAGTTTGAGAGAAGCCGCTGATAATGCTGCAGATGAGTATCAGTCAGCCTAGTTTTCAATAACACAGCCTGTCAAGACTTTACAAAGAAAATCTGATGCGTTATATTTGTACAACGTTTAAATCAATTTATGACAAAAAATCAATTAATCGAAAAAGTAGCGAAAAAATCTCATCTCACTAAAAAGGCTGCCGCAGATGCTGTGAATGCAGTTTTTTCTTTAATAAATGACAATTTCGTCCGAGGAGAAAAGACAGTTATCACTGGGTTTGGAACTTTTCTATTAAGATCAAGAGCTGCCAGACGAGGTCGCAACCCTCAAACAGGTGCTACTATTCAGATTCCTGGTAAAAAGCTGCCTTCTTTTACAGCTGGTAAAACAATTAAACGGTTGGTTAAATAGTTATTGTATTTTTTTCTCTTCCATTGGTCCGACAATTACTGGTAGTTTGATGTTGGTTGGATACTCTTTCCCATTAATGAAAAAAATAGACTGAAGGTATCTTTCATTTAGGATATTAACAAAGTAGCAGTCGCTGTTATTGGTTAATTGGATCTGCTGATAATAAATTGGTTTTAGGCCATATGATTGTGACATAGGTTGGATAGTCAAATTAATGTCTTTTGCAAGTGAACAGCGGGTTGTTTTAAATCTTGGATTTTGTAAATCAACAATCAAATATATTGAACTGTTGTAAACAATAGCGCCAGAGAAAGATTGATCATTGATAATCTTTTCAATTAATTCTGTATCTGTAAATCGGTCTTTATGAATAACTAAATAATCCACATTTAAAGCATTGAGTTTATTAAACATCTCTAGGTTGAGTGAGGTGTTTAGTTGATCGATAAATTCGCTCCAATCAGTTGGGAAATAGCCACTATATCCGTTGACCAATCTTTCGCTATGAATAGTAGAGATCAGGAGATAATATATCTGTTTTTCATAATTTGGCGAGTAAGCTGGAAGATGCAAAGTTGTCTTATTGTTTAAAAAAGTTAACGACCGGTATTCAAACATCGCGGAGTTATTGCTTGTAATAGCAGAAGTGTCGTTTATAAAATTCCATTTATTAGTATTTTCTAGAGTGATTAAAGTGATGATCAAAATAAATAAAATCATGGGTTTGATGTTGTACTTTTTTAATATTGCCAAATAGCCAAGTCCGGCAAACAGCGCAAAGGGTAAGTAAAAGAAAAATTGAAATCTGGTCGGAACACGGATACCGTTTAGTAATCCTGTTACTTCATTAAAATAGAAATAAGGCAGTTTATAAGTTTCCCAAAGAGGTCCAAAAGTAAAGATAAATGTACCAATAAATAAACTAAGTAAACTAAATATTGTAAGTATACTTATTTGGTTTTGTTTTCTTAGATAAAACAATCCAATCAAACAAAGAATAACTGGAATAATATTTAATCCGAGTGTGTGCTCGGAATAATTTATTTTAGGATAACTGGTTCGCAAGTTGTCAAAAAAAGCAACTGCATTTTTGTAAAGTAAACTCTCAGGGAAAGCTAGAAACCAGTCAATAGGTTCGGCGGAAAAAAAGACTGATTCACTAACTCCCCGTTGGGCACCTTCTAATATTGAAAATTGTTTATAAGGAAATAGGAAAAAGTAGAGTAAGGGTAAAAAAATCAAAAAACCGATACTGGAAAGAAGGATTTTTTTAAAGTATGTCCAGTGACCATTTATTAAATGAAAGACAAAAAAAGGAAATGAAATAAAAAGTAACGAGGGAACAGAGATAATAAAAAATGTTATAGCCGTTAAGGCATTTAAAGTAAAAAATAATCCAAAATAAAAGGATTTTTTAAGATTGGGTGAGGAAAAAAAATGAATGGAAGTTAACAACAAGAGAGGTAAGAAAAATTTTCCTAGTAGATGAGTGTGGCCGGGAAAATGAGCAGCCGTAACTGGATTGAAGGTAAATATAACTGCTGCAATCAATCCGGCAGACTTGTCTTTTAAAATCTTATAAAAGGCATAAAAACTACTGATAAAGGTCAGAATAAAAGATGAAAAAGTGTATAGATTTACCGACAGAACTAGTTGGTTTGAAATCCAATAGACAGGTGAAAATAAAACTGCCGGTATAAACATATGTTCAGAAAATGCCAAAGAATAAGGCCATGGGTAAAATTGAAAGGCATTAAAATAATCCGTAGGGGAAAGTATTCTGCCGGTTGTAAAAGACAACTGGTTGTACCACATGATCCATCCGATAAGAGTGTAATCAGATTCATCTGAAAAAAATGCAGAAAGATGAAAAAACATTGGCCAGGTAAACAGAGTAGTCAGAATAAAACCCAGACAAGTTGTTGTCAGAAGCTGAGTGACTAAAGGATGTTTAAAGGAAAAATTATTTAAATGGGTTTTTAGTGAGGTTAACATCAAAGAAAGAAAGCATTAAATTTTTAGGTAGAGGAATACCTGTCAGCATTGGATAAACAAAAATAAAACTGACTATGATAGTTCCTATGAGTAAGTAAAAAATACTGCGGTGTTTGGGGTGATTATACAATTCAGCAAGTTGGTAGGCGAGAGCTAAACAAAGAAAGGGGATTGACGGCGAAAAATGATATAAAAACATGATCCGCGGGGAACTAAACCAGGGTAACCAAAAACCAAAAAAGCCAAGCAAAATAATTAATAACACTTTATTGCGGGTTTTAAAATAATCCCAAGCCACTACAAAGATTGAACCAAACCCAAACCAAAAAAGCAGAGGATTACCAGAAGCAAAGATATTGGCAGTATAACCATTTGGAAAATACTGTACATAGTACCAGACAGGATAAAGGTTTAAAGGCCAAGTCCAAGCTTTTGATGCATAATCATGTGTAGCGATTAAATTGGTGTGATATGAAAGCATCTGATTTTGAAGGCCATAGGTGTAAGGGCAGGGATTTTCCAGTTTAATCAGCTGGCATTTAAATAAAGAATCAAAATCTATAAATTGGCTGAATTTATGGCCGTACAAGAAAAAAGGCGTATAACTTATCATATAGATAATCAGTGGTACTACTATAAATAAGTAGCTTTTTTTCCAGGCTTTAGTGAAAAGAAGATAAATAATACTAATGCCTATCAGATATAATCCGGTCCATTTGCTGCTAAGTGCTAGTCCGACAAAGATACTAGCCCAGAGATATTTTTTATTAAGTAGCATTAACACTGTCAGTAATATTGCGGTTACTACATAAATATCATTCATCCCGGTCCGGCTTTGGACTAAAACAAGTCCTTCAAGTGAAAACAAAAAGGCCGATAAGTTGGCTATGAGCTCCTTATTAAAAAGTCTTTTTCCCAACAGATACATCAAGAAGGTACAAAAAATCCCCAGTAAAGCTCCTGGTAGCCGCCATGCCCAAGGGTCTGTTGATCCCAGCAGAAACATTGAGGCAGTCATAATTTCTTTGGCTAAAGGAGGGTGTGTCCATTCAAAGGCTACTCCTGGAGGTGGTGTGGTCCACCATTCCCAGGCTTCAATATTGCCTTTTAGATATTCTTTAGCTGTAAAACCATGGTAAACCTCATCGAAGACATAAGCATTGGGGAAATCCAGTCTAAACAGATGTAGAAATGTTGATAGTATTAATATTAAAACTAATATACGATGTTTTTTCCCAAGTAAAAGATGCTTAAAAGCGGGGAGAAATTTACTAAAGTGGTCAGTCATTTACTTATTATATACAAGCTACAACTTAAATGATAAGTGTAGTACCATTGCCGGTATGATAGCGGCTTTTTTTCTGACAATCAATCTGGGCTTTGTGGGACTTATTTTGAGTTATTTTTTTCAATTAAAGATGGTTTTAGAACAAAGAATAGCAGCTGCTTTATTGATCGGTTTGATTTTTTTGGGGTATGTTTTTTTTGCTGCAGGGTTTGTCTGGGGTATGTCCGGCGGGTCTTTGGCTTTAACTCTGATCACTATGAATGGAGTAGCATTGGTTGCTTGGCGTAAAAGCAGCTGGGATCGTATTCAAGAGGATTGGTCAGAATTTAGAAAACGGTACAGTAGTAGATCTTGGCAATTGTTGGCAATTTGTCTTTTATTAGCTATCGGATTATTTAGTTATTTAGTTGGAGGAATGCTGAGTTATAAAGAGGATACCTACTTTGTACAGCCGGTGCATGCTTACGGTGATATCTCTCTTCATCTAGGTATCATTTCAAGTTTTGTTTATGGCGATAATTTTCCAGCTCAAAATCCCAATTTTGCAGGCACCCCTATTTCTTATCCGTTTATGGTTGATTTTTTAACAGCTATTTTTATTCAACCGGTCGGAATGTCTTATGCACAGTCAATGGCTTTTACAGGTGGACTACTTTTTGCCATTTTGATTGTACTAATGGTTTTTTTCGTGATCGACTTAACAAATAGCAAAAAGGTTGCCATTTTATCACTATGGCTTTTTTTGCTTGGCGGGGGATTTGGGTTTTTTTATTTTATGGATGGATTTACCAAATCAGGCAAAAACATCTTGGAGTTTTTATTTACTTTGCCGCAAGATTATACTGCGATAAAAGATCTTGGCTATTGGTGGATTAATGTCAATTTGTCGATGCTGATGCCGCAACGAAGTTTTTTATTTGGTTTTGGAACAGCTGTCTTGATACTCACTATTTTCCTTTCTCTCAAGGAGCATTTTCAAATAAAAAGTTATATTTTAGTGATTGTACTTTTGGCAATTTTACCTTTGATCCATACACATACACTGGTTGCTTTGTCGCCGTTTGTTTTATATTTTCTATTTTTTATTTTTAAGCAAAAAGGTAATGATCGAATTGTTTTATTTTTAATAGGTTTAAATGGATTGGTTGTAGCATTTTTGTTGAGTAGATTCTTTTTAGCTCAATCAGGAAATTTATTTTCTTTATTTTCCTGGCAGATTGGATGGATGTCTCATGATGAAAGTATTGTGCGTTTTTATTTGAAAAATTTTGGCGTAGTTTTATTTGTACTGCCAGCGGCCTTGTATTTTATTAAGAAAAATACCTTGGTATGGCAATTTGGAGTGTTAGGACTTGTCTGGTTTGTTTTGCCTAGTGTAATGATCTTTCAACCATGGGACTTTGACAATATTAAATTATTTATGTATTGGTATTTCACAGCGGCTGTTTTATCGGCTGCATTTTTTGTTAATTTTTTTTCAGCCGGCCATTGGCAAAAAATGGTTGTAATTGTAGGAATAGTATTGATGGTGTTGTCTGGGGGACTTGATGTTTGGCGGATATTAACTGGATCAGGTGTTTCATATCCTATCTATGGTATGGAAGCTATCAAAATGGCAGATTTTGTAAAAACAAATACCCCAACTGATGCTGTTTTTATTTCGGCTGATAAGTTTGATAATCCGGTTGTGTCATTAGCCGGACGAAAAGTCGTCATGGGATTTAGTCCTTGGCTTTGGACTTATGGTTTGAACTATTCTTCCAGACAGCAATTTATCTCAAACGTTTTGGCTGGAAATTTAAATAACAATGAATTAAAAAAATATCAGGCAGGTTATATAGTGCTATTTCCAAATGTATCATACACTCAAAATCAACAATATTTTGATGATCATCATCAACTGATATACAACCAAGATGGGTATCGCATATATAAACTCCAATAAAAAAATTTTATGTATTGTAGGTCCAACTGCGACTGGCAAAACAGATATCGGACTATCAATTGCTAAAAAATTTTCTGGTGAGATCATCGCCTGTGATTCACGGCAGGTGTATACCGGTTTAGATTTGGGTACTGGAAAGGATGCGAGTGACAACCAATTGGTCTCTAAACATCATGGATATTGGTTGATTGATGGTATTAAAATCTGGCTCTATGATGTCGCGCCTTATCTGCAACAATATTCAGTATCGGATTATATAAAAGATGCAACCAGCGCGATTTATTCAACTACTCGGGAATTTAAATTGCCGATCATAGTGGGAGGAACAGGATTTTATTTAGATGGTTTATTGTATGGGGTGGATAGTGATCAGATTCCGGCAGATGAAAATTTAAGAAAAAATCTACTTGATATGGATTTGCAAAAAGTTCAGCAGATGCTATTCCAGCTGGATGAAGATTTTTTTAATTCACTCAATAATTCTGAAAAAAATAATCAGCGACGACTGATCCGAAAAATTGAAATTCTTCAGTACAGACAAAAAAATCCGGAGTTGATTTTAGAAAAAAAAGGTCTAAGTAAAGAGTTTCAATTACTAAAAATTGGACTTACAGCAGATAAAAAAGTATTGGATAAAAGAATAGATCAACGGGTATTTAAAAGGGTTGAACAAGGGATGTTGGAGGAGACAGAAATTTTACACAATAAGGGATTAACTTATCCAAGAATGAGACAGCTGGGTTTGGAGTATGGCGTTATGGCAGATTATTTTGAAGGGATTATAAAAAGCAAAGACCAATTTGTTTTTGTATTACAACAAAAAATAAAACAATTTGCTAAAAGACAACTGACCTGGTTTAAAAGAGATAAAGAGATTGTTTGGATTGATATAACTGAAAAAAATTATCTCCAAAAAGTGGAAAAGTTAGTTCAGGCTTGGTACAATAGTTGAATAATAAACAAGATACAAGTATCCAATTATTTTGTCTCTTGGTTATTGTTTCTTGGAAGACTTTTTATGAATCGCTCTATTGATATTTCCTATAAAACTATTTTATTTACCACCGCTTTTTTTGCGTTACTTTGGATATTATTTTTGATTAAAGATGTTATCATGCTGCTTTTTGTGGCAATTATATTTATGTCTGCTATTTCGCCAATTGTGGAAAAATTGGAAAAATGGCGAGTTCCTAAATCGTTGGCTATTGCATTGGTTTATATCGTTGTTTTATCACTGGTTGCCTTATTGATCTCATTTGTTGTAACACCAGTAGCTGTCCAAACTGGTAATTTGATAACCAATTTGCCTCATTATTCCTCGCAACTTTTACCAGAAAATGGTTTTGTTGATCGCAGTGTAATACAACAAGAGTTGGGTAATTTTTCTCGCAATGCAGTAGAAGTTAGTTTCGCTGTTTTTAACAATATTTTAGCTTTTATTTCCATTGCTGTATTAACTTTCTATTTATTGCTGGAAAGACAGCGGTTGGATGATTTGATCGTCCAATTTTCTTTTGGTAAACAGGTCAAGGCGATGAGAATTGTTCAAAAAGCGGAAGAAAAATTGGGTGGTTGGTTGCGGGGGCAAATGGCTTTGTCGCTTATTATTGGTTTGGCTGCCTATATTTTGCTTTCGGCATTAAATATTCCCTATGCGCTACCTTTAGCGGTATTAGCCGGCATTATGGAGGTGGTTCCGGTGATTGGACCGATTGTTTCTGCGATTCCCGCGATACTGATCGCCTATCTGAATGCTCCTTTTTCAGCAATATGGGTGGCACTAGGATACTTTGTTATTCAGCAGTTAGAAAATCATTTGGTAGTTCCTCAGGTGATGAAATACTCAGTTGGGCTTAATCCTTTGGTTGTGATTTTGGCTGTCGCTATTGGCGGAAGGTTGTTGGGGATTTCAGGGGCTTTACTGGCTGTTCCTATTACTGTGGTAGTCCAAATAATTATTGAAGAGGTTTTGCGTGAAGAGCGGGTATAATTGTTTGTTTGGGAAGTCCGTAAGCAGAGCTTTCGTACTTACCTTTTGATAAATATTTAATTGTTTGGGAAGTCCGTAAGCGGAGCTTTCTGCCTTCCCCTAAGGGAAAAAATTAAATTTGTTTGGGAAGCCAGTAAGCGGAGCTTTCTGCCTTCCCCTAAGGGAAAAAATTAAATTTGTTTGGGAAGCCAGTAAGC
>CAZWRN010000020.1:0-14597 GCA_964636275.1 uncultured Gammaproteobacteria bacterium
GCCCCATATTTTTTTCAAAAACTTCTTCAACTTTCTCTATCTTAAATCTTAAATCGTGAATCTTTAATCTTTCAAAGACTTGCATATCCCACTCTGGTTCTTCAAACAAAAAATCGGTCAAAGGAATAAAATCTGACAATTTTTTAATTCGTTCTTTGACTAAAGGAACAACTGGCGCAATTTTGTCTTTAGCTGGGTGATCTACTAAATATGCCTGAAGCTTTTTGGTCAATTCTTCATCAGTCATAGCCCGAATGTATTCTCCATTCATCCAATCTAGCTTAACCAGATCAAATGCTGGACCAACAGGAGAAACATCTTTTAAGTCAAACTTTTGCCTAAACTCCTCCATACTAAAAACTTCTCTCTGATCAGGATGAGACCAACCCATGGTAGCCAAGTAGTTTAATATTGCTTCCGGAAGATAGCCATCTTTCAAAAACCAGGAAACCCAAACCGGATTTTTTCGTTTTGAAAGTTTTGATTTATCTGAATTTCGCAAAATCGGCATATGGGCAAAAATCGGCATCTCCCAGCCAAAAGCTTTATACAACAAGACATGTTTTGGCGTAGAAGAGATCCACTCTTCAGCCCGAATAATATGAGATATTTTCATCAAATAGTCATCTACTACCACACCAAGATGATAAGTCGGAAAACCATCTGATTTTAAAAGTACCTGATCATCGACCTGACTGCTGTTAATTTTAATTTCCCCTCTGATCAGATCGGTAAAGACAATATCCTCGTTTTCAGGGACTTTCAATCTAACGACATATTTTTCACCTGCTGAAATCCTAGTCTGAACTTCTTCTACAGAATCTATCCGGCAATATTCCCAATGCTTTTTTCTTTGATTGGTGTCAGCTTCAGTACTGCGGATCTCTTCCAATCGCTCTTTTGAACAAAAACAAAAGTAAGCAGCATTCTTTGTTACAAGCTCCAAGGCATATTTTTTATATATCTCCAGTCTTTCTGATTGGCGATAAGGAGCATACGGCCCACCTACATTTGGGCCCTCATCATTATTTAGACCAAAATCAGCTAACGTCTGTAAAATCCTCTCTTCAGCTCCTTGGACGAAACGTTCTCTGTCAGTATCTTCAATACGAACTATAAACTTACCAGAATTTTTTTGGGCCCATACCCAGTTCATCATAGCGGTATAAAGATTACCAATATGCAGATCTTCTCCGGTCGGCGATGGCGCCATTCTTACTCTCACTTCACTCATGCGGTAATTCTAACATACCAGCGGGGTAACGTTAATTGGTAACGAAGCCTGATCCTCATATGGTCATAGTAACGTCACCTTCCATCTATACCGATACGGGCATCGTAACCGTTTACCATCCACCGACTTTACAGCTATAATAGAAGTGAGAAGTGCAAAAGGCGAGGCTGGAAAAAGAAATGTGGAATGAGAGAAATCTCACATCACACATCTTTTAAATCCAGCTTCTCAAGTCTAACTTCCCACATCTATGACTCTTACAGAGACTGCCATCATGACCAAAAAAGCTCTAGTTTTTGGAGCAATCTTCTCAGTTGTTCTTATTTTTGCCTGGGCAGGCTATCAATATTGGTACTTTCAGGTTTACTTACCTAATCAACCCGTAGTTGAAGAAAAACCGACAGAACTATTTGGATCCTTACCCCAAATTAGCTTGAAACAAAACGCCGCAGATTCAAAAGCTTACAATTACAAATTGGATACTGATACAGGTGGTTTACCTGACAAAATACCTAAACTATTTAAAGTTTATTCAGTAGCCCAGCTAGCTACAGATTTGTTAGCTCTGGACAGAGCTAAAAGCCTCGCTGGTTTAATTGGTTTTAATCGTGGATCTCAAGCCATATCAGCCACACAGTATAAATTCTTGGATCAAAATGGTGGAGAGCTTTCGATCAATCTTGATACAGGAAATTTCAACATGAGCCGTCCGATTTCCACCGCAAGTTCAGATATTGTTGAAAGCCGAGAACAATTTCAGGATCCAGAGCGTTTAGCGGCTGACTTCAAAAGTTATCTTTCCGGAAAAAATTTACTCAAAGATCAGTTACGCGATGGACGGACAAAAGTACTCTATGATAGATCACAAGGTGATCCCAATAAAGCAATCGTTAATCTATGGCAGGCTGATGTTGATGAGGTACCTTTGGTAACACCTACTTTTAACGAAGGTCTGGTAAAAGGGATGATGACCAACCAACGAGATGAAATTAAAAGATTTGTGTTTTTGGATTACACTTTTTGGCCAATTGATCTACAAAACTCTTCAACCTATCCAATAAAAACCCCTGATGAAGCCTTTACCAATCTTCAAGAAGGTAAAGCCCTGGTTCCTTTCTCACAAGCCAAAGCCGGCAGTTTTGTTTCAATCACCAAAATATACCTGGCTTACTTTTTAAGCAATGAATTTCTCCCTTTTCTTCAACCTGTATACGTTTTTGAAGGCCCGGAGTTTGTTGGCTATGTCCCAGCAGTTAGAGATGAATCTGTGGCTCAATAATTATTCTTCAAGTTTCCACGAATAGTTGGTAAATATCCAGTTTATGATCTGTTTAGTCTCTGTAAATCGGTCTTTACTATTTAAAAGTACTATCAATATCCGATGGCCATCTCTTTCAACCAGCGTGACCAGATTTTCTCCACTGGCTTCTGTTGTGCCAGTTTTAATTCCTACCACACCATCCTGACCTAACAGTTTATTTAAATTATTCAAGAGATGTTGCTGAGACTTATCAAAAGACAAGACAGAAGTACTTTTGGTAGCAACAATCTTGGCCAATAAAGCATCATGGGTAAATGTTTTGGCAATCTGAGCCATATCTGAAGCTGAAGTATAGTGACCTGGGTTATCAAAACCAGCTGGATTTTGAAAATGAGTATTTTTTAGACCCATTTGAATTGCCTTTTGGTTCATCTGATCAATAAAATTACTCAATCCACCAGTGTAGTTGTAGGCAATTGTGTAGGCAGCGTCATTTCCTGAATTTAACATCATCCCATATAAAAGAGATCTAAAAGTCATCTGTTCACCTGCCACCAAATCCATTGATGAACCACCCACTAAAGCTTCTTTGGGAACTGTTAACACCTGTCCAGATTTAAAATAACTAGCGGCAACCAATGCAGTCATAATTTTAGTGGTAGATGCCATCGCTAATTTGGTCTCACTATTTTTAGATAAAAGTTCCTCACCTAAATCAATATCCATGGCATATACTCCATAAGCTGAGACCGATGGCGTAGCTATCTGGGCTGATTCAATTTTGATGACAGGCTGTCTTGTCTCACCAGCAACTTCCCCGGCTACAACAGGCAAAGGTTGGGGGATATCATTGGTTGAACTTATTTTACTTTCGGCCAAAGTCAGAAACCGCGGAGTAGTAATCAAAAATCCCACCACAAAAACAAATAAGGCAAGTGAAGCCACCAATGGTAAATGATTAAGCAGATTTTTTGACATTAGAATTGGCAATTTTCGATAATCTAATATCGACCCTCTCCATATCACGAGGGAACAATGAAGCCTCCCTGATATTTGGCAAACCCAAAAGTAACCAGGTTAATCTCTCCAGACCATAAGAAAATCCACCCTCTGGCGGCATACCAAATTTAAAAGCCTGAAGATACATCTCAAAATCATCTGGATTCATACCTCGTTGTTTCATAATAGAAACCAACTGATTGTAATCATTTACTCTTTGACTTCCACTTAAAATCTCAACTCCTCTAAACAACAAGTCATAACTTAAACTAAATTCGGGATCCTCTGGATCAGGCATAGTATAAAAAGCCCTTTTTGAAGTCGGATAGTGAGTGATAGTCACAAAATCTGATCCATACTTTTCTTTAGCCCAACGGCAAATCTCTCTTTCATCTTCAGGCTCGAGGTCTTTTTCTTTTCGATTGTCTCTGCCAGTTCTTTCAAAAATAATTTGCTGAGCCTCTCTCATTTTTAGACGCGGAATAGTGCCATAAGACACCGGCTCAAATCCGAAATCTTTCAATATATCCGCACAATGTTTTTCAGCATATTTAAATGTACTGGTTGCTACAAATTCCAAATTATCCATCAAATCTTTAAAATCAACAAAACCAAATTCACAATCCATTTGAGTAGATTCTGATAAATGTCTGGTAGTCACCGAAGGCTCTGCCCGATATGCGTGTGCTATGGTGAATACTCTTTCAAAGGCTGGAATTAACATCTGTTTATAAAGCTGTGGACTTTGTGTCATATAAGCTGAAAAACCGTAATAATCGACCCTGAATACTTCAGATCCGCCTTCAGAGGCAGCTACAGCGATAGTTGGCACAACTATTTCGGTACAATCCAGCTCCAAAGCTGCCTGTCTAAATCCTTCCAGTAAAGCAGCTTGAACTTTAAAAATAGATCGGATTCTCGGATGACGCAGTGTCAGTGAACGGTTGTCTAGCAGTGTTGGCAACTGTAGATCAAGCTCTTTATTTGACATATCAAAAGGCAGTTCAGCCGCTTTGGATAAGACCTCCACTTTGATCGATTGCATCTCTATTTTTCCGGTGGGAATATTTGGATTGATCAGCTTTTCGGGTCGCTGGGCTATCTTACCGGTGATCTGAACTACATCTTGAGGCCTGATATCTCCCAACAAATCACTGGTACAAAAAACCTGAATAATACCGCTCCGATCGGCTACATCTAAAAATCCAATTTTCCCATGATCACGCCGCACCTGCACCCAGCCGGAGATAGTAACCTCGTCACCTATTTTATTGTTGCAATCAATTATTAATGTCCGTCCCATATTAGAAAAGAGAAGTGCGAAATGAGAAGATGGATCTCTTTTCCAGCTTCTCACATCTAACTTCTCACCTCCATATTGTACCTTTTTAGGCTCAGATTTGACAAGGATCAGAAGTTGTGTTTAAAATACCAAAAGAACTATGAAAACTTGGTCAAACAACTTTAATTTTTACTTTACCTTCCCTCAGGAGGGGGCTGTTTAATGTCTTAAAAAGACGCCAAGTCTAAAAGACAAAAAACCAAGCCTCCCAGAAACGGGAGGTTTTTTTTGTTCTTTTTTAAGAAAAACTAAAGAAAGGAGGAGATAATAATGACACAAATTGAAAAATCATCAGATCCATTAAAAAAAGACTATGCAGCTATGACATTAGCGGAAATTGCTGCACGACCAGAATCTATTGCTTCACGTCAAAGAGTGGCAGTCAATCAGGCAATGAGTTCAGAAGCAAGAGAAGCTAAGTTAGCTGAATTAATGGCTCGAGTACAAACACAAAGATCCAGAAATCCAGCTGGAAAATAAATTGGAAAAATAAAAAAAGAAAGGAGGCAAGACAATGACACAAATTGAACAAACCGGTGGAAAAAATCGACGCCGTCACATGGGGTCTGGACTAGCTGGTGTTAGACCAGAAAAGATGCAGTTAGGCACTGTTGATCATCAAGAAAGAACAACACCATATTCTATACTTGACCAGATTGCAGCACAGTCAAATAGAATGGTTCGGACAGAACAACATACGCCTGGTACAGAACGACCAAAAAACAATTGGATTCGAAGATAAACTTAGTGAGATAGTGGGAGTACTTTAAGTGCTCCCCTCTTACTAATATATACGCAGTATATACTACATATATATCATCACTTTTTTACTTAACGCAACAAATTTGACAACTCATCCCAGATAGGTATACAATTACACACTAATATGGCAAAAGCAGCTATACAAAATTTGAATTTCGTAATTGTCCTCCTCGTGGTGCTCCTTGTGGGCGCTTCTTTTGGGAGGGCTTTTTAAGAAATAAATCTTAAAAAGTACAGGAATACCAGACCTCCCAGACGGGAGGTTTTTTTTGTACTTTTTTATGGAGAAAATATGAGCAAGAGAAATACTACTGAAAAAGGACCGATTGTAATACAAGAGATTTCAACCTCAACTATCAATCCAGATGGGGGGATTATTCACCCCGCAGATTTAATTGGTAAAGGCATTGGCCGATTCACAGCTCCAATGCACCAAAGTAGCTCATGGAGTAGTGATCCTGTTTTTGATCGGTTCCATAATCTATTAAATGGCCTGGGTGACGGCAAGAACAGTGCTGAAAGAATACGAAAAAGATTAGCTGGTGACCTAAATTACAACAGAATTGAAAGATTAATGGCTGAAAAATACCATGGAAGAGCTGTCTCCGCATTTTACACTATTGATGATAAAAATGGAAAATTAATTATTGAATGGGGGAAAATAGATCCTGATACCAATGAAGGAAAATTACATGAATCATTGCGAAGAGCAGTCAATTATACTGCTCGCGCTACAGCCAAAATGAAATTGGTCTCAGGTCATATCGCACCCGTAGATGCAACAGGTAAGTTTTTTGCCCTCTTGGATTCAATTGATCATACACCAGAAAAACCACATTCTTTTAGTAAGCCAGAACTTTCATTAATTGATACTTTGCATAGTCAAGGATTCCTCCCTCTAACAGCTCAGGGGAGACTATTAAGTACATCATTAGGTTTAGGATATTACATATAAAGAAAGGAGGTGTACAACATGACACAAAAAGATATAAAAATTTGGAATTCATGTCCACAAGATGCTTTTCAAATTAGTGGTGAACCTACAAAACCAAAAGTTGAAAAATCCAAACAAATGAAACCTGCAGATCGAACACCAGCATTTGGACTATCAAAAGAACGTTGGTTCAGAGATGCTAAATCATTTGGCGAATGGAGTGAAGGAATAGCTTCATTTATTCAGAGGAGAATACAATATAACCGTATTCAGATGATGAATCCAGATATAACAAGTGAACAAGAAAAAAGACCGTTTGATCCAGGAATGGATGATCCAAAATTTGATCGGGGATTCCACCCAGGTTATAGACGATAAATATTAGGGGTATCAAATACTAGATGCCCCTTTTATTTAATTTATATGAAACAAACAGAAAAATGGTTACCAATAGCAGAAAAAAAAGCTCAGTCTGAGTTAACTTTTCTACGCCAACAAATAAGAGCTTTGGATGCTTTTCAGTCTATCAACCATTTATCAGAGATAACCCAACAAAGACGTATTATCAGTGCAGCAATAAAAATTGCTCGTCGAGAATTTAGAAACGAAAAGTATAAAGCAGTATTACGCGGTGATTTATCTCCCGAAAAATATCGACCATCTCCAACTCAAAAGCCCGCATCTGCCGAAGTAATCCCTTTTGAACCCACCAACACTGATACTGAACAAAGAGAGTTGCTTTTAGTCAGTTAATTTATTATCATCAAATCATGAAATCCAATTTCACTATTATTGCCTCCATTATTATTAACAGTCCCGTCACAGGGCGTTATTTTGGGAGGCTTTCTAAGAGTTAGAAATTAGTACTTAGAAATAGAAAATTTACATAGGCCTCCCAAACGGGAGGTTTTTTTGTAGTCAAATTTCGCCAGAAAGGAGGTGTTAATAAATGAGAAAAGATTTAGTTCCATCAGATACATATGAAGCAAGTGCTTTAAAAACAATGCGTAGACGTGGTCTACAACCTCAACCTGAGGTAACATATTTACCTGAGAATCTGGGATTACGACCAACCAACCAGTATGAAGCTTCAAACATGCGTGCAGTCGTAAAAGCTTTGGAAAAGAAAAACGGCGGACCTTTTAGAGGTGCACTTTAAAAAGCTAAAAAATATAAAAGAAAGGAGGTGCCGAAATGGAATCAAATAAACAAAAATTTGTTTGTCTAAGTGCGAGTGCTAGTCCAGATCATGATTGGGGAAACAAGCATGATCCCAATGCAATTGTCTATCTTGATGCAAAACCAAAAGGATTACGCAGGGTGAATGTTGATCTAACAAATCCTGATCAAGCAGCAGCGCTCTATATTGCAGCAATGTCACGACCAGATGTAATCCTACATCTAAAGCCAACTGCATTATGGCGTGCAAACCGAACTTAAATCTCCTGCCCAGGTTTAAGATTAAAATGGGTTTTGGCGCTGACGCCCTGGACGACAATTTCCAGAAAACGTTGATCGTCCAAACCAGAGCTACCAATAATTAATGCTGGTTCTTTTTCCGGCACATCTTTTAACCGATTGTAACAAGTTAGTTCTAAGTCGTTTTTTAGAGAGACTTTTTCACCAGCTTTAAAACCGACTTCTTCCGGAAAAAGAGTTGTTTTAACATTACCAAAGTTATCAATCCACCAGATCGCTTTTGGAACATCTGGGACTTCCTTTAAATCATATCTTGCAAATGGGATCTCCTGTCCTTCTGTCAACCATGAAGCAACCCTCGGTAAAAATTCAAAACTTCTAAATTGCGTATGCATCACATGATCTACCAGCTCTTTAGAAATGATCTTTTGTTGATACAGCGAATGCATTACTGTCGGAATGTCCATTACATTGACATGATCTACCAAACCAAACTTTTTCACTAAAGACAAAGTCATCCCATCAACGGAGACTACAACTAGTGTATCTTTATAGTGAAAATAACCAAAAGGGGTGCCATTTGGCCATTTTTTGCCAGATTTGTGTCGAGGTGCAACGTTCACTAATATCACTCCTTTTTTACCTTCTGAAGCATCCAGCATATCAATCAAGTTACCAGCCGCCTCCAAGTCTGCATCCCATCCATTTACACCAATAGTTGTAATATTGCATTCAAACAGCGTCGAAAGCCTGGTCGTCGAACGACCCAAAGCGTTATCATCTTTACAATCGGTAATTAGTGTTACAAACATATAATTAGAATAAACCAATTCCAAATTAATATTTTATTAGACATTTGTTTATTTGCTATATTGGGTTATTGGTTTATTAAACTGAAATATCCCAAAAAAAAGCCCCTTAACGGGGCCCTTGGTTTAATCGTTTAAAACGACTAAATCCGCCCCCTTTCAGGTGCCATCATCATATTCATCATTCGGTATGCTTTACTCATGAACAAATATTAACATAACTTTTAGCTTCATTCAAGAATACTAGCTTTCTTACTTTCGAATGGTATAATTTTTTTATGAGTGAACCAGGAGAAAACAAACCTACACCCATTCATCCAGATGTAATAGTTCCTGATGCAGATACACCGACTCCAATCCGCCCAGGAATAGAAATACCAAAACCCATAGGACGAAGAAATTTTCTTCATAAATTAGTAGCTGCATTAGGTATTTTAGCAACTGGAGGAACCGCAATTGCCAGTCAAACCGAGACTGGGCAAAAAGTAATGGCAGCCTCACCATTTACTCAACACCCCGATCGAAGACCACCGGTAGATCAACAGTTAAAAGAAATAAGGCAAGATATCCGATCAAAAAATACACCAAACAACCCAACTGGTTACGATGCAAAAACCCTTGAAATGATGGATAATATCAAAAAAGAAAATGAAAGAGTTAGAAACTCAGTAAATCAAAGTACATCACAAAACCCCAAATCGTTATCTTCTCCCACTCCTTTAATCAAAAAGCCCTAGAAATCCAGTATTTGATTAATTTAAAGACTTATAGTATAATATTTAGATGCCAGTCCCATCTAGAATTTTTAATGGCGAAGACAATCTTAAATTAAATCGAGGACTCCCTTTTTCATCTGGTTTTGAGAGGAGATGCCGTGATAATGCACTTAAACTTGCCACACTAAAAGCTGAACGAAATTATGTGTTGACAGTCGGATATCCAAAACTTGTCAGAGATACACTAATGTTCCAAAAATTGAATTTTTTATCAAACATGACTCAATTAGGATTAGCAGCCAGTATATGGATACAAAGAATACCACTCTGAGTTAAATAATTTGAATATCTTTCACTTTCAACTGTAAATTTTGATTGCCTCTAAATTCATTGATCTCTAAATTGTAAGCAATATCAACTGATTTCACTTCGAGTAATTTTTTTACCATCTCACCCATGCCAAAAGCTATCGCATCTATCCCATTGGCTTTAAATTTGAGATGTTTACCATCTGATAAAGTCCTAACATCGGAAATCTGCATCCCTCTACTAGCTAAAACAATTGCTGGATTTTTATAGCCAAAAGGCGCAAATTGATCAAGTTTTTTAACCAACGACTTAGACAGCATTTCAGAGTTTAATTCAGCTTCAATGTCCAGCACTTTCTCCGCAGTGACTCCAACATCATTGATGATAGCTTCTATCCGAGATTTAAACTCGGGTAAATTTTTCTCATCGAGAGCAAATCCGGCCGCTCCTGAATGCCCACCTACTTCCAGCAGTAAATCTTTGGTCTGACGTAAAACTTCAACTATATTAATTCCATCAATCGATCTAGCTGAACCTTTGGCTTTCCCGTTCATGACTGAAATTGCCATTGATGGCGCGTACAGCTCCTCAGTGATTCGTCCGGCAATCAATCCAATGATTCCTGGATTCCACTGGTCGCTCCACAACACATGGACCCGACTGTCTTTTTTTATCATCAAACGAGCTTCATCAACAGATTGGGAAGTGAGTTGCTGCCTTTCAGAATTTTTATCACACAAAAGTTTGGCCAACCTCCTGGATTTAACTGGATCTTTGGTGCAAACTAAACGCAAAGCGTCAATTGCATGCTCCAGCCGTCCAATAGCATTTATCCGCGGAGCTATGACATGACCAATTTCATACGAGCCAATCTTACCCATTTCCAAACCTGCCTGTTTTAACAATTCCTGAAGACCAAGATTTTTGGTTTTGTTGAGGATCTTTAATCCTTCATAGACAAAACTACGATTGATCTCGAGTAGTGGCATCAGATCGGCAATAGTCGCAATAGCTACTAGTTCTAACAACTCTTTGGCAAGAGATTCAGATATTTTGTTTCGGACTAAACACCAGGCCACCGCCGTACCACACATCGCAGTGGAATGAACTATACAGTGAGCTGGGGGTAATGTTTCAGATGGTAAATGATGATCCGTAATAATCAGCTCTAACCCGATCTCTTTTGCAAACTCAGCCTGTTCAACAGCCACAATCCCATTGTCGACTGTAATTACCAAACTGGCTCCAGAATCCCGGCAAAATTCTAAACCCGTTTTAGATAGTCCATAACCTTCTTTCTCCCGATGCGGAATATATGGCAAAATCTTGGCTCCGAGTGACGTTAAAGCTTTATACATCACAGCACTGGCACAGACCCCATCAACGTCATAGTCGCCATAAACAATCATCAACTCTCCTTCATCAATCGCTTTTTGAATCCGTCTCCAGGCTTTATCAATACCTGGTAACTCTGTTTGTTTTTGAAAAGCTTCTAATTTTGGAGTAAAGAAAGTTTCGATATCAGTTTTTTTTGTCAAACCACGATTTATTAGCAGTTGCTCTACCAAATCCGTACTCTGCTGTTCTTTAATTCGCCAAATCATATCAAGAGGTCAAAATTGTAACATACTCTCACACGGTGTAGAATTACACAAGACAGACTATAGACGATAGTAATTAGACTTTAGAAATCTCTCTACTTACTAAAGCCTAATGCTAACTTACTAATATGAATTTACCTGAAGAAATAAACATTCTAGCTAAAAAATTTGCTCAGTCAAACTACCATCTCTATTTGGTAGGCGGCCCAGTTCGTGACCTCAAACTTGGGCGTCAGACCAAAGATTGGGATTTTACAACAGATGCAACACCAGAACAAATCCTCGAGATGTTTCCGCAGGGATTTTATGCCAACACTTTTGGGACAGTGGTCATTTCTCGAAAATCACTCATTTTACCAACAGACACGCCCCGAATCTCCAATAAAAAGTCAGACTATCCAGAAGATGTTTTTTTAGAGATGACAGGTGATGTCTTTGATATCACCACCATGCGTAAAGAATCTGGCTATCAAGATTCCAGGCATCCTACAGATATAGCCTGGACAACTGATATCTTAGAAGATCTTGGCAGACGTGATTTTACTATCAACGCCATGGCAATCGAGGTCACAAGTGGACAGTTAGGAGAAATTATTGATCCGTTTCAAGGCAAGTCAGACCTCAGTAGCCATCTGATTAAAGCCGTCGGAGATCCCAATATCCGATTTAATGAAGATGCGCTCAGACTAATGCGAGCTGTTAGATTTGCTACTCAACTTCATTTCATCATTGAGGAAAATACCTTAAATGCCATCAAACAAAATGTTCAACTGATCAAAAATATCTCCTGGGAAAGGATTCGTGATGAATTATTTAAAATTTTGTCTGCTGAAGATCCCTATCGAGGTATTATTTTACTACGCGAAACAGGCCTGTTACAGATTATTTTGCCTGAGCTTGAACGTTGTTTTGGAGTAATGCAAGAAGGGCCAAAGCATGATCGGATTTATGATATAGGTGATCATTCTCTACTCTCATTAAAAAACTGTCCTTCACCTGATCCTTTGGTTCGCTTTGCAGCTCTTATTCATGATGTTGGCAAACCAGACACCTACGGTACCCAGGAAGATGGAAATGTCACCTTTTATGCTCATGACGTAGTTGGTGCCAAAATTGCTAAAAAAATAGGTGAAAGGCTCAGGCTCTCCCGAAAACAGATTGATAAACTGGAAATACTCGTCAGATATCATATGTTTACCGTCACAGAAGAACAAACCGATGCCGCTATCAGGCGATTTATAAAAAATGTCCGGCTAGAAAATATTGATGATATGATCGCTGTCCGAATAGCCGATCGTCTAGGAGGGGGCACTGAAACAGCCGTATCATGGCGAATGGAAGAGTTTCGTAAACGAATAGACCAGGTACTGGAAAAGCCTTTTTCAATCTCCGATCTGAAAATCAATGGAACTGATATAATGGAGATTACTGGTTTAAAACCTAGTCGCGAAGTTGGCGATATCTTACAAAAACTATTTACCGAAGTTTTAGAAGACAATCAAAAAAATGATCGCGATTATTTATTAAATCGAGTCAAAGACCTCCATGCTTAAACAAATACTGCCTATATTAATCCTGACTGTCGGGATTACCGTCTCGGTTTTGCTTATCCAGCAATCAACCGCCCTCAAATCCAAAGCCTACGAACTGTTTGAATTTGTTCCAGCTTTTCATAGTACAGAAGGAGAGTCTGGATTTAATAGCAATTTAGATGTCTATAAAGATGGAATTATCAACGCTTTTGATGTAATTCGCGACCGCTATCTGCAGGCAACTAAATCTGCCAGCCAGTCGGCAGAAGCTTCCAAATCGGCCGAAGCATCTAGCTCGGCATCTCCAAGTATGATTGTCTCCCCTACTCCCTCACCCAGCCCTTCACCATCACCTGTAGTAAATCCGGCCAATGAATACCAGAAGATATTAAATAGTGGAAATAATCCCGCTTCAAATTTTCGATAAGTTTTTAATGACCCAAACGCTCTTCCCACCAGGTCAAAATAGCTGTGGCATTAAAAATAGAAGAGTAGGTACCTGAGATAATACCAATCAGTAATGCAAACACAAACCAGCGAATAGTTTCACCTCCGAAAAGAAGTAACGCCAACATCACAAATAACACAGTAAATGAAGTATTCAGTGAACGAGCCAGAGTTTGAGCAATTGATACATCGGCCACATATTCAAAATTATGCGACATATATTTAGGCAGATTTTCCCTGATTCTGTCAAATACCACAATTGTGTCATGCACTGAAAACCCAATAATTGTTAAAAGAGCAGTCACAAATAGGGAATCCACCTCAACATCCCAAAAGTGACCTAAAATAGCAAAAATACCCACTACAACCAACACATCATGAACCAGCGACACAATCGTAGCTACTGCAAATCGAAATGAACTGGCTGGTTTGGGGACTTTTCTAAAAGCCCAGGTGATATAAGCCACGATGGCACCAATTGAAATTAGCAAAGCTACCAGGGCTTTTTGTTCCAACTCTTTTCCTATCACTGGCCCCACATTTTCTTCCCGTCTGACTATAAATTGCCCTGATTCAGAAGCAATAGTTTTTTTAAGATCATTTAGCTCCGGCTGCTCCATTGGCTTGGTTCGAAGTAAAAAAGTCCGGTCACCAGATGGAGTGACTACCCCATACTTTGACAGATTGGCTTTTATCTCTTCATCAGTTTTTACCTGAGCTGAATCACTAGCCGTTTGTTCAAATTGATATTCCAAAAGTCCGCCACCAGTAAAATCTATGCCCAGTTTTAAACCAGATGTTAATAAATAAAATAACCCAGGCAAAATAATAATTAACGAAAAAATAATATAGGAAATTTTATATTTCATCAGATGGATCATATTATGAAAAATTATAAAGGATAAATTATAAAAATAAGATTGGTTTTATACTTTGTAATTTATACTTTATAATTTATACTTCCTTTACTTTTCCTTTCAGTCTTTTAGCATCCTTAATATCCTTATGCATTTGTCTGGTAATCTCTTGGGCCGCTTTTTGAATCTTCTCTTCAACCCCTGACACTTTAGTGTTCAGGTGTTCCCAGATTTTATCATGTTTATCTGAATTAATAAGCCGCAAAAGTGTCTCTTTATCGTCATCAGACAATTCTGCCAAAATAGCATCAAGTACCGTATGGTGTAAATTTGAATCCATCAGCTGACCTAAATGATGTTTTTCATCTGAAGTCA
>CAZWRN010000020.1:14697-20088 GCA_964636275.1 uncultured Gammaproteobacteria bacterium
ATTTGATCATTGGGATCCTCCAAAAAATAATACAGCACTGCTCCTTTACGTGGGCCTCCAGCTAGACCCAACTCATGCATTACTTCAGGAGACCCCCCCAAACTTTTACCTGTCCATTCTGCCGGTCCGGCATCTCCTATCACTGCAACTACCGCTTGCCCTGTTTTTGGATTCACTACAAGCATTTTACGAAATCGGTAAAAATCACGGTACTCAGCCACCCGCTCTGAAAATCCGGGTGATAAAAAAGTTTGAACAGCCAGATAATATCGCTCCCTTTGTTCAGCCACATCATCAAATTGCGCTTTTGAAGGAGCAAAATAGCCATACGCACCTAAACCAGGGGCTATCCCGGCACCACCATACATAGCCCAATCCTGAGCGTTTCGGGCATGTGCCTGTACGGTATCACCCGGATAACGGTACAAATGCTGTTCACCACCAATCAGACCATAGGTTCGATTTAGCCTTTTGTTATCTATTTCAGCTTTCACAGAAATCCCCAGATCTTTGGTTAAAATATCCTGAATTTTCGCTTCTTCTTCACGAGTAAGATTACGATTTTCACTAGGCACAACCTCTGCCAAGTCTTCTTTCAGTTGTAAGTTTTTACTCGTCGCTGCAGTAATTTTATGTGTCATATCATATTCATAAGTTGGTTGATTGGGGGGTAATGAAAGCCCTGGTGTAGATAGTAACATCAATCCACCCAAAGAACCGGCTGCTACCCGATGCAAATGTTTATCAAACAAATTTTGAGTTAAATCTTTATTTCTACCCACCCACTTCTTCCGTAAAAACTCATAATGCGGATTTTTAGATTTGAATAAAGGCATATGTCTATTTAATAAATAACTTTAATATAGTTTTTGTCACAGTAATCGCCGTAAACATCGAAACCAATACACCAATAGCTAAAGTAATAGCAAAACCCTTAATAGAACCAGTTCCCATACCGTACAAAATACCGGCGGTAATTAATGATGAGATATTTGAATCACGAATGGAAGACCAGGCTCGCTTAAAACCCAGGTCAAAAGCCTGTTTTTTAGTTTTCCCCCATCTTTTTTCTTCTTTCATTCTTTCAAAAATCAAAATATTGGCATCCACAGCCATACCGATTGATAACACAAATCCGGCAATTCCAGCTAAAGTCAGCGTAATAGGTGGAATAATAAATAATCCAGTCCGAAAAATTGCTACAGTAAATAAAGAATAGATCAACAAAGCAACTGCTGCAACCAATCCCAACCAACCATAATAAGCCACCATATACACCATAACAGTTACTAGACCAATCAATCCAGCAACGATACTTTTATTGATCGATTCCTGCCCCAAACTCGCTCCAATCGACCGCTGTTCAACTACTTTAATCGGAACTGGTAAGGCCCCAGCATTGAGCTGAACGGACAAAGCTTTGGCTGACTCAGCATCAAAGTTACCTGTAATTACGGCTGTTCCCCCCAAAATCTCCTGATTTACATTGGGCCAGGTTACAGGCATGTCGTCTAAGAAAATAGCAAGTGGTTTGCCGACATTACGCCTCGTAATTTCAGCAAATTTCTGACTACCTTCACTAGTAAATTCAATAGATACCTCAGCGGTTCCTCCGGCTGTAATCTGCTGCTGACCTCCTCCAAAAGTTACACCAGCTTTTTTCAGATCTTTACCTGTTAATCCAGTCGAATAGGTGTTTTCAAAAGTTGGTATAAAAAAAGCCGATTGAGTCGCTTCGGCGGCAGCTGTGGCATTTTGTTCTCGAAACTCAAGCTGAGCAGTTCGACCAACCAACTCCTGAGCTTGGTTCATATCTTTAATTCCCGGAAGATCTACCAAGATACGACGTGAGTCGCCTACTTTTGAGGATTGAACAACCGCTTCGGAAACACCATACAAATTCACCCGCCTTTCAATCACCTCTTTGGCTGATTCCAAAGCATTGTCTTTATCTTCATTTGGAAGCTTACTCATATCTGTTTCCAAAACCAACTGAGTCCCTCCCTGAAGATCCAAACCCAGCTTTAAAGGAAACTGATGAAACCAACCTGATGGAGTTATTTGATAATTCAAATACGGAATCTGCCAACTACCTGTCCATGGTAAAGGTGGTAATAATGTATAAATCGATAAAAAAGTGAGTAGAAATATGAGCGTTAAACGTGTTCGCATGGTTTTAACTATACAATATAGAATTAAGATTCGAAATACGTATTTTACAAATTTTCAATTTTCAAAAAGACGAAGTCGCAAACTTCGCTTATTTTCGAATGAATATTCGATGAATTACTTAACCATACAATTCTGAAATTTAAAATTATAATTTCATTGATCCTTGAAAATTGAAAATTACACCAACACACCTTCCATTAAGGCTTTCTCATCACCCATTAGCATTATCCGCGCCTGGGTTAAAACTTTTAAAATAAACGGATCGCGACGTCTAACACGAAAATTAAATTCAGCTTCATCCATGAAAGAATAATTAATCTCTTGCTCACGATGTGACTGCTCTTCAGCTACCAATTTTTGCAATTGAGGTAACTCAATTTGCCCGACTACCAATAGATCTACATCTTCTGCTCCCGATCGATCCCCTTGAATAAAACGCAGAGCCATTAGTGCATATTTAATACGGCCTAGTGAACCACGATGTTTGATAATAGCACCCCCCAAACCATGTGATTTAGCTACCAAACCCAGCAGCTCTGAATAAAATTTATAGTCTTTTTTAAAGTAGTAAAATCGCCTGTTGGCCCGCCATTCAGATACCACCATACCGTATTTTTCCATTCGCGATAACTCACGTCTGACAGCATTAATCTCCTCATCCACCAGCCGAACAATTTCTCGGACGTGCAGCATCTCTTCTTTGGTAGTTAAAAATAATTGAAGTAATTTGACTCGGACTTTTGATACAAATAGCTCTTCCATAAAAAAGTTAATTAGTTGATTGGTGAATTAGGTATCAGGCACTTCCTGATTAACTCATTTCTGATTCACTAATCAACTTGATTGTACACTAGATGTGTTCAGTTTTCTAGGCAGATATCTCTCAGGGGCAGAGGGAAATTATTGGTAGACCGCTTCAGTTCCAGCTGGAACAGTTTGCAACCAGATTTGTCCACGATTGAGCTCTATCTCTTTTCCAGAAGCATCAAGGAAAGTTTCCCGTGCCAATCGATTTTTCTTATTCCAGGTACCTTTGATAACTTTACCGTCCTGGAATATTAAAGCCTCACCTGATGGCGCCTGTGGCCCTTTGTTGGCATAAAGCATATGCGCATTATTTTCATAGCCATCATTAGCTCGGGACTCATTTTGATAGCGGATAATTACCACTTTAGGAGCTAATACTTTATCAGTATTTAAATCTTTATGTGGCTGGCCACCGTTGGTTCTCTGATAACAGTTGCAGTTTGCATCATATGTCCAAACAACTTTGTAGTCACCCTGGCTCTCCCAGAAATTAACAGTAATTGTTTTAGCATCCGTTCCACCTGGAGCATCAGCTTTAAATTTCCAAGGTACAAAACCTTTATCCCAGCGAACACCAAGCTGATCTAAAGCAGTCCAACCCTTTTTCTCTCCGACATCCCACAATTTTTTGGTCGTTGAATACATAGTATGCTCGGTTGCAACAGCCCGACCCAATCTTTGATAATCTCTCCAAAAAGTTGGGAATCCGATACTAAACTGATTCAAATCTTTAATTTTGTAATCAATAATCTGGCCCAAAGCATTTGCCGGACCGGGAGTATTAGCACCACCTACATGAGCGTATAAAGCATCATACTCAGACAACCAGTCCAAGAAGTAAGTCCTGGCCGATCTGACCGGACCAACTTGAATATCATTTAGTTCAAAGTTGCGTCCACAATAAAAAATACCCATAAATCTGGTAATACCGCCTTCCGCAACTGCTTCATAAACTACGTCAGCTGAAGACAAACCAGATTGTGGACGAGATTCCTGATGATTTTCAATCATCACAGCCAATGGCCGCTTATTTTCCCAATATGCTTTAGCATTATCTGTTTGCATCGAACCATTAGTGACACATTCATTATTGCGAGGAAGATTGGGGTCTTCTTCCACCATGCCAGTCGAACCAGGTAACGCCGCTTGCTGGCCACTACTAGATGAATTGTTTGATACAACCGGAGCAAATATTGAATAGGAAATAGTAGTACCTGCAGCGTACACAATAATACCCAAGATAGCCATCACCAGCTTTCTTTGAGTTGAAGTTAAATTATCTAAAAAATTTTTCATATTACTTAACCGCTTTATCGAGCAAATCTCTCTCTTCTTTCGATAGTTCTAGATCACTTTTGCCTGATTTAATTATCTTAGTATAAATCCTGGTCCCAGATCTACTATGCAAACTCGTAATCAGCAGTCCATTCAGTTTACCATCAATCAAAACTACTGAAAAGCTCTGATCACCACCTGTATCATTGTACGGGTTGTATCTGACAATTTCTACCCTTTGAATATGTTTCAATCCATCGGTAGTCAGTTCATCTAGCTTTTGAGCAATCAAATTATTTTCTTGCTTAAAGCTCCGCACCGCTTCCACGACCTCTCGCAACTTTGCCCGTATATCCCGACTTTCATCCTGTGGAAAAAGTATTCGTAAATACGACCACTCTTTCCAAAAAAAATAGGTCAGCACTACAAGCCACACCAAACAAATCAAACCAATGATATACGCTGCTCCCATATATTTCGACTTTTCTAATGATAACTAAAGAATCAATCAAGTGTCAATTCAATAACTTTCTTACAGACTACGCCATTTGGCCTCATAGTAAACATCTTTGCGTGTTATAGGTGTATTGAGGCTAATTATGCTTGACAAGCTTCTTTTGAACGTGCTAGGCTCATCTTCGTAGTATGGGAAAGCTCACTTTGGAAGAGAAAAGATTGCAACAGATCCGCCAGCAGTTATTTGGTAAAGAGCGACCATCTGCCAAGGTGACCAAACAGTCTGCAATAAATACTAAAGAAGTTACTACCCCGGCTTATACCTCATCTGCTACACCCGCCAATCTTGGTGAAGCCAGGTACCTCAGGCAAGATATCTCAAAAGTGCTGGTTTTAAGCTTACTGGCTGTAGGAAGCCAACTTGGTTTTTATTATCTTTCTACCCAAGGGATCATTAGTTTAAATATGTTCCATTTATTTTAGTATTTGGTAATCAGTATGAAGTATCTAGCATTTTTTTAACCTAGATACTAAATACCAGATACTAAATACTTACTCTGAAAGGGGGTGAAGTTATTACCATGCAAATGTATTGTGTAAAATGCCGAACCAAAAGAGATGCTGAGGATGTTGAAGCTGTAACCATGAAAAATGGCAAGCCAGCAACCAAAGGCAAATGCC
>CAZWRN010000021.1:0-19445 GCA_964636275.1 uncultured Gammaproteobacteria bacterium
ACCTGGCACTGGTACGTCTATATCATCGAATGCCTTGACGGCACTTTTTACACTGGTAAAAGCTGGAATGTGGAGCTGCGTTATCACCAACACTTAAGTGGTTTAGGATCCAAATATACTGCAAAACATGGAGTTAAGAGATTGGCTTACTATGAAATGCATGAAGATGCTGAAGTTGCCAGAGAAAGAGAGCTACAAATCAAAGGTTGGAGTCAGGAAAAAAAGAAAAAGATACTTATTGATAACTTCAAACCTTGAAATAGTTAAAATAAATCTTCTTCGACCATCGTGGAGAAGTACATATTAAACTAATTTGAGTAAGTATTTCTCCATGCGCGTTAACAAAGTAAATGCTTAGAACTGCTTAGTCGAAAAAGATTATTAATAACTTCTTATTCGACCGAAGCAAGCAGAGCTTGCCTTTGGCTTACAGCCAAACTTGGAGAATTACAAAATAAACTAAGCAGACTCAGACCACGAGTCAAGAATTGCCGGTTTATATGGTTCTCGTTTCGTATTTGTGTATGAAAAATAAGCTGACCCTCTCCGTACCACATCATGTCTATCTACAACACTATTACCCCAATAGGGATCCAATCTAACAGAAAATGTTGATGAAATAATCTGATCCCTAGGTTTTAATCTTTTTAATTTGGGTAAAAGACGCACTTCAACTAAATCAGGCATTTTGCTCATAAGCTATTTTACCAAAATGATAACTCTATTTCAAACACTGCTACTCTTTTATCTAATCCAAAAAAATCTGTCACTCTTTTATGTACCTCAGACATTCCACCAATTGGATTACCCTCTTTCATTACCTGCATATGTCTCACAGGATGAACAAAATACTCAATAAAACTTTCTGGTTTCATCTGCTTTAATTCCAATCCTAAATGTAATTCATTGTTCAGCTGATCAAATATGGCTTTTAACTCACTCAAAGGATTTTCACTTCCATTCATTAAAGCCACCGATAAACGATATTCCTCTCTAAATTCGCCATTTTGCATCACATTGTAAGCTTTACCAATCTCAAATATCGCAATATCATTAAAACCCTGTCTCACATTCTTATCAATCACTTCTACCAAATTTGGCCAAATACTTTGCCGTAGATACTCTGTCTCAGCTGATATCGGATTTTTAATCTTCACTAAAATACTTGGTGGTATTTCTTTCCAACCAATTGATTCAAGGGTTTTAGTTGAAAAATAGGGATAAGTGGAAACTTCAGTTAATCCCAAAGCAACCACTGTTTCACCAAGTTTTCGCAAGAAATCAAACTTCGATTGATCAATTTTGGCAACTTCAGTATTAGCTGCGGGGTGAGAAGTGATCTTTTCGTAGCCATACATTCTGGCGACCTCTTCTATCAGATCTTCCTCCAACTCAACATCCAGTCTGAAATAAGGTACTGTGACTACCCAAGAAGTCTCTTCTCCTGTAGAAATAGGCTCTGAGAGGCTAAAATGCAGCCTTTTTAGGTAGTTTTCTACCTCAGCTGATGTCAGAGTCTCCCCTATTAATTGATTAATTTTAGTCAACCTCAAAGGCACGGTTTTCAGTTGGTCCAGCGTTTCACCGACAATTGATATTCCGCTAACTTTACCGCCTAAATCTTCATACATCCCAATTGCCGCATTCAAAGCTTGGAACAGCCTTTTGGCTTTCAAACCATGATAAAAACGTTTGCTTGCCTCAGAACCAAGTGATAAACGATTGGCTGTCTTTCGGAGCATTCCCGGATCAAATATAGCCGCTTCCAGAAGTATTGATGTGGTTTCACCAGTAACTTCAGTATTCTCTCCGCCCATTATTCCTGCTAAACCAATTGCCTCATTTTGACCTGCAATAACAATATCCTCTTGAGTCAGATCTCGCTCTTTATGATCAAGGGTGATTAGCTTTTCACCCTCTTTTGCTCTTCTGACAACAATCAAGTCGCTATCCGCTAAACGCTTAACGCTTTCATAGTCAAAAGCATGCAAAGGCTGACCATATTCCAACATTACTAGATTGGTCACATCAGCTAGGTTATTTACACTTCTGATACCAGAATCAGTCAGTTTTTTCTTCCAGCCTTCATTAGAAGGAGCTACTTTAAGCCCCTCAATTTTAACCAAGCAATACAAAGGACTAAGTTTGTCATCAGCCACTTCAACTGCAACAGCTGGCAATTTTTTCTCGACCCAATATAAATCTGTCTCTTTTGGCTCTTCAAAACTAACTTCAGTATTGGTTAAAGCTGAGACTTCATAAGCCACTCCGCGCAAAGACAACAAATCAGCTCGGTTGTAGCCTTTCATATCCAGCTCAATAAAGTCTGGGGTAACTTCTTTGGTGCCAATAGTCTTATGATTAAATAGCTGAATCAGCTCATCATCTGAGACTGAGTAATCAACTAGTTGTTTAAGCCATTGTTTAGATACTTTCATATTTTTTAGTTCAAAGCGTTTAGCACCCAGCTTTTGTTGAGCAAAGCGAAACATCTCTCGCAAATGCGAGATTACCAGTCCTCAAACAAGTTGAGAGATCCTTCACTCCGTTCAGGATGACACTTCTCCTTTCTGAAAACTTTGTAAAAATTTTAGATCTCCACTTTTAAACAAACGTACATCATCAATCCCATACTTAAGCATCAACATTCTGCCCAAACCAACTCCCCAGGCAATTCCGGAATACTCTTCCGGGTCTACACCACCATTTTTCAAGACTGTAGGATGAATCATACCGGCTCCTGCCAACTCAAACCAACCCACTCCACCACAAATCCGACAGCCCTGGCCTTTACAAAATAAACACGTGGCATCTACCCCAGCACCTGGCTCCACAAACGGATAATATTTGGGTCGCAAACGAACTTTGGTATCTTCACCCAAAACAGCTTTGAAAAAATATTCAGACAAATACTGCAGATGCCCCATATTAAGCCCTTTTTCCACCCAAACCACCTCAAACTGGTCAAAGGTATGCTCGTGTCTGGCATCCAGATTTTCATACCGAAAACACCAATCCAAGACTAAACCACGAAAAGGTGGTCTTACCTCTTTCATCAGCCTGACCTGAGCATTAGATGTATGTGTCCGCAAAAGCAGTTTATCTCCTGAATCTTGAATCTTACTTCCTGAATCTATATATAAGGTATCCCAAAGGTCTCGGGCCGGATGCTCGGCTGGGATATTTAGCACTTCAAAGTTGTAATAATCGGTATCAATATGAGGAGCTTCATAGACCTGAAAACCGATCTTACCAAACAGATCTTTAATCTCATTTTGAAAAGCAGTTAAAGGATGCATAATCCCAACTCTTTCTTTAATTTCTCCACCACCAAGCTCTAAGCTCTCAACCTCCAACCTCCTGTAGCTCTCTTCTCTTATTGCTTGTCTCTTATCACTTATCTCTTCTTCTAATTCTGCTTTCACCCGGTTAAATAAAGGCGCGACTCCACGTAGCTCTTCTTTTGGTAAATCTTTGAATCCTTTTGGTAAGACTGTAATCTCGCCACTTTTCCCAAATAAAGCTAAAAATATTTCATCTAACTCTTTTAGGGAAATAGCTTGCGAAACTTTCCGATTATACTGTTCCAATAGGGACTTAAGTTGTTCTTGCATAGATGGATTCTAGCACGAAAAAGCCCCAGATTCGATAAGCAATCTGAGGCTTAATCTATAAACTTACGGTTTTTTAAAAGACATACTTCCTTTACTTGGTAAACTTTGATAAGTTTTACCTTTTTTTTCTAATGCTTGTGCTAATGCAGGATCTACCGACCTGAGATTGTCAACTACAGTACCCAACATACTAAGTCCTGGAGCAACTCTAGCTCGGTTACCCTTCCCAACAATTCTGTTAAAAGCTGATTCTGGTGTTGCCATATATCCTCCTTTCTTTATAATAAAAAATGAGCTCAAAAAGCTCATCAGTAAACTGAGAATATAAAAAATTAGAATAAATTACAAGTGATTAAGTATAAAAATTAAGAAGTTTAATTGGATGATGAAGTTCGGTCTTGCTCAGCCATTATCTGAAATCGTTTTCTTGCTTCTGCTGGAGAACCGTACACGGATCTAAGAAGTTTATTTAGTTGAAAGATATCTACTTTATTTGGAGTTTCATTTATAGTTCTCCTCATATGCTTTCTTCTTTTACGAGCTATACCATTTCTTTCAATATCAGCCATATGTGAGATCTTACTGAAGATCTTACTGAAGAGCTTATAAAAAATCAAGAGTACTTAAAACAATTTAAGCGGATACCCGAGAGACGATTTTTTTGAAATCAGCGATGTGATTAACAGCTATATCAGCCAAAGTTTTTCGATCAAGATTGATATTTTTAGCTTTCAGACCAGCCATAAAGCGGGAATAACTCATCCCTTCTGCTCGCACGGCATTACCCAGCTGGACGATCCACAAAGCTCGCATATCTCGTTTACGCTGTTTTCGACCAGCAAAAGCGTACTGACCAGCGTGAAGTAAAGACTCTTTAGCTCGTCTGATCAGTGTTGAGCGTACGCCAACATGACCTTTGGTCAGCTGTAATACTTTTTTATGTTTTCTGTGTGAGGTAACACCTCGTTTAACTCTAGCCATAATTTTAAAAACTCCTTAAATTATCAATAATTTTTTTAAAATTACAAGGTTCTGCGAGTGGTTGATATAATTTTCCTATCAACAAACGAGCAGGTCCTTATATATTAAATTTTATTAATCTGTAGTTTCTCACCAATCGCCCGAAAAGTAATACCTATTTTTCGAACGAAGAGAGAAATTACATCTACTTTTAATACTCCTTCTTTTTTATTGTAAACCCGTTTGACCGGGTTTTTCTTTTTAAATTTAGCGGCCATAGCTTAAAGACCAAGCATTCTTTTGGCAGCTTTTACTAATGTCTTATCCAAAGCAATCGCGACAGCATGTCGTCTCAGAGCATTTTTACTCTTATTTCTTCGCAAATGTCCACTTCGAAGCTGGTGAGATCGCATAATTTTACCAGTTCCAGTGATCTTAACTCTTTTTAACAGAGCTTTTTTGGTTTTATGTTTATGTTTGGCCTGTTTATTTTTCATTTTTTTTAAAGCGTTGACTGAACAATCGCTTCTTTCCCTTTTCGATTTTTTCCAATAATCACTGTAATATTTCGACCTTCTTGTTTCGCTTCTCGCTCCACTTGAATCTTGTCACCTAGTATCTCATAAACTTGGTTTAAAAGATCAAAGCCTTGGTTGATATGAGCCATTTCCCGACCTTTAAACTTAACCCGAAACATGACTTTATTGTTGTCTTTAAGAAACTCCTCGACCCTTCGCAACCGAGTCATCAGATCATGCTCAGCTATCCGAGGAGTCAACCAAATCTCTTTCAGTTCAACTTCCTTAGCATTTTTCTTGGCTGCCTGCTCTTTTTTACTCTCTTCGTATCTAAACTTCTGAAAGTCGACTACTTTAACAACTGGCGGTTTAGCCTGAGCTGCTATTTCAACCAAGTCCACTCCTTTTTCCCGAGCAATCTCTAGAGCTTTGTCCCGACTCATGACTCCCAAATTACCTTCTTTAGCATCAACCACCAAATAATCACCCATCGGCAGATTTTGGTTCATCCGGTAATATTTACCTTGCGGCTTTGGTTGATAACGTTTAGGTCCTGGTATAGTCTTATGCCTCCGTAAATACTAAACTAGACTTCTTGATGTGTGAAATGAGAAGCTGGATATTGAAATGAGAAATCTTGATCTAAAATTCAAAAAATCAATTTCAAAAACCTCTCACATCTAACATCAAAAATTCTAGTTAATGCACTGTGCGTAATTTTAACACAAGTTAGCTTCGTTTCGCAATCTCCAGCTTTAGGTCCTGTAAAAATTGCTCAACTGAGACATTATTAAGGTTTTCACCGCTTCTTTTACGCACCGAAATTTCCTTTTTTTCCACTTCCTGATCACCCACAATCACCATATACGGCACTTTATTATGTTGTGCATCCCGGATCTTGGCCTGCATCTTTTCACTGCGAGAATCCAACTCAACTCTGATTCCAGCCGCTTTAAATTGCTCCAAAAGTTGCTGACCATACTCTGAGTGCCGATCGGCAATCGGAATAATCACCACCTGCTGCGGAGCCAGCCAGGTTGGAAAAGCCCCGGCATAATGCTCTATCAAAATGCCTAAAAATCTTTCAATCGAACCAAAAATAGCTCGATGCATTACCACCGGCTGTTTTTCACTCCCATCATTACTGGTGTATTTTAGTTCAAATCGCTTGGGCTGCTGATAATCCAGCTGAATGGTTCCCGTCTGCCATTCCCGACCAAGCGTATCTTTCATCAAAATATCGACTTTTGGTCCATAAAAAGCTCCTTCTCCTTCAGCTTTAAAATACTCCTTGCCAGATTCTTTCAAAACCTCCTCAAGCATTTGCTCAGCCTTATCCCAGTCACTACTTTCGCCCAGAAAAGATTCCGGACGGGTACCAAAGCGCAATTTGTAACTCAGTCCAAAAGGGGAATACATCTCATCAATCATCTGCATAATCTCAGCAAATACCTCTTTAACCTGGCCCTGAGACATAAAAACATGGGCATCATCCTGTCTAAACATCCGGGTTCTAAACAAACCATTCAAAGTACCAGATAGTTCAAACCGATGCAAAGTTGTGGTTTCACCCCACTTCATAGGCAAATCGTTGTAAGACCGGGTTTTATATTTGAAAATTGTCATGGCGTTGGGACAGTTCATAGGTTTGATACCAAATATTTCCTGTGGCCCCATATCCGAAACAAACATATCATCCCGGTAATGCTGCCAGTGGCCAGAAGTCTCATACAAAGGGCTTTTATTCAGTTGAGGAGTTGCCACTTCCTGATAACCAAATTTTTGATATTTTTCTCTCACAAAGGAATAAAGTTGGTTGTAAATGGTCAATCCTTTTGGTAACCAATATGTCATCCCTGGTGAAGTCTCATGCCAAAAGAAGAGCTCCAATGCAGGACCCAATTTTTTATGATCACGTTTTTTAGCCTCTTCCAGCATTGTCAGATACTGTTCCAGCTCTTCTTTAGTTGGAAAAGCTGTACCATAAATTCGGGTCAGCATCTTATTTTTTTCATCACCCCTCCAATAGGCCCCAGCCAGAGACAACAATTTAAAGGCACCAATTTCATCTTTTGGATTTTCACTGTGACCACCGCGGCATAAATCTGAATAAAAAGCCTGCCCCTCGGCATCTACTGAATCATAAAAAGTTAGCTTCTGTCCCTCACCGGCAAACTGCTCAATCAGTTCAATTTTATAAGGATTGTCCTGGTAAAATTCTTTCGCTTCCTCCACTGAAACTTCACGTCTCTCCATACCGACCCATTTTTTCAGCAACTCCCGCATTTTATTTTCAATTTTGGTCAGATCGGCTTCCGTTACTACTTGATCACCAAAATCGAAATCGTAATAAAAACCATTTTCAATAGCAGGGCCAATCGTCCGCTTTGCATCCGGATAAAACTCCAGCACAGCAGCAGCTAGAAGATGAGCTGCTGAATGTCGCATATTTTGTAGATGTTCTTGGTTCATAATTTATCTCCTTGGTATTTTTTTAGCCTTTCAATAAATTTTCTGGTTAATTCATCGTACAATCATCCGGTTTTACCGATAAGTATGATTTCCTGGCTCGGAAAATCCCGCCAATGACTTTCCAAACCTCCTTTAAATCATTATAACTTAAAAATCGCCAGCTTCCAGAAATTAATCCTAAATCAGATTGAGGATTTATAGGTTGTCTGGTTATAAAATCAATTATTTGATGATCTCTACCAGCATAATTTCGAACCATTCCATGCGCTCTGGTCAGATATTCTGGTAATACCACCAAGTTTCCTTCAGGTCTATTGTTCATTTTTTACTCTCCACTCTCTATCCCTTTTTCTGGCTAACAGTACATCAAGTCTTTGTGGAGGAGGTGCTGAAACTTCTACTCGCCTCCAGACTCCTTGAATACAGGCCATCCGCATTTTACCTAAATCCCATGAGTTAACACGAAACTGACGGTTGTTATCTGCCAATTGCTGTGGCGATACCTCAGTTCGCTTTTTTTGTACTGGTTTATTATCTTCTGGGGTGCTCATTTTTAGACAAAAAAAATCCCATCCATCACATCATATGTGATATCAGGGACTCCAATTGCGGTGCTATAGCACTGAGCGTAGTCGAAGTGGTTCCACCCTTAATTTACTCTTTGATTGTTTCGCCAATTCTAAGCGGCAAACTCCCAGATTGGTGAGGTCTGATCAACGTTTACCAGACAATTGTAAGCTCAAATAGTAATTCAGTCAAGCTTTACTTACTGTCATTCTGGCTACAATTAATTCCAAAATTACAGCTAGTGATAAATAGACCAGAATCAATCCAAAACCTAGGGAGATTCTGGACACTGTATTAACAGGGAAAGCGATAAGTTGTTGAAGCCAGAATTACATATTAGACATTAGACATTAATTATCTCCTTGACTCTAGACTCTTGCTACTTACGACTTATTTACTAAATATCTGACTAGCCAGCTCTCCCCAGCCAACAAACTTTGAAACAGCCACAATGATACCCACGATCACCGAAGCTCCAATCACCGTCCCCAGCCCCCAGGCAATCCCTCCTAGAAAATTGCCGATCATAATATCTTTTTTACGCATATTCGCTCCGGCTGTCAGATGCCGCTCAATTTGTTTCGTCGCCATAAATAAAGTATCAAGTAACTAGTGACAAGAGTCAAGCAATAACTACGTAAATTAGAAATGAGAGGTGGGAAATGCGAAGCTGGAATAAGAAATGGGAAGTGTGATGATTTCTCACATCACATCTCAACAATCTAGCTTCTCACCTCTCACATCCCTCCTCTTTCCTTGAATCTAACCGGGAATTAGAGTAAAATTTGCCCTATACGAACAGTTAGCTCAGTGGTAGAGCGTCTCTTTGACGTAGAGAAGGCCAGGGGTTCAAGTCCCTTACTGTTCACACTTTCATTATTGCTTACTAAACTTATTAAGGACGAGGAATATAGTTGGTACCCGTTAACTGCAATCTCCATGAACCTGATTGGTAAATACTAAATTTGATTTGGATTGGTTTTTCAGGAGAGCCGATTATCCCTGTAATGTCACAATGATCAGTACCTTCAGAGCTAGCCGGGACAATTAATTGTTCAGTTTGAGATGGTAAAACACCAATACTAAATGCAGCATCACACAATACTTCTGGTAAAAGATCAAATACAACTCTGCCATTCGGACCAAATTTTTTATGAACTTTTTTTTGGATCGCGGGAATTCGATCTAATTGTGAGAGCCCGGATAGATTAAAACCCGACCATATACCGTCTTGATCTAGTGTTAAAGAATACCGCGCTGATCTGATACTACCACCTGGCCAATTTCTATTGTCTAGTGGGCCATTGTATGTAGGATTATTCTGGAGATATACATATCTTTTTTTCTCAACTTCTGAACTTGTTACCTCGAATCCTTCTTCCCTAAAGCTATTTCGCATGACTGATTCAGCTTGTTGCCTGGTTATTCTACCTGAAGGATGCACAGCAAACACCCCTCGAAAAGAGGGTTGTAAACTGTGTTGTATCAGTCTGACTACAGTAGCTTCCGGTGAATGTGTCCGACGAGGATAAGTGATGATATCAGCTGGATCTCTGTATGGCTCATCACGAACCATATTTATTGTTGAATGAGGCTCACCACAGGCTGCCAATAAGCCACCAGTTAAAGCACCTAAAAGTAATCTCCGACCAGCTTGTTTTGTATATCCAGATGCCTGTTTTTCACCCCTCTGAGAAGTTTGTTGATCCAATATCATAATTTCAGCTTTAGAAGCTGAATAGTAGCATAAAAATGGAAATATATAAACTATAAGACAGTTTACCAGTTAATTTTTTCTAAAATCGTTGCCGTATCTAAAGAATGTTCCCAACGTCGGTGTGGGTCTTCAATACTCCAGACAGCTGACAATACCGTCTGCACCAGACACCACTGATAAATTCGCTCTTTATCAAAACCAAGCTCTTCGGCCAATATCTCAATTCGTCGCTTCATTATCTCCTGCATTCGGGGATGTTTGTCCATTTTTTTATACGGATTGCGAATCATCGCACCCACTTCATAGCAAGGCTCAGCAGCTACTCCTTTAGGATCGATTGCCAACCACCCACCTCGGTCAGATGATAAAACGTTATCATGGTGCAAATCACCGTGAATCAATATCGGCTTGTCTGAAGTTTGAATCAACATCTCCAGCCAAGAAATAGCTTTACTGACCAACTGACTGGAAATATGCGGATAATTACCATCCGGGTATCTCTCTTTTAAATCATAAAAAGCTTTAGTCCACTCTGATATCGAAGAAAAATGATGCTCTTCAGGTAGAGGTTTCCAGAGCTTTTTCATAACTCCAGCTAGTATCCTAGTTGCTTGATCATCATCATCCAGTTCACTTAAAGGCTTACCCGGCTGCAATCTTTCAATCAAAATAGCACAGCTTTCAGGGTCTTCTTTTAAAAGTTTTTCAATACCATCACCCTGAAAAATCTTTAACGCTTCAATCTCTGATTTAAATTCAGTATCGGAGGGAAATCCAATTTTAAGCACTACATTTGTGCCTTCAGCAGTTGTAGCCGGCGCTACATAGTTCCAGGTCAGATTGAAAGGCTCATGAACCTGAATATCCCATTTTTTCTCACAATGTTTAATTATAGTAGGGATAGCTTTGAGCCAATCTTTACCTGATTGACCATTGTTTCTAATATTCTGAAGAAATTCATCTGACACGCTTTGATTATAAGAGAATCACAGAATAACATCCACTTTATACTTTATACTTTTTTACTTTTAATTATCCCCCTGCTGACACTGCTGACATATTGGCTTTACCACCACCAGTACCACCTTCAACTGCGGCATCCATATTGATAGCCGGACCAGCTGTAGCAGCCATCTGCATATCTTTGACCTGTTTTTCCTGAGCCTTTTTAGCTTCTTCAGCTTTTCTAGCTACCTCAAATGCAGTATAAACATTGATCTCTTCACTATTTAAATTACGATTTTCGCCCATATAAGAGTTGAGCATATCAGCGCTCATTCCTCCTAGACCAAGTCTAGCCATAGTTTTCGCCAATATAGCCTGGGCTGAAGCCTGAGCTTCGGCCTGAGCTTTTTCTAAGCGGCTATAGAAAGCAGCTTTGGCAGCACCCTGTTCTTTGGCTTTTTTATCAGCTTTAAGTTGAGCCTCAGTTTTAGGTTTTTCGATTTTGGAAGCATCTTTAGCCACTGAAAAAAGGCCACCAAATAATCCTTTGACCACCCCAAAAAGAGCTCCGGCGCCTTTTTTAGTCCATTTACCAAAATCAACGTATGACATGATCTCATCCATGTCGGATGTAGATTGTTCAGCGATAGTTTTGGGATTTTCAGCTTTTGGTTCGGCTGGGGCTTTAGATTCTACAGTTTGAACTCGAAATGTTAATTCAGTCTGATTGCCAATTTTAAATTCAGATTTTTCAGCAGTCACTTCAGCAGTTAAAATGGCCTCAGCCATCTCCACCTGAACTAAATTGTCGGTAGCCTCTGGGGTCTTCATCGTATACATCTCTAAAGCATTCATTTTTTGCTTTAAAACATGCTGATCATAGTCCTCTTTTGAAGGGTGCTGGAAATACTGAGCTTCGTCTTTTTCTGTTTCAAAACCTTCTTCAACTTCACCGTTCTCACGGTTGCGTCTGACCATATCACGAACTTCATCACCAGAAGGTTTATAGAAAGGAGTAAGTGCCATATTTTTGTAATTAATCAAGAAACAAATTCCAAGTACCAAACAATGATCATTTAATAAATTGATCAATTTCGTAATTGTTTGGATACTTGTTTCTTGGATACTTGATTATTACTTATTATACTATATTTGAGCCTAAATAGCAAAAACTATAAGATAGTTAGTGGCTAGTCTTAAGAGTCTAGAGTCTAGGCAAAAAGCTGAATGTGTGCCCAAGAGAGGACTCGAACCTCCACACCTTGCGGTAATAGTTCCTAAAACTATCGTGTATACCATTTCACCACTTGGGCTTACTAACGAGAGTATTTTAACAGAACTTAGGTTTGAATCCAACATTTTGGCAAAACGTGATACCCTAATAAGTTCCCTGTTACAGGATTTCTTTATAAATATCTTGATTTATCTTAGAAAAAAGCTTACATTACCGGCATATGGCTGGTGAAAAAATAAATACTTATTCACATGTCCCTTCAGAAATACGTGAACGCGATTCAAAACGAAATGTAGGTATCACATTAGGTGTGGCTTTAGCCGCAGGAGCACTTATATTACAGGAAAAAGTCGCTCCCTCAAATTTAGATACTAGACTGACAAGATCCCAATTTATAGTAAAAATTTTAGGTGTATTAGCAGGAAGCGCATTAATGGGAAAAGAAGTAGCTGATGGTACCACTATAGAGACCCGCTAAAACTCTTTTTATTTACCCCTTAGACGAATCTTATTAATTGCTCCGGTGTGCGCTTTTGTTTCTAAAGTATCCTTCAGTGACTCAAGTTCGACTTTTTTACCATATTTCACCTCCAGCGCTTTTTTGATCAGCCAGTCTGCCAAAACCGGATTTTTGGGCAAAAGTGAGCCGTGCATGTAGCAGCCAATCGCATTTTTATAGACACATCCTTCAGTGCTATCGGCACCATTATTGCCAAATCCAGCCTCAACTTTACCCAAAGGCATCGCGCCCTTTTTTAAAGTAGTTTTCCCGGAATGATTTTCAAAACCCACCAGATCGCCAAACATGGTTGAAATGACAATGTTGCCTATCATCCGGTCATGAGAAGCTTCTGTATAGGCATCAAATATCCCCACTCCGTCCAGCTTGGCCGCATCAAAGGGCGCATAATAATGCCCCAGCAGCTGATAACCACCACAAATGGAGAGCAACGGGACTCCCCTCTCCACTTCAGCTTTGATTACTTTGCCTTTACCACTTTTATCTAAATCCTTGGCCACATCAACCTGTGACTGATCCTGGCCACCACCAAAGAAAAAAAGGTCTATTTGTTTGACTTTTAAAGTATCACCAATGGAAATAGGCACCACTTTAACCTCAACCCCCCGCCACTCACATCTTTTTTGCAGCGCAATAATATTGCCGGTGTCCCCGTAGATGTTCATTAAGTCTGCGTATAGGTAACCAATCGTTAATTTCATATTAGTTTCAAGTGGCTAGAGTCTAGAGTCAAGGATTTTTCTAGGATTGTATTTCCTAGACTCTTGACTCTGGCGACTAATCACTCCCTTTCTTGCCAATAATGCTTCTTAATTCCTTTATTTGCGAGTATCTTTTGTAGTTCCAATAAGGCAGTATACGTTGGCAAAATCACTACTTTTCCTGTTGTTTTAAAAGCCTCATCAAAGGCCTCTGGGAGGCTAGAAATGACCTGAATTCCACTTTCTGGCACTCCAGCGTACTTAAACCGCACCGCCATATCAAATGCCCGACTCCCACTGCAAACAATCTTAAATCCTGAATCTTGAATCTTAAATCTCTCAAATTCAGCGTCCCAAATCCAAGAGACATCCTTACCATCAGCAAAATTATCATTTAAAGCAGCCAGCAAAACATCTTCAGATTTGAGTTCTTCTCGAATTGTTTCAAATACCTGAGTTGCACCAACCGGATTTTTTATCAGCATGATGACCCCTTTTTTGCCTTTATACTCAATTTGCTCAACCCTGCCAAAAGCACTGGTAAAGTCTTTCAAGTCAAAAGCCGATTTTTCCAACGGTAAATTCAGACTCCGATAAGCACTAAATGCTGCCAATAAATTGTAAATTTGATACGTACCAGGCAACGGTAAATGCAGTGACAGCCTACCTTCCGGATACACCAGGTCAAAATCTGTCCCCGAAAACCCCTGCAATTTGATACTTTTTGCTTCAACTATCAACGAGTGGATACCGTGTTTAATCCCTTTTTCACCCTCAATTTTACGATCACTTAGTCCAAAATACTCAGTAGTACAGCTTTTTGGTGCTACGAGTCGGGAAGTATTGTTGTCATCTCCATTGATCAGTACCACACAAGGGGTTTCATGTTTATCTAAAGTGCTTTGCCATTTTTTAATTACTGAATCCACTTCACCGTATCGATCCAACTGATCACGAAAAGCGTTTAAAAAGACCACCACCGTTGGTTTGAGTTTGGGAAGCAAGGTGTTAAAGGCAGCCTCATCTACTTCCCAAATACCCACATCAATATTTTTGATCTCACCCCAAAAAGAGGCTTTCATCAAAAGAGCTGAGGCAATTCCGCGCTCCAGATTGGAACCTGTAGAGTTGCGAACCACTTTGAGACCTTGTTTAGTCAGTAATTGATTGAGCAACCTGGCAGTGGTAGTTTTACCATTGGTTCCAGTAATTATAATGTTAGTCGGAATTTGCTTGGCTAAACGCTGAATAAGCATCGGATCCGATTTAAGTGCATACAAGCCAGGAGCTGCACTGCCACCACCAATTTTAAAAGTCTGGGTCAAAAAACCGATTAGTTTACCTATTAACAAGGCTATCAGATGAGAGAACATTAGCCCCATTGTAGCCAATTCAAAGCTAAATAACCAGCAAAAGAATGTCCAATGTCTAATGTTGAATGACCAATATCCAATGAAAATAAAAGAAAATATCTCAGACTGAACATTAGATATTGGCACTATTTAACCTTTCCATGCTACTATTTAGGCATGATTAAACAAATAGTAGTTAGCTTAATTTTGGCATTACTATGCTTATTCGTTCCTTCTCCAACTCTAGCTCAACAGCCAGAACAGTATGAAGCAAAAATTATTTCAATTGAAGAATCAACCGATCCAAATAGTATGGCTGAACAAACCATAACTATAGTTCCCACAGAAGGTCGCTTTAAGGATCAACCTCAACAAGTGGGATCAATCATCTCCCCGCAAAGCCAAAATTACCGGGTCGGTGATGCAATAATTGTTGATGTTTCTTCAGATGGTCAGGGAAATCCAGTTTTCTACATCTCTGATTTTGTCCGTCAAACGCCTCTGTACCTTTTATTTGCACTTTTTATTGTGATCGTTTTAATTTTCGGCCGGAAAAAAGGTTTATTTGCCCTACTCAGTATGACCATCTCTTTTTTAGTGATCTTTTTTTATCTCCTACCAGCTATTGCAGCTGGCTTTAATCCTATTTTAGCCACTCTAACAGCCTCATTGATGATACTTCCCATCACATTTTATGTTTCACATGGTTTTAATAAAGCAACTACAGCTGCTGTCATAGGGACACTTCTAACTTTGGTTCTAACAGCACTTCTAATGGGTATTTTCACAGAAAGTGCCAAAATGACCGGCTTCGCCTCTGAAGAAGCTTCATTTATCCGTTTGCTGAAAGGTGATCAGATTAATATTAAAGGCTTGTTGTATGCCGGGATGCTGATCGCTGTGATTGGTATTTTGGACGATATTGCTTCGGCTCAGGCGTCGGTGGTCAATCAACTGAAAAAAAGTTCACCTCATTTGTCACGAATGGCTATTTATAAACATGCTATGGAAGTCGGAAAAGATCACATCGCTTCGCTGGTAAATACTTTGATCCTAGTTTATACCGGTGCAGCGCTCCCCCTGCTTTTACTTTTTACTGATAGCAGCGCCTCTTTTAGCAAAATCATCAATTATGAGATAGTGGCAGAAGAGATACTCAGGACTCTGATTGGAAGCATTGGGCTGGTTTTAGCGGTACCTATTACTACTTTGATAGCCGTCAGACTGATAAAGTCACCCTTAGTTGAAAACAAAAGCTAAACGACCAGATTCCCCAGCAATCTGAGGCTGAATTGCTGCATTTGAGATCGAAGTCGGTCTATTTGCTGGATGGTTTAAAGCAAACTGCTCAATATCATGCATAAAATGTGCTACATGACCACCCCATGCAGTTGAAGAGGCATATCGTTTATTCATTTGTTGAGGTGTCAAAAGGCCACGAGCGATATAGTCCTCGCGTAAACCTTTATTTAAGGTATAAATACCATCTTTCCAAGACTCGAAACCTAAAGCCTGAGTACCATACACCCCCCATCCCCAGGCATTATATGATGTATATAAAGGATCATGACCCCCTGGAATTCTTTTTCCAAAGGTAGATTCGGTACCAGCAATTGCCGGTACTAGACGCCAGTCGACATCATACATATCGGCAGCTTCAATAAAATCCTGCGCATAAGCTGCCAAAGGTGAGTTATGTTTATCAAGATAGTCTTTCAAAATCTGAGCACGAGGATCTAGTGGTTTAGCAGTTACGATCATAACCTGTTCATCCACATAGCGGTCCCCTTTTGCTTGAACTCCCTGTGATGGGATCAAGGTTAATAAAGGAAAAGACAGGGCAAAGAGAGTGTAGAAAGCCCTTTTAAATATTGTACTGTTTAAAGTAAATATCATATTGGTTCTTTCTCAAGAACTCATGTTCTTAAGAAATCTCAAAGGACAAAGGAAATCCTTTAAAACTGTTGTATATTATACCCTATAGCAATACAAATAGCAAGTTTATAGGATATTTAAAGAGATAAAACGGAGGCTAAAATGGGTAGAAGTACAAAGTATGAACCTACTAAGGTTCTTACTAAAAAATTATACATAATCTGTCACGCATTAAAACAAAGACCGTTAAAAATTTGAGAGGGAGCGCAACAGGGGGAGATCCGCATACTTGCGGAGGGGGCAGACATTCCCCCGTTAAGCGACTGAACAAATTTAGGTCGACTTTTCTGCGTGACGATTTTTGGTACTTTTATAAAAAAGTACAAGAGAAAAAATTAAGAGTTCAAAATCAAAGAAGCTAACTTATCTGTGTCATGTCTGAGCAAATGTTCGGACGGAAAATATTCAGCTATCTCCCCTTCTAGCATTTGTGCTTTTGGTGCAACTCTTTGACACTCTTCTGAATCTATTGAAACTGGTTTCTGCCCTTCTTGCTTGTATATTTCAATCACTTCCTCACTTAGCTGCTTGGTATTTACAATAATAAAGTCCAGTCTTTCCGGATTGCCCAGGTAACGCACAAACTCCTTGACATGGTCAGAAGCGGTATTAAATGCACTAGTTTGGCCTCTCTCGGTCATCACATTCACAATAAAATAAACTTTAGCCCCGGATTCAACAATCGCTTCCTTGATTCCTGGAACCAAAAGATGAGGCAAAATACTGCCATAGAGAGAACCCATCGAGAAAACGATCTTATCGGCCGATTTGATTGACTCAATTACCGCCGGGTTGGCTTTGGCTGGAGATTCAAAAAAGATACTGGTGATCCGATCATCAACCAAATAGCCTGGCTTTTTCCACATATGATCCAGATCTTCTTCATTTTCCAGCTCCAAACCACTTGAGGTTTTAGACATCAGTGTCAATTTATTGGTACTAACCATCCGAATATGGCTTTTGACTCCAAATAAAATACTAGCAGCTTCCATCCCTGTCATCTGGCCGGCATTGGCTTTTTCCAGTCTAGCTATGATTAGATTTCCGACCGCTTGTCCTTCCAGACTACCCATTCCTTCAAGTCTGTCCTCAAACAACTGCAAAGCCACCTCCCGCTGCTCATCATCCTCCATCAGAGCAATTAGACATCTTCTGGCGTCCCCAGGAGGTAAAATACCCAGTTCAGTTCGCAGTCTGCCAGAAGACCCCCCACTGTCCCAAGTGCCAGGCACTGCCGTAATACACTCTGGCTCATCTTGGGCCACTAAACCACGCAACAAATTGAATTGCCCAGTTCCACCACCAAAAACAACTATTCTTTGATTAAATTGATAAGATTTGTCCATATTTATGGCTCAAGCTTAGCACAAAAGATGCTACCAAGCAAAAGAACTTACATCAAGAGTACAACCAATACCAAATAAAAAATAATAAAAACGCATGCATAAGAAGAGCAATACCTCTTTTAACTGCTCGCTCTCCATATACCATATTTGGCCCCCACACATGTGGCGTAGCAAAAAAATATGATTGCTTGGTTAAAATAGAGTATAATCCTGAAATAAAAATCCCAATAATTGGAGGGAAAAATAGTGAGTAAATTGAAGGATAATAATAGAAAATAAACACTGTTGAGGTGAAAGACAAAGCAGGCAACCACCCCATAAATACAGTCATGTGACTATTATAACAATTCAATATAATTTCAATGTTATAAGTTAAGAGCCATATTTTAAATTTGTGCACCATCTGGGACGATGTTCGAACCTATCTGACCTCTACTATTGATCCTAAAGAAAAAACTGCTTTACTTGCAGCTATATCCTACTTCAAGAATAAGGAGAACAAGATATGAGCTGGTTCAGAAAACGCAAGATTGAAAATCAATCTACTCCGGATATTGCAAACTCTATTTTATACGACGAGACTACTTTTTACAAAACTCAATAGGCTGCTACATGCACGGCTCCCTTTTACCAAAAAACCCAAAATTAGCAGACTGGCTAATCCAAAAAGCTTTAGAAATAAAATAAAATGCAGCATTTGAATTAAAGCTCTTGGATACAACACTTGAAATTCAAGCGCATGACCATATAATCAAAAAGTAATTCGCAACAAGTATGAGCATAAGATATGAAGCATCAGGATCACTTCCAGGGGCATTTAGAGTTGGTTTGTTAAATGAGTCAGCTGCTCTTCTCTCGAAAAGAACAATCCTCCTAGGTGAGATTTATGGGGCCCTTAAAACAGCATGCATTACAGATAGAGGTCATCTTTTCAATCCCGGCTCAACAGCCTCATTTACTCAGGAGTTCAGATTAGGGAATAGTTCACTGGGCCTTTGTTTATTGCCACCATACAACCCTGATGGCCACTCTCAGCTAGTAATAGATCAAAACGATGAAGAATTATTCAAGTTTCAGCAATATTCTTCTGGAAGAACACTATTGTTTACACCAGATTCTCAACCTCAAGCTTGGAAGTTGGAAAAAGCACCTCAGGAAGTAAGATTAAGTATCGTACGAATGGTCTTTGATTACGCAGCATAAAAGCGACTGATGTGCGGACGAAAGGAGTTGAACCTTCACACCTTTTGGGCACATCCACCTCAAGGATGCGTGTCTACCATTCCACCACGTCCGCGTAACAGATAAATCAGATAAGATCTGATGAAATCGGATAGATCGGAGAGGCTTTTTCCGATCTAATCTGATCTACACAAAGAAACAACTTTGCAATCTGATCTCATCAGGTTGTGGGCGAAAGAGGATTTGAACCTCCACCCCATTGCTGAGACAGCGCTCTGAACGCTGCGTGTCTGCCATTCCACCACTCGCCCATCCAACTGAAGCTAATTTTACAGCAAATAATGAGATTTTACTACTAGAAGAGGATTTTATACTTGGAGCG
>CAZWRN010000022.1:0-18398 GCA_964636275.1 uncultured Gammaproteobacteria bacterium
TGGTTCAGCCTTAACTGGATCATTTAGACTAATCCGGGCCGATGCTCCACCTCCCCGACCAGGAATAGCCAGTGGCGGAGGAACTCAGCTTGAAAACGGAGGAACCGAATCCGGGCAGATCAGATTGATTGTTTGGGAAGGGGCAATTGATGTGTTTAAACATTATCCTCTGTTTGGCTCAGGTGTCGAAACTTTTGCCTACTCTTACTATTTATATCGGCCGCTTGCTCACAATCTTGTTTCAGAATGGGACTTTTTATATAACAAAGCACATAACGAATATCTAAACTACCTGGCCAATACAGGCCTGGTTGGTTTTGTGGCTTATCTAAGCTTTATATTTATTTTTACCTTGTGGAGTTGGCTGACTTTGTCGAAAAAAACCTTGCCTTGGAGTAAAATCAATCATTATTTTTATGATTATGATTTTAAATTTTCACCTGAACAAAAACTATTTATAGCATTTATGCTAGGAGGCTATACCTCCTATCTGATACAAAATTTCTTTGGTTTTTCAGTAGTAATGATCGCTATACTATTTTATCTATTTCCGGCAATTGTATTTTCGATTGTTTTATCTCCAGAAACGAGCAAAACTCACTATAAATGGATGGAGTTTATTTTGCTAATAAATAAAAGACCTATCTATGCTCAAGTTGCTAAAGGATTGGTCTTGCTGATCACATTATTTTTGGTTTGGAATATATTTAGCCTCTGGAGAGCGGATGTGAATTATAAAATTGGCTCAGATGCTGCAGATGCCGGGAGTGCCAATAAAGCCTATACTGCTTTCAGTCGAGCTTACCAGCTCAATCCAGGAGAACCTTTATATCAGAGCGATTTCGGCAATATTTTAGCTTCAGCCGCGGTAGCTCTGGCCGAAACTGATGCGACTCAGTCTGCTAGTCTTAAAAGTGAAGCACTTATCTTTACTGAAAATGCGCTTCAATCCAGTCCCGCAAATGTATCGTTATGGCGAACAGCCATTCGAACTTATTATACTTTATCCATTATTGATCCGAGTTTTGATCAGAAAACGATTGATACTCTTGATACAGCCATTTCAAAAGCCCCAACTGACCCTAAACTTTATTACAACAAAGCGCTGATTTTATCCCAGCAAAATAAACTTTCGGATGCTATTCAGGTCATGCAACAAGCGATCTCACTTAAGCCAAATTACCGAGAGGCTAAAATTAGCCTGGGTGAGCTTTACATTAAAAACAAGCAACCTGATCAGGCTACGGAAGTCATTAATCAGGTACTCACCGCAATCCCCAATGACCCGGATGCTTTAAAAGTGCTTCAAGAAGCCACAGAATCCGCTCAGTAATGTATGAAAAAACTTGGACTCATCATTGGCGAACAAAAAAATCCCAAGAGGCCCAAAAATCTGCACACTGAATTTCAACAGTATGGGGTGTATCTAGCAGAAACGCTTGAAGATACAACACATTACTCTTTGTATATCAAATTGGCCAAAAATTACCCCCGAGCGATGCTGGAAGACGCGCTTAGTTTTGTCAAAGGATCAACCACTGCCAGATCAAAAGGGAAATTATTTATGTGGAAAGTCAAGCAACTGAAAGACAGCGCTACTCCTACTGAGTGATCACCAAAGTGTAATTATTTTTCCAGATAGTAACAGGCTGTCCGGCTTGGTTGGTCATAGTACTGGCATCATCGATAGTAACCGATGCTCTTCCTGCTTTTTTGAGTTTGAAAGTGGCAGCTAAAAGTTCTTGCTGAGCGCCTTGAGTTTGCATAGGATTTTGGAAGTCTATTTTAATGTGCAATTTTCCTGGTTTATTTTCGATAACCTGAGCCTGATTATTTATAAAAGCCAATGGCTTGACTGATGATAATGTCAGCATTTCGGATGAATACATGATCTCCAAATTAAGATGACTAAGAGGCTGAATTTCCGATCTGCCTGTTAACAATATCGTAATTTCATCTCCGACTTTTGCACTCTGAGGACCCGCCAGGGTCAGATTTTGAGACTCTTTTTCATTACTGGCAAAGCTAGATTCTTTTTTAAATTGTGAATTAAACAACTGGTCTTTTAAAGGAAACATCCAGGCCACGAAGAAAAAGGCTACGACACCCAAGGCTGCTACCGAAAGGACGACTTTGGGGTATTTTTCCGGATGAAAAAATTTGTCTAACTCTCTTTTATTAAAATCTACCAAATATTTGGATAAATAATCAGAATCAGGGTTGGGCCCTTGTTTAGCCATTAAGTTTATTTTGGCATAAAGGTCTATTTAAATACTAGCATCACCTCAACTATGCATTTTAAAGTTTTTTTGTTAGAATTCTTCCATGAACGTAGTACAGGCTCCAGATGCGAGACTTAGAGTCAAAACCAAATATATTAAAAAGATCTCACCAGAACTCTTAAAACAGACTAAAGAGATGATCAAGTTGACAAAAACTTTTGTTGACCCGGAAGGAGTCGGGCTGGCCAGCACCCAGGTTGGACAGGACGGGGCATATTTTGTTGGAATGAAAAAGGACAATACTTTTGCGGTCTATTTTAATCCGGAAATTTTAAAACATTCAAAAACTGAAAAAATACTGACTGAAGGATGTTTGTCGATTCCACATTATTGGGGCGAGGTCAAAAGATATACCTGGGTTGATGTGAAATACCAAAACGAACAGGGTCAAATCATTAAAGAAAGACTAAAAGGGCTGGAAGCGCATATTTTCCAACACGAATGTGATCATCTGGCTGGTAAACTTTTTATGGATCATATCCTGGAACAAAAAGGCCGATTGTTTAAAGTGGTTGGTAAAGATCGCACAGGCGCTGATGTATTCGAAGAAGTACCTTTATAAATTTCTAATTACTAAGTTCTAATATCTAAACAATGACAAATTCTCAGTTTAGAAATTAGATTAATTAGAAATTAGTAATTAGTATTTAAATAAATATGAATAAACTACGAATTATTTTCTTCGGAACTCCAGACTTTGTTCTCCCAGTTTTAGAATCTTTAAATCAAAACTTTGAGCTCGTTGGCGTTGTAACGACCCCTGATGCTTTGGTTGGTAGAAAACAAATTCTAACCTCATCCCCCATTGCTCAAAAAGCTGAGGAATTAAAAATTGCTGTTTTTAAGCCCCTCCAATTCACTAATTCACTGATTAACCAATTAACTGATCTATCTCCAGATTTATTCATAGTTGCCTCTTACGGCAAAATCATACCTCAATCAATATTGGATATTCCTAAGCTTGGGTCAATCAACATTCATCCTTCAAAACTTCCGCTATATCGAGGCGCCTCCCCTATTCAATCTCAACTTTTGGATGGTGTCACAGACAGTGGCATTTCCTTTATTCTGATGGATGCTGAAATGGATCACGGCCCGATAATTAAGCTTTCAGCTTTTAGCTTCCAGCCTTCAGATACCTTTCAAACTCTGCATTATTCGATGTTTAAGCAGGCTGCAGAAGTATTGCCTGAAGTTATCAACGGGTTTGTTGATGGTTCATTAAAACCTGTTGAGCAGGATCATTCAAAAGCCACTTTTTGTGGTCATATCACTCGTGAATCTGGCTATTTTGATATCGATAATCCACCAAGTAAAGAACAGCTTGATCGAATGATTCGGGCTTACTTTCCATGGCCAAGTGCCTGGACCAGGTGGAACGGTAAAATTGTCAAATTTCTCCCAAATTCACAACCCACCTCCCACAAGCCAACACCATACTTAATGCAGATGGAAGGCAAAAATCCAGTTACCAAAAAAGAGTTTTTAAATGGATTTAAGGATTTTCCGGATATTGTGTCTTAAGTTTATTCTTCAAGCGAAATACCAACCAGGCGTTAACTAAGGGATTAAGCAATTCCGGTGTAACCCGACAAGCAGGGCTTGAAGAATAGCTACCACGCGGCGTAAGTCCGTGGCAAATTCATTGATTTTCCATTAATAAACCAATAGCATCAAAAACTTTCCTAATTTTTGGATCTTCATGCCCGCTAATTCGAGCAATAGCCCGTAATTCAGCTGCTCTCTCGGCTGTTAATTCTAATCGATTGCTCCACTTATCAATCACAGCTAAGGGTGGTACTGCAACTCTATTACTTTCAATTTGGGCAATATTAAAACCGGTAGTTCCTAACTTTACTGCAAAATCTTCAATTCGATGACCATCGATTGATCGACGTAGTTTTAAAAGTACATTTCCAAACAATCTTGAAGCTGGTCGATTCATATCTTCCGGTGATAAAGGTTGTGGTTTGTAATCAGGAGACAAGGCCATTTTAAGCTTGGGCTGTAGTTTCAACTCTTGGATTGGAGGCATTCCAGATCATTTTTGCGAGGCGCAAGCATTTGGTGCAGTAAGTTTTGCCTTTGAAAGTGTGCAGATTTGGTTTTTGAGCTTTTTTAACGATCTGTGCACGTAAAGGCCATTCTGAAGCACCAGAAGAACCCTTCTGGTGACGAGACCAGGTTCGCATAACTTTTTTCTTACCACAGTTGAGACACATTGCCATAGGAACGTAGAATAACACAATTTGTGCATAAAATCAAAGAGTAGTATTCACTACCTGATTTTTCTCACTAAATACTATATACTAGCTACTTACTACTCATCTTATGAATGCTGAATTTTTAACAATTTCGATATTAATTTTGCTGTTTTCAGTGATAGTCCATGAGGTGATGCACGGTGTGGCAGCTTTGTATTTTGGCGATCATACAGCAGAGCGGGCTGGTCGTCTGACCCTCAATCCGATTCCGCATATTGATCCAATTGGGACCATACTAATTCCGGGTTTATTACTTTTGACCGGTTCACCAGTGTTGTTTGGCTGGGCCAAACCAGTTCCTGTGAATCCACTTCATTTTAGTAATTTACGCTTAGGAGAGTTGGTGACTTCGTCTGCAGGTATTTTGGCAAATTTGGCTTTGGCTATTATCGGTGCAGTCGTCTACCATGCTGCAATCAATTTTTATCCGATGCCACTTTTGATTGATATCGCCTATTTCATGGTAAATATCAATCTGCTTTTGGCTGTTTTCAATCTGATCCCGATCCCGCCGCTGGATGGATCAAAAGTGCTAATGTCTCAACTGTCTTTCCGGGCAGCTCGGACCTTTGAACAGATTGAGCCCTATGGGTTTTTCCTGATATTGGCTCTCGGGATGATTCCTTTTGGCAACTCAACAATATTGTCAACTATTTTAGCTTTTGGAACAGGTATTTTAAAAATGCTGCTGGGTGTTACAACACTCTAACTTAATTCTCACAGTTGTGCTTTTTAGCTTCATATTTGGTCAATTATCCCCTTGTAAAAAGCTGATTTCGGTTTGACTTCGGGTACCATTTTGGGTATGATTTAGTAGTTCCTTAAATAAGAACATTCGCCTACTTGGATCGACTATTTGTTGGGGATTTTTTTCCTCTACAATCATCCGAATACGGGTTGACCTAAAAATTTTGAAAGGCTTTGGCTGATTGAATAAGGTTCCCACATATATATTCGGGGAAAAAGCCTCAATACAACGGCTAAGTAGGCAGAAATTATCTTTTATCGATTAGTTATTAGGAAGACAGCCGTAAGGTTGTCTTTTTTTATAGAATAAGCCACATTTGTTATAATGGCTGAGTGAAAAATAAAAGAAAATTTTTTCTTAAAAAAAGATCTTATCTGCTTTTGTTATTGCTTCTATTAATAATTCTGCTCCCAACTCTCTTTTTAGGATCGATTTATTTCTCACCAGGCCGATCTAAAAATTTTGCCATTGGTCAAAATACTGCTCAGATCAATTTCACACCTGGTGGAATAAATATTTTTTATCCAAAAGACGATACGACTTTTTATTATTTTCATAACCTGTCTTGGCCTCAACAAATAACCGGTACCAATACTAAAATTAGCGATCCAAATTCAACTCATTCTGAGTCTTCATTTACTTATTTTAAAAAATTGCTCGCCTCTTTCTTTCCTCAGCCTGAGTTTAAGCAGCCGGGGTTAGAAAATAGTTCAGAAAAAGAAATACTTGCTAGCCCCAATTTTGAAAATACCCAAAAAAATTCTGTTCCAAAAATTGATATTAGCAAATGGCAAAAATTTACCAATGATTACTATTCCTTAATACATCCTATTGATTGGCAGATAGAAGATGAAGAAGACTATCTCATGGCTTTTGATCCTAGTCGTTCATATCAAACATACTCTCATGCAGGTCGCATCGAAGAACGCTATGTCAACATCGAAAAATTGCAGTATTCATCCAAGTCGGCTAAACAGTACGTTGATGAGAGGTTTGCCAAAAATGCAGAAGATAACAGAAAATCTGAAGAGGATCATAACCGGTTTATAAAAGAATATCCTTCAGCAGCTTCCAACATTTACTCTTATCAAAATCCGTACCCCCTCTATTGGGGTAGAGAAAATACCAGAATAAATAATCTTGATATAGAAATTTATAGCGGACCGAGAGGAAAAGACGGGGATGAAAAAAGCTTTGTTATATCAAATGGAATTGTATTAATTACGGGCTATGCTTCACTGAGATCTCTTAACGATGGTAGTGTTGAATCTTTTATTATTAAATCAATAGCCCCAAATAAATAGGTTGGCTAATTTTGGAGCCGAGAATGGGAATAAGACCGTTCGCTTCGCTCACTAACCTTCCTTTTTGCTTCGCAAAAAGTCGTCCCTGCTTTCTATGATTTAATTTAATGAGTATTTGTTGATAAAGATTGGAGATTATTAAACTACGGCAAACTAAAGCGCAAGTCAGATTCCATAACTGAGTCTATGATTTAAAAAAATCATCTTCCAGATAAGCTTTTTAAATCAGAGCCGACAATGGGAATCGGACCCATGACCTCATTCTTACCAAGAATGTGCTCTACCACTGAGCCATGTCGGCATTTCAGATAGATCTGATGAAATCGGAATGGATCTCAAGTTTATATTAACTATCTGAATCTGAGCCGGCTACTAGATTCGAACTTGTGACCTGCTGTTTACAAAACAGCTGCTCTAACCACTGAGCTAAGCCGGCAACGTCCCTTATTTTAACGGAAAATTGGTTAAAAAGCTATTGTGAACACTGCCGTTGCATTTTTAGGCTCAGATCAGGTATACTACTCAACATGGCTAAGAAACAGGCTAGGATGGCGTTTGGACTTGAATGTGCTGAATGCAAATCCCGCAACTATATCACTCAGAAAAATACCACCAACACTAAAGAGAAATTGTCTCTGAAAAAATTCTGCAATAAATGCCGAAAGAGCACAACTCACACTGAGTACAAACTGAAGTAAACACGCAAATAAATTATTCTTCATTTTTAAGTATTTCGTTTTGCTTATTGCGTTACACTATCCACTTGACTTCCCCTCGCTTTTTTGGGCATAGTAGAAGTAATGGACGCAAATTCGCCGATTAATCCGATTGTGGTAGTCAAAGGCACAGATAAAAAACCACCTTTTTTCAAACGACTCCAAGCCCCTTTTTCCAAACTATCACTGCCAAATCGCAAAATAGCCAGTGTTGTAGCCGTATTCCTATTGGTTTTTGGTGTAGGGGTTGGTGTATTTTTAGCCCAAAGACAAACTCAATTGCGTCCCCGAGCTTCTGAAAATGGGGTCGATTTAAAGATAGAACCTTCTGCAGTCAATGCTACGGTCAATCAAGAATTTAGTGTTGATGTTGTATTGGATGCCAAGCAGGCTTCAGCGTCTGGAGCCCAAGTTCGGGTAACTTTTGATAATCATAAATTACAGCTGATAAATGCTACTTTAGGCAGCTTTATGCCAGTTGCTTTACAACAACCTACTCCTTCTACAAACCCCTCTACTCCATCAACAGGTGTTGTCGATTTCGTTGTAGGAACAAGTACTCCACATGGCGGGTCAGGTTCAATTGCAACATTAAGATTTATGCCACTAGTAGATATGACTACTACCACTATTGGTATTGATGGAGCCAATACCGTTGTAACTGTTGTGAACCAAAATGATAATCAGGCTGGCGACCTTAGTCCATCAACAGTCACAATAGGCGCTGTAAATACTTCTACGCCAAGTCCTGATACTATCCCTCCAGCAGCTGGTTTTAACCCTGATTCTGGAGACAGTTTAAAAAATGACCTCATAGCTTATTGGAAAATGGATGAAACCAGCGGTAACAGTTCTATAGATCTAGTCGGTGGTCACAATGCAACCTGGCATACAACACAAGTTGTTGATGGGAAAATAGGCAAAGGACAAAATATTTGGGCATCCAATTCATGGCTATCTGTTGATGACACAACAGCCTTTTCACAGGACTATATGACTGTAGCAGGTTGGATTAAACCCACTCGATTTATGGCCGATGATTTTGCTTCGATTTTTAATTACCGCCCTTCATCAAATAACGCCGGTATGACTTTAGAGTATGCAGGTTATGCAGGATTAGCAAATGGCCAATTACAATGTCAGTTGAATATAAACAATCCTAATACCCCTACGCGGGTCGCACTTGTTAGCTCAGTTGATCAGAAAATAACTTTAAATACATGGAATCATGTCGCCTGTTCTTATGATGGAACAACTGCCAAACTTTATATCAACGGGACACTTGTTCAATCATTTGCCGTAAACGGAACGATGCATAGACTGGATAGTGGAATGAATCTTTGGATTGGGCGTAATCTAATATCAAATGAAGCTATTTATGGCCATGTTGATGAAATGGGCTATTGGGGCAGAGCTTTGACTCAAACAGAAATTAATGAGCTTTACAATGGTGGTCAAGGCAATACCTACACTCTTCAAGCCAGTACTCAACCAGAGACATCTTTAATCTTGTCAGGGACATCACCTGTAGCTACAGGGCAAGAGTTTACTGTTCCTGTTCAACTCAGATCTGATACTGAAAATGCCAACCTATTTGTGGCTAAGATCAATTTCCCTGCTAGTTTATTGGAGGTTGTAGGAATTAATGATGATAACTCGGTCATTACAACCTGGGCAGAGCAATTTTATGACAATACAACAGGTCAGATTTCCCTGGTCGGTGGTGTACCTTCACCAGGTTTTAAATCAAACAATACCCCTGCCTCAATGGCTACTATCACTTTTCGAGCTAAAGCTACCGGCACTGCATTGATTGATATGACCTCAGAGTCTCAGATTTTTAGTAACGCTACAAATCAGAATATTCTTCAAAAAACTCAGGATGTCAGTATTGCTATAAATACATCAAATGGCGCATCCCCATCTCCAGTTGTTTCAGCTTCTCCATCTCCAAGTGCAGCTGCCTCGCCAAGTGTTGGACCATCACCTTCTGTAAACTGTTTGACTCTCAAAGGTGATGGTAATGCAGATTGTCAGGTAAATCTGACTGATTTGTCGATCATGCTTTCCAACTTTAGTGCTTCCAATCCAGTACCAGCAGGGAAACAACTACTGGATTTTAATGATGACAACCGGATCAATACATTTGATTTCTCCAGAATGGCTGACAAGCTCTTCGAACTAGGCATCATCAAACGACGAAGTTAATCTTTGCTCCAAACTCTTTTTTTAGCTATAATACCTCTACGTTTTGAATTTTATTTTTTGAGATTTGAATTTGTTTCGGATTTCGAATTTAGGATTTACAATTTGATAAAATCAAATTGAGATGGAATTTTACTTCATAGGGGTGTCGTTCAGTGGTAGGACCTGGGTCTCCAAAACCCATGACGAGGGTTCAATTCCTTCCACCCCTGCCAGTTTAATCTTTTTACAACTTTGATATAATCTCTTTGTAAGTCCGGTTGTGGAAAAGTAGGAGTAAATCACCTATGTGATGAGGCTGAAATTGAAACATTAGAATCCACAATATATGACTGGAAGGGGAAGGTTGTCAGCCGAACTATAATAAGTCTGATCAAAGCAGTTACTCCAGTCTCTTACAGAAAAAGTGAATAGTAATTAGCGATTAGTTGATAGGAAAATAAATTAATGAAGGTTTATATTACTCATGCCTCAACATTTGATTACCAAACCCAACTCTATCAGCCTTTACGGACTTCTAATTTGAATATCGAACATCAACTGATCTTACCTCATGAAAATTCAACTGAACTTTTTAGTACTAAAGAATTTATTTCTCAACAAGAACTGATTATTGCCGAAGTTTCGTATCCTTCGACAGGTCAAGGGATTGAATTAGGATGGGCAAGTATTCATAACATCCCGATTGTTTGTATTTACAAAGCAGGTTCGGTACCATCCAGTGGGTTAAAGATGATTACCAAAGATTTTATTGAATACACATCTCCAACTGATATGATCCAAAAATTGAATGAATTTCATTTACTAAAAACTTGAGCAATGATCTGCAATATTGTTGAACGGATGAAGCTCAGTATGGTGAAGGCAAATCCAAATAGTTTCCTAATCCACGTCTCATAATTATTGTGAACATATTCTCCCGTCGCCTGATAGAGCTGATCTTTGACTGATGGCTGGGGTTGTGATGGAGTATCACTTTTGGGAGGCTGCATCGGATCCATCTGTTTAGTGTAGCATACTAAAGTGAATTTACTTGTTCAATGTATTTTTTGATATCAAATTTGCTTTTGGCGCCGTTGTAGTTCATGTAGCGGATCTGCCCAAAAATGGGTCTTTCAAACCAGGCTCTATCATGAACGCCTCCCATTGACCAGGCGATCCCGACATATCCATTGGGGTCTCTGCCGTCCAGAAAATATTTATCATTCAAATAGATGGCGTGTTTTTGAGCAGTGGTGACATCTTTACTCCATTCAAAGATCTTTTTCGCCCAATACATCCTCAGATAGCCATGCATTTTGCCTTTTTTGACCATCTCCATTTGGGCCGCATTCCATAGATCATCGTGAGTCTGCCCTGCTTCTAATTCTTTTAAAGAATATGTTACTTCCCTTTTGTCATCAGCGTGTTTGTGAAGTGTTTTTTTAGCCCAATCAGGAAATCCATCTGGATTGTCGTAGTTTGGATTGTAAAAACAAAAGTTGTCTGACAGCTCTTTTCGGACAATCAGCTCTTCTAAAAAAGCTTCCTTGGCTGTATTCAAATGGGGGATTTTCTCTACTTCTAAAGCGATCCTTTGCGTACTGATCTGACCAAAATGAATGTAGGGTGATAAATCGGACTGGGCATCTTTGGTGGGATCATTTCGGTCTTTATTATAAGCAGCCAAACGATGAGTTAAAAAATCTTCAAGCATTTTTTCGGCCGCTTTTTCACCTGGCTTAATCCAATCCACTGCCTTCACTGAGTGATCGATATCTAGCTGTGAACGAATTTTTTTCCAGTCTGTTTTGTCTTCTTTATACGACCAAGTGGCAGATTGTTTTTTTAGTTCTGGAAATTCTATTAAGTATTCATCAAGTAGCCGATGTATCTTTGGACGAATAGTATAGGCTCCAAATTCCTGTTTGGGTGAAGCCTCCCAGACTGGCATAATATTGTGAGTATCTACTTCATAAAAAGGGATCTCTAGTTTTTTTGCTAAAGTCTCTTTCCAATGGCGATTGTATTTTAAGGGAGAAAAGTCACTAATGACAGCTCCGATCTGGTGTTTTTTGACAAAATCGGGGATCTCCTTTTCGATCTCGCCGAGTAAAAAGTAAAACGGGATATTTTTCTCTTTTAAGCTGCCCTCAACTTCTGTAAGCCCGGTTAGCATAAAATCGACTAATCGCTCAGTACTGTTGGCAAACTTAGTTCTAAGACAAAAAATCACCGCCAAAGGCTGGTTGTTTTTTTCAGCTAGCTCCTGAGCATACAGCAGTGCCCAATTGTCTGATACCCGCTGATCCCGACTCATCCAGTAAACAACTGATCCTTGATGGTAATCTGCTTTATTTAATTGTCTAATCCGTATTTGATTTATAACCATTTATCTTACTTTAGGTTAAAAACAGTTCTAATTCAATCTCATGAATTTCTTTCTTGAAATGTACCCTCCCGCTTGCAATACTAAATTAATGTACCGGCCTTTAGCTGACTATGGCATCATAGGGAACTGTCGCAGTTGTGCTCTGGTTTCCAAAACTGGCTCAATCGATTTTTGTTGTCTTCCCGATTTTGATTCTGAGGCTTTCTTACTAAGTTTGCTCGATGATGAAAAAGGCGGTTACTTTAAACTAGCTCCGGCTGGCTTTTACCAGACTCATCAACAATATGTTGAAAGTACCAATGTTTTGGAAACTATTTTCTTCAATCACAACGGCCGAGTTTCTTTACAGGACTTTATGCCGGTTGGAAAGAACAATCAACCGAAAGAGTATGGCAGTAAGATTATTCGTTTAGTCAAAGCGGTGCGGGGTGATCACAACTTTGATCTAATACTTAAAATTACACCAGATTTTGCTAGGGAAAAAATCCTGATTAGTAAAAATAAAAATCAGGTGTTGATCCGCTCTTTGAAGTATGTCTGGGTATTAAATAAAAAACATCATAATGTCACCTTTAAAGACAACCTTATTACGATCAAGTTTGACCTCAAAGAAGGTGAACAGGAATTTTTCTCTCTAAGTTTTTATCCGATAAATGGAATTATTCCAAGCTATACTCCAGACAAAATCAATCAACACTTGGCTGCCAAATACAGTCGCACTATCCATTTCTGGCAAAATTGGGCTGCTCAGTGCCGATACGAAGGAGTCTACCGTCCCCAAATAGTCCGAAGTGTTCTGGCTTTGAAGCTGTTAACATTCTCCCCTACTGGAGCTATTGTGGCAGCCGCCACCACCTCAATTCCTGAAAAGATTGGCGGAGGGCTCAATTGGGATTATCGGTACACCTGGCTCAGAGACGCCTCATTTACTCTCTACGCTTTCCTTGGATTGGGATATACCGAAGAAGCTAATGCTTTTATGGGATGGCTGGAAAAAGTCTGTATTAAAGAGGGGGCTACTTTAAATATTATGTATGGCATACATGGGGAAGAGGAGTTGAAAGAAAAAGAGCTGCCTCATTTAGACGGGTATATGAAATCTAAGCCGGTCCGAATTGGTAATGGAGCAGCGCATCAAAAACAGTTTGATATCTTTGGTGAAGTACTAACAGCAATTAATTTATATATTAATGCTGGGGGTAAGCTGTCCGATCCCATGAAGGGCTTCGTCAAGAAATTGGTGGAGTACTGTTGTGTACATTGGAAAGAAAAAGATGCTGGAATCTGGGAGGGACGAGGTGAAGACCAACATCATACTTACTCAAAAATTATGTGTTGGACTGGAGTTGATCGGGGTATTCGAATCGCCAAGTCTCAAAAAATTCGGGATGTGGATTTTGTAAAATGGGAAAAAACAAAAACAGAGATTAAAGATGATATTTTACGACACGGCTATGACAAAGAGCTTGGCTCATTTATTGCTCATTACGGATCTAAATCACTTGATACGTCGACTTTAAATATTCCGATGGTTGGACTCCTTCCAGCGAACGACCCTAAAATGGTCTCTACCCTGGATAAAGTGATGACTACACTAACTATTGATTGGTTTGTCCTCCGTACCTCTGATACTGAAAATAAACTTCAAGAGGGTGAAGGGACCTTCTTTTTATCAACTTTTTGGCTGATTGATTGTTTATCTCTGTTGGGGCAGACCGAGGAAGCTAGGATTTGGCTGGAAAAAGTGATCTCTATCGCTACCCCACTTGGCTTATATGCTGAGGAGTATGATCCTATTACCAAAAATCATTTAGGCAACTTCCCCCAGGCTTTCACACATCTAGGACTAATTAATTCAGTTCTCAATCTTACAAAAGCTGAAGTCTATGGCAAAGAAGGTAAGCCAACTATTCCCTCAGAACGTTTGACCCAAGTCATCAAAAGTGTTTTAAAAACTCAGATTACTCCACCTGAATTTGACCGAAATCCAGTTGGTTATTTGAAAAGATTACTACGAATTAGAAGTTTATTTTGAGTCTGGCATTGGAGATATAAGCATCATAACCGTTGAGAGACTTGATCTGGATAGTAAAGGTAGCAGCTGTATTCCAGGTGAAATTGCCGCCGTTGACCCATTCATCCTGATAATTGGTTGAACTGACCTGGGAAGATGTAGCCGCTGTTCCTGAGGTATAGAGCCTGGCAAATGCCTGCCCATTACCATCCCGGACGTGCATATAAACTTCTAACTGCAATGACTTGTAACCCGGATAATCTGTTGGGTCAAAAGCGATCGTCATACTAGGAATCTCTGTCCAGTCGGTATTGGTGGTACTGCCTCCATACCCCAAAGCATAGATATATTGCGGACCGCTGAAGGAAGAAGTGGCAGCGGCCGTTGACGCAGCTGGAGATGGACTGGTAATAGAGTAACTGGTCGGATTTTCATATTTTGAAAGTCGACGGTTGAGGTCGTCTATTTGTTTTTGCATATTGTCAATTTTGGCATCTGAAGTCTGAAAAGTTGCAACCTGCTTTGTAAGTTCATTTATTCGGGCTACTAAAGCTGATTCAGAGGCTGTAGATGTTATTAATGGCGCCATTGATACGGTAGGTATAATATTTTCACCTGGCAACTGCTCAGTTGTTTCCGTCCACTGTTCATTGGCAGTTTTAGCTGGAACTGACTTTTTTTGGGCCAGGATAAATCCAGCCACAATCAGTATTAGAGCTAACAAAATAACTCCTGGTAAAACGATTTTGATGATGAGGTTAGTATTGTCCGTATTCAAAGCGGATAAATCGGCAAGAATCAGTTTCTGTTATTCTAGTAAAATAGCCATCTTCAAGAGTTCCTAATTCTAGATTCTGATTGGATTGAGCCAACTTGAGGGGTGAATAATTCAGTTCTTTTTGCACCATCTGATTGGAATCACTACTATATGTGTCCCCTAGTACGCTATTTAAACCAGCTGACTTGGTGGCAAATTTTCGGTCACATTTGATATTGGCGAATACCCGATAAACTCCATTTGGGTCATATGCCGGAGGGGCTACACTCCAGGTTGATTTGTAACGAACTTTGTCAGATGTACTGGAAACTATTTGCGGAGTCAGAAGCTCAGATGAAGCGATCACTGTACCGGCATTTGGGTTGGATTTGGTCGATTTAGTCATCTGGAACTGGATACTTTTTACCCCAGCTTTATTGATATTGGCTCCTTCCACTTTGGCAAAAGCTTCAAACTGGAAATTTGAATTGGTTGGATCCTGGAGATTTATAGCATTAAATCCATCACATTTACATGCACCCTCATCAAAAGGTTCTTGGCAGATCTTTTTGCCATCGGCACCAGGCGCACAGACACTACAGCCGTCTTTGGCACCAGCACACTGATAGTCCGCTTCACAGCCAACACCGCAGGCTGGAGGTTTTGAACAAATGCTACCCGATCCGGTCGTATTGGGTAGACAGACTGTACAACCATCTTTGACTGCACCAGCACACTGATCATCCCTCACACATCCAGTCCCACAAGCAGGGGGTGGGGCACACACTTTTCCACTTCCTTGTGAATTTGGCTCACACGATGTACAGCCCTCTTTATTTCCGGAACAATCTTTACTATCGGTACAACTGGCATTACAGGCCAACGGGGGGGGCTGACAGACTTTCTGACCGGAATCGTTGGCACGGCATTCGGTACACCCGTCAACATTTCCAAGACACTGATCTGTCGACTCACAGGATTGATTACAAGCCAGACAGCTAGCGGTTGGAATATTACTTTGCTGAAGTATCCCAAAACATGAATCCCCACCCCCACAATTTCTTCTGTTGGTATAAGTAATATTGTTCCATCCAGGCACATCTGCACTGGTATACAGCTGATCTTCAGCTTTATCTGAGGCAACTATTCCTGCATGTTTAATATATGGAATCAGTTCCACTTTGATATTATGCGGGCCACAAACATTCGTTTCGCCTGGGGTGATGACTAGATTCTGAGTAAAATTGGTGCCTCCGCCTCCACCATTTGAACCTAAATTATCAAATACAACTCGTGAACCACCGCCGTTAATTTTTACGCCTTCGCTACTTCCGTTAATGTATGCTCTTACAATCAAACCGACTTTAGAGTTACCACAGCCATAGCCAGTGAACTGTCCTGAAACAGGAACTTTAAATCCACCATTTTCATAGACAATTTGGTCTTGAGTATCCAGAAATGTGAAATTGGTTTCATCATGACCACTTACCATATCCAGTATACACCCGCCTTGAGCATCGTCTATTTGGGGTTGGGGGTTGTCTGCCTTCCATACCGGTCCTGGACATGGTTCTCCTGGTCGATAAGCTTTAATCCCTTCATAATGGACACTTACTGGACTGCCTGGTCCAATCTCTGTTGCTGCCTGGGCAGATTTGATTGGTGATATTAGATCAAATCCTGCTTGATTTGCTCCAGAATGAACAAGTCCGAAAAGACCCAACCATATAATTAATACAGTCAGTGATTTACCTGAAATTGGAGTATGAGTAGGTGGCAGACTTGGTGGATTTTTTGGTATCTGGGTGTTTTTACTTCTCACATAGAATATTCCTGCCACTACAGCCAAACCTAGCAAAATCCCACCAACAATCCACCACAGTGATTGTCGGACTGATTGTTGATCCGATGCAACAATAACTGGTACTTTAATCTCTTTTGAGGCCAGCTCTTTATCATTATTAAAAACTTTGGCGGTTACCGAAGGGTTGCTACAGTTTTTAGTTATTGAAACACTCAAAACCTGATCAGACCAAATATTTTGATTTGGATCTATGCTGACTTTTTGTTCACTTGTACCACATTCAAAACCAGCCCCGTCTTTAATTGACACCCAGATACGTGCATCAGTTAAAGGAGTACCCTGATTTTCAGATCTGAGAAAACCTGCCGAAGAGGCTGTTGGATCTCCAATGTGTTGAGCAGGACCACCTCCCCGCCAATACAAATCCATTGAGGGATCTGCTCCTACTGTCACTTTGGCTTTCTCACCATTTTTATACTCAGATTTATCTAGACTGATTGATCGGATCAATGATGATTCACCTCCCACAATCCATCTGAAAGCAACCCGGGGAGAAACAATAGTTCCCTTTGAATCCCGTAAATATGATAATGATTCATATACTTGGGGAGTATCTAAAGCTGGTAATGAAAAATTTATTGTTTTGGATGATTTGGCAGCAATTGTGATGGGTGTTTTATCAGAATAAATTTGGTTGTCTTTTTTTTCAGCAACTGAATTTATCGCGTACTCTGCTTCTGAAAATACTGTTAAATCGGTGTTGCTTGAATTTGTGACCATACATCTACCAATTGGGGCTTCTTTAGGGGCAACATTTGGGCCAATAATCGGGTCATATTCAATCTTATTTACCACTAAAATACATTTTGAAATTGTTAAAAAATTGCCACTTCCGCTAAGTGAAATGTCTTTTGTTAAACCTCCAATCATAACGTCACCATCTGAAAAGACTGCTACTTGTAGCTTGTATTGCCCCTCTGAGATGGCGGAACTATATGTCAGATTGAGAGATTCACTTTTGGTTTCTCCAGCTCCAAAATCAAATTTTTCAGAAGTATAAAAAGTTATTAGTGGCCCCTGAGTAAACTCTGTCACCTGCTGGCCATTAAATGTAGTTGTTCTAGCGACATCCGATCCTTGCAGTTTAATTGTATAGTAAGCTGATCGATAATTAACTAAGTTTGGATTATTGATTGTAAGCTCAGTTTTTAATTCACCTTGGGAAAAATTTTGATTTTCCAATTGGATCAGAACTGGTTTAACTGAAACTTTTGATGTTTCTTGTTGAGCATGTGAGAAGGAGAAGAAAGGTAATCCAGCCAAAAAAAGGTAAAGACAAATGATAATTTTTAGAATGCGTTTAGACAATTTAAACCCCTTTAAATAAAGACTAATTCATTTTATCCTAGCAAAGTGAGAATTTTAATTCTACCAACCAGTTTACTGGTCAATATTGCCCATACTCAAAACGGATAAATCGACAGGAATCAGTCTCTACAATACTAGTATAGTAGGAGTCTGTAAGAGTATCTAGTTGTAAATTGTTTTGGACTAACTTTTCAGAAGAATAATTGACCGTTTCTCCTAAAATCCGATTATTTTCGCTACTGAAAAGCTGGGCACCTGCAGCAATCAGGTCTTGATCAAGATTGGCACTTATGGAAGCTGTTTTTGGGGTACATTTGATGGTAGAGAATACCCGATAAACTGCATTAGGATCGTAAGCTGGCGGATTTACTTTCCAGCTAGACCGATAACGAACTTTACCATCAGTTGTAGAAACAATTTCGGGAACTAATTCAGTCGATGAAGCCACGATTGTGCCACTATTGGGATTGCTTTTTGATGATTTAGCCATCTGGAACTTAATAGACTCAACTTTTGCCCTGGAGACATCGGCACCTTCCACTTTGGCAAAAGATTCAAACTCGAA
>CAZWRN010000023.1:0-17432 GCA_964636275.1 uncultured Gammaproteobacteria bacterium
AAGTCGAGAGATCTCTTAACTTAGAATCAACAATCAGCTATAATTTGAGCACAAAATAATTACGTAATTAATAACGTGATTATTCACGTAAACTGCGGGATTCGTATAGTGGTAATATGCTTCCTTCCCAAGGAAGAGTCGAGGGTTCGATTCCCTTATCCCGCTCAAAGTTGGTGCCAGTTCGACTTCGAACGAAGTAAGCAGAAAGGTTAGCGAAGCGATCTTATTCTGGTATCCCGCTCCATAGGATAGGGTTCGACTTTTACGAAGTAAAAGCAAGGTTAGTAAGTAAAGCCAACGATCTTAGTCTGGTTCACCGCTCATTATGAATTACAATAATAAATGAATGGGTATCTTTGAATATTAGTTACACCATGTTAATAAAAAAATGACTCTTAATAAAAAAAGCTTGGCGGCAGCAATAGTAATATCTGGTATTTCATATTTTTTAGGAAATCTAAGCTATATTATTCCTTATAGTGATGGAACAGGCATTCCTCAATTAAAAGTCCTCTCAATTCAGATTTTCTATCTCATTTCACTTGCAGCCATTTATTACAGCCTTTTTACTAGCATTAAAAAAGATACTAATTTTGTCTTTTCGATTTGGCCGGCCGGATTAATTGCAACAATACCTGTTTATTACACATTGTTCCCACCCCTTGTTGAGCATCATAATGGATTATCATCGCTTTATCTTCTTTTCGGTAACTATTTAGCCTCCCAACATAATATAAACTGGTACTTTATGGATTGGGGAGGCTGGATGATAGCAATATCACTTTATTGCTGGCCACTCTATACATTACTCATATATAAAATTTTCTCTTTGATTGTCAGAGATAAAAAGCAGATTAAATAATTATTTTTTCTTTTTCACAGTTTTTTCCAGAGGCTTAACAAATTTGATATATCCCAGAGTTAAAGCGACTAGTAAGCTAGCAGAAACAACCAAAAATCTGACCATATCGTCATTGGAACCAAATCCTCTTACTACTGAATAAGCCAAAGTTAAGACTCCTCCTAGTAACAAACCATCGGCAATTATCGCAATTTGTTTAAATAAAGTTAAACTCAAAACTAGCATCACAACCGAAGCGAGCAAGGCAATGATAGACACATTGCGACTATAATCCCCATTTTGCTTTTGAAACTCCTCACTTTTCCGATCAAATTCCAGCTGCTTTTGCATATAAGCCGAAGAGGTGGCTTCTAGCTGTTTCGTCTCTGGAAAACGTAATTCAACCGGAGTCTCAGGATACTTAGGACCTTTGTAAAAAGCTGCTATACCTACTCCTACAAAAGCAGCCAATAAAATGCCCACAAAAACGATGTAAACATACCGAATCAACATGCTTTTATTCTTCTCCATTTCGAATTAATTGTCAACTTTGCTCAGGGCAAGCTCAATTGTTGCTTCAGAACAACAAATACAGTACGCTTACTTTATATGCAACTATCAGCGGCAGATATGGCAAAAGAGCTCAAAAAAGAGCATTTAAGCTATATTTCCGATCAAACACCCGGCTTTTTTAGACAAAAGGCTGGCAAAAATTTTGTTTATTATGATTTGGATGGAAAAAGAATCAAAGACGATCATGTAATTGAACGGATCAATAAACTAGCCATTCCTCCCGCCTGGGAACAGGTCTGGATTTCACCTAAAACCAACGGCTATCTCCAGGTCACCGGCATAGATGCCAAAAAGCGCAAACAGTATATCTATCACCCCGACTGGGTAGCCATCAGTCAGCAAAACAAATTTGCCAAAATGGTCGATTTTGGTCTTTCTTTACCAAAAATTCGTTCCCGGGTAAAATATCATTTGCAAAAAACCGATCTAAGTAAAGAAAAAATCCTGGCTACAGTCATCTGGCTTTTGGAACATACCTTTATCCGAATCGGCAATGAAGAGTATTCTAAAGAGAATAACTCATATGGCCTCACAACCTTGCGCCATAAACACGTTGATATCGAGGGAAATGAAATCACATTTACCTTTAAAGGTAAAAGCGGTGTCATGCATGAACTAGAGGTAAACAATTCCACCATCGCCAAAACCATCAAAAAATGTATCGAGCTGCCTGGCTATGAAATTTTTAAATATATCGATGATGATGGTAACAAACATGTGGTCGATTCATCGGATGTAAATACCTTTTTGAAAGATACTACTCAAGATGATTTTTCAGCCAAAGATTTTCGGACTTGGGGGGGGACTTCGCTTTCCGCTCTCGATTTTTACAAAATCGGTCATGCTCCAGATCCTAAAATGATTAAAAAAAATATCAAGCAAACAGTCAAAAAAGTATCTCAGCATTTAGGAAATACTGTCTCTGTTTGTCAAAATTATTATATACATCCGACAGTCATCCAAACCTATCAAACCAATATCCTAGTACCTCATTTTGCCCACTATTCGGGGCATAAAGTCTCAGACGGCCTGGCCTGGGACGAACAGGCTCTCATTAAACTGCTACAAAAATATTCCTAGAACATTGTCATTCTGGCTACATTAATTTATCTATAATTTCCATAAATAAACTGTCCAGAATCAAGATAAGATCAGATTGCTTCGTTGCAAGCTCCTCGCAATGAGGTTATACAAATGCTAAAATAGCCCAAGTTTATTGCCGATGTAACTCAGGGGTAGAGTAACTCTTTCGTAAAGAGTAAGCCGTGGGTCCGAATCCCACCATCGGCTCCCTCTTTATCTTAGCTTTAACAGGAGTATAATATCTGTATGCGACGGTATCGATCTACCTACACTCCCCGATCAGTCCGACACGAAAAAAATCGGGCTCGTAACCGAATAATTATGGCTGTAGTAGCAGTGATTGTTTTAGGTTATTTTTTTCTAACCTGGGGATTACCAGCCTTAATAGGAGGCCTGACTTATATTACCCACTTCAACTCAAAGCCAGTTGAAAAAAAATCTTCAGATGAAGATATTGCCATTCCACCCCCGGTATTAAATATCCCTTATGAAGCCACCAATACAGCTACTATCTCAATCAAAGGCTACACCACCCCTGATTCCAAAGTTGAAATTTATCTGGATGATGAACTTAAAACAACCACCGACGTCAAAAGTGATGGCAGCTTTGAGACTTCACAGATCTCTCTAGCTCTCGGCACTAACAATATATACGGTAAAACTATAATCTCTGAAAAAGAAAGTCTTGGCTCAAAAACTATCAAACTATATTATGACAGCGAGAAACCAAAAGTGGATCTTTCTTCTCCTCCAGACAACCAAGAGATCAAAGGTGGGGATAAAAAAACCCGCGTAGTTGGAAACACAGATCCCCAAAATTCTGTTACAGTAAATGGCTCAACCGTAATCGTAAACGGTGCTGGTGATTTTGCAACTGACTTAACTATCAATGATGGTGACAATACAATCACAATTGTGGTCACCAATCGCTTTGGCAACTCTACTTCAGTTGAAAGAAAAGTTAAATATTCACCCTCGTAAACGCCATTGTTCAATTAAAGCCGCAATAACCCAAAATTCAATACTTAAATCATTTTTAAAATATGGTACATCAACCATACCATGCAACACCCAGTAAGACAGTACGCCCAACAAAGCTGCCCCCAAGATCGGTGAACTGCTTTTGATGAGATTTCTGATTAACATACTATATAGATTGACCATTATTAACAAAAAGCTAAACAATCCCAAAATTCCCATCTCAGTCCAGAAAGTAAGTAGGATATTGTGCGGATATTGAAACTGCTCCTGATACTGCACAGGCCGATATTGGTTGGAATAAAGTGTTTTAAATCCATTTAACCCCGCACCATAGACAAAATGATCTTTTAGTAAATTGATGGTACCACCCCAGATAAAATAACGGATCTGCAATGTATCTCCTTCGGTATAAGGCCGACTATAATCTATCCTAAAAAAATCGTAATTGTTATACATGTAAATAAAAAAAGCTAACAAACAAACCCCAACTATAGTTGGAGCAATCAGCCAGTATTTCCGCACAAGCTGATATTTAATAGTCACAACTGCAAATGTAAAAACAGACAATGCTCCAATCATCGCTAATAATCCCCCTCTGGACTTAGTAAAGTAGAAAACCAGCATAATTAAACTAAAAACTATTAAATACCAGTATTTAAATGGACGATTTGCCGATAAAACAAAAAAACGGGAAAATGTCAGTAAAGCCAGCGGGCCTAAATAAAGTGCCAGAGAATTAGCACTATTATAAACAGCCGTAATCCGACCTTGTTGTTGCTCAATTGGAGCAAACACCGCCAATCCAAATACTTTTTGCAGAAATCCTAATCCAACCAACCAACAGGCAGAAATAATTAGTGAGTTAATAATAAAACGATAGCCCTGCTTTTTACTGACAAAAGAAAGTGCATAATAAAATAGGACCGGCTCTAGAATATATGCCTTAAAAATACCTAACCCTCCTATCAGATCATAACTAGTTGATAAAGCCACTAAAGCTGCCAAAACAAATAAACCGATATATACATCCATACCTGTTTTTAAATCTTTCAAAGAATATCTGCCGAGGATAAAAACAATCATCGTGGTCAGAAGGCTCATTATTATTAATATTTCTAAAAAAGTTATTGGGAGATAAAACTGAATTTTAGGCAAAATCAAAAAACTTCTCCAAATATAAAGTGGAGACAAAATGATTGTCAGAGAAAGAAGCAATTGGGCAAATTTCATTCTAGGAAACCCACCCCCCCTGTAAAAAAATTGTAAATAAATACACTGATAGCATCACCCCAACTATACAATAAATAAACCTAAAACTGTTATTGGTCCATAAATAAAAACCCAAAAACAGTGGGAAAATCACCAATAAAAAACGCGGCAGTGATAAAAAGGTTGATGTCGAAAGCGGTATTAACAAAGAAAATAGAGCGTAATAAAAATACAATCGAGGCAAAAGACGATAGGATTTAAAAAGTAGTATTAATACTCCAACAACCAACAACAGATCTGCAACCAGTGAATAACCACGATAGCTAATTCCTTCTCTAATTAAAACTGATATTGAATTGTACAAAGCAAAACCGGGAAATGTCACCATTCGTTCCCAATGAGTTTCAGCCAATACAAGGGAAAGTATAATTCCTGTTTTTAAATATCCATAAAAAGCAAATGCTCCAACCCCACTAAAAGGAATCAGAAATCGAAAATTAAACTTTTTTTTAATAAATAAATCAACAATAATTGCAAAAACCAGGGCTAATCCTGCCATTCTGGTCAGTGTCAGTAAAGTAAGGAATATAATAGTCATCCATAATTTATTTTTTTGATAAAAATAGATTGCACTAACAGATAAAAAAAAGAATAAAGCCTCTGAATAAACTGTTAAGAAAAAGAAACTCATTGGAAACCCAAGTACTAACAATAGTAACCACCAGAAATTAATTTTCCTCTGCTGCAGTATTTTATTCAAAAAAATAAATCCACCAATTGTAAATATAAGATTGACTAATATACCAATAGCCCATAAAGGCAGTGGTAAAATTTCGTGAATGCTTTTTATTAAAAAAGGATAGAGTGGGAAAAAAGCAAACTGGTGAGGCTTTTGATAACCTTTCTCAGCAATCTGCAAAAAATGTTGGCCATCCCAATTTGACAAAAGATAGAGATTAAAGCATCCATCAAAACCCTGAGAGCAAATATAGATCTGAGATACCAGGTATAAAACTAAAAACCAACTGGCCACTAATAGTGCGATAAAATATTCTGTATTTAATCTATTTTTTATAAACAACATCATAAAAATACATACCAGTGATCAGAAATAAACTTATCATCAGTGGTGGATAAAATAAACTGTTTATAAACTGAGAATTGATAAAAAAAGCAATTAACAACCCCGCTAGTATAAACAATTCCCTTCTTTTACTTTGAAAAAAAGCTTTCAGAAAAACCACTACTAAGTTTATATACCAATAGCCAATTAAAATAGCTCCCATGATTCCAGTGGTAGCCAGTACTAACAGCCAGCTTGAATCGACTCCTGCCCCACTGTTTCCTCCATCGGTAGAGAAAGTTTTAAGCAAGTTATTTTCCTGACTGACCGATCGCACATTATTATAACCAATACCAATCAGTGGACTAATTTGAAAAAGTTTTAGTCCTTTATCCCATGAACTAAGTCTTTCTGACGCCGAGATGTCTACTTCAAATGCACCCTGTAGTCTCAATTGTACTCTTGGTATGAGTATTACTGACAATATTACTAGCATAAGCAAGACCGCAATTATTTTTTTTGGTAAAAACCAAAAAGCAAATCCATTCACAACCAAAAACATTAACCACGCTGAACGGGAGAACGTCAAAACAATCGCAGTCGTAAATATCGCTAATAAACTAATCATTTTTAAATCACACTTCTTTAAAGATTTAATCAAAGTCAAACAATAAACCACTGTCAAAAAAGCTCCCAGAAAATTGGGATCTAAAAATGTGCCGGCTAAACGACCAATATGAGGATCATATCCATATTCTGACAAAAAAGTCAGATTTGGATAAAACCAGAGTTGTAAAAAACCGCCCATAGCAGCCAACAATCCGGCGACAATGATTGAATTCTCTATAAAATGCTGCCATTTTTTTTCAGCTTTAACCAGACTAAAAGCAATACAAAAAAACATACTATATAAACCAAATCGAACTAAATACATCGATCCTGAAAAATTATGGTTTAATACTAGCGATAAAAGACCAACACCAATAAAACCTAACAACCATTTTTGTATATTCAAAAAACTAAGATCTTTTTTGATCGCAATCTGCCATATTAAAAAAATTGTCGAAGTAGCAGCAGTGACTATATCCAGTAAACTAAAATTGTTGCCAACTGTTCCAAAAGGAAATTTTCCAAACTCACCCAGAACAATCATTATAATGGACCCAACTGTCAGAAAAAAAACTAAGATCATCTCATCATCCCCCAAAAAGTTACTGGTTTTGGATATAGATAACTTTCAATATATTCATCAGATACTTTTCTTACTTGCTGAATTCGCTTACGCTCTTTCAACAAATAAGGTAAATTTTTAAGCAGTGTGATGCTTACCGCAAAAGGCTGCCAAAAAAAACCAGATCGCCATTGGTAAAAAATGGTATTAAAATATACTAAAAATATCTTCAACCATCGCCATTTTCTTAATAATATGGCAGTTGGAAAATCTTTTATTATTGTCATATACATATTTGTAAATTGCCAATACTCCAGCATCTGTTTTCTCTTTGAAGAGCTCGCTTTGTGTTTATGATAAATAATAGCTTTCGGACAATACAGACTTTGATATCCTAGAAATTGGGCTCGAAATGCCCAATCAACCTCTTCTGAATACATAAAATAATGCTCATCAAACATACCAACTTTGATAAAAACATCCCGTCTAAATAAAGCAGCCCCACCGGTTGCTCCAAATATTTTCATCTCTGTTTCATACTGACCAGTATCTTTTTCTTCCCACCCAATTGAGCGTGCTTGTCCTACTTCATTGATTCGAATTCCGACTCCATCAATTTTTTTACGATCATCAAAATTTAGCAGTTTACTACAAAATGAGGCAATTTTTGGATACCTCTTTGCACAATGCATAATCTCAGTTAACCAATCCTGATCGATCTCTGTGTCATTATTCACAAAAGCCACGTACTCTGTATCTACAGCCTTTACTCCAGCATTAATCGCAGCCGCAAACCCGTAATTTTTATCTAAAGCTACTATTTTTACCGTTGGAAAATTTTTGGTAACAAAATCCACTGTATCATCAGTTGATCCATTATCGACTATTACAGTCTCAAAATTTGAATATGTTTGTTTCATTAATGAAGTCAATGAAACTTCCAGCCAACTCTTACCATTCCAGTTTGGAATAATGACTGCCACTTTATTTCTCATAAGGTTTTTGCGCCAAAATTAACAGCCCCTCTCCCTGGCCAATTTTTGCTAAAAAGTTATTAATAATTTTAGTCAGTGGAGTCGCCCGATTGTAATTGATAGGAACTCCAACTCTTTTTAGTAAAGCTCTAAATAAGTCGTAGTTAGTTAACTCTTCTGTCTTAGATACTAAAATTGCAAATCCTGTTTTTTTGACAAGTTCATTCAAAGATCTCTTGGAAAAAAACTGAATATGATACGGCACACTCCAATGAGGCCAGAGATCTCGATAAATTTTGGCATGCCAACCAAAGCTATTAGGAGTAGCTATTGTTACCACTCCGCCTGGTTTTAAAACCCGAAAAACATTTTCCAGCAGCTTTTCCGGATCTGTTACATGCTCAATTGAATGTCGTAGATTTACCACATCAAAAAAGCCTGATGGAAAAGTTTTTGATGAAAATTCTGATACAATTAATTTATTACCAGATTTGATTTTCAGTCTTTTTGCTACATTCTTAATAGCATATTCAGAAACATCCAAACCAAAAACTTCAAAACCACGTTTGGCTGCAATCTCCATAAAAAGTCCGGTGCCTACCCCAATATCTAAAAGTAATCCGGTTTTTTTATGCTGCTGAATCAGATCGACAATCCGGGCATTACGCGGATATTCCACCACATCGGCTTTTTCAAGTTCTTCAAAATAGTCCTGGGTATACTGATCAGTTGGATTTTTCATACGTCGAATAATAAATGATCACAAAATATATCACAAAAGCCAAAAATTGAGATATGACTGTCATCCAGGCTGCAGCATATACTCCATACTGTGGAATAAAAATCAGATTACCCAAAAAATTGCCGATCAGATTAAATAAAGAAATCCCCAATAATAATCTAAGTTTTTTTTCATCAGATAAAAGTACTGCTCCTTGAGCAGCTAGAATAAATATGAATGGAATTGCCATTGCCAATATTCCAACAACAGTGATAGAAGCCAGGTATCCTTCTGGTAAAAAATTTTGAATCATCCAAGGAACTAAATACCAAAAACTGATTACAAAAGGCACAGACAGCAACATCAATAATCCGACACTTTTTAGATACAATGAAAAATTAAATTTCCCCTCACCATTGATCCTACTCATGACCGGGAAAAAAGCGGTTTCAAATGCCGCTGGTATAAAGATAATTCCTTCTAAAAATCTATAAGCAGCACTATACACACCAGCATCATAGCTACCTTTTAAATATGACAGCATCAGCGTATCTACTTTGAAATAAATCAGCCCTAACATACTCATCAGACCATAAAGTAATGATCCTTTTAATATTTTGCCCAAAGTATCTTTTCTGATATGGGTAAATAATTGTTGAAAATCTTTAGTTGAAAGGAGTAAGAAAAAAAACGTTCCCAACATATAAAAAATATGTCCAGTCACTACTGCAATTAACGCCCCAAAAACACCACTACCTAGATTTATCAACCAAATCCCCAAAAAAATAGTTGAGACATTTAATATCAATATACCTCCCGCTGAATATTTAAATTTATTTTTCACAACTAAAGCAGCATCTAAAGTTAAACCTATCGCCTGAGGAATAATAGTAAAGGCTGCAATTAACGACAAGAAGACTCTGGCTTTGTCAGGGTCAGTTATAAACAGTATCAGTCCAAAAACAAAGACCAAACCGGTGGCAAATACAACACGAATAACTAAAGAGTTAATAAACAAACCAACAAACCGATTTTGATCTTTTGACACTTCTCGAATCATAAAACGGGAAATACCCAAATCTACTACAGCAGATAACACCGAAAAATAGGATAATGCCACGGAATAATTACCAAATTCTACGACCCCCAACTGTCTTGCCAGATAAAAAGTATAAAAAAAGGATAAAATTTTGGTTGAAATTTGAGCTAACAGCAAATAGGAGGAATTTTTTAAAATTGCCTTCAACATCATCTAAGTCTAACAAATTTTGAGCGTAAAAAGAACTCTGGCGTCTTTTTTCGACTTGCTACCAGGCAGGTTGTTTGAGATAATATCCCCCATGATCTCCCCCGACTATATCAGTGTAGAACAACCTAAGCCAGCTACTCCCATCAAAGAACATGTTTTAGAGTTGTTTCAAACTCTGGTTGTTTTCGCAACCATTGCTACTATCATTTACTGGCTGATAGCCCAACCACATAAGGTTTCTGGGGCTTCAATGTTTCCCAACTTTCACGACGGTGATTATATTATCACAGACAAACTTACTTACAAAATCAGTGAGCCGAAACGAGGCGATGTTGTCGTTTTTAAAAATCCCCGTGATGAATCCCAGGATTTTATTAAACGAATCATGGGTCTACCAGGTGATACCATCAAAGTTCAAAATGGTCATGTTTATATAAATGGCAAACAGGTAACCGAAGGCTTTTTAAAACCGGAAGTAGTAACAACTCCTGGATCATTTATGCATGAAGGGCAGGAAATAGTTGTCCAACCTGGTGAATATATAGCCATGGGCGACAACCGGCCTCACTCATCAGATTCACGAGAATGGGGATTTGTCACCAAACAAGAGATAATTGGCCGGGTCATGCTTCGATATTGGCCGGCCAACCAAGTCGGCCTCTGGCCCGCAGCTTATTCACTTGAAAAAATCTGATCTTACCCAAAAACAAAGCTTTAACTTATTATTTAATTTATAATTTAGTAATTTCTCACTTCGTTCGAAAAATATAGATAAAAAGGTCTTTTATGAAGGATTGTAAAAGGAGTTTAAGGCCTGATAGATTCTTTGAATCTGTTCATTGGTAGTTTCTGGCTGACCATCCATTCTAATTTCAAGTTTGGCTGTAGTACCTGTTAACATGTATTTTACTTTAACAGCTTTCATATCTGTACCATGATTGGCCAAAATACTTTGCAAACCCTGCTCAATCTGGTCAACCTGTTCACTAACTATTCTCATCTTTTCTGGAGCAGCACCTTTTTTCGGACCAATTCCATGATGAGAACGGATTTTTCGCACTAGTTCTTCTGTTCCCCGAACAGACAGATTTCTTTTCAATACCTCTTTGTAAGCTTCAATGATCAGGTGTGGATCCTCCAAAGCCGACAAGGCTCTGACATGTCCTTCAGTTGTCTGTCCAGACATCAAAGCATCTTTTAAAGCGTCAGGCAAGGTCAATAACCTAATAGTATTTGAGATATATGAGGGTGATTTAGAAACTCTCTGGGCAATCTCTGAATTGGTCAGATTAAATTCATCCATCAGTCTTTTATAAGCCTGAGCCCGCTCCAACGGATTGAGGTCAACACGCTGAACGTTTTCTACGATCGCCATTTCAAGCATGCCTTGAGGAGTGGTCTCTCGGATAATAACCGGCACTTTAGGCAAACCAACCAGTCTAGCTGCTCTCCAACGCCTTTCACCTGCAATAATCTGGTAACCAGCCGGTGTCTTAGCTACTACAATCGGCTCTAAAATACCGTGTTCTGATACAGACTCTGCCAATTCAGCAAGTGATTCTGGGGTGATTAAACCTCGGGGTTGTAAAGGATTAGCTTGGAGCAGATTGATATCCAGTTCAAAAATACGGTCGTTTGTCTCGTCCATTAGGCTTTCACTACATTAACAACTTTTTTGCCCAACTTCATTTTAAATTCAACTTTGCCGTCAGTCAAAGCAAATAAAGTAAAATCATTTCCAGCTTTAACATTTAAACCTGGATAAAATTTGTTGCCTTTTTGTCTAATAATAATATTACCGACAGTCACAGCTTCACCGCCATATTTTTTAACTCCAAGACGCTTGGAGATTGAATCATGATTGGTTTTTGCTGTACCGCCACCTTTTTTATGTGCCATATAATATAAATTATGAAGTATAAAGTATAAATGATAAAACTGAGAACTAATTAACCGTGTTTTATAATTTATAATTTTGACTTTATACTTTCTTTAATCCTTTCTAAAATACTATAACTTGTGAAAAGATAAGTCAACTAATATCTTTTCACGCTTTCAGCATCAAAACAGTATATTTCTTAGTCGAACCAGTCACTTTTCTGGTGTTTGCTTTAGCATGATACTTTGCTACTCTGATTTTTTTACCTTTAGTTGTAGATACCACATCAAAGACAAATTTACTTTTTACAAAAGGAGCTCCCAGGTCGAGTTTGTCGCCTTCACTGGTCATCAAAACAGTATCACATTCAACTGTTTTAACATCCTCACCCAAAAAATCCACGGCAAATTGTTTACCTGGCATGACTTTGTATTGTTTACCTTTTATTTCTGCAACCAAATAGTTCAACATAAGTTCAAATTGTACCTTTTCTGAGCTCAAAACGCAATACTCTAAGCTACAACCATTAATCGTCATCACCAATGATCTGAGTATCCCTTTTTCGTTGACCAAACCGGGCAACTGAAGCAACCAGTCCAAATGATAAAAGGGTGGTAATCATCGAACTCCCTCCATATGACAAAAATGGCAATGTAATACCAGTGATAGGCAAAACTCCAATATTCATGCCTATATTTACAGTAATCTGAAACATCATCATTCCAAATACTCCCAATACTATCAGCTCACCAAAACGATCACCCACTCTCCCAATCAGTTTAAACATAAAATAGAAAATCGTACTATAAAAAATAATAACCAGTAATGATCCGATCAGTCCCAACTCTTCTGCTATAAAAGCAAAGATAAAATCAGTCCGAAACTCGGGCAAAAATTGTAATCTTGACTGGGTACCTCTACCCAACCCTCTTCCCCACAGCTGACCACTACCAACCGCAATCATTGACTGGATAACATGGAAACCAATGCCCTGAGGATCAGCCGTAGGTGACAAAAAGCTGTAAATACGTTGTTTTTGATAATCATGCAAAAAAAGCCAGGTTGTCGGAATACTTATCAGCCCTATTAGTCCAAAAAGCCCGAGTTTAATAAGTGAAATATGCGAAGCAAGCAACATCACAATCCATATAAATAACACCGTTAACATGGTTCCCAAATCTGGTTGTCTAAAAATGAGCAAAGCCATTGGCGCTAATATTCCAATACTCTTAGCAATATTTTTCCAAGTAGGCTGATGATAAGTCCAAAAATGTGCCAGGCATAAAATCATCACAATCTTGGCAAATTCCGAAGGCTGAAAATTAAACAATCCCAAAGGAATCCACCGAACTGAGCCACGGGACTCAAAACCAATAATCAAAGTGATCACCAAAAGAACTAAAATCACTCCATACATGTATTTCAACAAAGGGGTAATTGAACGATAATCAAACCGCTGTAAAAGAAAATAGCCAAGCAAACCGATAACCGCGAAAATAGCCTGTTGAATTGCCTGAGGAGGGCTAGATGAATAAATAACCGTCACACTAAATGAAATTAGAAGTAAAATTGGAATGATCATCTCTGGATATGGGAAGTGAGAAATGAGAAGATAGATAATGAAATGTGAAATGAGAAATCGCACTTCTCACTTCAAATTCCAGCTTCCCACTTCCCGCCTCACACTTCTAGTTTACGAATTTCCAAGCTTTCACCGGTTTTAAACGCTACAGTATTGGTTTGTTTCTTGATCATTTCCTCAAATTTAGCCGGAACATGAGGTACTACAACTTCAATCTGATCATTAAGCACCATGTTTTGCTCTTTGCGCAGCTTTTGAATATTACGTATCAACTCTCTAGCTTCACCTTCCTCAGCCAGCTCCAGTGTTATTTCCGTATCCAGCTCAACTTCTGGTTCTTCAGATTTTTTACTAAACTCAACCGCTTTAACATTGAGTTCTTCAGCAATAATTTGCTCTAATTCTTCTGACAGTTTATTTTCTGCTTGGTAAATGACTTTTGCTAAAGGTTGTCTCAATTTGATATTGGATTCTTTCCTCTTGGAATGGCCTTTTTCTACCACAGAGCGAACAATCACCATATCAGCAACCAATTGATCATCCAGCAAACTATCATCCCCTTTCGGATAATCCGTCAAATGAACTGAATTATCATCAGTCAGGTTGCGATACATCTCTTCACTCATGAAAGGCATAAATGGTGCTAACAGCTTACTAAGTCCAACTAATACCCCATACATCACACTTAAGCATGTATTTCGATCGGATTCTTCGGCAAGTAACGAGACCCGATCGCGGCTTCTTCGGATATACCAGGTAGAAAAATCATTTACCACAAACTCTTCAATTGCTCTCGAAGATCTGATCAGGTCATATTCATCCAAAGATTTATTTACAAATTTAACCAGTTCAGTAAATTTAGCCAAAATCCATTTGTCCAAGATGGTGAGTTCCCCTCTTTGAAGCTCACATGTCCAACCAGTCACATTGGCATAATCAACAAAGAATTTGTAACTATTCCATAAAATCAAAGAAAATTTGCGCTGTTTTTCTTTCACCAAATTGGCTGAAAATGGGAAACTTTCCCCGGCCGAAGCAGCCGTACACATATACCAGCGAATAGCATCTGCCCCAATTTCAGGAATAATCTCAAAAGGATCGACAATATTACCTTTTGATTTACTCATTTTGAGATTGTTTTCATCTAAAATATGTCCCGTCGTAAGCACATTTTTAAACGGTGCAGGAGCGTCATTACCCAACAATATAGCCTCAGCCATTAAAGTAAAAAACCAACCCCGGGTTTGATCTATTGCTTCAACTATATAATCTGCTGGATACCATTGCTTAAATATTTCCTGATTTTCAAAAGGATAATGCCACTGGGCAAAAGGCATCGCGCCTGAGTCCATCCAAACATCCATCACATCCGAAGATCTGACCATTTCAGTCTGACAATCTGGACAATCAAATTTCACATTATCGATAAATGGCCGATGCAAATCATTTGGGACTTTTCCTCCTAGTTTCTCAACCTCGGCTTTGCCACCTATCACCTGATAATGACCATTTTTACACTCCCACACCGGCAAAGGTGTACCCCAAAATCTGTTACGTGAGATATTCCAGTCGATCAAGGTTTCCAACCAATTTCCCATCCGACCTTTTTGAATAGTTTTCGGAACCCAATTTATCTTTTGATTATTTTTTATCAATTCATCTCGTACTGCAGTTGTTTTAATAAACCAGGAATCCAAAGCATAATAAAGGATTGGTGTCGAACAACGCCAACAAAAAGGATAAGTATGCCGGGTGGTGGTGGCTTTAAACATTAGCCCTCGGTCTTCTAAATCTTTAATAATATATTTATCAGCTTTTTTGACAAACATACCGGCAAAAGGACCGGTAAAATCGGCTAATTCACCTTTTAAAGTGACAGTATGTTTCATCGGTAATCCCAGTTTTTTACCTAAATTAAAATCTTCCACACCATACATCACAGCGGTATGAACAATCCCTGTACCATCTTCGAGCGAAACAAAATCGGCTGAATACACCGTATAAGCTTTTTCTTCTCCCTTAAATGTTTCAAACAGCGGATGATATTTTTTACCAACCAATTTTTCACCTTTAAATGATTCCAAGACCTCACTCTCTTCGGAAATGCCCAAATTTTTAGCTGGAATTTGTTCAGCATGAATCACTTTCATTCCATCCACTTCCCGCTTAACATAAGTTGCTTCAGGATTAACTGCTAATGCTACATTACCCGGTAAGGTCCAGGGAGTAGTCGTCCAAACTAACAGAAAAGTGCCCGGTTCATCAACCAATTCAAATTTAAGATACACTGAAGGATCTTCAACATCATCTTTATATCCCTGAGCCAACTCATGTGAAGACAAGGAGGTCCCGCAACGAGGACAATATGGCACTACTTTATAATCTTTATACAAAAACCCTCTTTTATCGACCTCTTTAATAAACCACCACACACTCTCAATATAATTGTTGTCATAGGTCACATAGGCTTTATCAAAATCGAGCCAAAAACCAATTCTTTTGGTCAAAGAAACCCATTCATCAACATATCGGAAGACTGATTCTTTACATTTTTGATTGAAGTATTCAATTGAATCAAACTCATTATCTTTCAGAGCTAAAATATCCTGTTTACCTTTTAGTCCAAGCTCTTTTTCGACCTGAATCTCGACGGGTAGACCATGCGTGTCCCATCCAGCCCGCCTTTCAACCAAATAACCCTTCATCGTCTTATAACGAAGTATCAGATCTTTGTATGTCCGGACAATTACATGATGAATCCCTGGTTTACCATTGGCTGTTGGCGGTCCCTCATAAAAGACAAACCGATCAGCCCCTTTACGGTTTTCAATGGTTTTATGAAAAATAGCATCCCCTTCCCAAAACTTGAGAACTTCCTCTTCCAGTCCCGGAAAATCGACTTGTGATGAGACACTTTTCAACATAGTTCGTATTGTACGTTTTTACCGCTCTCCTTTCAATCTAGAAGTAATAATCAAGAAACAATTTACAAGTTCTCCAAACTGGCTTAACCTGAGTTATCTGTTCAATGTCATTCTGGCTACATTAATTTATTAGAATTAACCTAAAAATAAATAGTCCAGAATCTAACCTTGATATATACGTGGTATATACTACGTATATATTCTTGACATAAAAAAACCTCCCATCTGGGAGGTTATGTTTGCCACACAAATCACCTCCCTTATGTTAAGAGGTAATAATGAGAAAACTATTAAACTGTGCAACAAACTTCAACATAACTAACTTAAAATAATATAGGACAGTCTTTTTGTCAATTAATGCGCATGTATTTCGTCTTCAGTAAAAATAACTCCTCGACCTTCGAGATAAATATAAACCTCTTTTTTAGCGTAAATGACCATTTTTAGTGTTTTCTTCAGTTTTTCAATTAAAAGATCAATTTGCTTTATTGCAGCAGTTCGCTGATCAGGATAATCTGTTAGATAGTTTTTATCTTTATATTCCTCATAATAGGATCTCAACCCGATAAGTGATGTATAACTTAATTCAAGATTATAATAAGCTTGTTGAAGTCCATTAAAAATTTTTCCATTTTGACTAATATCGTTTATAGCCCCAGAAGTAATACAGCCATAAAATGCTTTACTCTTGAATTCGCCTGTACTGTTAATAAGAAAATCTAAAGAATCATGCATACTAAATAATTCTCGTTGAATTTTCTCTAGACCATTTTCTATTAAATGATTTAAAGCTCGTTCATTTAAATCCAACTCAGACCAAATAATCTTTAATGAACCTAACATCGTCTTATGTAAGGCTCTTTCTTCTTTCTGATTTCCCTCCTGTTTTGAAGCAAGAAGAGAGATATAAACACCAAAAAGAGTAGCCATAAATCCTCCATAAACTTGAATGATTAAGGATAAAAAGGACTGTTTTGAACTTTGTTTTTCCAATAAAAAAGCTAGTAGTAAAAATTCCAGTAGTAATATAAGCGTAAGTGACCAAGTAAAAAAATTACTCTTATTAAGGGCTTTTATGTCCATGTAAATTCCAACACTAAGGGAACTAACGATTTTGTCTTAAAAAGGCGGGAATTTCTAGATCGTCTTCTGGTTCATCAGCATCAAATTTGGAAATTTGTT
>CAZWRN010000024.1:0-17017 GCA_964636275.1 uncultured Gammaproteobacteria bacterium
CTAAGGCACGCCGCCAGCGTTTATCCTGAGCCAGGATCAAACTCTCAGAAAAAAGTTTGTAGGTTGGAGTTGGTAGGTTGTAAAAGGCTTGCGCTTCCTACTCACTACTTACTACTAACTACTTACTTTTTAGGTTTTTCCTAACATCAGAATTCACACTGAAATTTTGTGAATTTACTGTTTGTTATTGCAAACAGCAAGGTTCTGGCAAAGCCAGGTTCTTACTGTTTGTTATTTTTTTGGAATTGACAAAGATTAGCTTCCACTAAATGGAAACCTCACTCTTGTCATCGTCATAGTTATACAACTAACTATGACTTAAAAATCCCATCACTCTTTTGAATACAAATCGGTTATCAGTTTTCTGTTGTCGGTTATCAGAATAACGTTTGGCTGTTGTCGGTTTGTCTGTTCTTAAACTGAAAAACAGATAACCGATTAACTTTCATCCGAAAACTGAAACCCGAAAACCGATAACTTCTTGTGTTTTTTGCTTTTTGCGCAAAAAAAATCGAAGAGTGATGTTAATCTTCGATTGTTAAAGTGCTTACCAAGTCGTCAGACTTGGGGCCACAAAGGCCATTAACATGTGAGTAGTATTACGTTGAAGTAACTTTCTCCAGTCTTCCCATAAATAGGTAACAGGTATTGTACTCCATTTAGCTTTGTAATGTCAATCAAATACAGATAATCAGATTAGATCGGATGAGATCAGAATTATTACAGCACTATACGGCCATCTAAAGCCGGGATATTAATTACATTTCCTATAATATTAATATTAAGGATATATCCAACTACACGCAGAATTACAAAAGCGAGAGCTAGAATTGTCAGACCAACAAGAGCAGCGGTTATTGTCTTTCTAGCGTGACTTACTGCTTCTTTATCACCATTTGAAGTGATCCACATAAAAGCCCCCTTAATAATGAAGAAAAGAACCAACAGCACTGCCACAATGTAAGCAATAGTTATGGCATTTGTAATAATAGTCCCCGGATTAGTTGTTGGAAGAATCCCCATTGTGGGATTTATTGAGATATCCATATCTTAACGGTAACAAATTACTGGTAAAAATCAATAGGTAAATTACCTAGCTGTAGCCATTTGACTGGTTTGTGGCGTAACAATTAAAGTTTTAACCAATGATCTAATCATCTCTGACCACAGGGGATCCATGGTTTTTCCGACCTCTTTTCGGCCGACTTCTTTGGTTGTTTGTTTAAAAGCCGGTTCAACTGCTGGGTACTCTGACATTGAGTCATCAATAGTTTTTGCCACTGTCTGAGCATTTTCCCAAAACTTCAATTTTTTTAATCTGACGACCATCTCATCTAATGATCCATCAAAATTTTGTTTTAAAATAACCGCCAATCTACCCCAGTAATTTTGATTATTGTTTTCTTGGATCTGACCAATCACAAAATCTCTGGCAATTTCGCCTTGCTCGTTTCGTGGTGCTTCATCAATACTTTTGGTTGCTAATTTAACTCGCTTGTTTTGCTTTTCCAGGTCTACCTGATGCAAAGCTTTTTTGGCTGGATCCTCAGTTGGGTCTACAGTAACCTCCCGGATCGTTCTAACCATTAATGAACTAACTCGTGATCTGATCCTTTGTGGAACAGCATCTGAAGAGGCTAACTGCCTTTCAACCAGTAAGGTGGTGTCACTTTCCGTTTTTCCTAAGGCATTCAATTGATAGGTTTGACCAATAACAGCGATCAATGCTTGGGCTTTTTTCTTAACTTCAGCCTCATCTACGGTCTCAAAATCGACATCCAGCGTTTTAATCAACCTCATTGCCTGCCCTAGTGGAGGACTTTCCTGAGGCGCTGCAGGGCTTTCGGAGGCATGATTTACTTTACTATCGGACTTTTGCAGTATTTCGACAAATTTTTGACCAATTTCAGGCTTAATACCAACGGCTGCCAGAACCTGTTCACGAACAGTCTGATTCCCTTCTCTGACTATTGGCGCTAAGGTTGCTAACTGCTCAGCCTGTTTAGGCGAGATTCCGTCGACTTTGGGTAAAGTGATCTTGGGAGCTTCTGGACCGCCCTTGGGCGTCTCAACTCGAGGACTGCCAATTACCCCGGCCCTTTGCATGGCCTGATCTTCACTTAAAACTCCCTTCTCTACCAGTGGTCTTAAATTGGTGAAGCTATGAACCTGATCGATTGTCGGCTTGGGTAATTCATGTACCTGAGGTCTTTCAATTGGTTTGTTAATTGGATTGTTTCTTTCAATTGGAGCCTGATAAATCTGGTCTGGAACCTGAGCCGCTAGGACAACTCGAGCTCTAAAGGCTAATTCAGATGGTGTTAAGACATGATTTTTTAGTCTTTCAACCAATCCAGTAACTCTTAAAGTATTTTGGTTATTTGCTTCTATACCTACTCTGGTCTGTTGAGAAATTTCAGCTTGTCTATTTCTGGCTGCCTTTAAACGAGCAACTGTTGCAGCCAATTCCTGAGTATTTAATCTCACTTGCGGTCTGGTAATTTTTTTAACCAACTCTTTAGCATTTACCCTTGGAGATTCAACCACCCCTTTGTCATTCTGAACTTGTTTCAGAATCTTTTCTTTAGTGGTTTGTACATGATCTAATTCTTTAGCTTTTGAAATACTTTGAAACCCTTTGAAATCAACTGACTGATTTAGATTTGCTCTTCTCACATTGGGAAGTGCTGAAGCAATGAACGCATCTGCCACCTGTCTGTTTTCAGCTTTTCTAGCTGATATTTGCGCTTGGTTGCGAGCTCTGGCTTGAGCAAAGGTAGTTCCAACCTCAGCTTTGGCAGATGCTTCAGGCGTAAATCCAACTATGGAAGCTGGCCTATTAAACCTAATCTCCCCTAATTTTGGCCCAAAGACTGACTCCGCAGATTTGGGTCTCACTGGCCCATTTTCGCCAAAGATTTTTCCGCCTGGATTGGAATTTGGATTGGCTGGTCTCATCCTGGAAAAAGGGTTGTGGTTGATTGTGGTATCAACCCTGGCGCGACCACCTTCTGGACCGATTGAAATCATTTTTATTGGTGAACTTTTGATTGAACTTGAAACCGAGGATCTTAATCCTCCCCCTGGAGAGGTAATTCGTGAAACTGAGGCTCCGATTGAAGATGTTACTGCTCTTACTGATGTAGGCATATTTACTTTCTACCTACCAGCTAATTAGTTGGTAGTTGGCGGTTCGTTATTTTCTGCGAACTCCCAACTATCAATTACATTTATATTATACTCCTCTTACGTATGAAAAGCAAATATTTACCGAAAAAGATTGCAATCCGTAACAAGAGATACATAAAACATATGAAGATATTTTTCGTATTGCGTTATGCTTGTTACGTGTCTCTTTTTTCTGATAAAGTATTTCTATGGATACTAAACCATCTCCCGTTGAAACATCAGTACCCGTGAATGATATCCCACAAGCTGGTAATGCGGTTATTTTTAAGGCTGATAGTCCCGCTGGTTCAAGTATTACGATGCCGAAACTAAACATAAAATTGGCTTTGGCTAGTTTTTTAATGTTTTTTTTGGTAGGAGGGGTGGGTGTGGGGGTTTATCTGGTTGGACAACAGCAGCAAGTCAAAAGCCGAGCATCCAATGATGTACCTGAAAATATCTCAGCAGTAGTCCCAAAGAATGTTGTTAATACTGCCACCGCATCGGCTCAGCCAGCCTCTGCTTCAGCCAAACCCAGTCAAACGACAGCATCTAGTAGTTTAGCCAATATCTCAATTCCGGAATTCGATTCATCTGCTTCAGCTGGTTTTACCAGTTCTGAATCAGCTGAGTTGAGTGATATGTATGATTTTAATGATGACTCGGCTGCCAATTCAGTTGATTTATCCATCATGTATGCTGGCTGGGGTACTCCTAAAAATGAGGAGCAAAAAAATGCTGATTTAAATGGTGATGGTATTATCAACGGTATCGATTACTCGATCTTTTTACCACATTTCAACCAACCTTTATGACAATTAAAAAAGTTATTGTAATCGGACTGATTGTGATCATGTTAGAAAGTATTGGCGGCTATATTTATCTGACCTATCGGGAAAAAATGTCATTAGATCCTCTCCCCCAGCCAAATCCGTCGCAACAACAACTAGTTGGGACGCCAACTAAAAAGCCCACTCTTGCTCTTCGAACTGATCAGGCCTCTCTCAAAAAAAATGAAACTATTACTATTAATGCGGTTTTAGAAGGGCAGGGCAATCGGGCTTCTGCGGCTGATTTAACAATCCGTTATGATCCAGAAATGCTAAATATAATCGCCACTAATTCTGCCACACCTTTTGCTAAAAGTCAGATCTTTCAAAAAACTGTATTTAATGCGGTTGATACCAAAACTGGATTGGCCACTATGTCTGCTGTGTCCGAAATTGAACAACCATTACCTGACTTGGCTTTTTTAACCTCCATCGTCTTTAAAGCTCTCAAAGAAGGCCCGACAGAAATAACTATAGTATTTACTCCAGATGAAACTCGTGATACAAATATAGTGTCAGAATCCGAAGATATTTTAGGTTCAGTTGAAAATCTGCCGATTACTATTCAGCCTTAAAAAATGCCAAAAAAAGACGATTTTATTTTGATAGCAGGAAATGCTAATCTACCTCTTGCTAAAGCTACAGCTAAATTCCTCAAAGTTCCGGTGTATTTTCCTGTCGGTCGTTTCTCTGATCAGGAAGCTCATATCCAGATCCCGGTCAATGTTCGAAAAAAAAACGTCATTATTATCCAGTCAACTTGTCCACCCAATGTCGATGGGGCTTACATGGAGCTTTTTTTGATGATCGATGCAGCCAGAAGAGCTTCAGCAGCGGAAATTTCAGTCGTTATCCCATATTTTGGTTATTCCAGACAAGACCGCAAAGATCGACCTAGAGTCCCTGTCAGTGCGTCACTAATGGCTCATCTTTTGGAAAATATCGGGGCAGATCGAATTTTAACTATTGATATTCATTCTGACCAGGAACAAGGCTTTAGTATGATCCCCTGGGAAAATTTATATGCTTCCTATTCATTTGTTCCTGTATTAAAAAAGAGATTTAAAAAAGTAGTGGTCGCAGCTCCTGATAAAGGCGGGGTGATGCTGACATCGGCATTTGCCAAGCTACTAAATGCCGAAGGGATGGCGATTGTTTTTAAAGAACGTGATATCAAAAAACATCACCATGAGAATGTAAAAACCTTGGGCCTAATCGGTGAGGTGGATAAAATGGATGTGATCCTGGTGGACGACATGATAGATACTGCAGGAACTATCTGTAATGCTGCAAATGCGATATCCGAAAAAGGGGCCAAAAATGTCTATGCCGTAGCAACGCATGGTATTTTTTCTGACCCGGCTCTGGAAAGAATTACCCAGTCCCAGCTAAAAAAAGTATTTATAACAGACACTCTTCAACTCGATGAACGTATTCTCAAACATCCTAAAATTGAAGTCATATCAGTTGCTCCCCTGTTGTCTGAAGCGATTAAAAGAATTACCACAGGTGAGTCTTTGAGTGAGAAATTAATTTTGCGTAATTGGTGAGGTCTGGCGCAACACTTCATATAAAGTAATCGCCAGTGACACCATGACATTTAGCGAAATATTGATCCCGTACATTGGTAACTCGACAATAGCATCGCACAACTGAAGTACTTCCTGAGAAACACCCTCGGATTCATGCCCAACCACTAAAGCCAACGGTAGTTCATATTTGTACTCCGTATAAGGAATGGAATTGTCTGCAAGCTCTACTGCCACTATTCTTAAATCTTGAATCTTACTTCTTAAATCCTTAATTGCGTCAATAGTTGTCGGAAAATATTCCCACTCTACGATTTCAGTAGTATTGATCGAGGCTTTTTTAATCCGGTGGTTGGGAGGTGTCTCAGTTCCACCGCATAAATAGATCTTTTTAGCTCCTACTGCATCCGCCAGACGGAAAACGGAACCAATATTGTAGGTATCCAGAACATTGTCTAAAACGATATATATCTCCTGCCTGGGGATATCTTTTTTCTCGATCTGGTGATCGCCATTTCGAAGCTGGAATGCGTTTAATTTAAGCATAGAAATGTATTATACCGCAGTATTATTTATGAATTAAGAAATTATTTAAAACTAAGCAGTCCATTGGTGAATTTAGGTAGTCATCTAAGGCTTGTTCAGGAGTCTCCACAATAGGTTCTCCCTTAATGTTAAAACTCGTATTTAATAAACAGGGAATTCCTGACACCGACTGGAATTTTTTTAGTAACTCATAAAATATCCCATCGTTTGCAGTCACAGTTTGGATCCGACAACTACCATCTTTATGAACGATCGCTGGGATAAATTTTTGCATATTTGGTTTTACCTGAAAACAAAAATTCATGTATGGGTAATCTACTTGGGAGGGTAAATCAAAAAAAAATTTGGCACTTGATTTAAGTATAGCTCCAGCAAAGGGTCGAAATAATTCTCTTCTTTTTACAAGATTGACCTTGTCTTTCATATTTAGAGATCTTGGCGAGGCCAGTATGGACCGGTGGCCCAAAGCTCGTGGTCCGAATTCCATTTTCCCCTGGCACCAGCCAATTATTTGTTGTTGCTCAAGAAGTAATGCAACCTGATCGGTCAATTGTCTTCTCGACGAATACTGGGTAAAAGGAATTTTTCTTCTTTTTAAAATTTGCTCTATCTCTGAGTCGGAGAATGAGCTCCCTAAAAACAAGTTGGTTTGGCTAGGGGTAAAGTTTTTTTTGAATACAGAGTGATATATAAACAAAGCGCAGCCAATGGCAGAACCACTATCCCCCGCAGCTCCAATGATAGAAACATTTTTAAAAGGGGTTTTATCAAAAATTTTGCCATTTGCTAATGCATTCAGAGCTATTCCGCCAGAAAGACAGAGGTTTTTTACCTGAACAGTTTGGTAGAGATTGTTTAAAATTTTAAAGAGGATCATTTCTGTTACTTTTTGAATACTTGCAGCAATGTCTTTATGTTTTTTTAATATTGGCTCATTTATTTTTCTGGGTTGACCCAGTTTTTTTTCGAATTTTCTGTTCCACATTTTAGACTGATATGGGAAACCGAAATAATCAATTTTGATCTCAAAACTGCCATCCTCTTTCAGATCAATTAGATCCAAAATGTTGTCCACATAGATAGGTTTTCCGTAAGCAGATAGTCCCATTACTTTATACTCATCTTCATTGACTTTAAATCCTAAAAAACTTGTAAAAGTAGAATACAATAACCCTAATGAGTGGGGGAAATTTAGGCTTTTATGCCTAGTTATTTTACCTTGCTTCGCTGACCACAATACAGTCGTTTCATACTCTCCTACTCCATCAGCCGTCAATATTGCCGCATTTTTATAAGGAGAAAAGAAATAGCTTGCAGCGGCATGAGATAAATGATGAGGGATAAAAAAAATAGGAATTTCTCCGAATTCTTTTTTAATTATTGCCTCGACTTTAATTTTTTGATTAATCCATTCAGGAATACCATCCAAAAAAAACTTCAGTGACCAGGGAAAAGTTATAACAAAATTCTCTAAAATTCTTTCGAATTTCAGTAATGGTTTTTCATAATAAGAAACATAATTGATATCCTCTGCTTTAAGATTATTGTCCTTTAAACACCGTTTGAGAGCTAAATAAGGGAAATTGTTATCATGCTTAATTCGCGAAAACCTTTCCTCTTCTGCTGCCCATAGAACTTTTCCATTTTCAATCAAAGCCACAGCACTATCGTGATAAAAAGCTGATATACCTATTATCTTCATATTTAATAAGGTGATGAATGCTCCTCTCTTTCACCAGGTCTTACCTCAATCCAGAATGTTTTTTTTATAGTTTTTGGTTTAAATATTTGAAATAAATGCAAAAAAAATGAAGTTAGACCAACTGGAATAAAATAAAAAATAATTAGAATTATGTCCACAGTTACCTGATTACTGAGTTTAATTAATTTTTTTAAAAAGGTCATATCAAAGGATATAAAAAAATTGGAACAGGAGAAATTTGAGCACTAATTATTAATAACCCAAATATACAAAATAATAATATCAGCGGAATCAGCCATACTTTATTTGATTTTCTCATCAAAATGATTAGCTGTTTAATTGCTTCCATAAATGTTCATGTTATTAAAACACAGATTTATAAGAGATGAAAGAATTAAATCACTCTTCTGCCGAAGTAATTGGATCTATTGTTTGATGGATAGATTCTGCCGCCAAAAAAACAGCTCTCATGACTGAAGGGACTCCACTGTGGTTTCCAAGTGGTGACTCTAGTATTGCTCTGGTTTGACCTGGGATATCACGAACTCTTTCAGCCTCAAATGCTGGTTTGCTACTATTTATGGATGGATTGATATCAGGCCTGATAGCCTCTGCAGAATGGGGAAACCTGTCACCTGTTTGAGCATAAACCGTCTGGGATAAAACAAAAAATGCCGCTAAAGCCCCGAGTAAAGGCCGGGAAAATTTTCTCCCGATACCTATAGCTTTTTCAATTGAACCTTCTTTGTGGCGGTTCATACTTATATAATATCAAACTATAAGACTACTGTCAAAGATTGCGCTAAATTTGTTCTACCTGTTAAAAAAACTCAAATTTTGAAAATGTTTTTCAAGAAAGATGAAGTTAGTAAAAACTCGGGTGGAGATCAAGGAAACAGAATGATCAGCTGGTTTTCTCATTCAATAACCGATATAACATTGTTATAAACTAATATCTCTAAATTCACAATACCCCAATTAATATCAAATGGCCATATCTATCGTTAATCGTTTTATTCAGCCTGATGAAGATCTATTTTTGTATAAAACTTGACTTCAATAGTCCCAACTTGGTTACAATAGTGTATGGATCCCAATCCCAGAACAAATGCAAATTCAAATACATCATTGCAACCAACACCGCCCTTGGATTCATCTACTGGGCCATTATCCCAGTCGGATACAGTTGTTTATATGAACCAAAATAATAAAAATTCTCATTCAAATCTTTTAGCGGGAATTTTCGTTGGATTTTTAGCATTAATAATCGCAGGAATTATAGCAATTCAAATTTACCAACCTCAGTTATTGGCATCATTGATTATAAAGTTTAATCGTCCCTCTTCTACACCTTTGCCTATTCCTTCGGTTCAGCCTAGCCCATTGGCAGAAGAATCTCCAAATACAGGCCAGACCAAGATTGCTTTTGAAACGGCAAAAAAAGTAATAGATGCAGTTGATCTGAATGATAAATCTCTGGTTGTAGCCGATCTGCTCTATGCTTATCGTGGCCAAATTGTAGATTTAAAGGAAATAGGTAATAAACAATTTCAATTTACAACTGATAAACAAATAGCTGGTTTGCCAAATAAATGGAATTTTAATGACCAAATTAGCTTTTACTATCTTCCGGGTTTTGCAAAAGCCTCTTATCAAGATTTGAAGATTGGAAGTAAAGTCTTCTTAACAACTTCTTTTGGGATTAAAGAGGATCAACCATTTAAACGTGTAAATGAATTTGGGCTCATATATGTGGGATTGCTTAATTCTTCAAGTGAACTTTTTCTGCCTGCTCAACCGACAGACACTGCCAACGATGCCAGCAACCTATCCAATCTGAAACCAATTGAGGTAAAAGATGTATCTACAAAAATTGCCCTGGATAATGCTAAAAACGTTATGGCTCAGATTGATCTATCTGATGATAATGTTGAGCGTTTTAATTTACTGTATGTATACAAAGGAACCATAACCGATTTGAAAAAAATGACTGATCAAAAGTATCAAATTACTACTGATACTAAAGTAGCTGGTTTACCCGATACGTGGACATTTGATGAGCAAATTAATGTTTTACAGCTGCCAAATTTCGAGGTAGTAGAAAAGAGTAAATTAAAAATCGGAGATAAAGTACGAGTTGGTATTTACTTTGTTGTAAAAGGAAATCGAAATTATGAAACCCCAAATCAATTTGTTTTAACCAGCATATCTATTTATCCTTAATTTGTTTTTTTACCAGTCAGGCATATTTTTTCTAGACTTGGATCTTTGATATCTGAACATATAGATTGATTTTTATTATTTGGTCCAGCATTCCCGATTTTGATCCCTTCATTGGCAGAATAAAGACATCTTCCACCGAATTCCCCTGCCCATTTTTGACAAACTTCAATAATTTGAGCCAAATTGCTTTTATAATGAAAAGGCAAAAATAAAATTGCCATCATGTCGATACAAGACTGTTTCATCTGACTAGTTCTTAATTTTTTACACTCGTTAAATCCTCCTTCTAAATCGGTCTTATTTTTTAACATATATGATTCTCCGACAAATCCTGCACAAATTCGGCCTTCTTCATCATTAAATTGGTTGCAAAGCTCTTGCATGGAATTTTCCTGAACAGGAGTATCCACTTCTGACAAAAAATCAGAATATTTATAAGTTTCTTCCATAAATACACCCCTTAAACATGCATTTCGCATCCAAATTTGAGATGTTTTATGACAATCCTGCCGAGCGGGGTCAATTTCACTATCATGTAGGTACATAAGTGCATGACCAATGCCGTGGAAACATTCTTCAGCTTTTGATCCATGGTGGGTATGAAGGTCATCCTCCATCATCTGCATGCCATAATATTCTCCGCAGACAGTTTTCATAAGTTGTTCAGTGGGGGTGGATTGGTTCATTTTGAAGTATCCTCTAAATACTCCATGCATATAGCCATCAAAACCATCAGTATTAATATCCTGATCAGACATATATGGTTCGATATAGGCTAATGACTGATGAAGATCGGTTGTTTTGTAGTAAGACGCCTCTCCAACTTTATGTAATACCATATGGGTTAAACCAAACCCCCATTTAGGTAAAACATTTTTCTTTACGTATTCGATCGCATCTTCAGTCCCTTTGTCCATCACAATTTTTTGAACTAAAGTTGAATAGCAGGCATATCTTTGGTTGAAAATGCATGGGTTCAAATGGAATAAATATAATATGTAAAATATAAAAATCAGTACTAAAATACCTGAGGTTATAATTAGGTATTTAGAGATTGCTTTTATTCTTTCTCTTCGATGCTGCAATGAGTTTAAAATATATCGCAGATTTTTCACAAATTTATCATACAGGTAAATTTACTTTTGGGGAAGTATTCTTTAATATACTCTCATCTTTATGTTTAAAAATAAAAAAAATACCATCTTTCGTCCTGATACCAATTTATATGAGTATTTAGTATCAATAACTGAGAATAAATATTTATTATCTTTTTTTATATTACGAGACATTAAACTGCGTTATAGACATTTTTTTATAGCTTTTTTTTGGTCTAGTATGCCACCGCTTTTGTTAAGTACTGTTTTCTCTATAACAGTTGGAAAAGTCATTGATACCCATCTAAAGGATATTCCTTATATTATATTTGCTTTTAGCGGTTTAATTTTTTGGAATCTTTTTTCATCAGTAGTCAGCCGATCGAGCAATATTTTAATTCATAATAGTCAATTAATATCCAAACTTTATTTTCCTCGTGTACTTCTGCCGCTTTCATCAAGTGGTGTCGGGACTGCTGACTTCACCTGTTCATTAGTAGTGCTTCTCGGACTACTCATTTTTTTCAATATTTCAATCGGGTTTTCTCAGTTTCTCATTATCTTCCCAGCAGTTATTATCACTTTATTGTTTGGAAGTGGTATTGGTATGTTATTTAGTGGTATTTATATTCAGTATAAAGATGTCCGCGAACTGCTTCCTTTAATTACCTCCGTACTTTTTTTTCTTACCCCGGTTATTTATCCGGTTAAACTTGTTTCTCATTATTACTACCCACTTTTGTATATAAACCCAATGATGGGAGTCATTGATACTGTTAGGTTGACTCTGTTTGGACCTGACTTTATAAATTGGAATGGGCTTCTTGTATCATCCATTAGTGCAGTCATTTTTTTTTGTATAGGACTTTTCTATTTTAGACAGATTGAAAAGGAGCTTGCGGATATAATATGACAGTATTAAAAGTACAAAATGTTAGTAAAGTCTACCAGATTCCGCCTCAAAAGAGGGGAAACCAAAAATCTGTTAAAGATGATCTTGCCCATCTAGTCCAGCATCCTTTTAAAATCTTCTCGAGGCTTGTTAATTTATCTAAACGTCCCTCAGTAAAAAAAACTACTGAAATCCCTTTCAAAGCTTTGGATGGTGTTAATTTTTCTCTACAATCAGGTGAAGTTCTTGGGATTATAGGGTTCAATGGATCCGGTAAAACTACTTTACTTAAAATATTATCCGGTATTACCCGGCCAACCTCGGGAAAAGTGACTTTAAAAGGACGCTTTGCATCACTTCTTGCAGTTGGACTAGGTTTTCATAACGACCTGTCGGGTCGAGAGAATATTTACCTGAATGGAGCTATTTTAGGTTTTAAAAAAAAGGAGTTAGAAAAAGAGATCCCCGACATTATTGACTTTGCTGATATTGGACAGTTTATAGATACACCGGTCAAATTTTATTCTTCTGGTATGTACTTACGTCTAGCATTTTCGATTGCTACCTCTCGCTGTCTGAATCCTGATATTTTATTTATTGATGAAGTTTTATCGGTAGGAGATTTAGCCTTCCAAAAAAAATCTTTGAAACGAATTAAAAAAATGGTCAGAAATTATAAAACGACTATAGTTATAGTTAGTCATAATATGGAAATCATTAAAGAACTATCAAACCGTTGTTTATGGCTGGATCATGGAAAAATTAAAATGATTGGAAAATCTGCAGAGGTGATAAAAGAATTTGAAAAAATAAGTCAAAAAAGTATTAAATAGCTCTGGGAGCAATAACAGCACATTCAGTAATTACGGCTTCAGGGGTATTTCTGTATTTATAAACCAGAACAAACGAGTCTTGACCGACATCAGCTGTTGGTTTTGGAAGTTCAACTTGTTTTCTAAGCCTTCCATCTGTGCCAAATACTCCAAACGTTTTACCATCATTTCCAAACATCATGGCTAAATTAATAACTTTTGGCCCTTCAGGCAATTCTTCAATTGTTGTTTCAGCAACTGGTGGTTTTGTAAAATCATTTCCTGAGCGGACCATAGCAACTAAACTATTTTTTCTAGCTTCTATCATAGAAATAGTTTGATCTGGGGATTCTGGGCCTCCATATATAATACCAGCTGTTTCACCATACATATACATAGTAGCTGTAATAATACTCCATGGCCTTTCTTGTATTCTTGTCCCTCGGATAACAGGGCCGTACACGCTTTCTCCATTAATCTGGTCAGGGGTTACCGGTGCATCTGGGGTTACATATATTCTTCTTTCAACTTCTTCACCGGCAAATGAAAATGTAGGGGTCGTAGATCCCAGTATGTCCGGAGTTAACATCGGGAAAGCTGTTGATGACACATCTTTAAAAGGAATTTTTGCACTTTGGCCATCAGGAGCCGCTGATACATTTAAAGGTACAAGAATACTCGGGCCAAAAATCATTACCCCCCCGGCAAATCCTGCAGCCTGACCTGCACGTTTCATCCAACCCCTTCTGGATAATACCTCTGGGTGCCGACTGTTCATATTATAGGATAATTATATCTCTCGGTATTTTATAAGTCAATATGAACTATGTTCCTAGCCAGTTAAATCAATTTGATAACACTTTTATTGCCTGCTGAACTGTCTTATCTGACTCATTAATATTTTCTCCAAGTTGATCAACATTTATATCTGGTATTAGTCCGACTTTTTCCACACTTTCACCATTTGGTTTAAACCACTTAGCCACCGTTACATGTAATCCCGATCCATCGGACAGATTGTATATATTCTGAATTGATCCTTTGCCAGATGATTTTTCTCCTACCAGTATTCCCCTTTTATTAAACTGAATTGTACTCGCCAGAAGTTCGGTAGCCGAGGTTGATTTTTTATTTATGAGTACCACTACAGGCAGATTATTTAAATGTCCAGATTTGTCTACAACTACTAATTTTCTTTCACCTTGATTATTCTCATCAATATATAAAGGCCCTTTTTGAATAAATTCAGAAGCAATATGAATTGGTACAGATGGGAATCCCCCTAAGTTGTCTCGTAAATCTACGATTACACCAACTGACTTATCGTTTAATATCTTCTCTACTGCAGCATCCCACTCATTTATAGTATTTTTTCCAAAACGTGAAACTTTAATGTAAGCAATTTGTTTATTATCTTTGGTGATTAATTTTTGATACTTTACTGTTTTAACAATAAATTTTTCTGTCTTAATCTCAACATCATGCAACCCTTTAATCCCAATAAAAGTAAGCTTTATTTTGGATTTTGCCGAGTCAGATAATACTTGCATTACCTCACTCAATTGATAATTTTTTAGTTCATTCCCATTTATTTTAATGACTTCTCCCCCATTTTCTATACCAGCGCTTTCAGCCGGGCTTCCAGGAAGAACATTCTTAAAATAAAACCTTTTTTCACTGTCCTGGACTACTTCAAATCCATATCCTTCAAATATACCCGTAAGTGATTCCTGGAAAGCTTTATGTTCAGCTGGAGTTAAAAAAATAGTAAAAGGATCTCCTAGAGTCCTAACCATACCCTTGATTGAGCCGTATAATAATTTCTGATTATCTAGTTTATTTTTATCTAAGGATTCCTGTTCAATCAATTCCCATGTCTTCCAAAAAATATTAAAATCTATTTCTTTTTTATCTTGATTAGTGGTTTTATTAATTGGCAGGGATAAATTATCTGTAAAAATTAATGAATGATGTGTAACCAATCCAATAAAAAAAGTTGTTATTGGAAGTAGTATGTATATTTTTTTATATAACATAAGGAGCCTAATTTGAAGAGTAGTATTCCGGTAGTTTTTCACCCTTCATCATACATGTAATAAATTCAGTTTCTATTGATGTAATTTGTTTTTGCTGTTGTTGTTTTGTTTCCTTGTCAAAAACTTTACAACAGGGCGACTCTTCTGGCAATGTGGCTTGAGAACAAATTTTGTGGATTGTATTTGCTTGAGAAATGGCATTAGAGCGAATAAACATAGTAGTCATAAAACGAATGCATTCGGTTCTTCTTTTTTTATCCGTATATACTTGACAGGTTTTTTCCACTTCATCTTCACTTATAAATTCAAGCCCATTATCAATCACCGTGTAGACTCCATACTCATAGCATTTATCTTGTTCATCTGGGTAATCTGTCCGACCACAAAGTGAATACAAAGCATCTAAACGATTATTTCCAACTCTCCAAGAATTAGCTTTATATAGAGGCCACATCTCCATCCAACAAGCCCGTCTTTTGAGACCGTCATAACTTTTGCAAAGCATTTCCTGCTTGAGTGTTTCATCCCAAGACCAAGAATTCTTTTCCGCAAGCCCATGATCTACTAAGGCATCCCTCTGAACTGTTTCCATAAACAGTCCGTTGTAGCAAAAATACTGCTTCTTCTCCGTATCATACAATTCGCATACTTTAAGCCCCAAGTCTACTCTCCCCCCATTTTCAATTAAAAAAACATGCCCTGTTGAATGATAACAGGAGCTCTCTATAAACCCCTCATCATTTCGCCCATCCATAATCCGCTTGCAAAACTGATCCAACTGTTTGATTTGATTTATTGGTGCACCTTTTTCTAATCCTAAACTTAAAATAGTCCCATGAAGAAATCCAGTTGAGCACCAATATAGATTCATTTTTTGTAGTCTTTCATTCCATTTGATAGGGTCTTTTTTTATTGCGACAAATGTTATCTCGTGAGCCAAGTAGTGACAATCATTTAAACGTTCATCTATTTTTTGAGTTTCTATCAAAGTGTTAAGTACAATGTCTACGTCTGTTTTTTGAGCTAATTTGGTAAAAAGAGGTGTATAACATCTTCTAAAATCCAATACGTTTTTACATTTTTCTTTAAACGAGAGGGCCTGTTCTTTTTCATTATAATTTGGATTATAGCTATACCGAAAAGCGACGATGCTGAGGCAAATTAGTCCCAAGATTATTGCTATGATTAGGATGATTCTTTTATTAAATTTAGCTATATTTATTTTCATAGTGAAATGTTTTAAGCATAACATTTTCTGGATTAAATAAGGTAAACTAAAAAAGTTATGCAAAAGTATCCACCAAATCGATTAATTATTGATTGGATATCAACTGTTCTTATTATATGGTTTTATGCCGGATTGTTTATTGATATATGGGGGCATAATCATCTTAAAGTCTCTGAACTTGAAAGTTTTTTCACCCCTTCACACTTTTTATTTTATTCAGGATTTGCAGCAATTGCTTTTTTCTATTTAGTCCTGTCATTTTTTTATCATCAAAAAGGATACCGATGGTTAAATAGTTTACCTAAGGGTTACAGTTTGATTTATCTGTTATTGTTTGCAGCCGGAGGAGTAGTAGATTTTATCTGGCACTCATTATTTGGTGTCGAAAAAAATCTAGATGCATTAATTAGTCCATCTCACTTATTTTTAGGTATCGGTACTTCATTGATTCTTCTTGCCCCCGCTCGATCAGGCTGGTTACAAGAGGAAACTAAAAGGAATATCTTTTCCCAGTTACCCCTTTTGATCTCTTTGGTAACAATTTGGACTTGCTATTCTGTAGTCACAGAATTTGCTCATCCTATATTCCAACCGATTCTTTCCGGAGTGATTTTCCCAAGGCAGAGCAGTCAGATTTTTAATGCTCAAGGATTAGGGGTTGCGAGTATTTATCTTCAAACTATTCTTATGATGAGCATTCTATATCTCAATATCTTTAGGTGGAAATTCGTTCCAGGGGGTATCACTTTTTTGTTTAGTATAAATGCAATATTAATGACAATGATGGCAAGTAAGACATTGAGTATAGACTATAATTTTTTAACCGGAGGACTTATTGCAGGTGTTCTAACTGATTTTTTGTATTATTTTATTAGACCTTCGATAAATAATCCTCTGCGACTCCAAATTTTTTCATTTACTGTCCCCCTTGTATATAATAGCTGTTATTTTTTAAGT
>CAZWRN010000025.1:0-16721 GCA_964636275.1 uncultured Gammaproteobacteria bacterium
GATCCCCTTCTTCTGTGTCAGGTATTTAATAAACTGCAATTTATCTAAATCCTGAGCTGAAAACATCCGTCTTTGAGTATTTGTTCTCTGGGAAGAAAAAAGCTTGGTTCTTTCATACAGCATGATTGTCCGTGGATGAAGATTGAGAAGCTTGGCAGCTACTGAAATTGTTAATATTGCGTCTTCTAAGGCCATAGTAATTTTTGTGTATTAATTTTAATATAAAAGTTTATACTACTCATGTCAATGTCTAAAGCCATCCAATATTTATAGTGATAGTATTTATTTGTCAAATAATGAGATCGATATTTAAAATTAAATACATTTAAATATGTAGAAAATATTGAAATGGAAATAGATATTTATTTATAGAGCTTTTATATAATTTATGAATTTACAAATGTATATTAATTTGATCTTATAATACTTTTTCACGCTAAGTCAAAATGTAACAAATTTTCTTTTTATAGTTTACACGACAAATACAAATCAGTCGTCTTTGGCTCAGCGCAAGGCTATATTAAATCTGAGAATGGCGAGTAATTTACTTACTCAGAATCCTGATACATCTAATAAATTTCGTGAAAATTAGAATATATTCTGGGCGAAGCCCTTCTATCTCATAACACTTTTTTAGTCTTATAACTAACTTATAAGGATAAAAACTGGAAAAAATGCCAGTCACCTATGCATACCCTTCCACTATCTATGCAAAGGTTGATCAGATTTTAAATAGCGCCCAAAGTGCTGGCAGTAGTACCAAAAAGGTTGTGCCAGGGGCGGAAAGTGAGTATCTGGGTGATACCTTTTCTCTGCATTAAGGCGGCGTTGACAGCTTCGTCCAGACTCAGCTGGTTGCTTCTATTCATTTTTAAGATCCGATATGCCGCATTTAGATCAGTTTTTTGTTTAAATATGATCTCCATACCGCTTTGAAGCATGGTTTGAAGAAATTCTAAGGCTACTGTTGTGCCTACCTGGCGATTGAGCTCTTCATAAGCATCCGCAATTATAGGCGGAGTGGTATAGAGGCGATAACCTATACTGGCGGTCACTTCAAAGGCTTTAGCCGCCCTTAAATGCCTCGGATTGCCCCTATCAACAAAGGCTGTCAGTACAGATGAATCGATAAATATCTTTCTATTTGATGTGGCCATTTGTGGCTATTCTTCCTTCCTGGCTGCAATATTGATACCCAATCCACGCCCTTTGAGCCTAAAAAGCGGGTCGTTGAAAGAAAAATTGCCATGAGATGTGCGCGGAAACTCACGTAGGTTTTTACTTCTGGGCACAAAATTTTGAGTGAAATTTCTCAACTCAGCCTCAGATATGCGGATATTACCCCCGGCTCTGACAGCTTTCAACTTACCTTCCCGAATGTACCGGCGGATAGTAATAGCGTGAACTTTTAGGGCTACAGCTACTTGTGAGACGGTAAAAAATTCTTCCATTTTTATTACAAACTATTAAATAATTATAAACAATAGTAAACAATTTATAACATAATTTGTCAATGTTTGACATCAATATCTATAAAAATAGAAACTAGTTCTACAGACGGAAAATTGGTAAAGGTTCACCTAAGCAGAGGTTAACCAATGCACAGAAGAGAAGGAAAAGGTATGAAAAAACCTCTGCCACAACCAAAAAAACTAGTTTCTATCTCAGAAGCCGCCCAGATACTGGGGGTGTCTCTGGATACGATCCGACGATGGGATAAGACTGGACTGCTTCATTCGGAGAGACCAGATGGTAAAAATAGATACTTTTCATTGGATGAGCTCAAAGCTTACAAGCTAAACCAACCATTAACTATCTCTGAAGCATCCTATGAGTTGCATATTTCCCCTACTACCTTAAGACGGCTAGTCAAGAAAGGTGTGATCAACTCCATCAGAAATAGAGCCGGGGAAAGACTTTTTCCTAAAGAAGCTATCACAGAATTTTTGGCTAGTGAATATTATTCAAGAAGACAGACCTCCATTGAAGTAAAGCAAGAGCTCTCCAAAAAGCCAAAAAAGGCGGTTAAAAAGCCAGCAGCGGACTTAGGAGTAACAAATACTACTGCTGAGCTTCCAGTCACTGCAGCAGACCAAATCTGGTTTAAAAAGGTCAACTGGCAGCTGGTGTCCGGTGGTCTGGTGGCTGTGGTAGTCTTTTTCCTTTTGACAGCGATCGGAATAACTAATATTCAAATTTCCAATGTTGAGGCTTCTCAGATCACCCCAGTTGAAGATGTAGCCATACAGACTCAACCATTTGTGGTACCACTGGAACCTAAAGTCGGCCGGACAAAATCACTTTTGAATTCAGTTGAAATGCTACCAGCTAAACCAGCTTCCCCAACCGCCTACTTAAAGCTAGGTGTGACTGAAGAAGGGCTGACCTATACAGTTGAAACAGCTTCTGCTTCAGCTCAACCGACGGCGACTAATTCGGCCATAATCAGTTCAATCGATGCCTTCCCAATCGATTCAATTGATGCCCAGGGATATCACATCAAACTACCGGATGGGAGTTTAGGATTTATCCCTTTTGACAAAGTAACGACGGAGGATACCCAGCCATGAGCAGGTCAATGTCACTTTTGAGTATTGCCACTTTTGTAGCGGCCTTTTTTGCTGTTACAGCTATATTTATGACTGCCAAAAGTTACTCTCAGCTAGCTGTTGGTAGCGGATTGTACGCAATTTTAGTTTTCTTTGGTTATAAATTGATGCCTCTTTTGAATTCAGGTTTGAGTATTCAGTCAGCAAATGTCCATCTCAACTCAGAACCTATTTCTGAGATCAAAGAAGAGGTGGAAGCGGGAGTTGATGATGAGAAAAAACCCGAAGTTACAGTCACTGATATAGATAAAAGAGCTTTTCTAAAAATAGTTGGTGCCACTGGATTGTCATTTTTTATCATGTCACTGTTTGGGCGACGCGTAGAAGGATTATTAATGGGTGATATGAACAGTAAACCGGCTACTGATGACGTCGTCAAAACTCAGCAACTACCTGTCTCCCCGACCGAAGGCTATACGATCTCTGAGATCGATGATGGACTGATCGCCTATTATGGATTTATGGGGCCAAAAGGAGCCTGGTTTATTATGCGTCAGGATTCAAATGATGGATCATTCCGCTATGTCAAAGGTGAAGTTGATTTTCCAATCAATTGGGAAGACCGGGCCAATCTGCAATACGATTATTACGCCAATGTCTTTATTTAACTTCATTCACGCCTTGTAAAATGATTTAGCCCTGGAATATAATCTCGGTTATGCTTTCGATCGTTATTCCCTCTTACAAAGATCCTTTATTGCACAAAACAATTCAATCTCTTTTGGATAATGCAGAAGGTGAAATAGAGATCATTGCTGTTTTAGACGGTTATTGGCCTAGTCAATTGATCGTAGCTGACCCTCGAGTCCGGGTAGTGCACCTGGGACGAAACCGCGGGATGCGGGAAGCTATCAATGCTGGTGTAGCAGTAGCCCGAGGTGAATATCTGATGCGCACAGATGAACATTGCGCCTTTGGAAGAGGTTATGATGTGATCCTGACTCGCGATTGTCAGCCAAACTGGATCATGACTCCCCGACGGTTTTTCCTGGATCCGGTCAAATGGGAGGTGATGGATATCCCCCCTGTTGACCATATGAAGCTGAAAATAGTCAATGTTGCAGCTGGGATCAAGAAGTTTTCAGGTGTTGAAGCACCCGGGGATGACAGTCAGATGATTGAAGAGTCGATGGCGATGCAGGGCAGCTGCTGGGTGATGAAAAAAGATTGGTGGGATAAAGTGGTGGGTGAACTTCAAACTGATGGCTATGGCCCGCATTATCAGGATAGCCATGAGATGGTATTTAAAGCCTGGCAGGCAGGAGGCAAGCTGATGGTAGACAAAAACACCTGGCACGCCCACAAACACCGTGATTTCCCCCGCACTCACAACAATGGGACGAAAGAAAATCCTTCCAACAATGAACAAAGCTGGGCTTACTCGATCCAGGTCTGGCAGGATTACTATGAAAAAGAGATTCGCCCTAAATGGGGTATGTGATGGATACTACAAATGAAAAACCTGCTGATTTATATAAGCCCCACCGGCTCATTTGACAACCCACGAGCTGATTTAGCTAGTAATGATGTCCCCTCTCTAGTGAAAGTACAGATTGAAAATAGTCTGGAGCTAGGCTGGAAAAAAGCAGATATTTTGCTTGTGACCAACTTTGCCTATAAATATGGCGATATTGAAGCTTTGGTACTCAATGATGCTGATTTTTTTGACCGAAAACCTCAGGCCAGCAAGATCAATGCCATTATTAAACTGTTTGAACATAACCTGATTGAGGATAATGAGCTATATTGGTTTCATGATTTTGATGCTTTTCAGCTGGAAAAGTTCTCTGAAACAGATATCAACCTAAATGATGACCAGATCGGACTAACAGATTATGGCGGGGGTAAATATTTTGGCGGAATTGACAGATGGAGTACCGGAGTAATATTTTTCAGAGCCGGATCTAAAGATATTTTTGAAGGGCTCAAAGAGATCTATTATCAAAAGAAAATTGACGAAGAAGAGGCTTTACATTTGCTTATAGACAAGGAACCACCCCTGAATAAAAGAGTAAAAAAAGTTAACAATACTTACAACTTTATAGGGTATAAATTGGAGTCTGTTTATAAAAAATCTATCAAGCCTATCAAGGTAGTCCACTTCCATCCTCTGACTGGAAAAAGAAGGCTAGGCGGTGTCGGGGAGGAAAGTGCTTTAAGGTTTTTTAAAGGGGAAAACCCTCTTCAGACTCCCCTTTTAACTGATCGGCTAATACGCATTTTAAAATATCACCGCATCGGATGAAAAATTTACTGATCTTTACCGGACCGGATAAAAAGTTTAACGCTGAACATGACAGACTAGCTCGAATTCAGATTGATAACAGTCTAGATCTGGGCTGGAAAGTAGAAGATATTTTGCTTTTTGCTGATTTTGAATGGGAGTACAGAGGAATAAAGGCTAGAATCATCTCTCAAGAGGTTTACTACCCTTTTGATCTGGCAGCCGGAAAGATTCCAGTCATCGTTTATTTATTTCAAAAAGGTCTGATCAAACCAAACGAGATCTACTGGTCACATGATTTTGATGCTTTTGAAAACACTAAAATACTGGAATCTGAGCTGGGACTAGCTGAGTTTGATCTGGGACTGACCCACTATACTTATAAACCTGAGTGGCAGTGTGGTAGTATTTTTTTTAAAGCTTCTGCCAAAGATATCTTCGAGCTACTTGATAAAACTACCCGGGACAGACCTCATCTGAGTCGGAATAATGAAAAAACTCTCACCTGGCTGATAAAACATCATCAAATCGACCCTAAAAGATACCAGAGGATGAATGTGTCTTACAATATTATGAGTAAGTTTTTACAGACTATTTATCCCTTAGCTGATAAACCGTTGAAAGTACTTCACTTTTTACCTTCAAAAGTAAATGATTCCGGAGAGACTGCTTTGGAGATGTTTATGTATGGTAAAAACCGATTGAATATTCCACTGATGAGTGATAGATTAATCAAGCTATTTAAACAGCACGGATTTGTATGAATGACACCACTACTCCTCTATGCGATATCGCTTATAAATACGGTACAGACAAATGTCCCCAACTTAAGCACGCTTATACCCCGTTTTATTATCAGTTGTTAAAAGACAGACAAAAAACAATTCAGAAAGTGCTGGAGCTTGGGATTGGCCACTACCGAGGAATGGACAAAAATGAATGGACTTTTGATCCCGGACTAAATAGAAGATATCATCGGGGAGCCTCGCTCTATATGTGGCGGGACTTTTTCCCTAATGCCCAGATTTTTGCAGCTGACCGGGTTAAAGAAGCCATGATCAGTGATGATCGGATTCAGAGTTATTTAATTGATGAAAGGAAGGCCGAAGATCTGAAGCAACTAATCGAAGCTACTGGTGCTGATGTCGAACTGGTGATTGATGATGCCTCACACCGGGTTGATGATCAGATCTTTGCAGCCAAAACGCTGTTGCCTTTGCTTAATGATAATGTGATATATATCATCGAGGATGTTTCCCACTCTCGGGCGATCCGAAAAGCTTTGGCTGAAATTGGCGATTTCGAATACAATATTCCGGATATCCCCAGGAAATGGCATGGCGGGATGCTTGTGGTAATTACTAAGAAAAAACATGATACCAAGTGATATTACTATTATCATGCTGACTGCCAGCCGAGTACCTAAAAAATGGGCTGATTTTCATAAACAAAAGCTGCTGGAAGCAGCTGATGGCTCCCCTATTATTACAATCTCCAGAGAACCTTTGGATTGGGGTCAAAATATCATCGATACCCGGGAATACACTATTTCCAATATTTATTTTCAGCTTTTACAAGGAGCCAAAGCAGCTAACACCGAGTTTATAGCTGTAGCAGAAGACGATACTTTATATCCTAAAGAACATTTTCAGTTTAGACCACCAGAGGATAGCTTTGCTTACAATCAAAATCGGTTTGGTGTCTTTAGATGGAGTAAGACTCCCACCTACTTCTGGAAAGATCGGATCAGTAACTCGACTTTAGTAGCTCCTCGAAAATTGGCAATCCAAGCACTTGAAGAAAGATTTGCTAAATATCCTCAAGGAACTCCCAATGGACTGACTGGCGAGCTGGGACGATCAAATATAGAAGATAAATTGGGAGTCAAAAGACAAAAAGCTATCTGGTTTCAGACCGAAATCTCAGTGGTACGGATTGATCATGAACTGGGAATTGACCGATTGTCTCAGAGTCACAGGAAAGGGATGGGTATTTTAAGAGCTTATGACATCCCTTATTGGGGAAAAGCCTCAGATATAGTTAAACAATTTGTATGAACTTTGACCAGATCTTCCAGATATCATCCCCCTATACGATGACTAGTCCGGCTAGAATGAAAAGGCTTTATCAAGCTGTTATTGAAATAAATAACAACCAACTGGATGGCGCATTTGTTGAATGCGGCGTATTCAAAGGCGGAAGTGTGATGAATATGGCTTTGACTCAGCTAAACTTTAACAAACTAGTTCATATCTATTTATATGACACCTTTGAAGGGATGACTCCGCAGGGAGAATTTGATATCAATCACAAAGGAGTTTCGGCCGACAAAATTTTGAAAAATCCTAGCAAACTATGTATTTGCAGCCTGGATCAGGTCAAAAACCATCTTAAACTGACAGGTTACCCAGCTGAATTTTTGCACTTTCGTCAAGGTGATGTGGCTGAGACACTAAAAAAAGATATCCCACAAAAAATTTCGCTGCTTCGTTTGGATACAGACTGGTATGAATCTACCAAAATCGAACTTGAGACTCTATATCCGAAGCTGGTTTCAGGCGGAATATTGATCCTCGATGACTATGGCTATTGGAAAGGGGCTAAAAAAGCGGCTGATGACTATTTTGCATCGATCGGGATAGATCCTCACTTTGAACCGATTGAAAGCGGTGTCAGCGCTGTGATAGCGATAAAAAAATGACTAAATTTATAATCAGAAATGATGACGTGGCTTTTGATACCACACTGGAGGAGATCAAACAGTTTTCTGAGATCTGTGATAAATACGGCTTTCAGATCATTCAATCGATCATCTCCATCGGTGAAGCCAGAAAAATCACCACCTCCCGGCTCAACAATGATCAGATCCGGGCTCTAAGCAACCGTCTCTTTAGTGAAAACCGGGAAGTTATCGAATATCTAAGGTCGCGCAATGACCTGATAGGTATCCATGGGCTTTGGCATACCCATGCTCCGAACTATGATGAAATCAAAGCTGCCAATGCTTTGCTAACTGACTGGGGTTTTAAACCAGAATATTTTGTGCCGCCTTTCAATGAGGGCAACTATCCTGATCAGTTTGCTGGCGTCAAAACTTGTCAGCTGTCAATGAAAGGCGGCGACCGGCTGGAGGATTTTCTAAAAACTGGGGTACCTGAAAAAGAGATCTTGTATCTGCATAGCTGGCGATTTGTGACAGGTTGGTACACATTTGATGATCTGGATCAGTGTTTGAAGAGGTTATCTGAACATTATGGCTGATGCGACTATTATCTATTACACCTCCAATCGGGAAGATCCGGAATTTGAAAAAAGAGTTCAGGAAAATCTATTGTCAGCAGCTCGAGGGTTACCGATCGTCAGTGTTTCTCAACAACCGATAGATCTGGGTCACAACATCTGTATCGGTGATGTTGGTACTTCGGGGTTTAATATGTTTCGCCAGGTTCAGATAGCCTGTGAAGCGGCCACGACTGATTTTGTCATCTCAGCTGAAGCGGATTGCCTATACCCTCCCGACTATTTTGAATTTCGACCTCCCACTAAAAATGCCTGCTACCGGGACAACAATCTGTATGTGATGCCAGACAGACGGGACTTTTTTTTCCATAAAAAAGAAGGGGCTACTCATGCTCAAATAGTGGGTCGGAAGTACTATTTGCAAATACTTGAAAAGCTTTTTGAAGAAGCCCCAAAATGGTCTGTTGAGGAAAAAAATTTTCCAAAAGAAAGGTGGCGCCAAAATGATATTTTTGACCAGATTTTTTACTGGCAGAGTCCCAATCCGGTTTTTCAGATTAAAACTCACAAAGGAATGCGGTATTATACTCATTCAGAGAGAGTACCTATCCCTACCCTGCCTTTCTGGGGTGAGGGTATAAAAGTCAGAAAATATTTTTTGTACGGGATCAAGGATCAAACATGATTAAGTTAAATTTAGGATCTAAATATCGAAAACTGCCTGGATTTGACAATCTGGACAAACTCTTTGGCTGGCATTTTCAGGATGGCCTGCCTCAGTACCCCGATAAAAGTGTGGCCGGAATCACCATCTCGCACGCCTTGATGTTTTTGACACCAAATGAGCTTGAAGTATTTGTCAAAGAGATGTTTCGGGTGCTCAAACCTGGCGGTGTAGTCAGGATCACCGAAGATGATACTGAAAATCCCCAAAGTACGATGTATGGGACAGGCAATCTCAAATCAGGACCAAAATGCCTGACCGGCCCCAAGATGATGCGTCAGGTATTGGAACAGGCCGGATTTAGCGTCTATGATGTCGGAAAAGACCAAACACATTTTACTGACAATTCCCTGATTCAGGCTTACCGTGGCGGACCACCAGAGCGGTTTTTTATTGAGGCGGTCAAGCAAGCTCAATCATCGGTGCTGATGAAAGCTCTGACTCAGACAGGCAGTCCTTATGAAATACCCGACTGTTCGCGAGATGATTTACCGCAATTTTTCCTGGAGATGGGTTTTAAAGTCGGGGCTGAGATCGGTGTCTACAAAGGTGAATTTTCGGAAAAGTTTGCCAAAGCTGGTTTAAAGCTATATGCCGTGGATCCATGGCGGATTTATAAAGATTATGACAATCCTCGTGGCCAATCTCGGCTAGATTTTCAATATGAACATACCAAAAGAGTCTTAGCCCCCTATCCTAAATGTGAGATTGTCAGAAAAACTTCGATGGAAGCGGCAGAAGATTTTGCCGATGAAAGTCTGGATTTTGTTTATATTGACGGCAATCATGAATTTAGATATATTGCCGAAGACCTGTTTGAATGGACTAAAAAAGTTAAAAAAGGCGGCATTGTTGCTGGACATGATTACTTTTTCAATAAGACAGGTACTGGCGAGCAGATGTGGCATGTAGCTTATGTTTTAAAAGCCTATATTGCCTCTTTTGGAGTACAAAATTGGTATCTTTTGGGTAGAGAAGAAGCGGTACTAGGAGAAAAAAGAGATAAGTGGCGCAGCTGGATGTTCGTTAAAGAATAAGTCACTTCGTGCCTCTTGCAATATTACGTCTAAAATACAGACGGTAATGCTTGTCTTTGGCTTGAAGAAAGTATAAAAAATGGGTTAAATGTGCACTTAGTGTCTGATATGTTAATAAAATCTCCCAACAATGAATCAAGTACTAAACAAAACAAGTTGAAAATTGTCGGATTTCATTCAGGTCATGATACATCCTACTGCATTTTAGAAAATGGTATTCCCATAATTCATGAAGAAAAAGAGCGAATCTCGCGGATAAAAATGGATGAGGGAGATGGTCTTAGTTTCTTTTTTTCCCGTTCTAAACAGGATGACATCAAATATTTTACTTTTGGAAGTTGGGGTGCACGGGATGGGACAAGTAAAGAAATCTGCTTTAGCCAAGAGGCTGATGACCGGATGAGAAAAATTGCCTTATTAAATGAAGGTGCTTATTTTGAGTTTGGACATCATACCTGTCATGCAGCTAACAGTTTTTATACCAGTAATTTTGAGGAAGCCTTAATTATTGTTGTCGATGGTGGTGGAAGAGAGGCTGGAAATATTCGAACTGGGTTGACAATCCATGAGGGCAAAAAAAACAAAATCAATAAAATCAAGGTGTTTGATTTGCGCGAAATTAATCTAGGAGGTCTGTATTTTAAAGCCACAAAGTATATTTTTGGATTATCTGTCAGAGCTCCAAATGGAGATCAGGCTGGAACTGTTATGGCCATGGCTACTTTTGGAAAACCAAAATACCAGGAAATGTTCTTGGATTTTAATAAAAATTGGTCAACTTTAAGACGTATTAGCAGGTCATCAGAGCAGGAAAGCTTCAATGTGGCCGCTTCTTTGCAAGCCTTTATTGAGAAAAAGTTTCGTTCCTACATTTCAAAATTTATAAATACTTCAGATCATGAGAATCTTTGCCTGGGTGGAGGTGTTGCGTTGAATTGCGTGATGACGGGTAAGATAAAAAAATGGTTCCCCAAAATCAAGAATATTTATATAGATCCTGTCCCTTACGATGCTGGTTTATCCTTGGGTGCAGCCAGATATCTTTGGCATAATATTTTGGGAAATCCCAGAATAGATAGTATTCAAAATATGTCTCCTTATCTTGGTCGGATTTACTCTGAAGCAGAAGTTAAAAAAGCTTTAGTTAGCTTTTCAGATAAAATCAAATTCAAAAAAACTGACGATATTGAAGTTTTAGATAAAATAGCTAACCAAAAAATAGTCTCTATTTTTGGAGGAAGATCTGAGTCGGGAAGAAGAGCGCTTGGCAACAGAAGTATTTTAGCTGATCCTAGAAATGAAAAAATCAAAGCTGTGATAAATGAAAAAGTGAAACATCGGCAATGGTTTAGACCTTTATCTCCGGCGATTTTGGAGGAAGAGATGAGTGAATGGTTTGAAGACCCAATTTTTAGCCCCTATATGTCATTTGCAGTCAATTTTAAAAAAGAGGTTAAGTCAAAAATTCCAGCTGTGGTTCATTATGACGGAACTGGAAGATATCAAACGGTTAATAGCAAGTTAAATCCCTGGTTTCATAACTTTCTCACCAAATGGGCTATGATGACCGGAATACCAATTTTAATTAATACAAGTTTCAATGATCGCGAGCCTATTGTTGAATCGCCCGAGGATGCTATAAAATGCTTTCTTACAACCAAAATTGACTATTTATATTTTTTTGATTATGGATACTTGGTGGAAAGGATGAATACATGAAAAATTTGTTGATCTATATAAATCCATCAAGAACTTTTTTTGACCCCAATCAGAAGGCTTTTCGTGATTGCAGAGTCCTAGCTAGATTACAGATAGATAATAGCCTCAGTTTAGGCTGGAAAAAGGAAGATATACTCTTAGTTACCAATTTTGAATTTAATTACAACGGAGTTAGTTCTTTGGTCATCTCTGATGAAAGTTTTTGCCCATTTAGACCTCTCTCAACCAAAACAACTACCGTCTCATACCTACTCGAGAACGGAATTTTAGACAAGGAAGAGCTTTACTGGGCTCATGATTTTGACGCTTATCAAGACTTTGTTATCAATGAGTCAGAACTTGAATTGGAAAACTTTGATGTTGGTTTGACTGATTATGGCTGGAGCCAAAAATGGTGTCTTGGCAGCTATTTTTTTAAGACGAGTGCTCAGGATATCTTTAAGGCTATCCAAGAAACTATTTATAAAATCCAGAATGAGGATGAAAGAGCATTATCTCAACTTAGCCAAAATAACACAAACAACATTAACGAGCGGATTAAAAGGTTAAATATTACCTACAATTTTGGCATGAGACACATTGGTCACAATTATAGAAATGCGATTAAACCATTGAAGGTTCTTCATTTTCACCCGGCATATCCAGCCGAAACTAAATTGCCGCATAGGCCTTTAAATTGTTTTATGTATGGCAAAAATGAAATTAACAAGCCTTTGATGTCCAAACGCTTAATTAAAATTTTTCAACAACATGGAATTAAATAGTAAAAGATGCAATCATCAGACCAAAAAGAACATTAAACTAAATGACTGGCTAAAACTTAAAGTCAGACCTGCTGGCTTTACAGCTGGCGTGATTAAGTTAAAATATAAATGATTTTAACTTTTTACCTGTATTTTTGACTTTTGATTTAAAATTATTATGAAACTAATTGACGGCATAAAACAAATTGGTAAACCTTTTGAGATTCCTGATAGTACCAGGAATGACTTGCCTCAGCTTTTGAAGGATTTAGGATACAAAGAAGGCGCTGAGATCGGTGTTTACCGGGCTGATTTCACCAAAAAGTTCTGTGAAGCAGGTCTGAAAATGTTTGCTATAGATCCTTGGATGGGATATGTCGGAGCTGGTAGAAGTGAAAAAGTTCAGGAGATGCAGGACTACAACTATGAATGTGCTCAGAAGAATGTGGCCCAATACCCCGACTGCAAACTAATCCGAAAATCATCAATGGATGCTTTAGCGGATTTTAAAAAAGAATCTTTAGATTTTGTTTATATTGATGGTGATCACCGTTTTCCTTTTATAGCTGAAGATATTTATTTTTGGTATGACAAAGTCAAAAAAGGTGGCGTTATTTGTGGAGATGATTATTTTTGCACAAGTCCTGAAGCCAACAATGTCCAATGCCATGTTGAGCCGGTAGTCGATGCTTTTGTGGCTACCAAACGCATTCCCAACTTTTATATCATTGGAAGAAATGACAAAAAACCAAGCTGGATAATATTTAAGCCAACTGAATAATGACAAAAGGCATTATTTACTATACTGACAATCAACTCACTGAGCCAATTGCTTCGCTTGTTCAAGATCTGATATCCCTTTCTGAGCTACCAATCACCAGTGTCTCATTGCAACCACTTAATTTTGGAAATAATTTTGTTTTGCCACTCAAACCCGGGTTTATCACTATGCTCAAACAAATTATTACAGCTTTGGAAGAGTCAAGGGAAGATGTGGTCTTTTTTTGTGAGCATGATGTTTTGTATCCCCTGTCTCATTTTGATTTTACTCCTGAAAAAGACCATATTTTTTATTACAATGACCATGTTTGGAGATGGAAATACCCAGCTGACTATCTGATCTCTTACGACCGTTTAATATCGTTGTCTGGACTCTGTGTTAATCGTAAGTTTGCCTTGGAACACTATAAAAAAAGATTGCAGAAAATTGAGCAATTGGATCTCGAAGCTGAAGGAAAAAGAGAACCTGCTTGGGCTAGAAAATGGGGTTACGAGCCTGGAACCAAAAAAATTAAACGGGGTGGGTTTTCTGATGATGATTTTGAAACCTGGACTTCAAAAGAGCCTTTGATTGATATCCGGCATGGCAAAACTTTTTCTTCGTCCAAGGTGACTTTGGACAGTTTTATTCATCAACCTACCAACTGGAAGCAAGTCACTCTTGACAAAATACCCTTCTGGGATTTAAAAGGGTTATTCAATCTATAATGGATCAGTTATGAAAGCTAAAGATTTATCAATTTTAATTCCAGCTCGCAATGAGATGTTTTTGACTCAGACTATCGAAGATATTTTGTCAAAAATTGAAGCTGATACCGAGATCATTGTGACTCTTGATGGGCAGTGGGCCGATCCCCCTATCACTCAACATGAGCGGGTCAATGTCATATATGTCCCCCAAAGTATCGGACAGCGAGCGGCGACCAACTTGGCTTGCCGGTTGTCAAAAGCTAAATATGTCATGAAAGCGGATGCTCATTGCTCTTTTGACCAGGGATTTGACCGGAAAATGCTCGAAGCTTTTCAAAAAACTGGTGATAATGTGACGATGGTGCCGATCATGCGCAACTTGTGGGCGTTTGACTGGAAATGTTATCACTGCGGCTGGAAAAAGTACCAGGGTCCAACACCTAAAAAATGCGAACAATGTGGTCAAAGCGACCGACTGAAACGAAAAATGGTCTGGATCGCCAAACACAATCCTCAAAGCACCTCTTACTGTTTTGACGCCACTCCCCATTTTCAGTATTTTGAAGACTGGAAACACCGACCAGCTTACCAAGAGGATAAAAAGAACCTCGGATTGACCGAAACGATGTCTCTGCAAGGGTCGTGTTGGATGCTGACACGAGAGAGGTATTGGGATCTAAATATCTGTGATGAAAAATTTGGCAGCTGGGGCTCACAAGGGATCGAAGTTGCCTCAAAAACCTGGTTGTCAGGTGGCCGGGTTTTGGTCAATCACGCTACCTGGTATGCCCATATGTTTCGGACCCAAGGCGGAGATTTTAGCTTTCCTTATCCTATCTCCGGCCGAGATCAGGAAAAAGCCAAAGCATATGCCAGAGAGCTGTTTTTTGAAAATAAATGGGATAAACAGATCTATCCTCTGAGCTGGCTGGTTGAAAAATTTTGGCCGGTCAGAGGCTGGACAGAAGAAGATCTAGCCAAATTAAAGCAGAACAACTTTAATTTCCATGGATCACAGGAGTTTAATACCGCCGAAGCAGAGGCGGTCGATGAGCTGCCGCAGATCTCTGATCCGGCAGAGGAAGAGACTATTCAGGAGCAAAATTTCCAACAGCCAGATCAAACAGCTGAGCCTCAGTCGCCAGTTGCAACCGATCAACTTCTGATAGATCATCCAGAGCCCACCGCTCCGGCTATTCAGACTTTTGAAGCTGAAGTTGCTCCAGTCGAGCCTGTGACAGATTCCACTGCACCCAAGAGAGGCCGACCCAAGAAACAGTTTAAAGGGGTGACGATCATCGGTTATGGCTGGGTGGGTAAATCGGTTCACAAACTTTTTCCTGATGCCTATGTCTACGATCCACCCAAGATCGGGCACAAAAGCCGCGCCAAAGAGGCTGACATCGCCTTTATCTGTGTGCCGACTCCGGTGATTGGCGAGGGCAAACTGGATATTAGCATTGTAGAAGAGTGCGTGGCCTGGTGCGAGGCTCCTTTGATAGTGATCCGCTCGACAGTCAATCCGGGAACTGCTGATTATCTCAGCAAAAAGTACCAGAAAAGAATAGTTATTCAGCCAGAATATCTTGGTGAGACAGCTCAACACCCGCTTTTTGACGAAAAAAATATCCCATTTTTGATATTAGGGGGCGAAGCAGCCGACCGAAGGGCTATTATTGACCTATACGCCAATGTCTACAACGCCAATATCAAAATTCGTCAGGTCACTTCATATGAAGCTGAAGTAATCAAACTAACTGAAAACCGGGCGATTGCTTTTAAAGTCGCCCAGTGCCAGGAGCTATATGATGTCTGTGAGAAAGCTGGGATTGACTACTACACGATCCGAGACGCTGTCTACGGTGATGATCCCCGTTTCAATCTCTGGTGGACTCTGGTATTCCCCAAAAAGCGTGGTTTTAACTCCAAATGTATCCCCAAAGATATCTATGCCTGGTGTGCCTGGGCAGAAAGTGTCGGATACTCACCAGAAGTCACCAGAAATATCCTTGAAGTCAACAAAAAATACCTGAATCTTGAATCTTAAATCTTAAATCTTATTATAACTTGCCAATTGTAAGACAATAGTATTTAATAAAGGTATCACCATCTTCACTTATGCTTGAAATACTAAAAAATATTGGCCCAACAGAACTGATAGTCATTTTGCTGATACTGGTAGTTATTTTTGGCACCAAAAATATCTCTGATCTGGCGAAAAGAGGCGGCGAAACATTTAAAGAGGTCAAAAAGATCAAAAAAGAGATTACTGAAGTGACTGAAGGTGATAATAATAACAGCTAAAATACTGTTAGCTCTGCTGTTTCAACTCTGGAAAAATTTAACCAAATCTTTATAATGATCAATGTATGGCTTTTGATGCTCACAAAAATTTTGCCTACTCAACTCTCTCTAATTCGCCTGGCACAGGCGGGACTTCTTTGATTGTCCAATCAGGTGAAGGAGCTCTTTTTCCTACTCCACCTTTTAACGCTACGGTCTGGCCGGCTGGAGAGCAGCCCACCATCACTAACGCCGAAATAGTCAGAGTTGATTCTATCTCTACAGATACTTTTACTGTGACCAGAAACACCCCGACAGAAACTGTTACCGGTATCAACCGAAATATGACAGCCGGTGACCAGATAGCAGCCACTATCACTGCCAAAACCCTGACCGATATCGAGGCCAATTATGGCAACAGCTGGGCGCCTTTTTTGATGCAGACAGGTACCGGTGTCCAATCCCTCGCTTCATCAAACCAGACCAACAATTCTAGAACCGGCTCAATGCTGTTTTTCCCAATGACCCTTCAGGCTCCGGTAAAATTTAACCAATTGATTATTGGCGATCAGCTCTCCTATGTCACCAGCAATCAGGGTGCTACGATGCAGGCCACCTATATCTCAAAATTTGGGATCTTTTCCCGGGCAAATGCTACTCTTTATAGCCTGA
>CAZWRN010000026.1:0-16085 GCA_964636275.1 uncultured Gammaproteobacteria bacterium
CCGGCTCCTTCAGGCGATGCTTCAAAACCATTGCAAATGTTGGTAACTTCCATCTCTGGAGACAACTTTAAAGGCCGGATCGCAACCGGCAGAATATACAACGGTACACTAAACGCCAGCCAAGAGATCATGCACATCAATCGTCAGGGAGAGATGAAAAAATACCGGATTACCTCATTGATGGGATTTGAAGGACTGGATCGGGTGGATGTTAAAACAGCTCAGGCTGGGGATATCGTCGCGATCTCTGGTATTCCAGATGTGACTATCGGTGAAACTATTGCTGATACTTCATCACCTGAGGCACTACCGCTACTGGATATCGAAGAACCAACCATTCAGATGCGCTTTATGGTTAATGATTCCCCAGTCGCCGGTAAAGAGGGTGAATTTAAAACAACTCGTCAGATCCGGGATCGTTTATTTAAAGAGTTGGAAACTGATGTAGCCTTGAGGGTTATCGATGGTCCAAACAACGACTGGATCGTTTCCGGCCGTGGTGAACTTCATTTGGCCATTTTGATCGAACGAATGCGCCGGGAAGGCTACGAATTCCAGGTTGCCAGACCTCAGGTTATTACCAAAATCGAAGACGGTGTCAAAATGGCACCATATGAACGACTTTTTATTGAAACCCCAGAAGAGTTTTCTGGTACCGTCATCCAAAAACTCGGCCAACGCCACGCCAAGCTGATCAATATGAAAAATGAATCTGGTCTGGTTGATCTGGAATACACCATTCCAACCCGTGAACTGTTTGGATTTAGAAGCCAGTTTATAACTGATACCAAAGGGTTAGGTTTGATGAACACGATCTTTGACAGTTACCAACCAGATACTGGCGTTGGATTCACTCGGGAAGTCGGTTCACTAGTCTGTCATGAGACAGGCACTACCAAACTCTATGGATTGATCAATATTCAGGAAAGAGGAACCCTTTTTATTGGTGTAGGTGTTAATGTCTATAAAGGACAGGTTGTCGGACAAAATTCCCGCCCAGGGGATATGAGTGTCAATGTCTGCCGGGAAAAACAGCTGACCAACATCCGTTCCAAAGGTGAAGGCGTCTCCGAACATTTCAATGTGCCAAAAGTAATGGGTCTGGAAGATGCGCTGGAATATATTACTGATGATGAACTGGTTGAGGTCACACCAAAAGGCATCCGCATCCGCAAACTTGATTTAAACGGCACCCGTTAATTGATAAATCCGGCCTTAACTTTTTTCAGTATAGAATCGTGTTCTTGTATTTTAGCAGTTAATTTTTTAACCTCATTTTTACTTACTTTATCTTCAATTTGAGGCAAAATTGACTGAGTAATAAAATCGCCAATATCTATTCCTAACTGTTTAATTGCCAACTGCATCCTTTGTTCGGAATCATTCACAGCCTGGTCAATTTTACCTATCATTCTTTGTTCTGATTCCTTAACTGCATGGTTTATTTCACCTGTCATCCTTTGTTCTGATTCCTTAACTGCATGGTTTATTTCACCTACCATCCTTTGTTCTGAATCATTCACAGCCAGGTCAATCTTACCTATCATCCTGTGCTCGGAAATTGCAATTTCATTTCTCATTGTTTGTTGAACAATCTCTTGAAACTGTTTTACTTCTTGTGGGTCTAACATCTTTTTGTACTATAGCTAGCCATTTATAAAAAAGCAATCCTTGATTTTCGGTTTTTATTCGTGTTTTATCTTTATTTAAACTATGTTATTTTCAGCTATCAACTGCAAAAATTCTTTTTTCAAGTCAACCTGCTTCATCCGGGATTTATATCTTTTCACATCTTTCCATTGAGTCTTATGACATTCAATCGCTTTAAGCTTGAGGCCAAACACATCAGTCACATCTAAAACAGTGGTTATCTCCTCATCCGTCACCCCTTTTGGTTCACCAAAGCCTGTATTTGCCAGCCCTGCTTTAGCGTACTCAGCATAATAACTTCTTGGCGTAACAGTATGATAAAGCCTGACATGTTTCTGCGCTTTTTTCAGATAATCTCTGAATGCTCTGGTCGAAGCCAGTGACATTTTAATGTGATCCGGATGATTGGAACCCCCATTTTTTTCAAAAGTGATTACAATATCGGGTTGCTCTGTCTCTATAACAGTTGAAATTTTACTGACTAAATCATTAGTAGCCTCTTTTTCCAGCTCACCATCCATCAGGCCAAAATAATGAATCTTTGAAATACCAGTAATATTAGCCGCCTCTTCCATCTCCTGTTTACGAATTTGTCCTAAATGTTCAGGCGAATCAACTCTGATATCAGCTGAAAGCCCCATCTGCCCATAAGTTGCGGTAATTAAAGATACCTGATGCCCTTTTCTAACCCAATTAATAATCGACCCAGCTAGAGTAAATGTTTCATCATCAGGATGGGCAAAAGAAAGTAATATTTTCATATAAATTATTAAATTGTTATATTGTTAGCAACAATTCAACAATTATAGCAATACAACAATCTTTTTGTGTATAATACTTCTGAATATGAAACTATACAACTCTCTAAGCAAAAAAATCGAATCATTTACACCACTTGAAGCTGGTAAAGTCAAAATGTACGTTTGTGGTATCACTCCCTATGATACTACCCATTTAGGTCACGCTTTTACCTATATGCAGTTTGATGCACTCAAAAAATACCTCACCTTTAAAGGACTGGCAGTCACCTATACCCAAAATGTCACTAATATTGATGATGATATTCTAAAAAGAGCCAAAAGAGACGGCAAAGACTGGCAAGAGTTGGGACAATACTGGACTGATCGCTTTGTGAATGATCTGAAAGCCCTCAATATAGATCTGCCTGACAACTATGTTAAAGCAACTGATTATATTGCTGAAATTGTTAGTACTGTTAAAGTGTTAATAGAAAAAAAACAGGCCTATGAAAAAAATGGCAATGTGTATTTTGATACAACCACATTCCCTGACTATGGAAATTTATCAGGCTTTTCTGAAGATCAGATGAGATATATCTCTTCAGAAAGAGGAGCTGACCCAAATGACCCAAACAAAAAAAACCCACTCGATTTTATTTTATGGACCGCTTCAACTGCTGACCAACCTGGCTGGGACAGCCCCTGGGGACGCGGCCGGCCTGGCTGGCATATCGAATGTTCAGCCATGGCTTCAGCTACACTGGGTGACCAGCTCGATATTCATGGCGGTGGTCGTGACCTGGTCTACCCTCATCATGAATCAGAAATTGCCCAGTCAGAATCATTTACTGGTAAATCACCTTATGTTCAAACCTGGATGCATACCGCGATGCTGATGTATCAGGGAGAAAAGATGAGCAAGTCTTTGGGCAATATGCTCTTTGCCGCTGATCTTTTAAAAACCTATTCTGCTGACACAATTCGCTGGGTCTTACTCAGCCATCATTATCGCACTCCCTGGGAATTTCAACAGGAGATGGCCGAAGAATCAGCCACCATCACCAGTCAACTTAAACATTTGACTGACTCATCAGAAATAGACCAAAAGCTCTTTGAGGATCTATGCACAGCGGTTGAAAATGATCTCCAAATTGGTGATTCTTTAAAGAAGATAGCGGAATTATTACCTCAGGCATCATCTAGCGAAAAAGCAACGATCAAAAAATTTCTTTCAGTCCTCGGATTTACTTTTAGTTAAGATGGGGAAACTGCAACTTCAAGACTTCCATTAATTTGCTTTCACTTTTTTTCATATATTCAACGTTAAATTTGGGAAAGTATAAAAAAGTTGCTGGAGCATGATCCAATAGCGTTTTTTGAAAATCCTGATACTTCGTCTTACGTACTTCCAAATCCGTTAATTTTCTGCCATCTTCTAAATCCTTATCGATTCTCGGTGATGAATATTGGGAGATATTTGATCCCCCCAATTGGGTTGAATGCCACAAAGCATACTGATCTGGATCAGCTGGAATTTTTTGAGTTATTAAAAGAGCCTGGAAATTTTGCGGCACACCACTTTCTTCACTTAATACAGCATTGATACCATTTTTCTTCCATGCTTCCACCACTTGACTCCCAATCGACTTCAACGAGCTAGTCACGGTCAATGTAATAGTTGAATCCTTGCCATTTTTTACTTTTTGCAGGGCTGTTTTGGCTGCCTCTGGGTTGTCTAAGTAATCCTTGACTTCTTTATTAAAAGCCCAAGATGCCGAAGGCAGTGAAGTAATTGCCGTCTCCTCTCCCTGGATACTAGGGGCGCTATAACTTAAAGCCAATCGAAAATTGTCATCAGACAAAACTGGATCTTTAACATTATAAAAAACTGTTACCAACTGTTCGTAGTTGATGATAGTCCATACTTTTAACTGGGGATTTTCTGACTGATTGCTCAATTCATTTACACCAAACAAACTTTCTATTTCACCCAGTTTCATAGCTGTTTTAGCAATTTTTTCATTTGGATAAAATTTAATTACTAACTGAGGCAATTTTGATTCTTCAGTCGACAAGGATAATCTCTTTATAAAAAGTCCATCTTTTTTAATCTGATTTAAAGTGTATGGACCTACCCCAATTAAAGTCCCTTTACGAAAGATTGGTTTTGTCAAAAGTGTTGGAAATGGACTAAAAGAGTCCGCAATTTTAAATTTTACTTTCTGCTCATCTGGATATGAAACTTCAACATCAGGAATTGAAAATTCAATTTCAGATGATTTTACAACCATCCCATCGGACCATTTCAAATCAGGCTTCAAAGTAAAAATATACTCTGTCGCATTCTCATTAACCTCCCATTTTTCAGCTAACTCTGTCTGTGGCATACCACTTTTATCCAGATAAACTAGTGGCTGAGATAATAAATGGGTAATAGTATCCGGTAAATCTTTCTCCTGATAAGTTCCAATAAAACCTTCAGTTAGAGTCCGTTTAAATAATTCACGCGATAGATAAAAGCCCGCTCCAACTATTAATAAGCAGACAATTAAAATAGCAATTAGAAAATTTTTTTTCCTCCGAATTAGAGCAAATATATAGGCCAGCCACAAATTCATATCGATTTAAGACAGCAGCACTGCAGCCAAGGATGAAATGACAAATGTCACTGCTACTACTATTGTTAAAATAAACAGCATTTTTTCAGCTCCTCTTTTAGTGCCATAAAAACCCATATCACCTCCAAAAGTTGAACCAATACCGGTCCCTTTAGACTGAATAACCACTAGTATAATAATTATCACCGCTGCAACAATTTGTAATGTTAAAAATAACTCTTTCATATAATCATTTACTCAACCAATGAAGAAAATGTGATATCAATCCTATCAAAAATGATGCTACAATTGCTACCTGCAACACCGTCAGATCATGTGATGGAATAATAAAACCGTTCAGATTATACCCTGAAAAGCTAAATGGAACAAGTTTGATCTGTGGGATCAGCGTCGTTAGCAAATACAAAGCAACTACATTGATCACCCAGGTAAAAATACCCAGTGTCAAAATATTAAGTGGCAAAAACATAATTTTTAGAAGTGGAATCACCAACAAATTGATCACCATCAGTCCCAAAGCACCTAAAAGCAGCGTCTGAAATCCACCATTAATACGCAAACCAGGCAGTACATACGATACACCATAGAGAGTGATCAGATTGAGTAGATAATGGCGTAAGAGAGTTTTCATAGCTACTTTTTATTATACCTTTTTTAAAAACTGGCTGAAATCAGCCGGGAACGGGTTTGAAAACTCCGGATAGATACCACGGTCAGATAACTTGTTAATACAACTTGCACCCCAACAATAATTAAATGATATCCTCTGTCAATAAAAAGTTGCGGATACTGCCAGATCAAAAATACCGCTGCTACATTAAAAACTATTCCAAGTGGAATAAGTTTGACTTCCTTTATCTGCTCCAGATAAATATGCTGATATAAATTTTTCTGAGCCGGCGATGTAAAACTAGCTCTAGCTTTTTTAATCAGTTGAAAATCAACCAAATAAAGCATTGCACCGACCAGAATAAAAACTAGTTGATACACAAACCACAATAATGGATCGCTCAGATGATTGAAAGCCAAAAACTCGACCAAACCCATTAAAAAATACAAAAAATTGTGACTCAGATCCAACGGCCATTTAATAAATGATAACGAATGAATAATGGCTTGAGACCAAAAGGTCAGAATTAAAAAAAACCCGCTTAAAATATACGGCCAGACCTGCCAGTCAAAAGTTGATAAAGGTTCTGAAGCGGCTGAGGCTAAAGCTCCCAAAGCAACTCCCTGAACTGCCGAAATCAGTAAAAACTCAATATCCAGTACAAATTGATCAAGTTTATCTTTAGTCATTTTTTCGGTAAAAAAGCTTTCGCTCTTAATTTACGATGGTATGTAATAGCAAACCGGTGAGATTCATCACGGATTTTTTGAATTAAACGCAGACCCATATTCCTTTTTGGCAGCTTAACCACTTCACCTTCCGGAGGATAAAGCCATTCCATTCTTTTAGCGATACCAAAAATAGGCACCTGAATACCGGCTTTCTGATGAACTTTATAGACTACCTGCACTTGACCTCTACCGCCATCTATAATGAACAGATCCGGCAACGGCCATTCCGGATGCTTTAAACGCCTGGCAGCCATCTCAGCATGCATTGCATAATCATTTGGCTTTCCCGTGATCTTAATTTTAAAACGTCTATACTGGGATTTATCGATTTCACCATTGGTCAGCACCACCATTGAACCAGTCGCATCAGTCCCCTGAAAATTGGAAATGTCATAACACTCAATTCGTTGTGGTAAGGTTGGTAAGTTTAGAGCTGATTGTAAATCTTCCATACCCTGTTGATTTAGGTTGTCCAAAAAGTTGGGATTTTCCAAGTATCCCTGAATCTTGGTGGGTGAGGTCAGATATGCAATCCCATCAATAATTTTTTTGATTTTAGCTGCCTGTTCATATGCTAGCCGGTCGGCCTGTTTAGTCATCTCAGATTGTAGATCATCCAACAGCTCCTGTTTTTTCCCTTCCATAAATTTGCTAAACCGATTCAAAATTTGTTTGTATTCTTCCGCTGAAATCACCCCCACACAGGCACCAGGACACTGGCCGATATGATAATAAAAACAGGGCCTTTTAGTTTTATTTTTTGGACCAACTGGATTTGCACACCAAGGAAAAACTCGACGTAATTTTTTCAGAGTTTGTTTGACGGTGGTCGAAGAAGGAAAAGGCCCAAAATATTTCCACATTTTTGCAATATCATGCTTTCTAAGTGTAATTACTTTGGGGAATTCCTCTTTGGTGATACCCACATACAAATAGTCTTTATCATCAGTTAATTTGATATTGTATAAAGGTAAATACTGTTTGATCAGATTGGCTTCTAAAATCAATGCCTCTATCTCTGACTCCACTACTGTTGTTTCCACAGATGCTATATTTTGAACCAAATGATAGGTTTTAGTGTCTTTGGCCTGACCATTAAAATAGGAAGAAACCCGGTTGTGCAAATCAACCGCTTTTCCCACATAAATAATCTTCCCGCTACTATCTTTGTATCGATAAACACCAGGTTTGTGTGGAATTTGCGATGGATCAATAAATGAAGGCAACATACCAATATTATACCTTATAATAAATCCTAATATCGAAATCCTAAATATAAAATAAATTCAAATATTTAAATTCTATATTTCTGAAACTTTTTAATTTAGTTTTGAATTTTGGTTATTATCTAGCATTTAGAGCTTCGAATTTAGCGTTTAATTCTTCTTTGGGTGAACAAATTTAATACCATCATGACCAATTCGTAAATGAAGTCCTAGCACAACTATATAAATTGCCAATATGACTACTAAAACTCCCACTGCACTAAACAACAGTACTGGAGATTTATAAAAAGGCACAACTGCTACATCTTTATAATAAACCTGGTCTCCATACCCAACCAAAATAAAATCAGTATATGAATCTGTTAATGAACCAGTCTTGATATCAAGCAACATCTCAACCATGCCAAATGGAGGTATTTCTGCCACATCAGTAGTAATTTGGTTGACCCCTTGTTTATTGTCTCCCTGGACAAATTTAATCTGTTTAGAAGATAACGTTAGTGATCCTTTGGGATAAGAGACATTTCCAGTATTCTCAATTCTCAGTTTTGCCTGCTGTGGAAAACCACTATAAACAGTATCTTTCACTTCCATGAAAATACTAATTTTTTTATCCTCAACCAGCTGTTGTTCGGTAAATGTAATTACTGCGTCTTTCGGGGCTTTTGGGTCTGTAGAAGAAATACCCCTCTTTACTACAGCCAAATGATTGATCAAAGATTGAGAAAAATAGTCCACTCCACCACTTGTACTCTCCCAGGTCGGATCTACCGCTTTCCATCTGCCCTCCTCATCATAAAATTCCACCCATGAATGCAGATTTTTCCCTTCATACGACAATGGACGCAAATCCAAATTATTACTAAAAACAACTCCGATCAGTTGACGGGTAGGTATACCTACTGAACGCGCTAACGCTATCAACAAATCTGCATATTCAGCGCTTAAAGATTTATCCGGATTTGTCAAAGCAGTCATCGAACCAAGCCGGTTGAATTTATTTTCATCCATTCGGGTTGTATCAAAATGTAATGTCGAAACCACGTATTCATACAGCTTGCGCATTTTTTGGTCGCTGGTTGTATCTGTTTTATCGATTAAACTTTCAGCTTTTGTCCTAATCTGCGGGTTTGCCGAATCCCAATATGTATTGTTTGAAGTCAGTTTAGATTCCAGAGCCCTCGATAAAGGACTAAATTTCTTATCCGGAACAACATTTACTTTTGCCAATCCAGTCACAGTCACGGTCATCTTATCTCGCCTATTGATTCTAAAAAAAGCCCGATAATTACCATCTTCATCCAGGCTCACCTGATCTGGTTTTGGTTCAATATTTTTTATTAAAATTTGTTGAAAAGCACTTGGGGTTGGCAATCCAATGCTTTCTACTTTGGGCAATATAGTGTCATTTTCAAGTTCATACTGCAAAGCAAAATCAAAGGTCTGGTTACTACCAAAAATACCTAGAACCCCGGACTGAGTTAGTTGATCCTTATTAAAAGTAAAATTCAGCCGACCAGCACTTTCTGACTGATTCTTTGGTTCCGGGGTCATAAAAGAGGAATCCCCCAAAGAAACTGGAACACTTACATTCAAAACATAGGCGCTTACCTCTTCGGCCGATCCGACTTTGGGCACTGATACGGTAGTAATATCACCATTTTTTTGGACAAAATCAGGTGAGGTAAAGTTGAGATCAAACGAATATTGTTTATCTTTACCACCAACCTGTTTGGTAAATTTGACAGTTATTTGGCTCTTTTTACCCTGTCTCTCCACCACTACTTCCAAAGGGCCATCGGTGTCTCTGGCTGTGACATTTTCCAGATTGGCAGCACTGATCAATAAACTAAAACTAGATGGGAAAAATTTGTCTGTATTATTTTTTAAAGTAACTTTTTCATTTACGGCCGTCTGCCCTTGTTCATCAATGTCGTATTTAACGTTGTAGGAAGCACTAAATTCACCTTCAGCCTCTACAACTTGAGGGATAAACAATAAAATAACAGCCCAAAAAAATCCAACAATCAACCGCTTCATAGATTTATTGTATCAGAAGAAGTAATAAGTTACTGTGTGAATTTCCGAGTTAATCCAGTTTTAAATTGATGAGGGTTAGCTTTTCTGGGAGAACCGTATACACTGCCTTGACTCACATCCAAAATACCAAAATTGCTTGGATAACTTTTATTTCGAGCCCGTCTCATTTGATCAAAAGAACTATGATTCCCACCAATCATCCAAACTCCATTTTGAACCCCTTGATGAACGCTTCGGGTGATCATGTGTTTAGGAATTCCCAAAATCAAGCCTTCTTCTAACAATTCGCTTCGAAAAGCCTCAACCAAATTGGGATTTGGAATTCCAGACTTTTTCATTGCATCAGTAATAAAACGAACGTCCATCCTTAAATCTCTATATCGCCCGCCAACAAACTCATCTATTGTACACAAAACTCTTTCGAGTCCACCTTGATAGGCTAAAACAAAGTCCGGTTTATAAACAATATCCTGATAAAGTCTGGAGCATGATGTAACTTCGTTTGACACCTGTCTAATTAATTCTAAACGATCAGAGCTCAACATATAAGAATTATATAAATATATCAAAGTTACGCAATCGGTTAACTAAATCATTTTAGCTAAATATCGACCAGTATGAGATTTGGGGTTGGCGGCAATATCCTGTGGCGTACCTTCAGCAATGATCTGACCTCCACCCTGACCACCTTCCGGCCCCAGATCAATCACCCAATCGGTATTTTTAATCACATCCAGATTGTGCTCAATGATGATTACCGAATTACCCAAAGCTACCAACTTACGCAAAATTTTAAGTAATCTTTCAATATCAGCAAAATGCAACCCAGTGGTTGGTTCATCTAAAATATAAACTGTTTTTCCGGTTTGACGTTTTGATAGCTCTGAGGACAACTTTATTCGCTGTGCTTCACCACCTGACAATGTTGTCGCAGACTGACCCAAACGAACATAACCCAAACCAACGTCATTCAACACTGAGATCTTATTTTTGATCTGCGGAATATTATTGAAAAAATCTAATGCTTCTTCAACAGTCATATCCAAAACCTGAGAGATATTTTTATCCTTAAAGGTGATCTCTAAAGCTTCGCGGTTGTACCTTTTCCCCTCACAAGCTTCACATGTGACAAAAACATCAGGCAAAAACTGCATCTCTATTTTGATCTGCCCTTCACCCTCACAGACTTCACATCGACCACCTTTGACATTAAAACTAAACCGACCAGGTCCGTATCCGCGAATCTTAGCTTCGGGTGAATTGGCAAACAGCTCTCTGATAAATGTAAATGCTCCTGTATAAGTGGCTGGGTTGGAACGTGGTGTACGACCAATTGGCGACTGATCTACCAACACCACTTTATCTAGATTTTCTAATCCTAAAATTTCTTTATGCTGCCCTGGTTTTTCCCGGGATTTATAGATCTTTTGGGCTAAAGATTTGTATAAAATATCATGCACTAAAGTGGATTTTCCTGAACCAGAAACGCCGGTCACAGTTACAAATTTACCTAGTGGAAATTTTACATTAACATTTTTTAAATTGTGGTCTGAGGCCCCGACTACCTCCAGAAAACCTTTTTCTTCACTACGCTTTGTTTCTCCCAAAACCTCAATTTTTTTCTTACCGGATAAGTATTTTCCTGTCAAGGAATCTGGATTTTCCATCACCTCTTTCGGTGTACCATGAGCCACAATCCTACCTCCATGTTCACCGGCTCCAGGTCCAATTTCGAACAAGTAATCAGCCTCCTCCATCGTTTCAGCATCATGTTCATTAACAATTACTGTATTACCCAAATCCCGCAACCGCTTTAAAGTACCAATCAGCCGGGTATTATCTCGCTGATGCAATCCGATCGATGGCTCATCCAGTACATACAAAACTCCCGATAAACCAGACCCAATCTGGGAAGCCAATCTGATCCGCTGAGACTCACCTCCTGCCAAGGTCATTGAAGCCCGATCAAGTGTCAGATAATCCAACCCAACATCGACTAAAAACTGCAACCGTGACTGAATTTCTTTGAGTATCGAACTACCGATCTGAATCTCTCGTTCATTGAGTAATGGCTTTTGAAGTGTTTTAACCCAGTCCAAAGCTTCCTTGATCGAAAAACTTGTGATCTCAGCGATATTGAGTTTATCGATAGTCACCGACAATGATTCATCTTTCAGTCTCGCACCATGGCATTTTTTACAAATTTCACTGACCATATACTTTTCTACTTCGGTTTTAACCCACTGAGATTCGGTATCGTGGTATCGTTCTTTTAGATATTCGATCAAGCCTTTGTATGTAGAATAAAAAGATGTCATCCGACCCTGACGATTACGTCCAGCTACATTAAACTGTTTCTCTCCGGCCCCATGCAGCAAAATATTTCGAGCACCATCAGACAACATGCCCAATCTGGTATTCATATCAAATCCATATTCTTTACCTACGGATTCAACTAGTCTGGTAAACCAGGTTTCATTAGAACCCAGCTTACTCCAGGGTAGAATACCTCCTTCCGCAATGGATAAAATTGGATTTAAGATCGCATTTGGATCAATTTCTAAGATAGTTCCTAGACCGGTACACTCAGGACAAGCACCATGAGGTGAGTTGAAAGAAAACATCCGCGGCTCAATCTCGGGTAAAGCAATATTATCGATCGGACAGGCAAATCTTTCTGAAAAAAGATGATCTTCGGTTTTTTTCGGACTGGCTGGAAAGTCGAGTGAAGCATCTAATACTTCAGAGATCACCATCGTCCCTTCAGCTAGCTTTAAAGCCGATTCGACAGACTGAGTAATTCTTGAGTTCAGAGTGCCGTCTTGAATACTTTTTGTATCCAATACTAATCGGTCTACGACTACTTCAATGGTATGTTTATTGTTTTTCAGCAGCATAAAATCTTCAGATAAGTCGCGCATATGTCCATCAATTCGGATTCTGGAGAAACCTTTTTTACGCAAATCTTCAAATAAAGAGGTAAATTCACCTTTGCGATCCTTGACCACTGGAGCCAAGATCATAATTCGAAACTGTTTTTTATTGGCCTCTTTGGCCATTTTAAATACTAGCCCCACAATCTGCTCAACACTCATCCGGGAGATCTCCCGACCACAGACAGGACAGTGAGGATGACCAATTCTGGCAAATAACAGTCGCATATAATCGTAAATTTCAGTGGTAGTGCCTACCGTAGAGCGAGGATTGTGAGATGCAGCTTTCTGATCAATAGAAATAGCTGGCGACAGCCCTTCGATATAGTCAACGTCAGGCTTATCCATGACGCCTAAAAACTGTCTGGCATAAGCGGATAAAGACTCCACATAACGACGCTGTCCTTCCGCATAAAGAGTATCGAAAGCCAAAGAAGACTTACCAGATCCGGAGATCCCAGTAAAAACTACTAATTTATTCTTGGGAATAGTCAGGTCAACATTTTTGAGGTTATGTTCCCTGGCTCCTTTGATGATAATTGAATCGTTGTTCATAATTTTGAAGAAAAAGACGAATCTTTACCGAATTTGAAACGGCTTTTAGTATACACTTTTTGTCAAACTATTGAAACCCCCTGATTAGCAATCAGGATACCATTTTAGTATGATTTATTTAGGTATCTAGTTATTTTGCATATTATAGGATATAATACCAATATGCCTCACAGTCACGAAAGTTCTTTGAATTTTTTAAGTAATAAAAAACGAATAGGAAGATTAACTTCCTGGCTTCTTGCAGGAATTACAGGCGCAGCTACAATATATGGAGGTTTCCCATCATCCACAGAAGCCCGAACAATTAGTAGTCTTCCTCCAACAAGTTTAATTGATACCCCCTGTTCAATCCAAACATATCTTGAAGGACAAAGACCCGAATACGAAGGTCAAAATGGTTTATTTACTGTTAGAGGCTATCAAACAGGTTCTAACCCTTTAAATTCTCGATTCCTGTGGACTTTAGAATCATCTACCGTTCCTGCTGAAGGTGCACATTATGATAAATCTACTTGGAATGTTGATATGACAGTGCTTGCTGTAGCTGCTGCGAATCAGAATGAAGCAGATCGAATTGCTCTAAAAACAAGAATCGCGACTCTGAATGGTGATGATCTTGAAGAAACTCTCGAAACAAATCTTCCAGCAAATAACTCAGGCTGTATCAAGGGAGAACTGACCTTTATTAATGGATCTTCTAATTTGGATATTGATGGAATAAGAGTTGTAAGTACAGAACCCACTTTATAATTTAAGTTGATAACTCTTTTATTTGATCCCTCAACTTGGCCGCAGTTTCAAAATCGAGCATACCGGCAGCTTCCCGCATCTGTTCCTCCAAGTTTTTCAACATATCCTCTTTGACTTTCAATGGAATATCTTCCACAGTTAGAGCTTTTGCACCTTGCTCTTCCTCTAACTCTTCCACTTTTTCAATCAGACGTTCACGCAAAGCTTTACTAATAGATTTGGGCGTAATACCATGCTGTTTATTGTAGGATTGCTGATATTCCCGTCGTCTTTCAACCTCCTCAATCGCCGCTTTCATCGATTTGGTCATCCGATCGGCATACATGATCACCTGACCATTTACATGCCTGGCAGCCCGTCCCATAGTCTGAATCATACTGGTCCGAGATCGCAAAAAGCCCTCTTTATCGGCATCCAGTATCACTACCAAAGAGACCTCTGGCAAATCCAAACCTTCTCGAAGCAAATTAATACCAACTAAAACATCAAATTCACCCAATCTGAGCTGTTGTAAGATATCCGAACGTTTTAATGTTTCAATATCTGAATGCAGATAAGTCACTTTTATTTTTCGTTCTTCCAGATATTCAGCTAAATCCTCCGCCATTCGCTTAGTCAGAGTAGTCACTAAAACTCGTTCTTTTTTGGCGATCCGATCTTGAATCTCTTTATAAACATCCTCAATCTGACCTTCAGACGGACGAACCGAGATCTGTGGATCAACAATACCGGTTGGACGGATCAGCTGCTGGGCTACATTGGGACCCAACGTAATCTCATCTTTGGCATCTGGATTGACTAAAAGCTCATCAGGGGTTGGTTTTTTAATGATTGAACCAGCCAATGACAACTCATATTCATCCGGAGTAGCTGAAACATAAACTGTCTGATTAATCCGGCGTGAAAATTCGTCAAACTGAAGTGGCCGATTGTCCAAAGCTGAAGGCAAACGAAAACCAAAGTCAATCAAGGTTTGTTTTCTGGCCCGGTCACCATTGTACATTCCCCGAATCTGCGGAATAGTAATATGCGATTCATCGACAATCAGCAGATAATCTTTCGGGAAAAACTCCAGCAATGAGTAAGGTGCTTCACCAGGCTGACGACCATCAAAATAACGGGAATAATTTTCAATTCCATTGCAGTAACCAAACTCTTTGATCATCTCCAGATCATAATTGGTTCTCTGCTCCAGCCTTTGGGCTTCAACCAACTTCCCCTGATCTTTTAGCTCTTTTACCCGTTGTTCAAGATCGGCCTCAATCTGGACAATTCCAGGTTTCAGCCTTTGTTCAGGAGTAATATAGTGCTTGGCCGGATAAAGTGTTAATGTCTGATGAGTCGGGACTGCAATTCCGGTAACCGGGTCCAAAAACGAAACTTTTTCAATCAGATCTCCTAAAAACTGGACCCTGACCGCCTGATCAGTATAGGAAGGGAAAATATCAACAGTATCACCTTTCACCCGATAGGTACTGCGTTTAAAATCAAAATCATTGCGGGTGTAAAACATTTTAGTTAGCATTTTGAATACTGATTCAAAACCAAGCCTAACCCCTTCTTTCAGCTCTAAAATCGCACCACCATACTCAACAGGTGATCCTAAATTGTAAATACAAGATACTGAGGCCACCACAATCACATCTCGCCTGGTAAGAAGTGAAGTGGTGGTAGAGAGTCGTAATTTTTCAATCTCTTCGTTGATTTGAGTCTCTTTTTCAATATAGGTATCCGACTGCGGAATATAAGCCTCTGGCTGATAATAATCATAATAAGAAACAAAATACTCAACGGCATTATCAGGAAAGATCGATCGAAACTCCTGTGCCAGCTGACCGGCCAAAGTCTTGTTATGAGAAATAATCAGAGTCGGCCGCTGCACTTTTTGGATCACATTGGCCATACTAAAGGTTTTACCACTACCAGTCACACCCAGCAAAACCTGGCTTTTTTCTCCTTTGATAATACCTTTTGACAACTGCTCAATCGCCTGAGGCTGATCACCAGTCGGTTTGAAGTCAGAAATAATTTTGAAGCTTCCCATAGAAGTAATCAGTCGTCTGACATCCGTCATCAGAATTGTTTTGCTGAAGACTGAAAGCTGATAACTGAAGATACTTATTCTATCACGAAAAATACCCGAATAAAAGTCACAGCCTCCCCTTTCTCAAATTTGGCAGACTGCTATAATGAATATGTAAGAGTGTTTCTGCCATGCCCAATTATTTTAAA
>CAZWRN010000027.1:0-14021 GCA_964636275.1 uncultured Gammaproteobacteria bacterium
ATAAAAATGGTTAGCTCGGTAAACGAGGATACTACCTCGACAAAGTTGATCCCATTCCAAGCCAGTTTCTTTAAAATTGCATAATAAACTCCTGGAATGTCTGTGGCTTCCTCGGGAATAATAATCGTGATAGAGGACAGATTTTGAGCCTGATTTTTGACTTTTTCACCGTTCAGTTCAGCTTCTATAGCCGGCTTTAAATTGGCTGAAGCGAAAAAAGTCGTTTCAAATACTCCATCAGTCACTGTTAGAAATGAGTTGGGTAGCAAAGATGCTTGGTGCATCAGTTTTGTTTGCTTATCAGCCAGAGTAGAGGAGTTTTCAAAGGTATATTCGATAATATTTGAGCGCACGGTCATGTCTCCCAGTTGTGCCAGAATTCCTTCCACATTTAGCTTAGCACCCACGGGGTGCAGTCTCGAAGTAGCAAGTCGCTTTAAAGCCATCACGATGGCTCCCAGCTGGACATCTTTGTAGAGTCTTTTTTCGATTTCAGGCTGGAGTTCCCGGGCTAGGGCAGAATGATTGATCAGCCCGCGCAACAAGCCTTCCTCTAAAAAAGGTTTTTTTGCAATAAGCTCTTCAACTACTTGAGCAATAGTAAACATAAAATAAGTCCTCCAAGAAACAATTAATCAATTTACAAATTATTTGGATACTTGTATCTTGTTACTTGATTATTATTCTATTATATCATATTTTGTTAAAAATTTAACATTTTATACATAATTTATTAAAAAACCTTAAAAATTTTACATAAAGCTGCGTCTGACTTATCATCCTCAATGGAAAAACAAAAATATGTCAGAAATTGTGACAAGTACCGGACTACTAGGCCAACAGTTAGACCGTTCAGATGGACGGGGCTATTGGAATGTGGAAGCAACTGTTGTAAATGGTGCGGATCATTTAAATGAGGTGTGGAATTTTCAAAAGAATGCTTATTTCAGAGGAAGAAGAAGATGGGTTGTAAAGGGCAGGTATTCTTATGAGGCAGTACAGTATTTAAACAATGTTAAAGCACCCATTGAGGCACAAATACCTATAAATTTGTTTGAGACTCTATCTACTGATTCACTGATATATCTAGCAAAAAATTTTCATCGTTCAGAAGTTCCTGAATGGCAAAACGTACTTGATTACTGGAGAAATCCGACAAACTGTGACAAGACACCTCTAGCTAGAATTATGGCAATAAATGGAAATAATTCACCCGAAAAAGCTATTTCAAATGGAAGAGAATATGCTGTAACTGGTGAACTTCTCAGATCAGATACCACTGAGTTGAGACAAATATGGGCACCATTTGGATGGACTGAAGAGGGGATTGAGGTTTTGAGAAATCGAGTTTTAAGTGGTGATGGAGTCTGGTTTTCCGGAGTTGTAGACATATCAAGCAATAAGCTTGTTTCAGCTTGTATGGGTGAGCGATTTGATATGGCTGGATTGACTTTGGTAGAGAGCACAGAATATGGGACATTACCTGGATTTGAAGGCCAAGGCCTATGTACCGCAGCGGTGAGTTTTTTAAATGCTCAGATATTAAGAGATACAATGTATCATCCTGAAACTGAGTCACAAGTCAATCCCATTATTTTAGCTGAATTAAATATGACCACTCGGGCAGACAAAGTTGCCAGACACGTTGGATTTAGGGTTCCTTTAATAGATCAATATACGGATAAAAATACTCAACCATTTCAAGTGTTATCGCGCAATGTTGCAGTAGCTGATAGACAACCGGTAAATGATCTGGATCCACTTGAAGAACATCGGTCTCAAGCTGAAAGGTTTAAAGAAGCTTATGGAAGTAATTATCAAAACTGGAGAAATTTCATTGTGGCGGTGTTACCTCGGGCAAGTATAGACAGATATTATTCTCCTTCAGATGTAACAAAAATGCTAGAAAAGGAAGGAAGACGAAAAGTTTATGTTGATTATTAAAACTTCTAACCATAACTTGCATAATCCCGCCTTTGAATTATTTGAAGGGGAGTTGGTTCCTCATGCTGAAAAGGCCTCTCGTGTAGAGAGTATCCTAGAAGCACTTTATAAAACTGCATGGCAGATACAAGAAGTGAGAGAAAGAGTCCCGTTAAAACTGCTAAAGCAAGTCCATCAACCAGAATATGTCAAATTTCTAAAGGATTTTTGCCTCAATATATCTGATGAAAAAAGCCACTTTCCCTCTGTATTTCCAAAAAATATAAGCAGAAAATTATCCAACCGGCAGGCTTTACTGGGATATTATAGTTTTGATTCATACACCCCATTACTTAAAAACACCTTTGAAGTTGCATTAGCTTCAGTATCGACATCATACGAAGCGGCAAAGTTAATCCAGTCTGGCGAAAAAGTTGTTTACTCTTTATGTAGACCACCAGGTCATCATGCTGATTCTGACCAGATGGGTGGTTATTGTTATTTAAATAACTCTGCTGTTGCTGCACATTATCTGTCTCAGTTTGGAAAAGTGAGCATTTTAGATCTGGATTTTCATCATGGGAATGGTACTCAGGGGATATTTTATAAGCGATCTGATGTTTTTTATATTTCCCTTCATGCTGATCCAAACTGGAAGTTTCCTCATTTCAGTGGATTTGCGAATGAAACTGGAGAGCAGGAGGGAGAAGGATATACCTTAAATATTCCTTTAGGTAAAGGAACAGATAACAAACGCTATACTGTTGCATTAAAAAAAGCCATAAAGAAAATAAAGCAGTTTGATGGCCAGTTCTTAATAATTAGTCTCGGTTTGGATACACATCAAGCTGATCCTATTTCAGGTTTCCAACTGACAACCGATTATTTCAGTACAATGGGAAAGATGATTTCTGGATTAAATCTTCCAACAGTTATTGTCCAGGAGGGAGGATACAACACTGATATTTTGGGAACGTCCGTGGTTAATTTCCTGAGATCTTTCGATAAATATTAAGGGTTGGCCGATGAAGTTGCAGTGGAGGCTCTAGGAGTCGCAGATGGCCGAGGGCTGACTGTGGCTCTGGGAGTCGCGCTAGCTGAGGCTGGGCGAATGGAAGCCACTGGGGTGGCAACCAGCTCTTCGTCAAAATCCTCCAGGTCAAGCAGGGTGTTATCAAACTCAAGTGGTGGAACGGTATTTAATGCAGGGTTATTGGAAGCTGACTGGAAGATCAGATAACCCCCACCAGCTATCAAAAACCACCCTATCACAGCTACTATGCTCATCCACATCAGCTTGCCCCGGCCATCGCCGCCCACTTTTTTAGATTCCTGGAAAAGGGAGAGTATATAGGAGATCGAATACCAGCCAAACAGCAGATTGAATACCAGAGACAGGATACTGCCCAAAATACTGCCATCCTGCCCGGTCAGCATGTTGATAATCAAGCCTCCGACAAAACCGATCACAAACAGCACTACCAGACGGATAAAGATCGCCCCAAAATTTTTCGAGACAATATAAACACTTTTGCGCATGGCTTCAATCGGAGAAATATTATCCATAACCACAAAATAGGCGGAAAATGATAGCAGAATACTAAATAAAATACCGGGAATAACAAACAGTACAAAACCACCGACAATTATTAAGCCTCCCAACAAAGAGGCAAGCAAAAGCGGCCAGACTTTTTTTAGAGATTTTTTGAAAATCCCAAAAGATGAAATATTAGGATCAGTATCGGCTATTAACATTATTGTGGCTGCACCCAGAGCGGTCATTAATACAGTTAGCAATGGAACTAATATGACGGCCATAATCCCCATCCCGATGCCAATACCAGAGGTATCAATACTAAGTGTCGACATGCCTATCAGAGCCAAAATAAATATAGTCGCTGTGACAACCACGCCAACAACCGGAATAAGAGTTAATAAAAATAGGCGAAGCAGCTGATTTTGAGTCCTTAGCCATGATTTTTTTATCAGTTCAGAGATTGAGCTAAAACTGCTGGAAACCAGAGGCGTAGGGTGATTGAGTGGAGCAGTATAGGGCGGATTTTGTTCCATGTATTTAGTCTGTCAGAACTAGGTAAAAATGTCAATTTGCTCGTAATACGCAACAGGCAAAACGAGAAGTGAAAGATACAATAAATTATGAATTATAAAACCTGTCACATGGTTTTATAATTTATCCTTTATAATTTATAATTTCCCATATGTTCGGCTTGAGTTTTTCTAAATCTTATCCTTTAAATAAAATACATATCTCAAAAGAGCGGTTAATCGCAAATTATCGTTATTTAGCTTCGCTTCGAGCAGGTGTATCCGTGGCTCCAGTATTAAAATCTAATGCTTATGGGCATGGCATATCTGAGATAGGAAGAATTATGGATAGCCAAAAGCCCCCATTTATCTGTGTTGATTCACTTTATGAAGCGTATCAGTTGCAAAAAGCTGGTGTTAAATCAGAGATTTTAATAATGGGTTATGTCGACCCACGCTCACTGGAAGGGGAAAAATTACCTTTTAGCTACGCGGTTATAAAAAAAGAGCAGTTATTTGAAATTAAACAGCGCCAACCTCATGCCAAAATGCATATCTTTGTCGATACCGGTATGAGCCGAGAAGGTGTTAAAATCACGGAATTTTTAGATTTTTTAAAAACAGTCAAACAAAGAGGAATTGAAATAGAAGGGCTGATGAGTCATTTTAGTATGCCGAGAAAAGCTTCCTCTGTCCAAACTAAGCTGCAGATTAACAATTTTAGAGCTGCTAAGCTAATGCTAAAACAGGAAGGAATTGAGGCCAAATGGTATCACATTGGAGGAACTCATTCTTTAATACAGGGATTGACTCAGGATGTCAATCTGATCCGCTGTGGTAAAGGGTTGTATGGATTTGGGGATGAAAATCTGCAGCCTGTATTATCATTGAAATCAACCATTGTTCAGTGGAAGAATCTCAAAAAGGGGGATACTGTGGGGTATGATGCTACCTTCACCGCCCTTCAGTCGATGGCTATTGCCGTGTTGCCCATCGGGTATAACGATGGGGTGGATCGGAGGTTATCGAATACTGGGTGTGTCAGCTACCGCGGGGATGAATATCCTATTGTCGGACGAGTGAGTATGAATCTGACGGTTATTGATGTGACGACGGCACTTGGAGGCAAAAATAAAGCTTATGACGGTGCGGAAATAACAATTATCTCCGATGATCCAGCAGCTTCCAATTCAGTTCAAAACATTGCTGATATTTGCCAAACAATCCCTGAAGAGATATTAGTCCATTTACATCCTTCAACCAAAAGAGAAGTGTATTAATTTACAATTTACGAATTTTCAAATACCAATGAATTTTCAATTTGTAAGCGAAGCTTGCGAGCAGACGCTCTTAAATTCATCAATTGAGATTTCATTTGAAAATTGTGCCATGAAAATTGAAAAATTAATACCTAGTTTACTGCAGGAGTTGAATTGACTATCTCAACATAAGGAGTAAAAGGTGGCTTTTTGCCGTCTCTTTCATCCAAAAGAGCTTGTTCTTCAGCATTTAGCGGATCAACTGTCGTATTGGCCAACTCCAGCGTCAGGGTCCGAAAACTAGGGGCAATCGGCAATACTGGCTCCAAAACAGTTGCCACAGCGGCATAAGCGATCGGTTCGCCTGAAGCCAAAGACTGAATAAGTACTGGATCAACCTGAGCATTCATCCGAGTGATCGCTGAAGGGCTGATATAGCAGCTGACTGTCTGTTGGCAGACATTGGCATAAGTAGAGTAGCTAGTAATTAAAATATCGCCAGCTTCATTACAGCTCGGGTCTACCTCTCCATTGAACTCACAGTAAGGATACAATCCGACAGATTGAGCTTGGGCCATCCACTCAGTGAAATCTTTTGTCCAACTACTGGGAGCACTCATACCAATAATTGGTGGTTTAGCAGCCGGCATGACAGCTGATGTTGAAGCAGTTGGGGTAGGTTTTAAAGTTGCAGCCTGTACAGGAGAGGGTAAAAATGGCCTTAAATAATAGCGATAAAGTTTATTTTGCAAGAAGATATTCTCTGATTGGACTAGTACTTTAAAACTATCTACTTTGGTCAGTTTGTCTTTTGTATCAAAATAAGCCAGAGTCAGCCGGTAAGGTTTATGATCGAGACTTTTTGGTAATTGAGCTACCCAGTTGCCCTGATCACTAGCTTTGACTGTGCGCTTATTTGCTCCGGCAGTAAAAATCAACTTCACTTTATAATTGGGTTCAGTTTTTCCGATAAGGAAATCATTTTCGCTCATTAGATAACGGGTATTGGGATCAAAAGCGATGATAGGATAGGCTTTCGGTTTAACAGCCAGATACTTTTGGTACAAAGGTATCCTCAAATACCAAACCATCGCCAAGATACTGATGACTTCAGCAAAAATCAGAATTTTAGCTAATTTAGACTTAGTTATCTTCCAATGATGAGTTTTGATCAGCGGCAAGTGAAAAGTTAAAGTATCCACAAAATTAGTATAAAGTATAAATTACAAAGTATAAAGTATAAAGCTAATCAGGGAGTAAAAAAGCTTCAAATACTAAATATTTTTTGCGACCAGCTTTTGAGATTCTTGAAGGCTTTTGATTGATAAACCACGTTGTTTGATTCAACTTTGACTTTGACTAGCTTAACTTTGGGATTTTTGCCTTTGCTGTCAAAAGTAATAATCTGCATTTGATAAGCTTTCTCAGGGATTTTATCAGGTATTTTTACTAACCACTGGCCTTTGGGCGTAGCTTTTGCTCGAAGAGTTATCTTAGGTTCTTTCAGGATAACTTTAATATAGGCACTTGGAGTGGCCGTGCCTCCAACAATATCGGATTTAGCCAATACGTATCTGATATTTGGCTTAAAATTTTGCACTAAATAACCTTTGGGTTGAACATCCAACATCGACTGCCATCGGGGAGAAAAAAACCAGACCAACAGAAAAATACCAACAACACACTGCAATATTGTCAGAAAATAAATTAGTTTGGTTCGATATTTAAAAGAGGAATAACGCTTGAGATAAGAGATTTTACTAAGGTAATCCATAAGTGAATAAACCAATAACCCAATATACAAATAAACAAATGCCAAATATTGTTAATTCGTTGGGAATTGGTGTATTGGGTTATTTGTATATTTGTTTATTATTTTTAGTCTGGACCTGCCAGGTCTGCTGGATCGACGTCGTCTCCTTCCAGATTGTCACAGTCAGCATTGTATTCATCATCACAAAGAGCCGGATCATTTGGATCAACCGGGATCGGAGAGGCTATTACAACACCCCCAATTGAATCATCCCCTGAAGATGATCCAGTCATTTTTCCGCCAAAAGACTGGGTTGCAATCAAAATCAATACCCCGGCCAGAAAAATACCAGAAATAGCTAGAAACACTAAGGGGGCAACACCCAGCTGATTGGAGATACGTGACACGAGATATGAGACACGAGAATTACTTCGTGATGCATGTTGCGTTTTGCGTGTTACATTCTTTCTTTTCATAAGGCAGCGATTAGAAATCATAAGCGAAGCTTTCATGCTCCGCATATAAAGTCAAAAGTATAAATTATAAAACTAAGTTTTTACTTTTTGCGTGTTTGCCTAAGTTTTATACTTTATCATTTATACTTTATAATTTTATTTCAGATCCAACTTCTCCATCAGTTCCTGAATATTGGTCTGAGGAGGTAAATTGGCGATATTTAGCTCTGGCCTGGCCAGATCTTGCGGAGTGAGTTTGACATAATGACCATTTGAAGCTCGGACTCGAAGCTTACGTTTACCTTCGCCATCTGCACATAGATACACAGTCGTCTCCCCAGTGCGTCCGGTCTCTTTAGGATTTTTTGGATTAACCATACCTGGTTGAGTTGCCAGCCAATAGTAGAGATCTGGATTGGAAATACCACGAGCTTCTAGAACCGGTTTGACACCCATGTCGGCTTTAACGCAGATATTTTTCTTGCCATTTAAAAGCTCTTGGTATTTCATTAGCCGGTAAAAACCGCGAACTTTTTTGTAATGTCGATAGATCTGGTTATCACAGTCTTTTCGTTGTTGTTGGGTTTGTTGCTCCAGATCGACTCTACATCTGTCGCCTTCGACTACACTTACTTCCAATTGAGTCAGATATTTCTTATAAAGATCATTTGCCTCAGGATAATTGGCGAGCCAGGTAAAACGATCTGCAGTCCGTTGGTATTCTTTCAAAGCATTAAGTCTTCGCTGAGTAAAACTCAAACTATCAGAAGTCGCTTGAGCGTAAATATGTGAAGAAAAGAGTAAATAAGCGATAAATGCTAGGACTCCGATAAAAGTCCAGTAGGTAAGAGTAGATGAGATAATTTTTTGCTTCATAAGTTAATTGTCCCTAAGCTTAACATGAGAGATTAACTTTCAAGCCTTGCTTATGTATTAAAGGTAGCAAGAAAATAATCAAGATACAAGAAACAAGTATCCAAACTAGAAGTGAGAAATTTGATTTTCATATCCAACTTCCATATTTGTATCTTGGAATTTGTTTCTTGGTTATTGATCTACAAAATCCGTACCTTCATCTTGGTCGTAACAGTCAAATCTGGTATTGCTACCAACACATTTATTACCGGTAGCATTGAGAGGGATTTCTTGTCCGGCTTTAGTAAATGTTTTCGCAAACTGACCTATCTCCCAACCGATAAATAACACTAGAACAAATAAAATTAGCAACATCATCGAGGACACTCCTGCCTGTGAGCTGAAAGCTGGTAGCTTAAATTTGAACATACGTCATTATTCTTTGTTAGCGCCTTCTACAAGTAGATTAAATTGCTCCTCGTTGAGGTTAAGACTTTTCATAATAGTCCCTTTATTACGCAAATAAAGCAGCTGTTTTTCTGAGTACTGCTGCATTGGATCATCAGAGCTCATTGGCGTTGGTTGGGGTGTCGGGAAGATAGTTTGCCGGATTTGTGGAGTAGTCAAAACAACTGCCCCAATAATAACTACTGTTACTATTCCAATCACAGCCAGTAATCCAACCCCTTGTTGATTCAAATTCGAGATACGAGATACGAGACACGCAAAAAGAGGATTACTTCGTGTTGCGTGTTGCGTATTGCGTGTGACTTGGCTGTATCTCATTGGCATTTTGATGTTCCTGGATTGCACTGACCGGATTTACATTCAGAATTTTTCTCGCAGGTTGCTCCTTTCGCTAGATTTTTTTTGGCTGGGGTAGCTGGGTCCGATGTTTTTTGAGTACTAGTAGTTGGTTTTTTACCATCACAGCTATATACACTGGTATTACCTTTTTGATAGCACACTCCACCAGCCGGGAAGCTGGAGCAATTGTTATGACAATTTATGATCCCAACCTCTTTCCACTCATTTGAATTTGAAGAGGAGACTGCCGAAGAGCTATATGATGGTTGATTGGCCAGTTTTGCGGCGTTATTTCGACGGGTGATCAGATCTTCGGGGATGCTACTGGCATTTGTTTGGCCTGTTTTTAGATTGAGCTTGTCCAATGAACTTTGTGAAACATTTTGCAGTTTTCCCTGGTCGTCCCTGACTTGCCAGATAATTACTCCATCCTTGGCGCCATTTGAGCTTTCTCGGCCTCGACACATAAATAATCTAGAAGCTTGCCCTCCTGAAGCTGGCGTCACTTCGATTAAAGAATTGGATGTGTTGTTGCCTACTGCCATATCAACTTTAACACAGGTTTCTGGAACACCCGCAGCCACAGCATCAAACAATGCTACTCGTGAGGCGGCGACAGCGATATCATTGGCAGCCTGAGCCTCAGCATCGCAGGCATCACTTAGAGGTTTATCGTTTCCGGTATAGCAGGTGGTAGCTTTGGCTGCCGCTTCGGTAATCAGATTTTGTGCTCGATTTATCTCAGCAGTGATAGTGCTATTGGCCCCACCACTTTTATTGATTACTGTCGCCATCTCATTTACGAGGTCATTCCTTTGGGAACTTTGTGCATTCACTTTCGCCCGAAGATCAGTTGACGAGCTTTGTTTAGCCTCCGGAGTGGCGGGATTTGGATTACCACCTTGAGCAATTGTTTCTTTGATAGTGGCAACAGCTTTAGTATTTTCAGCTTTCCTTTTTTCATCCCCAACTTCTTTATTATCAGTTTGAACCAATTTCATACAACGGGGAGCCTGACCATTATTAAAGCCATAACACCAGTTTGAGGTCTTCGGATCAACAGCACCTTCGGAACTATTTTGCGCACAGTCGCTGTTGCTTTTACAGACCTGGTTGCAATAGGCGATCCAGGTGTAACCATCTTTATAGACCTGAGCCCCATCGCGGCAGTCCCCTTGGTCATACTGAGAATTACCCCCACTGCTAGATTGATTTCCGGGAGCTGAAGTCCCTCCTGTGCTAGCTGATGCGCTGTAACATTTGTCGTCTCTCCATTGCCCGCCAGTCTTTTTACATTCCTCTTCATTGTTATCGGAATTAATAATGGTATTACCTCCGCAAGTTCGGTCTGTACAGGCCCAACCATCACCGGAAATACTGCAGTCTGGATTTCGTTTCCAGGCTTTATAACAAACTTTCCCGTCTCGGCAAGTAGATTCTCCACTGGTGACTTCGTCAGTCCATTTATCTTCTTGGCAGCTTTGATTGTTTTGGTCTTCACTTGAGGTGCAATTTTTTGAATTTTCCAGCCATTGGTTTTCATCACCAGCATTGTCACTTGCCCCACTAGGATCTTCTTTGTCACCAATAAATTCCCAGCTTCCGCTGCATTCTCCACGACTGATTCCTTCAGCATTTGGAGAAATATTGGTCCGATTTTGCACAACAAAGGTAGTTACGGCTACTCCAACTAAAAGCAGCGCAATGACCGCCAGCTGACCGAAACCACTTTGAGAGTTGGTAGTGAGTAGGTGGTAGTGAGTAGAAAGAAAAATGTGCACTTTTTTTGTCAGATTATTTCTGGCAGAAGACTGAAAGCTGAAAGCTGGAAGCTTAAATAAGGGCATACCTTAACGATATAAATTCCTTATATATATGTCAACCAATCGGATGAGATCAGATAGATCTGATAGATCGGATAGCTGAGCTTGATGCTTTTGCATTAGATCGGATTTGATTTTTTTCTGATCTCATCTGAACTCTTCCGATCTTATCCAATTTCTCCAATTGACAGCCTATACAACAGGTGGTACCGTTAAATACGTGCCCAAAACTCCAATAAAAAACGAAAAACATAGTATATTGATCGTGGTCTCCCTGATAATTGTGCTCGCTGCTGCTGCCACTATCGTCTATCTGAGTACACCCGACATTGAAAGCACCCATTTCGCCCAAACGAATACCCAGAGTTAATTCATAGAAAGTTTGTAGGTTGTAGGTGGTAGGGTGTAGCAGCTGGTAGCGTCGTAAGTTGTGGAGGATGGGTTCTTATTTCTTCATCCGTATTTCCATACTGGCATCTATATCTTATAACTTTCAGCTATCCTTGTTATAATCCAGCAATGCAGCACACCGTTGGACTACTTATTTTTGGATCTGCTATTGACCACCTAGAATGGCTAGCCATTCCTGTTCAAAACCTGATCAAAAATTGGCAGGGGAAAACACCGGTTGAAGAAATATTAGCCACCCAAATTGATCCAGATTTTGCTGGTAGTGCTGAATTTTGCGAAAAATATGGAGTTCAACCGAATGAAGGAGCCAACTGTATTATTGTGAAAGGTAAAAGAGGCGATGTGGTCAAATACGCGGCTTGTTTAGTTCCTGTAGACAAAAGAGCCGATGTTAATAAAACCGTCAAAAAATTTTTGGATGTACGCGATATATCATTTGCCCCCATGGATTTTGCCGTTGAAGCCAGTGGAATGGAATATGGATCAATTACCGTAGTTGGCTTGCCTGCCGACTGGCCAATATTGATCGACAAAAGTTTGGTGGAAAAGGATTACTTAGTCGTAGGAGGTGGTCTGAGAAGTGCCAAACTTTTGATTCCAGGTAAAGCCCTAGCCGAACTCCCAAATGCCTTTGTTGTAGAAAATTTGGGGAAATAATTCGATTCCAAGTTATCAAGGAGCATGGCATTAAGCAGCTGCTTTAAATATTAATCTGCCTAATTGTTGGGGATTGCCGGTTTTGATAGCTGCCTGATAATCTGCGTTATCTCTACTTATTCTTACAGATTTATTTCGATCAATCTTACCAATAAATTCACTGACAGCTTTTAAGCCGTGATTCATATTTCTTGATTTTGGTGGACCAGCAGATTCTTTATAAATATTATGCATAATTTTGAAAAGTCCTTCCTGATAGTGACTAATATCAGTGCCTCCAAAATCGCGTTCAGCTAGGTCAAACATTCTTTTTCTACTTTCTTTTTCAAGCGTCTCTACATCCGCTGGGCTGAGATCAAGTAGTCCTGGATTTCGTTTTACTAAATCAACCATTAGTAACTCCATAAGTGAAGCAAATCCTTCATTTAAGGCTGGATCAATTAAATTATTTCCAGTTTCTGGGCTTACTACATTACTATCAAAATAAACCTTAGAGTCAAAAGATGTAATTTGATCAAATATCGCATGACTCATTTCATGCGATATTACCTCTATATCAAAAAGCTTTCTTTTAACTTCTTTTGGATATGGTGCAATCCCTAAAATTAGATCTTCTGGCGCAAGAGTACTAGAATCTTTGACCCCATAAGACAATTCTAGTTTTTTATCCATTGGGTCGTATAAACCATTTCCGGCGAGGGGTATCTCTTCAGTTCCATTTTCAGTAATCCTTTTGTGGAGATTAGGGGGGCCTATTTTAATACCAGCAAGCTTTGGATCTTTATACACTTCAGGAAAGTGAGTTGCATAAATTTGATTAATGTTTTCGTAAAGCGATTTTAAATAAGCACCTTCTTTCCCTTTAGGAACTTCTAAATCTCTAGTTGAAATACTTCTTATATCCTCTTCGAGGATTGCAGAATTTGCTTGTTCGCTCATTTAGCATATTATCTTGAAAAGCCGCATGTTTTACAAGTTTATAACTATATTTTGTCCCAATGCATAATTAGATGCTGGACTCATTATTCTTAGGGAAATTCCCATAATAGATGTAGCCAGCCACAATCAGTTCACATGATTGTGGCCAGAATGACAATTCATGAGGATCAACCTATACCCAATAACCTAAAACTATACCGGCATCCACACCCAACAACCTACTACCACTCCAATATTGACTTTATGCCTAAAAGTTTGTTATTATTACCGTCAATGTTGATCGCGAGAAACAACGCCATCTAAATCCCCAGCTTGGACCTCCAGGCTTGGAGGACTCTCAAGCGTTGCATCCCTCAGTTTTTTAAATAGAAATAAGCAATAAGAGACACGCAATACGTAATTGTGGGTTTCTTTTTTGTGTTGTGGGACAGGGCGTTTTGAATTTTTCAAGGGCCGATGGCTCAGTTGGTAGAGCATCTCATTTGCAATGAGAGGGTCCGGGGTTCGAATCCCCGTCGGTCCACAGTTGCCAGTGGAAGCATTTGCAATGAGCAAGCTCCTTTTGACTTAGTCAAAAGTGAGGATGCAGGAGGTTCGACTCCTCTCGGATCCACATCTAAGATTTAGAATTTAAGAGAAAATTCTTAAATCTAAATTCATAAATCTTAAATCTTTCTTGGGTTCAGATGATTGTTTCTAATCTAATAGTTGGAAGCTAACATCCGGGCCGAAGAGCTTGGGCTGAGGGAGCGATAGCGACTCGAAGCCTTAAGTCCTGGAGTTTGTACTTTAAAATGTGAATACGACAAGTCATTCCGGAGCTCGTAAGAGCGAAGGATGACAAACATACATAATAAGCTTCTAGCTTTAAGCGGATAGCTTCTAGTAATTAAAACCTACTAAAAGCTGAAAGCTGATAGCTGAAAGCTAAATTATGATGGGAAGGCCAAATTTAAGTTAGTAAGTAGTGAGTAGTAAGTAGTGAGTAGGAATCGCAAGAGTTCTACAATCTACCAACTACAACCTATAAACTAGCTATTGAAGCCAAAATATACTCAACATTAAGGCGTACGGTGGATGCCTTGGTCGAAAG
>CAZWRN010000028.1:0-12226 GCA_964636275.1 uncultured Gammaproteobacteria bacterium
CTGAAGAGGTGGTGGAACTGTTTTTATTTTGTTTAGCCGGCTGGAGCATATCCGGTAGTTTGACTACTCCATCATCTTCTTTGTCCCCTATTTGCTGGGTAAAAGAGAAAAAAATAAATCCTAAAATAACTGCTGAAGAGATCGCAATTTTTTTGATCATGAATATTTATTTTACACTATTTTGTCTTAGAAATTCTTGAGAAAATACTAGTATCCAACTGGGGATTTGACCAGAATCAATTTTATCCGATCTGGATTGGGTTCTTTAGGATTGATATATATTGATAAATTGTTGATAGCAGCTCATACTTAAGTTATGTCTGCTCAAAAAGGCTTTGTCGGATTAATTAGTTTATTGTTGGTTTTACTTGTATTTACACTAGGATGTTTTGTCTGGGTATATTTCAAACCTTATAAAAAAATTACTGCTATCCCTTCTCTATCTCCTCAACCATCATATCAAACATATCTTCCAGAACCTGTTTTACCAATAGATAAGATGTTTCCGAATTTACCTACTAAAGAACTTGATGAAATTTCAATCAATTTACTTGGGCAAATGGTCTATAAAAGAGGTGACAGTTTGTTTGTAGCAAAATTTGATGGCAGGGATGAAATAGAGCTTGCTCAAGGAACAAGCGATACGATCGGATTTGCGGGGAGTAATTCTGATGGGACTATTTTTTACTATTTTATGTATGACCACCTGAATCAAACTATCTATAAAAAAGATTTAGTTAAAAATACCACTGAAAGTGTATTTTCAATACCAATCGATGAAAAAAGTCTAGAGTCATACTTTGCTGGAAGTAATGCAAGTGTCAGCCCGGACGGAAAGTATTTTGTCACTGCCGGTAAGGAAGGTATCTATCTTTATACGGTATCAACAGGTCAAACTAAACAAATTTTAAAAAATTTGTCGGCATGTCAGGGATATACTGATTGCCACCAGTATTATCGACCAATATGGTCAAATGATGGAAATAAAATCTCCGTAACTAAAATATTCTATGAAGGATCTGTTGTTCAGATTGTGGATCCCTTTACTGGAACTGTTCTGTTTGATGAGTTGCCAGATGGCAAAGTAGCTTGGTCAAAATCCGGTCAGCATCTAGCAATCTATAGAAGACCGTATTTTCTACCAGACTTATTTTTTATTAATGCCCAGGCAACTGATAAAAAAGGTGTTTATTTATCTGATCTATTATTAGATCTTAAAGAATCATATGTCAGCTCGGCTGATTGGTCCAGAGATGGATCATTAACATTTATGACAGAAAGAAATACTACATCTCAACTGAGCTTATCTTTTTATAATCCTTCAAACAAAACCTACCAAAACATTGTGGCTGAAAATAGTGGAAGTACAGATGGAATGACACTTAAAGCTTTACCTTATGGAAAAGCAATTTTACTTTCAACCCCTAGTGGTTTATGGTTGATTGATTTTCAGGGAAAAACAAAAACTAAACTACCAACTAAAATGGATACATTACTTGCAGTGTTTTAAACTTTAATAACCGACAGCCTCTTTAACCAACACAAGTTTTATCCGATCTGGATTGGGTTCTTTATTGATAATTAGTATCTTGCTGACAAAGCTGCCAGGTACACCATAGGCTTTTTTGGCTCTTTCTGATTCTAAAGGCAGGGTATATTCATAAAGTCTTTTCATTCCGGTATCCAAGTCTTTGACTATTTTTTGAGATCCAACTACCCAGATCACATTGGTGGCTCCATAAGCGTTGTTTGGGATATTACTACCAGAGTTGGAGGCGATAATAACTTTGCCATCTTCTGTTATCGCATGCACACTACCTAATACATAATCTGGCCCTGCTCCCATTTTTTGCATTTGATTGTTGTGAGTTTGACGATCCAGGGAATACAATTTTGGCTTGACTGCATCATAATGACCAGATTCATTGATCTCAGAAGCAATGCCTGACTCATCCAATGTCACCGAAGTATTTGTCATTACCTCAGATCCTTTTGGGATCAGCTTTAATACTTCAGATTTGGCTTGATCCAGAGTATCAACTACAATTGAATCAATACCATTTTCTTTGAGGGCTGAAACTACTTTTTGGATTGAATCTTCACTTGCTGGTTTATTCCATTTGATCATATAAACTATATTTTAAACATTTACTTCATTTTGTATAGTAGTTACATTTTATGAAGTAGGTATCGCCTATTGTTGTGGTCTATCTTACCCCCTATAATCAGCTACAGATGAAAAAAACTAATTCGGTGTATTCGACATTCGATACTAAAAAAAATAACTCCCTTTATCAAACTTTTTTATCACTCTCAATAGATGATGGTTGGTCTTATGAAGATAAGATAGAAAATTTTGAACTTTTCTCAAAGATCTCTGAATATACAAAAACCCCTCTCGACCACCATTCGATCCTTGATGTTGGTTGCGGCACTGGAGATCTTTATGAATACCTCCAACAGTTTGAACAAGTTCAGTATACCGGAATTGATGTTTTTGAATCGGCTGTCAAAAAAGCCCAGAGAAAATTTCCTGATGGTAAATTTGTGACACAAGATTTTTTGACACTTGAAGACACTTTTTATGATTTTGTTTTTTCATCCGGAGCACTTACTACAAAGCTTCACAGTGACAATTATGAAGTTTTATATTATTGGGTTAAAAAAATGTGGGAATTAGCTAAAGTAGGCGTTGTTTTCAATGTTTTACTGGAGCGCTATGAAGGTGATTATTCATACAATTTATTTGTCTACAATAGACAACGAGTTTTAGAACTAACAGCCAAAGCTGCTTCCAAAGCAAGAATGAAAGTCATTACTACGGATGCTGGTTCAGGAGACGGGACAGAAGAGATCCATATATACCTTTATTAAACATCCTCAATATAATACCGAATTGGTTTTTTCTCCGGAGACAACATATGGTAAAGATAAGTGATGTCTTCATCGGTATGTCTGATACATCCAGAACTGCCGGGATTGCTTTCCGCTAGCTTTGAGCTATTGCTTGCTACACCATGTAAACCAAAACTTCCGGGTAGCTGCCAATTGCACTGACCATCGCATTCATCATACGGCACGGGACCAAATGGGTATTCCTCTGTGTATGGAATATCCAGTGTCAGAAAATAAGGGGCTGTTTCTGGATTGTCGAAGGTGGCAAACTTGTGGGTTATCAACCAATACTGCCGACCAAGTTTTTCTGGTAATGGGGTGGGTCTTTCACCCGGGATACCTACTTTGACAACGAATGTTTTTATCAAACTACTCTGGCTAGCTTCTCCAGCTACTCCATGAAATAAATACTCTTTATTTGATCTTCTGTCCAGACGAAACCAGTATTCTTCTGCCTGATCCGCTATCGCTGACTTTGTTTGATACTGATAATGCTGACTATAAATAAAACCGGTAAAAAGTAAACTGCAAATAATTAGTAATCCAAAAAATAGTAAAATGTATTGTTTCATCGCTGAATCATATCAGATATTTGTCCGTGAATGGTAAAATAGCGCTATGTTTAAAATTTACATTTTTGTCACAATGATCTTTATCTTTCTAAGTGTAGGATTCTGGAAATTTACAGCTCAAAAAAATCATTCATCATCCCCTGCTGGGTCAGAGAGCAGATCATTTTCTCCTACCCCTTTCGCTTCAAATGATCTGGTTTTGGAGAAACAACTGCCTTCCTCAAAAATGCTGCCCAATAATTACCATATATTTCAGTCATTTAACAATTGTGGTCCGGCAGCTTTATCGATGGCGCTATCTTATTTTGGTATTAATAAATCGCAGCAGGAACTTGGACAGGATCTGCGTCCTTATCAGAATCCCCAAGGTGACAACGATGATAAATCTGTGACATTAGAAGAGGTCGCTATAAAAGCGGAAGAGCTGGGACTTAAAGCATACCTTCGCCCAAATGGTGATATCAATAAAATCAGACAATTCATTGCTGCAGGTCTACCTGTCATCACTAGAACTTATTTAAAACCCGGTGAAGATATTGGACATTATCGGATCATTAAAGGCTATGATGATAACACACAACAGTTGATCCAGGATGACTCTTTGCAAGGTAAAAATTTGAAATATTCGTATCAAGATTTTGATATTTTATGGGCTGATTTTAATCACAAGTATTTGGTATTAGTCCCCAGCGAGCGACAATCAGTGGTTGAAGAGATAATTGGTGATGATTTGGATGAAAAGCGGGCTTGGGAAAAAGCTGTGAAAGTACTTGAAGCAAAGTTGAGTGAAGATCCCAGTAATACAGTAAATTCATTTAATCTATCAGTTTCGAAATATAAAGTTCAGGATTTTAAAGGCTCAGTTGAAGCTTTCGAAAAAGTCGAAAGTAAACTCTCATTTAGAACACTATGGTATCAAATTGAACCTATTTATTCTTATTATGAATTGGGAAATTATGATCGGGTACTCCAACTATCTGATAAAATTTTAAACAATCAAAATCGGGCCTTTTCTGAATTGTATATTCTCAAGGCACGAGTATATTTAAAACAGGGAGCTAAATCTGAAGCAGCTGAACAGCTAGCTCTCGCCAAACTTTATAACAGGAATATTAAAATTGAGGCTCAACTTTTAGAATCTATCAATAATTAAAACGCTGATTCTTTTTTTACGCCTGGTCTTAGAATCCAGAAGGACAGAATAAAACCAATCAAGACAAAAAATGCTGAACCATAAAAAGGGAACGCAAGTGAAATATTGGCTAATACACCTGCCACAAGTGGACCCAATATTGTCCCAATACTCATATAAGAGGCATTGAGACCCTGCATACTTCCCTGTGATTTGGCGTCCGTCTCCTGTGAGAGAATTGCCTGGGTTAGCGGCTGGACTGAGTTATTGAAAAATCCCATTAATACAGAAGCAAATAAAAACATCACCAGACTATTACTAAACCCAATCAGTACAAAACCAATTGAGACCACAGCCAGAGAGGTCATAAAAGCTCTTTTTAATCCCAACCATTTGGATAGACGCTGGACAAAGAAAACCTGAGAAATAATACCGAGCAAACCAAAGAAGGAAAAGATAAATGAGATTTTCTGTGGATCCAAACCTAGCTGCCCCTGAGCAAATGGCTGAAATGAGGTGATGAATATCCCAAAAGAAATAAAATACACCAGTGTGATTAAAAATGTGACCCCGACATTGGGATCAAACAAGGCATGGAAGAGTTTGGAGAAATTGAATAAACTGCCATGTTTGACTTCACCAAGATGTTTGTTGGTTTCCGGGAGTAAAAACCAGGTCATTAACACTGCAATAATAGAGATAACTCCGGCAATAATAAATGGAATGGCGGGATTGATATTGACAGTAAATCCAGATATCGCCGGACCAAAAAATAAACCAAAGCCAAATGCGGCACCAATAATACCAAAGCCTCTGACGCGATCTTTTTCTTCTGTTGTATCCGATATGACAGCTGCAGCTACTGGGATATTACCGGCTGTCAAACCATCAAGTGCTCTTGCCAGAAATAAAACTATTGCATTGGGAGCAAAAGCTAGCATAAAAAAAGACAATGCAGTGCCGCTAATTGAAGCCAGTAATAGTGGCTTGCGGCCATATTTGTCAGACAATCTTCCGATGATAGGTGTCGCCAAAAATTGACAGAGAGAAAACAGCGCAAAGAGCAACCCATACTGAAAAGCATTAAGGCCGAAACGCTCTGTATAGGTATATAAAATGGGAATTATTATCCCATATCCGAGCGCGTTGACTATGGCAATCAACGCAATAATCAGTAAATTTCGATTGTTTTTAAACATAAAAAAAATCCGAAAAAACATTGTATCTTAAAAATATATCTAAAGATACCCCATTTACGAGTAATGTTGCACAAGGATCAAAAGACTGATCTTACATCATTGAACCAAAGAATGATAAGAATAGTACCCCGCAAACAAAGCCGATAACGAAACCAGCAAGTAAGTCTGAATGTACCAAACTTTTTCTGGTTGTAGCAGGGGTGGTAGTTTTTTTAGCCATTTTACTCCTTTCGCTGCCTTTATTGAGGGGCATTAATACAACTGTATTTGATCTAAAATAACTCGTCAATAGGACTAAATTATTATCGGATGGAATTACTTTTTTTCAGGAATTTTTGAGGTACAGTGTGCACAGCGGGTCGCCTCTTTTGGGATCTCAGACAGACAGTAAGGACATTTCTGGGTGGAAGGGTCCTCTGTTTTTTTGCGACTATTGACGGCACTGATCAAACGATTGGTAGGCATTACGACAAAGAAATATACTGTGAAAGCAATGATCAGAAAAGAGATAATGGCATTTAAAAAATCTCCATACTTTAGCGTCAGATTGCCAAACATGATGGTCTGAGTAGAAAAATCTGTATGACCGGTGAGTAACGCTAAAACTGGATTGAGGAAACTAGCGACAAATGACTGAACAACATTGTTAAAGGCCTGACCGATCACAATACCCACACCCAGATCGATCACATTGCCTCTAAGAATAAACTGTTTGAATCCTTGCATTGGCTAAATATACTCTTAAAAAGAGTAAAATTCAACTTTATGACCACAAAAGCAAAACAAGCGCCAAGAAAGCCATGCCAAAATCTTCAATCAAAGTAATTTTTGTCAGAGGTACTTTTAAAAATGTTCCCAAACAGGCACACTGAAACTGTTCTTTTTTGGCTAGCTTAATCGCCACCCCGGCTCCGGATATTACCATTACAACAATCTCCAACATCAAAAGCCACGGCTGCGACATCAAAATAATCATCAAAAGTCCAAAGCCTAGCTCAATAAAAGGATAGATATAGCCATATTCATACCAACGTTTGGCTATCAGATCGTAGGTTGAATATCCTTGGGCAAAACCCTCTAAATCGACCAGTTTAAAACCACTGAAGGTGATGAAAAAACCGATCATAAAATATTCAATTAGATTTCGGAGTGAAAAACCTTGGGCGGCAGATATAAAAACTGCCACAATTGTAATCAACCCCACTATGACAAAAAGTGGTTGATAATCTTTGAGTGAAAATTTTTTCTTAGTTTGATCTTCATGCTCTATAAGAGCTGTCAGATGAGAAACTTTTGATTGAGGCACCAATTTCATTCCACATTTGGAACAACGGGCTGGTTTAGCTGAAGTGATTTCCGGATGCATCGGACAAACAAAGTGCTGCATAGTTGTAATATACCAAAGAATTATAAGAATTACTGGTTAGATTTGTAGAAAACGGCGGCAGAAACAGCAGCGATGGATAGATTGATAATCGCATTTTCACCATTTCCCATCATATAGCCATCATAGACTAGTACTAAAGTGCCCAAACCATAAATAAACAGAAACAAATTTTGGATCCGTCGATCTTTTTTAGACATTAGTAAAAATTGCAGTAGCCAAGCTACGGCAATCATGATCAGGCCCAGGGCAGTCATATATTTATAGTCACTTTTTTTTAGCTAAATGTCAACAGCTGGTATTAACTTGCCTTACAATGTCTTATAGTTTAAAATGAGCCAATGCAATTTTTTTCGATTCGTCAGATCCTTTTAATTGATATGTTTTTTTTGATACTCATCTGGGGAGGTATTTTTACCCTGGTTTTGACAGATCATTCATATCGACTTTTTGTCCCAACCGTTGAGCTCCCTACCTGGTTGCAAAAACTGCCTGATATCGATCTGCAACCAGCTAAAGAATCTCCCTGGAGGCAGGATTTATTTATGGGAATGGGAGATATCAACAATTTAGGGGGTAAAAGCTTTTTAATTCATGGTACAGCTACTCCTAGCGCTGTTGTACGGAATGACTCGGTGGTTGTTTATTTCAACTATTTTCCACCTCAAAATCGTCAGTCATTTGGCAAGATTTTTTGGATCAAATCAACAGACCAAGGCAAAAAATGGTCTGACCCCGCGCCTATTGTGATCAATGATCTGCCTTCACTTGCCAGTTATCCTATATCGCCCCAGGTAGTTGTACTTCCTAGCGGAAAAATAAAACTTTATTTTCTGGCAAAAGCTACCCAGGCCACTCATAACAGTTTGTATGCTGCTTTATCCAATGATGGTGTCAACTTCACATACGATCCGACAACATCTTTTCAAATAGAAAATGAGTCGCTAACCGCTTTTACTGTAGCAATTTTGGGAGAACGGATGCATCTGGTAGCATTTACAGATCAAGGAGCTTTAAGCCAGACCGCTTATAACGCCATTTCCTATGACACTAAAGTATTTACCCGTTTAGCTGATCTAAAAATTGAAGATTCTTTTTATGGACAGTCTCATCTGACTACCCAGGGAGGACAGCTGTATTTGATAGGAAGTTCCAATCGTGGACTATGGAAAAGTTCATCAAACGATGGTAACTCCTGGAGCAGTCCTAGCTATTATGGATTACCGGCCCAAAATCCGAGTGCTGTCTATACAGGGGAAAAATACCTACTTTTTTATACCGACAACCCGGCTCCCCAAACTTCAGCTGATTCAACTAACCAGCTTTAAAACGATCGTTAAAATAAAGCTAGTACTGACTGAAACGATTAAAGGCAAGACTATTTTAACTTTACCTGTCTGATTGAGTGCTAGCCTTAGTTGTTTTTTTAGATATGATTCCTCAGAAGCCAGACAGACTGCCAGGCCAAAAATTGCTGAAGCTAAACAAAAATAAAAAAGTGGTTGATTGATAAAGGAGGTGAGCATTAGCCAGATCTTATCAAAGAATACTGTTGTTTTCCAGTAATAATCCGGTAAGACAGCTCAACAAAAAAAACTACCTCTTCAAATATTTCTGCCGTTCATCAACTGGAAAATGTTCGATGGCATAGCGGAGCATAGTTCGCGGCATCTGACGATAATGCTGGTTTAAAAACTGCCTTTCTGTGTCTGGCGATATTCTCTTACCAACTTCCCGCAACATCCATCCAGCAGCTTTGTGAATCAGATCATGTTTATCTGACAAGAGCTTTTCAGCTAAATCAAAAGTGTCTTTATATTCCTGATTTTTTTTAATAAATTGGAAAGTTGCAATGATCGCGATCCGCCTCTCCCACCATTTTTTTGAATTGGTTAAAGTATATAAAATTGTTCGGTCTTTTTTGGTTAAGAGACTGTCACCCAATATTTTATCGGCTGATGAATCGACCAGATCCCAGTCATTGATATACTCTGTATGTTTTAAATAAAATCTGACAATCTGGCTTTTGGTGTATTCATCGGCTCGCTGATATTTTAAAACCAAAATAAATAAAGCAATTAGCCTTTCCTCATGAACCTCTGATTTGAGCAGTGTTTCAACATCGTTAAAATCTAAATCGATAAACTGCTTGGCCACTTTTCGTGAATCCGGAACTGAAACGCCTCGGAAAATTTCTTTGTTAGTTTTTTGATCTGAGTGAAAAAATTTTTGAAGAAAATCATTTTTTTCCAGTCGCCAGTATTTTTTTAACTCGTCTTTAAGATCACGAAGTAGGAGTGGAGCCATGTGACCAGAATACGTAAGGCGATAGTAAATTGCAATAGACTGATCATTTAGAATAATTAAACCAATCTATTGAAAAACTTAAATTAAAACCGTGTAAGGAACAGATAAGCATGTTTCGAACTTGTTTTTTGTAAGAGACTTTTTTATATTGAATCTCTTGCTGTATGTACCGCTATTTACTCGTCATTTTAATTTTACTGATTGCTTTTACTTTACGTTTTTGGAATGTGGCAGGAAATCCGCAGGGACTCTACTATGATGAAATAGATGCCGGCTATCACGCCAGAAGCATTTTACAAACTGGCAGGGATTATCGAGGAGATCAGTCCTTTTTTTATGCAAGTTCATTTTTAGATCCACGCCCCCCTATTCCCGTCTATCTGACTGTTATTTCAACTGCCCTGTTTTCAACTCCTGAATTGCAGGTCAGGATGGGCCAGGTGATACTAGGCACTATCAATGTTGGCTTATTTTTCTGGCTGATCTATAAATGGAGTCGTAATTACTGGCTGGGAATTATAGGTATGCTGGTAACTGCCACCAATCCCTGGTGGATACAATTCTCTCGCTACAATCATGAAGCCCATACTACATTGTTTTTCCCGTTGGTCGGCATTATTTTGTTTTTATATGGATTAGAACGGAAAAAATTTCTTTATTTTTTCTTTTCAACCATTGTTATCGCCTTAAGTATTTTTACCTACCGCACGATGAGTCTTCTGACACCTATTGTGTTTTTATCTTTAGGAGTAGTTTATTTCTCTGCCATCAAAAAAATTCTGAATCCCAAGAAGATTATTTTACTTGTCGGGTGTTTTCTATTAATCACCAGTTCACTGATTATAACGACAACATTGTTTGCCAAAGACAAACCACGTATTGCTCAGATAGCTATTTTTGTTGATCCAGCTACTCCGATTCAGATACAGAGAGAACGCGAGCTTGATTCTGGTGATCTCGAAAATCCGGTTATCGGTAAAAGGGCCGATTTGCTGTCTTATATTTTTCATAACAAAGTGGAAAGCTTTCTGGAGGAATTTGCTCGAAGTTATTATTCAGCGTACTCAACTGATTTTTTGTTTAGCAGAGGTGACAAAAATCATCGTCACTCTATTGATGGGCAAGGGATGGTTTTTTACACCGATATTATTTTGATTGGTTTTGGTATCTACTTTTTATTTAAAAATAGGCAACAGCCTTTTGCCAAACTGGTGTTAATCCTATTTTTCTTGGCTCCTATCCCCTCTGCTCTCACCCAAGATGGCGCTGCTCATGCATCACGTATGTTTTTCTACTCATTCCCTCTCCTGTTTATTATTTGCTGCGGTTGGTACTTTTTTTACCAATCGGTTAGGCAAATTTCTTTTGGCAAAATAATCATTCTGATACTTATTTTCTGCCATGTTTCACTATTTACCTTCTATCTGCATGAATACCATATCCACTATAAAATAGATTCTGGCAGATGGTTTTCTTCCCCCTATAAAATGGCAATTCAAAAAATCATGCAATACCAATCGTCTTACGATCATATTGTGATGGTGCCTCATCCAGATCCACCCAATCTACATTTACTTTTTTGGGGAAATATCCTACCGGCCGATGCCCAGCGTTTTGGGTCAAATTATAATGAAACCAAAAATGATGGTTCATTTATAGATCGGTTCAAAATAGCTGACTTACCCACTAATGATCTTGATCTGGCCAATGCTTTACAGCCAAAAACACTGTATCTGGTGACTCAGCAGGAGTTGCATGCAGATTTGAGAGGAGATAAAACCCCACCTGCTGGTATTGATCTGGTTGATGTTATTACCTACCCAGATAAAGAGGTAGCTTTTTATTTGATAAAAAAATCTGATAGGATAAATAAATGACCAAAACTGATCAGTACTATCTTTTAATGCTTGAGCAAAATAAAAAATTGTTTGAAGTTTTTCGGGAAGTTCATGATGAATATGCAAAAGACCCCCAAAAATATCAGGAGCTTTTTAATGAGATCGGTCGGGATGTCCAGGATGTAGTCAGACGGTATGAAAATATGCTCTGTTCGGGGACCGAAAGTGGCGGCTATGGCAAATTTAGTACAAAGCTGTCCGAAAAATGGCAGGCACTGATAGTTAAAAACTTCCCAAAGTACCACTCGATTGGTTTTTAAAAGCCTCTGGATGTTCTTTGGAATAATCCCGGCAACCCATTGGACACAGCATGGTATCTTTGCCTTTGGTGCAGTCAGTACAGGCGATAAAGTGGCGGTGACAAAAATCATCACTGCAATTGACCATTCGTTCACTTGGTTTTCCACAAGCAGCACACTTACCTACTATCTCCCGCTGTTTTTCTGTCTTATCGCCAAAATGCATTACCAACCTGCTATCAAACACATACAAAGCACCCAGAAAATCTTCATTTGGGTACTTTTCCATATAGGTCACAATCCCTCCATGCAGCTGGTAGACATTGGTAAAACCATGCTTAATTAAAAAACCAGAAGCTTTTTCGCAACGGACACCGCCTGTACAAACAGTGACAACCGGTTCTTTTTTGGGAATATGGTCAAGTTGGGAAAGCATTTTAGGCAAGTCTTCCGAGTGACCCATATTCATTAAAGTTGATCCTTTAAAATGACCAACTTCCTGTTCAAAACCGTTGCGCATATCCACAATAAAAAATTTTTTGCCTGAATGAATCCATTCATGCAGATCCTCTGCTGCTAAATATTTTCCCGTCGTCTCCC
>CAZWRN010000029.1:0-12073 GCA_964636275.1 uncultured Gammaproteobacteria bacterium
GTCTTTTTGAGCTTCAGGGTATGAGACTACAATATCACCCAGTCTTTTGACTTTATCTGGAGAAGGCACAAAACCCATTTTATTAAGATGCATTAATTTAGGCATTTCCGGCTTTTCATAAGGAAATGATAAAACATTGGTGGTAGAATCAATCCCGCGATAGGCTTTATTGATCTGATGCATCTGGGCATCGCCAATAATGGTAATACCAATCTCAATATTTCCTTTGATTTTATGTTGTCTTAGCACATCTAAGACAGTTGATTGAACAGCGAGTTTATTAATAGAGTATTTTGAGTCAGAATTTACAATAATATTAATCATATTTTGGCTGCCAATTGTTGGCGGACAAGAGCACTAATACGAGATCCTTCAGCACTTTGACCAGCTTTAGCCATGACTTGGGAGATCACTTTACCCATATCAGCCATTGAGCTGGCACCTACCTCTTTTATAACCTCCGTCACCAAAGATTGCAACTCCTCATCTGAGAGTTGAGTGGGAAGATATTTTTCCAAAATTTTGGCTTCGGCTTCCTCTTTACTAGCAGATTCTTCCCGACCGCCTTTCCGAAAACCTTCAGCGGCCTCTCGACGTTTTTTCAGCTCTTTTTGAACAACTCCGATAATATCCTGATCGGAGATCTCGCCTTTGGCTACTTCGGCGTATTTTATCTCAGATAAAAGCATCCGCAGTGTTGAAATTGCAGTTTCGTCTTTAGCCAGCATGGCTGTTTTTAGATCTTGGCGAATTTGATCATTCATAAGTTAATAATCAAGAAATAAGATACAAGTTATTCCAACTATTTTGTATCTTGGTCATTGTTTCTTGTTACTTATCCGGCATTAGCGAGTCTTTGAGCTCGTCTGATTTTTCGACGTCTCTCAGCCAGCATCTCTTTACGCTTTTCAGAATTTTTTTTATGAAACATCAGGTCACGATATTCCTGAACTACTTTCTCCGCAACCATTTTTTTCTGAAATTTGCGGATTACAGCATCAGTACTATCATTACCTGTAGCTTTAATAATAATTGGCATACATTAACTAGAATATAGAAGGTAGATTGTGGAATATAGAACGCATCTATCCTCCATTATCTATGATCTATCTTCTAAGAAAACACCTCCTTTGTGAGTAGTTAGTGTCTTAGTGGCTAGAGTCTAGATAAGTTTCTAAGAATTGTTTTTCCTAGCCACTTGACTCTGGCGACTAATCACTATACTAGTTTGATATATTTTACCACAAAGAATGGTATCTGGGGAGATAGAGTATTTAGGAAATTATTTTTTTTCTTATCAAGTCTACACCCGAATGAACAACCATATTTACAGAAACTTTACTGGCTAGTGTTGTATATGTAAATAAGGCTAGTAAATCAGATGAGGAAAATCTATGTAAATAATTATTTACTTCCGGAGGGAGCGATGAAAGCGCAAAACCCGTCATGTAGGCCGCTCCTACAAAACCGGCAACATCAACAATGACAGCAGGCCCTCGAGCGATAGAATACGGATAGTTATCTCTTCCGGCACGCGTGTAAAGGGGTAATAACAGTGAAAATAATCCTGAACCCGCACCTGCTATTGCTTTAAATGGAGCTACCCCATCGAATGTGTCAAAGGTTTTTAAATAAGCATCATATCCAGAACCTTGGCTAAGCTTTTTTCTAGCATAATTTAAGGCTTGATCCACATCGGGGTGATTCATGGAAAGTTATTTAACAATTGTTTTAAGAAGATTGAGGGTTTTGGTCTGTCTTAAAGCGTGGCGTAAATGCATTCGTGGCTCCTGGGCGGCAAATTGGGATTTGACTCTGGCATCCTGGATTTTGTCGATTTCAGCCTGCAGCTCTTCATCGGAAATATTGACGTTTTCATTGCGGGCTATCTCAGAAAGACCCAACTCCATGCGGACATTTCTTTCAGCCTGAGGTTTCCATTCGGCTTTGAGCTGTTCGGCGGTTTTATTTTGAGTTTTTAAGTACTCTTCCAGCAACATGCCCCGGTCAGACACATTTCTTTGCAGCGATAGCATCATCCGGTTGAGTTCATCCTGGATCAGCACGTCCGGAATATCGACATTGGTGATCTTTTCAACTTCCTGCAATATCGACTCTTCATAGTCGAGCTCGTTGTTGTATTTGGCTTCGCCTTCCAGATCCGTTTTGATTTTAGTTTTAAGATCGGCTACAGATTCAGCACCAACGCCTTTGGCAAAAACGTCATCCATCGGAGCTTGGGCATTTTGTGGACTGCGAGCTTTCCAGCGAGTGTACAGATCATCAATTACTTTCTGAACATCTTCATCACTGATCTGTTTTTGAGATGGTCTTTGAGCGTTTAAAATTTTATAGTTTCCGACTTTAACAACTGGTCTCTCAGTCACCCGGGCGGTAAAGACTAAACTGCCACCTTTTGAAAAAGCGGTGACATTGTATTGAGGGTAATCAATAGGGACAACATTGGTACCTTGTAAAGCTTCGATCAGAGCCTGTGGCATGATGAGTTTGAATACTTCTTGTTGGAGTGTATTGGCGATACGTGGCTCAACCATATTGGCAGGAGCCTGACCTTTTCGAAAACCAGCCACCTCTACTTCAGCAGCTAGTTTGTTAAACATATCATTCCAACGAGGTTCGATATCTGACCAGGGTACTGTGATCGTCACTTCAACTTGCGATTTCGGTAATTTATTGATAGTTTTAGTAACCATAAGGTGTTAGTTTAGCAGAGCCTGAGGCTAAAATCAACGAGCTGGATTTTTAATTACTACAATCTGGCTTTTAGACCATTTTCTTTCTGTAGGATCTTCACCTCTGGCATCTAAAAAATTAGCTCTTGTGATTTCATCTTCTGTTGAGCCTGTTGGAGGATTGGGATGAGAATCTCCCCTAAACAAAGGATGCCTGATGATTTTTGTCTGGTTGGTGTTTCCTACACTAACAAGCCTTAACAGGCCTATTTCGCTCCCGGCCATCAAAGCCCAATCAACCAAATCAGCTTTTTTTGAGGTAAACAATACTGATCTTCCATCTGGTGTTATGCGAATCTCTTTCATGTCTTATAGTATATCAAAAGTGCGGGTTAAGTTCAAATTTAAAAGATTGTAATGATCTCATCTATAGATTTTAAGGAGGACTCTTTTTCAGATCGTTTTTTTATTTCTATCTGCCCTGCACTTTTTTTGGAAACGACCAGACGATAAGGCACGCCAATCAGATCGTAGTCAGCAAATTTGGCTCCGGCCATGACATCTACTCGGTCATCATAGAGCACCTCAATTCCTTTGTCAGTCAGGGTCTGGTAAACTTTTTCAGCTTGTTTTCTAATTGCTTCATCCTGCAGATCCAGACCAATCAGATGTACTTTAAAAGGCGACACTGCTTCAGGCCAGATAATTCCCCGCTCATCATTACTTTTTTCGACGATGACTCCCATGACACGTGTAATGCCAATACCATAGGAACCAAGGTGAACATATTGTTTTTTACCCTCTTCATTGAGGAAACTAAAATCCATCTCTTCACTTTTTTGAGTTCCAAAATTGAAGATATTTCCGACTTCAGCTGTTTTGACTGCTTTTAATTCTTCTCTTTTAATACCTAAAGTAGCCAGATTTTTTTCATCCAAGACCTCTTCATTGACAGCAATATTTTTCTGTTCATGCAAATAGATCACATCCTCCCCGGCTTCACAGATCGTTTGGAATTCATGACTAAATTTGGTAAATGCTCCCCCGCTGGCAAAGGTCACATAGGTATCTTGACCTATCCCCAGTCGATCAAATATTTTCTTATAGGCATCACTCACTGCATTGTAATACGCGTCATGCTGAGCGGCATCCACACACATCGAATACATGTCTTTCATGACAAATTCTCTACCGCGCATAATCCCGCTTTTAGCCCTCAGTTCGTTGCGCAGCTTAGTTTGGAATTGGTAAACACTGATCGGCAGATCTTTGTATGACTCAACATACTGTTTCATCATCTCGATGATGGCCTCCTCATGAGACCAGGCAAGTCCTACCTCGGTATCATCTTTTAGCTTAGTTTTAAACCAGATATCAACGACTTCATCATCCCAGCGGGAAGTGGTCTCCCATACATCTTTAGGCTGAAGATTGGTCATGATCAACTCCTGACCTGAAATAGCATTCATCTCCTCTCTGACAATTTGTTTAATCTTTTCAATCACTCGCAATCCAAGCGGGGTATAGGCATATACTCCGGCCATGACTTTGTAGATATATCCAGCCCGGATCAAAAGCTGAGCATTTTTGCTTGTTTCATCAGCGGGTGATTCTTTTTTGGTTTTAGTAAATAACTGACTATATTTCATACTGTGCTTTTTTTTAACAAAAAAAATCCTCGCTCAAAGATCAACTTTGAACAAGGACGAAATCCTTCGATTGACTCTGGACTAGTCGTGGTACCACCTTGCTTACTTCTCGTTTGGGTTGTAACGTGACCAACGGTACTGCTTTTTACAGTCAGCTCCCCTTTTCAGGTTTAGAAGAGCTGGGAACTCTTCCATTGCTTTGAAATAAGTATATACTTCATCCCGATCTTTGTCAAAAATCATTTTGGGATAAAGGTATCTAAAGCTGCCTGTGATTTTTTTAATTCTTCGATATTATTTAACAATAACTCTTCAGACGCAGGCTCTTTTGGCTTAATCACCCCTTGTTGTTCGATAGATTTTTTTTGGACGACCATTCGGCCATTTTCCATACTGTATTCATCAACTTTAAATATTTTGGCTGGATTTTTTCGATCCATCCCCAACTCTTCTTCCAGCTGAATCTGCCGATAGGACAAATTTTCTTTGGCGTTTCTGACAAAAGACTGATATTGAGCGGTATAGTTGAGTCGTAATGAGGTGTCATTTACTGACTGAATATCAAAAAGGGTTTGACGAACCTGATCGATGAATCGATTATTGGCTTCATTAATCGGTTTATCCTGTTCAACCAAACCTATGACCTCCTGATATCGCCTTTGGGCCTTGAGAAGGGAAAAATTGGCATAGATATCTGGATAAAAGGTGGTCAGACGATCGATGATTTGCTCTGATTGCTGCTTTAAAAAATATCTGCCTTCATCCGGCAAAGACTGAGCTGAAGCGACATATACACCAAACAAAGGAATTAAGAGGATTACAAGCCCCAAAAGAATAAAGCCAACTAATTTCAACCAAAACTTCATACCTTTAGTTTAGACGATAGACGATAGGTGGTAGAAGATAGCAATAGCTGGTAGCTGGTAGCTGGTAGCTGGTAGCTGGTAGCTGGTAGCTGGTAGCTGGTAGCTGGTTATATTATATGGCTTAGAAGAATTTACTGATGTCTGAAAAAGTTATTAAAGCTAATAATCCTAGCAGACAAGCCATGCCGACCGTATGAATGATACGTTCTACTTCAGCATTGGCTTTACGACCGGTAACAGCCTCCCAAAGTAAAAAGAAAAGTCGACCTCCATCTAATGCTGGAATCGGCAAAACATTGAAGAAAGCTAATGATAAAGAGATATTGGCCACAAACCAAATATAAAACAAAAATGCTTCAGCACCTTGCTCCACAATACTGCCGGTGATAGACACTAAACCAACCGGACCAGCCACACTTTTTGAGGCTTGGGAAACATTGCCCTGTGACAGATCTCCAAAAACTCTCCCCAAACCCAAAATATTTACCCTCAGGACATCCCATGAATAGGTGATCCCAGAAAATGCTTTTTCGACGGGTGTTTTATATTCTTTTAAGGGAATGGGATTGAAAACGACACCAATTCGAGGGGTACCTTCAGCCGACATTTTTGGCGTCAAACTGACTGAGTGTTTATTGTTGCCCTCCAAATCTCCCAATTCTACTGACAGGGAATTTGTCCCTTTGGATTTGATTTCGGTAATGACGTCTTCAGAGGTTTGAATTTTTTTACCATCAATCGCTATGATGCGCTCACCTGGCTTGATACCAGCTGCTGCTGCCGGAAAATCGGCTTCAACCTCAGCTACCATGGCAACAGGTTCTAGTGTCGGATAGATCACTTTCCAACCCTGACCGATGATCACAATGTAAAACAAGATCCAGGCTAGTATTAAATTCATTGCTACACCCGCCACCACCACTGTAATTCGCTTCCAGACATTTTGAGAGGCAAATGAGCGTTTATCGTCCAAAACTTTTTTATCGACTTCATCTTCACCCAAAAGCCTGACAAAACCACCAAATGGCAGCCAGTTGAGAGACCAGATCGTTTCGCCTATTTTTTTACCCCATGCCCGAGGTGGAATGCCAAATCCAAATTCAAGTACTTTAATACCAAACTTTTTGGCAGCAAAATAGTGACCGAATTCATGAATCACCACTAAGGTAACGATGGTGACTAAAAATACTAAGAGAGTGAAAAGAAAATGAAAACTTAGCATACTGAGCAACCAGAATAGACTAAAATGGAGCAAGAATCAAGTTAGTTAGTAGTCTGTAGGTGGTAGTTAGTAGGACAAAGACTTAGTTTTAAGATTTGATGTGAGCTTATTTAGCATTTTTAGCGCCTCTTCATTTAGATTTAAAATTTTATCAATATCTTCTTGCAGATGCGGATATAAACGTCTAATTAATAACATTTGTGTTTCCAGTTCAGATGCGGATGCGTAGGCAATATTTAGAAACTGGATGTATTCTTTAATATATCCCCGCTTAGCTCCTTCTGCGATATTCGAGGGAATAGCAATTGCTGCTCGCTGGATCTGCGAAGACAAAATAAATTTCTGATCAACAGGAAGATTAATTACAAATCTACATACTAACTCAGCCAGATCCATACTTTTCTGCCAAACGGTTAAATCTTTATGATTTTTCATAATAACCGAGCAGTTATCTACACCCTACCAACTACAAACTACTTACTTGTTTAGATTTCCCTCAGATCGGCTTGTTTATCTTTTACCAGGGAGTCAACGGTGGCATTGGCTTTATCGACCTGGTCTTGCAGCAATTTTTCATACCGAAATAGATCATCTTCGGAGATATCACCAGCTTCTTTCTGCTTTGACCAGGCCTCTTTTTGTTCCTGGCGAGCCTGACGGATGGATACTTTGGTATCCTCCCCTTTTTGGTGAGCGACTTTGACAAACTCTTCCCGTCTTTCAGCCGTTAGGGGTGGGATAGGCAACCTTATCAGTGTACCGTCAACAGCCGGATTGATCCCCAGGCTGGATTCAGTAATCGCTTTTTCAACATTGCGGATTATTGAGGCGTCCCAAAGCTGGATAGTTAAAAGTGTGGGTTGTGGAGTAGAGATCGTCCCCAGCTCCATCATTTTCATCTTGGATCCATAGGCTTCGACCATAAGATCTTCAACAATAGCTGGATTGGCTCTCCCCGCGCGAATGGCTGAGAGTTCGTGTTTTAAGTGATCTAGTGAATTTTGGAATTTTTGATTAACTTCGGCAAGAACTGGATCCATGAATTAAATTATAAAGTTAAAAGTATAAATTATAAAATCAGGTACTCTGTTTTATATTTTATAATTTCTAATTTATCCTTTTTAAGCACCTAATACCATTCGAGAAATTGAAGCAACGCGGATATTTTCGCCTAGTTTAGCGATGTAGGATTTGACCAGGTCTTCGACAGTCATGCCTGGATCCCGGATATAGTCCTGTTTGAGCAGATCTTCAGTATCTAGTGGATTCATTGAAGCGATCTGCAAAGCCAGTTCATGAGCCAGTTTTTTAAAATCTTCAGTTTTAGCGACGAAGTCGGTCTCACACTGAACCTGGACCAAAACACCAATTTTGCCGTTGTGAGAATAGGCTTCAACTACCCCAGCGCTGGTTTCCCGGTCGGATTTACCACCAGCTTTGAGTAAGCCTTTTTTGTGAAGGACTTTTTTAGCTTCTTCGAGGTTGCCTTTGGTTTCTTCCAAAGCTTCACGGCAGTCGGCGATACCGGCTCCGGTCTCTTCTCTTAATTGTCTGATTAAATTTACATCTATAGCCATATATTTTAATATTCAAATATCAAGATACAAGTTTTCCAAATAATTTTCAATTATGCCAAATTAAAAATTTGTTTGGATACTTGAGATTTGTTTCTTGTATCTTATTCTTTTCTCGAAGATTCTTCCACTACTTCTTTTTCAACAGCCTCTTCAATGGCGGCAGCTTCTTCAGCAACTGCTGCGGAAATTTCAGTTGGGACTTCTTCTTTGACTTCTTCAGTAGTAGCTTTTTCGCCGGTTTTGATACCAGACTCTTTTTTACCTTCAATGTAAGCTCCAATCACTGTTTCACAGATCATTTTGATCGATTTGATACCGTCATCATTGGCTGGAACCGGATAATCAAAGGTCATCGGATCAGCATTGGTATCTGAGATACCCAATACTTTGACGCCGGTCTCACGAGCTTCTTTGATGGCAATTTTATCGGCTACGCCGTCGACCACAAAGATCGCATCGGGTAGTTTATCCATCGCAGCGACTCCACCGAGCTCATAATCAAATTTGTTGAGTTTGCGAGAGATAAAAAGCTGCTCTCTTTTGGTGTAATGACTGAGCTGCTTTTTCTCTTGTTTTTCTTTTAAATCAAGCAGTTTTTTGATATTTTTGCGGATCTCTTCAAAGTTGGTAAACAGACCTTTGACCCATTTTTGGACTAAATAATAGGTATCGGCCTCTTTAGCCAGGCCGCGGATCAGCTCCTGAGCCTGTTTTTTGGTACCGATCAGCAGCATAACTTTACCATCTTTACCCATTTCATAAGCTTTTTGAGTTGCTTCTTTCAAAAGCTCTTCAGTTTTGGCTAAATCAACGATCTGAACACCGTCTCTGGCGCCATAAACATAGCGTTTCATTCGAGGATTACCACGAGAAACTTTGTGCCCAAAATGAGCGCCTGCTTCCAGTAAATCCTGCATTGATGGTACTTTTGTCTTCATAATACTGTTTATAGTAAATAGTTTATGGTTGGTTAGGCAAAAAAACTGTTTGCTATATACTATTTACCATTCACTATATACAAACTAAGGAATAAGCTTAGTTTCCTGTAACTTCTCTAGCAGCCGAATATTTAGGAAACCTCATCTGCTAGATGTGTGATAAAAGTATTCTAAAAGATATAGGCTCAAAAGTCAATTACTATCTCATCTTACGGAAATTTTTACCTGTCATGGTTGCTTCCCGTACTCTGGCTTGAGACAGCGGTAGCCGGGTCAACTGATTTTGTCTTCCTCTTGGACTATATTGTGCTTGCTCTCTTGCTTCAGCTGCGGATACTCCGCTGACTGCCAAAAAGGCAATAACTACTAATGCATCCCTTGCTCCCAGATTTGCCAATAGCCAATGCTCTGGAGATTTTTTTACCATTTCTGATTTATACAAATAACTATATCTGTTGTCAATATGGATGAGCTATTTTTCTAAAATAAGTGTTTTATAGCTTAGTCCATTTTCATCATAGTTTTTTTCTTCAATAATTTTAGAAAATTCACTGTAATCAGGAAAATAAGTATCTCCCTGGTATTCTCCTTCAACAATAGTTACGTATAAACGGTCAGCTAAAGGTAATGCTTGAGCATAGATTTGCCCTCCTCCTATGACAAATATTTCGTCATTTCCTGGCGCAGCTTTAGCTTTTTCTAAGGCTTCTTCAAGTGAATGAACTACGATAGTCCCTTCCACTTTATAATCTGGGTCTCGGGTAATAATAATATTGGTTCGATTTGGCAAAACTCGCCCAATTGACTCATGAGTTTTTCTACCCATGATAATAGGATGTCCGGTCGTGATCTCTTTGAATCTTTTTAGTTCGCCGGGAATGTTCCAGAGCAACTTGTTGTCTCCACCGATCAGGCGGTTTTTGCCCATAGCAACAATGATCGAAAGACGGGTTTTCATAGAATTATAATCATTATAACGATTATAAAAATTATAACTATTATAATAAATGAAAACCCCTTCAAATCCTCTTGCAAAAACCGCCTGATCGGGATAGTATCTTCCCATGACTTCCTTTGACCTCCAGTACCAAAAACTTCTTAAAGAAATAATGACTTCTGGGATTGAAGAGATCAATGAACGCACTAAGCATGGAGTGAAAGCTCTCCCTGGCAAATCAATTGAGCTCGAAGCAGGCGAAGGATTTCCTCTTTTAACTTTACGCAAAATCCCAATTCGGATCTTTGTGGCTGAACAGGTCTGGTTTTTGACTGGATCGAGAAGACCTGCTGAGTTTTTAAATAAATTTACTAAAATCTGGGATGATTTCACCAATGTAGACGGAGTGGTTTCGACAGCTTATGGCTATCGCTGGCGACATCATTTTGGCCGAGATCAGATTGCGCTACTCATAAACTTACTTGAAAAAGAGCCCTCCTCCAGGCATGGGGTGGTGATGATGTGGGACGCTGCCAGCGATGGGCTCTCCCCGACTTTTAAAAAAGCTAATATTCCTTGTCCTTATTCATTTACCGTGAATATTATCGGTGGGATGCTGCATATGCATCTGATCGTCCGAAGCAATGATGTGATTTTAGGTTTACCGCATGATGCAGCTGGTTTTGGCTTACTACAAAGAATTCTGGCTGCCAGGCTAGGAGTTAAAGTTGGTAAGTATACTCACACTATCTCGAACGCCCATGTCTATGATATACATTATGAAGCTGCGCAGGAGATGATCAGGCGTAAAAATAAGCATCCTAAAGTGGAGATCAAAGCCGATAAAAAATGGTTTTCCAGAGCAGAAAAAGGGGATGAAACCTTGGTTGCTGAAATTGTGGATCAACTGAGTAGTCAATACAATCCAGGCGAAGCGATCAAAGGAATGAAGATAGTTTTGTAATTTTCAATTATCAAAGACCAATTTTCAAATCAATTTCCAATTTGAAAATTTCTAAATTGATATTTGACTGAAAACTGAAAATTAGAAATTGAAAATTTTAATTTATGACACAAGGCATATTAACCAAATCACAAATATTAGATCTGATTGAGTCAGAACAGCTAAAGTTTTCACCAGCTGTTGATTCTTTTCAAGTTCAATCACATTCAATTGATCTAAGACTTGGCTATTCATTTATGATTCCCAAACTATGGTCTCTGACTGAAAAAGGGAGGGAAGCTTTTTTGATAGATTATCTGGATGAAACTGAACGATTTGAACTAGTTGAGCTGGAACACAAGCAATTTTTTGATCTTCTACCCAAAGAATCTGTAGTGGCTTCTACTTTAGAAGAAGTTAGTTTGCCAGCAAACCTAATGGCTGTCCTCTACCCTCGATCTTCGATCAATCGGCGTGGGCTGTCTGTTGACCTCTCCGGAATTGTTGATGCCGGCTATGAAGGACGATTGTTGATTCCGATCACCAACAACACACCTCATGTCATCCGGATTTATCCAGGCGAACGTTTCTGCCAACTTGTCTTCTATCCCCTCTCTGAAGATATAAAAGTTGAACAAAGCCGCTGGCATAAAAAGGATATTATTATTGGGCGACTTCCGGAAAAGAAAAAAGCTGAAGAAAAATATATTGTTTCTGGTGATATTAAAGGATTGAAGCAGAAGTTTGCACTTAAATCCGAAGCACGAAATTCGAAATCCGAAACAAACCTATCTCAAGCGAAGTCGAGAGATTCAAAATCTTAAAGTTAAATGTCTAAAAATAATGGTTTCATTTTTGAAGGAAAAACACCGGCTGATGTTTTAAAAGATGTCCAAGCTGCTGTTCAAACTCATGGCACCACTGTTCGAACTCAACGTGGCATAGTCAAATCTATTCGTGGTGCAACATTTATTATTAATGACATTTCAAATGAGAAGAAAAATTATCCCTATTGGGATAAGCAGTCTGATGACTGGTACCAGGACAACTTTGTTCGTAAAGAAACTACTTTAGCACCTGAGGAAATTCAAAAAGGGCAGGATATTTATCCGTATAAATATGCCTGGCGATCTAGATATTATGATAGTGGCTTTGGGTATGTGGCCGCAGTAATAGCAGTTTTAAAAAGATTGAAGATTCAGGATTTAAGATTTAAGAATGAGTCTGAAATTATAAAATTACTTCAGC
>CAZWRN010000030.1:0-11937 GCA_964636275.1 uncultured Gammaproteobacteria bacterium
CTTCCGGATTGAAAGAGGACATTTTTGCTAGCTTATTGATCTCTTTATTGGCTTTTTCCCGAACCTCTTTAGGCATATTGGCTTTGCGGATTTTTAGTTCAATCTCTCGAATATCTGAATTTTCACCATTTTCCCCCAGCTCCTCTTCAATTGAACGCATTTGCTCTCGCAAAATAGCTTCTTTTGTCATTCGGGATACTCTCTCCTGGGTGTGGGTAGAGATCTTCTGAGAGATCTCTAATATCCGAATCTCTTTGGCCATCAGCTCTGATACTCGTTGCAAACGATCGATCGAAGAGACCATTTCTAGAATCTGCTGTTTATCTAAAGTCTTAAATTCAATGATTTGGCAGATGGTATTAACCAACTGATTAGGATCGTCAGTGGCATTCAATAGAGGCCAGTTGGATAGCTGATTGATATCAAACATCGGATTGCCTGATAATTCTAGGTACCGGCGAAGCTGATCTTTGACAGTACGAACCAACGCTTCTGTCTCTTCATTTTTTTCATAAAGCTCGGGGATCTCCTCAATCTCAGCTTCAAAATATTGATCATTTTGCTTGAAGTTTTTAATATAGACTCTGACCAAACCTTCAGCATTCAACTGATACTCGTTTTCAATCTTCACAATTCGTTTAATCAAACAAACGGTACCAACCTGAAATAAATCATCAGATGAAGGGTCGTCGATCCGTTCATTTTTTTGAGCTACAAAAACGATCAACCGATTACCAGCCCATGCTGCATCCAAAGCTGCCCGGGATTTTGGTCGGCCAGAGACAATTGGAACATTATTTCCAGGGAAAATTACTGTACCACGAAGCGGAGCCACCGGCAGATTTTTAGCAAGTTTTAGTGGATGTGAAACAGGATCTAAAGGCATAAAAAATTACATGTCATTCTGGCTACATTATATCTAGGAATTCACCTAAGAACTAAATATCCAGAATCAAACTAAGAATCGATAGTATAGTATACCCAAGGAATAAAAGAAAACAGTAATATTTAGCTGAGTTTCTCTTAAGCAAGGATCAACTGTCGGATTCATGCTGAGCGAAGTCGAGCATTAATGGTGAGCTTGTCGAACCATTAGCAGTAATATATCACGAGTGCTAAACCCTGTCAACCTAGTTACTTCAAAGAAAGTACAAAAGAGTTGCCTACCGGCTTGTTATAATAAATACATGTCTGAAAACAATCCTTCTCATCTATCTGGACATGAACTAGAAATCCGGGATGGGAAAACCATTGGAGCGATGGCTATAATTGAAGAAAAATTTATTCCTGATCTACATGCTGGTGATCCCTACTACAAAATACCTAAAAAATTACAGGAAAAACTTTATGATATTAAGATTGTTGCTGAAACAAATGATCCTCAAGATCCTAATCGCAAAGAAAATACTGTTTGGATTTTTTACAATACGCAAACAGGTGAAATAGGTTATCCTCCACAAAATCATCAGTGGGGAGAATACTCTAAATTAGCAGTTTCACTTTTTAAAAAAGGAGAGCGTGTTCAACTGGATGAAAAAATAGGGCGATGGGAAACAACCAGAGGAGTATACGAGTTTCAACTTTACAGATCTGGCCAATCTCCCAGTGTAGGAGAATATTCTACCGTGTTAATGGCAGATGCTGGTCAAAAAAGCGCCGATATGCTTCAACCAAATCGATGGATTCAACCCGAAAGATTGGCTCCAGGTGCCCCCAATCATGTAGTTGGAGTATATGAAACTCCTGGACAATCACAATTTCCGGTTGATACCCAAGGAGATTTTGTCATTATTAATGCTCTACGAAAATTTAACCAAAAATACTCTCAGAGGGGAAAAAAATAATTTCTATTAACCTAGCGGATTCCGACTAACAGGGATACCGTGTTCCTGCCTATAATCATTTAGCATCACCATTCTTTGTAAAGTAACGTTATTTGGAAATTGGCTCCCTAACCATCTTTGAACTGACACAGGAAGTATACCATCCAAAAATTGAGCTAATGACCCCATCTTTTTTATCATCAAAGCTTCTCGCATCTCTGGAATGAACTCTTTACGCGGTTGTGAAATCAACTTTCGTAAATCAACCCTGTCAGGAAATCTACTCATATAATTTAATAATCTACCCCAGGTTTAGCCAAAAAGCCTTTCTGGAAAGGGTGTTTGATCTGGACCATTTCTGTTACCAGATCAGCATGTTTAAAAAGTGATGGCCTGCCATGATGACCAGTCAGCACCAAATCAACTTTGATTGGTTTGTCTTTAATCAACTGAATTACCTGTTTCTCGCTTAACAACTTGCCAGCAACAGCTCCCACGATCTCATCTGCGATCACCACATCCCATTTGTCAGATAAAACTTCCTTATATAATAGATCATACGTCTCCTGAGCCGCTTTTTTGTGTTCTTTGATGTCATACTGATCATCAAAAATTTTCACAAATCCCAGTCCCCCCTGGATTAGTTTCACATAAGGGGCCAATTTTTTTACCCCCTCCAGCTCTCCCGTAAACCAGACTTTCCCAAACTGAACAATCAAAACTTTTCGTTTATATCCAGCCGCCCGCAAAGCCAACCCGATTGCTGCCGTCGTTTTACCTTTCCCTTCACCGGTATACACAATTACCAACCCTTTTGTCGTCTCTTTGTACTGAGATTCAGAAGCACTTTTTTTTGTCATAAGGGTAGTATACCGTGGAGTCTAAATTTGTCTAGAGAGTCTTAGCACATACTGTATCCACAGCTGTAACACTTCTTACATCCTTCTTCATAAACGAAAGTAGCCTGGCCACATTCTGGACACAGATCGGCTGTTACTTTTGATGGATCTGATGGAGCTGAAAAAATCGGTGCACCTACTACATCATCTACTCCAGTTGAAACAGCTGGTGCAGATTTTTCTTCAGTCAGATTGAGCGGTAATGGTTCAGCTGTAGCAGACTCTGTCTCACTCACCGGAGTAGCACTACCTAAAGCCATATCTTCTGATAATACTTTAGCTACTGCATCAGCCAAACTCATCACCCGGTCTTTACCAAACCCGACATGTGATGCCCCTCCAATACCTCGCAGCTGTGAAGCAATTTTCTGAGCGACTGCTCTCGGATCTGATCCTGCGGCTCGTGCAAGGCGCAAAGACATCGATATCAAACGACCGATTGCTTCTGCATCTGCCATGGTATGCATACCACCCCGACCGATATTGATAAATACTTCAAACGGCATATCTTGATCATCTCGGTTGATAGTCACAAAACCCTCCCCAACCGGTGTCATGATTTTGTAAGTCCTTCCTCGCAAAATCATTGGGCGGGAAACTGTCGGCTGAGGAGCTGTTACGGCTGCCTCTTCTTTCTTTTCTTCTTTTTTGTCATCAACGTGATACAGCACTCCACCGCGTGAACCGTCTCTAAAGAAAGTTACACCTTTACAACCCATTTTATACGCTTCCATATACAGCTCTTTGACCTGATCGACCGTAAAATCATGGGGAGCATTGGCGGTCTTTGAGATAGATGAATCAGTGTAATTTTGAATCAAAGCCTGTACTTTAACATGATCCAATGGACTCATATCATTGGCTCCAGCAAAATAATCTGGACGGTCATCATATGCCACATCTGGATTGGCTTCCTGCCACTGTTGGAAAAGTGGATGATAAATCACATGTTCACCAATCCGATCGCGTCTGATAAATTTAAAATCAAATACTGGTTCAATACCAGAGGAAACACCTGCCAACAAAGAGGTCGTTCCGGTCGGAGCCTGAGTCAAAATCACTGCATTGCGAATACCTTGTTTGGAAATTTTATCCTGAATAAACTGAGGTAACTGCTTGATAAAATGTCCCTGCAGATATTTGGTAGCATCAAATTTTGGAAAGGCACCTTTTTCTTTAGCCAGATCAGATGATGTTTCATAAGATGCATCACGGATAGTTTTATAAATCTTTTCAATCACCGGCATGGCTTCTTGACTACCATAGCGTAGTTTCATTTTAATCAAAGCATCACCTAATCCCATGGTTCCGATACCTGTTCTTCGAATCTCTTTGGCCTTGATCTCATTTTCTTTCCAGAAATAGTAATTAGCATCTACGACATTGTCCATAAAGCGCATTGAAACCCGAACTTTTTCATCCAAATCCTCAAAGTCAAACTCACCATCTTCTTTAACAAAAGCTGACAGATTCATTGCTCCCAGGTTACAGACAGCCCATTCACCCAAAGGTTGTTCACCACATGGATTGGTTGAAAGTAGCTTTTCAAAATACCAGGTGTTACTCCATTTGTTACTTCTCTCCAAAAAGTGCAAACCAGGCTCAGCCGATTTCCAGGCTGAAGTACAAATCTGATCCCAGATATCTTTAGCTGGCATTCTCGAATACTCAACTACTTTTTTACCCATTCCCAACCAGTTTTCCAATACACCATCCCATTTTTCATCATAATCAGGATCAGTTACATCCGGAAATACTGTCACCCATTCTTCATCTTTTTGCACAGCTTCCATAAATTTGTCAGAAACACAGACAGACAAATTAGCTCCGGGAATAGAAACACCATCTTCTTTAGCATGAATAAATTCAATCACATCTGGATGCCAGTCATGCAGCATCAGCATTAGAGCTCCCCGGCGTGAACCACCCTGCTGAATCACATCATGGTTGGCTGCAGAGTACAGCTTTGCCCATGAGACAGGGCCGGAGGATTTACCATTTACTTTGCGAACTCGAGCTCCATTTGGTCTTAGAGAAGACAAATTGATACCTACACCACCACCACGAGCCTGAATCTCAACAGTGTGAGTGATATTTTCCATAATACCGCCACGGGAATCTTTTGGACTTGGGATCACATAACAGTTAAAGAAAGTTACCTCATAACCCGTTCCTGCACCGGACAAAATACGACCAGCTGGAACAAATTTAAATCCTTCCATTGCTTCATAAAACTTTTGTCCCCAATATTTTCGCAACTCATTGGTTTTCTCCATATGAGCGATACCAGCTGCTACTCGCTGCCACATCTCTTCTGGGGAGTTTTCCACCGGATTGCCTTCAGCATCTTTCAGAGAATAACGATCCATAAAAACTTTTTGTCTGACACCATCTAAAGCAGTCGTGGTTTTAATTTCTGGCAAAATCAATTCTTCTCGAGGAACTAAGACACTTTTTTGAGATTTGCTTTTTCCCTGTGATACGGCAACCTGCATTGCCACTGTTTTATTCTTAGAAGAGCTTGGCTCACTTTTATTATTTTGTGTTTTTCGTTTTGTGTTTTGCATATTTCGTTTTGTCGGACTAACATTATTAGATGAAAATTAGTCCTTAATCAATAATTGTTTTTAGTACTTTCTATATCATTTTTTTTATGAGCCTAAATCATAAAAATTACGATACTAAAGCCGCCAGTTCTTTTGTAAAATCACCTGGCTCTTTAAATTGTCTGTACACCGAAACAAACCGCAGGTACGCTACCTTATCGACTCGTTTCAACTCGGCACAAACCTCTTTCCCAATAACTTTACTTTCGATCTCTTTGCTTTCTTTTGATTTAACCTTTTTCTCCACCTTGGCAATAATTCGCTCAAGATCGATCAAAGCCGGTCTTTTCTCTAAAGCTCTTGAGATCCCTGCTCTTAATTTGTTGACATCAAAGGGTTGTCTTCTACCGTCACGCTTGATAACCAAATACTCAACAGGTAGAACCCGTTCATAGGTGGTATAACGTTTATGGCATTTGAGACACTCTCGCCTGCGCCTGATTTCACCAGTACCTTTGACTGCTCTTTTATCAATCACCTGGCTTAAATCGCTTTGGCAGTACGGACAATACATATACTATATCTTGTGGCTCAACCCTAATCGCTGCTCAACATATCTACCATAACATAGCATTATGAATCGGTGTCAACATACAAGATATTGAGCAATTAATAAGTAGTAAGTGGGTTGTAGGCGATAGGAAAAATCAGATCATTCTAAACAATAGTTACAATATCGCCTGAAGATCATAAATAATTTTTATTTTATGAAGTAACGAATAATCTCTAAAAAACGGTCATAGTAGAAATAAAAAATAGCTACATTGGTAAACAGGAGTCCTGGAAAAATAACCGACTTTTCTAAAAACCCACCTGTTTTCATCCTCAAAGCTCTAAATGGCGGAATACCAAAATGGATCGGGATCGGAAAGAGCCAAGGTACCCCATCGCGGGTCAACATATCCATCAGCAAATGCGACACAAAACCGATCATGAAACTCCACCAGACGATATTCATATCTACCAATACCACCGAGGACATCGCATTCAGCAAAAAATCAAGCAAAAAGCCAAATAAAAACACTCCCAGCAGAGAATGCGATATAAATCGATGTCCGCCTAAAAATTTGTAAAAAACCCTCCCCCAGACACCTCCTGCAGGCAGCCTATTCCACAAGTCAGCTGTCGGCTGGTCTATATCGGGCGCCAACCCGCCTATAAAATTAGCAGACAATGCCACCAAGACCGTAGAGAGTTTCATTTCAGGCAGTGGTTGAGTAGCTACGACATAGGTTAAAGCGGTAAAAGCAGCGAGATCATGAGTGCGGCCAGTCATATTAGTATTTAGTATATAGTATATGGTGGGTAACAAGTTGGGAAGATATTGGCAAATTCACACAATTTTCTGACAAAAACTTGACACTCGTGTAAATTTTCGTGTAAACTGTGAAAAGTTATGCGAACCAGAGGCCTAGTCCTAATCCTTAGTTTCCTCAGCTTCTTAATGTTTTCCATCGTCACTTCAGTTTCAGCTCATATACATTAATAATTCGACAAGTATCCAAATAAGAATTATTCCAAACAATACCCAATAAAAAAATTACGCCTTTAGAATTATTGCTGAAAAAATTTTCAAAAGTTCAGTCGCCTCTTTAATTAAAGGTTGAAGTTCATCAACCATTTGAGGGTTATTATGAAGAATTAGTTCAAGCCAATAGACGGTTTCTTTAGCTTCTTTTCTCGATATCCTAATTCGCATAAAAAAATCTTTCTTTCCGAGTGCTTCATTTGCTTCTCTATAATTAGCGCCTATTGATGTTCCTGATCTGATAACCTGGGCCAAAAGAATTATGTTAGTCTCATTCTTAGATACTATTCTAGCTATATTAAGAACTGCTTTAGAAAAATTGAGAGTTCTTTCTTCTAAATCAAATTGTTTGTTTAAATGATTATTGACCATTTGTTATTGTTTGGTACTTGTCTTTTGGATACTTGTTACTTAAGCGGAGCAATCGTTACAGTGTTCATCAAATCACCAACTTGAATCTTGCTTACAACGTCCTGACCTTTGATGACTTTACCAAAAATAGTGTAATTTGGAGGCAAATTCAGATTGTCTTCAAGCATAATAAAAAACTGACTGCCATTGGTATTTGGTCCTGAGTTGGCCATAGCAACAATACCTTTAACATATTTTTTAGTAACAGGTTCATCAGCAAATTTATATCCCGGGCCTCCAGTCCCATTTCCTACCGGATCTCCACCCTGAATCACAAACCCGGGAACTACCCGGTGAAAAGACAATCCATCATAAAACTGGTCATTTGTTAATGAGATAAAATTGGTCGCAGCTTTGGTCGCTTCCGGATAAATCTCAAATTCAATTACCCCTTTGTTGGTATCCAATACGGCTTTTTTATTTTTTAACTCATCTGGGGACAAATCAGCAAATGGCTGAGTATAACGTTTTTTATTTAAAGTTGGTGCGGTTTCAGTAGAAGCTGCCGGAGTTATAGACGCTTGGACATTCAACCCACCGGAAGCCGCAGGAGTACTTGAAGGAACAGTTTGGGCATTAAAAGAAGAAAAACTGGAAATACTCAAAGCGACAACGGCAATCACTGTCAGCACAATAAAAACGATAACAAACTGTTTTTGAGTCATGATTTGGTTATATATAACAAAAGTTACCGTTTCAGACAAGGGGCAAACTACTTATAGTATAAGGATAATTGATTTGTTCAGCTTGCTTACATATAAATTTCGTAAGTATAATTTTTTTTAATACCTGCAAGTTTATGTCCACAGTCATCTCTGCTCCATATAGTTCCAACAATTTTCACCTATCTTTTAAACATCGCATACAAACATTGCGAATGGTTATGCATTGCAATACCACTTATATCAGCACCACAATGCTACCCCGCACTAGTATGATCCTAAATAAAAGGTTACCTACTGTGTTACTAACAGAATGTTTCAATGAACACGCTCTACCTTTTAAAACCGAAGTCAAACAGACCGAGATAGCTCATCTTCTAGAACATATCTTATTGGAATACTTGTGTTTAGAAAAAATAGCAGCCGGTTTTTCATCAGCCAGTTTTAGCGGCCGTACCCACTGGAATTGGCTGAAATATCCCAGAGGCAGTTTTTTTATTACCATTACAATCGAAAAAACTGATTTGAAATTTTTACCATCCGCACTGGAAAAATCAGTGACTTTACTGGAAGAAATTTTAAATTCGGCCGCTTAGATGGATATCACTTTTGTCCACCTTTTCGTCCAGCAACCCTCGCCTCTTCACTACTCCATTCGTGAGCCGTTCCTTTTGCATGAGCTGCTTTACCCCCCTTTGAAGCAATTTCACTTACCTGAGCCGCTGACATAGCAGCAAATCCCCGTTTACTTTTTTTCTTTTTTAAAGGATTAGCATCTGCAACCGTTTGTATTATGTTTGGCATCAACCTCACCTCCTATCTGCTCATAAAATACCGGATCGAATGTAAAGAATGATGAGTAAACCGTAATAAAAAGGTCAAAGCTCACTTAAAATGATAATCCCTTTTTAAAATTTCTAGCTCTCAGACTGATTAACTTACATATATCAGGCAAATTAGTAATATTTAATGCCTGAGAGTAAGAGTTGTGTAAGAATATCACCATAAGAGGGTAAATTTTATTGAATTCAAAAATATGGCTCCCTATAATCCTTTTAATGCTAAACAATATTTTGATCGTTGAAGACGACAGTGGTCTGCAAAAATACTTAAAAGAGTTTTTAATTGATAACGGTTTTACCGCCAATATCGCCGGAGACGGGGTCACTGCACTCAGGATGATTAAAAAATCTCCTCCAGATATTGTTGTGCTAGATCTGGGGTTGCCTGATATGACCGGTGAATCAGTTTGTCTGGAAATACGTAAAAATAATCCTGATCTGCCTGTAATTATTTTAACTGCTAAAGATACCGTGGCGGATGTAGTAGCCGGACTCAATCTCGGAGCTGATGATTATGTGACAAAACCATTTGTAGCAGATGAGCTGCTGGCTCGGATTTCAGCCAGGCTACGCAACCAAAATAGTGCCAAAGACAATAAATTGAAAGTCGATGGTCTAGCTTTGGATAATAAAACCTTTGAGGTTGAAAGAGACGGAAAACAAATCCAACTGACTCCTCAAGAGTTTAAGCTTTTAGAATACCTGATGAACAATCAAGGCCGTATTCTGACCCGAGAGATGATATTAAACCGAGTCTGGCTTTATTCACCAGATATTGAAACTAGAGTAGTAGATGTCTATATGGGGTATTTGCGAAAGAAAATTGATCAGGATTTTGAGAAAAAATTACTCCATTCCGTCCGTGGTTTTGGCTACATGATCAAAGAATAACTAAAAACTATCCCCGCATCGCTTGCTCTAAATCACTTTGGTACCAATGGATAGGTTTATCGTTTATATTGATATTAAATAAGGCGTTAACTCGAGGTTGTGCACCCAACATTTGATAACGCAATACCCACATCATATGAGGATACCGTCTTTGGTAATATTGGATAGTTTTATCCAATGATGCCATCGGAGTTTGTTTTTCAATTTTATCTATGGCATGATTCGGAAGAGGATAATCGCTTAGGTTTATAATTCCCGCAGAGATTAAACTGTCTATCTGGCGTTCGACTTGCAAATCACTGGCTTCCATCAACTGAGATGTCGCCATGTGGTTCATTAATCCTGGCACTCTACCAAAATCATCAATATCAAGCACTATCCCCTCGTCTTCAAAAATCTGCTCAATTTTTTCCGCTGACAATCCAGGCTGAACCACAGCGGTCCTCAATCTATTTGCCCTATGTTTATTTCTGGCATCCGATATCAGACCCCACAATCTGACGTTAGGATTTCTGGCCATCACTTTTACAGCTTCTCTCCCCTTATCATAATCTCCAAGACACACTGGATCAGAAACTAATCTCCATCTTGGACCAATTCCATAAATCTCTGCTTTGCGGTTGTGATGTGATATTACTTCAAGTTTTGGCCCAATAGTTGACAGAAGTTCCGCAGATACATCATGCCATTCTTCAGGCTGCCAAGTAGATTGGTGCCTATCTCCTTTCCGCTTAACTACCTGTTGTACTGCCCTATCAAATGGCAACAACACAGGCAGAACATATTTGTTTAATTTACTTAAAGAAATTTTAGTTGTTAAAGACTTTTGTTCAGGATTTGATTGATCAAAAATAGGGTAAATACATGGCTGCATAAGCCGAACAGCCCGAAACCATTGAGCCAAAACCGAGCTTTTCCCTATCCCACCCTCTCCAATCAAAAATGTTGCATCAAACTCTTGGTCTGTGAACATGGCATCAATCATTCTTTTTTGAGCAAACTCACCATTATCAAACAAAAGATTATCTAAAATTTCAAATTTATTTGGATTTAAAGCAGGAGATTTATCAAGAAAATTAGGCATAATTATGAATTGGCAACAATATTTCGACAGTTGTACCTTTTCCTTACTTTGATCTAATGTTTAAAAGTCCTCTATGCGCGGTGACTATATCAGAAACCAAATATAGTCCCAAACCCATCCCCTCTTTATTGTGATTGGATCCAATGAAATAATTCGAAGTGACATGATTGATATCTTTGAGTCGGATTCCAACCCCCTTATCTTTAACTAACAGACGGTAATAATTTTCTTTTTTATCCAAAATAACTACTACCTTATCCAATACCGGCGAAAATTTGGCAGCATTATCAATTAAATTGACTATTGCCTGAAGTAATTTATCAAAATCTCCAATCACAAATGGGGTCGTATTACGCACTCTCTGCTCGACCATAATTTCTCTATCTGGATACATAAAGTTAAAATTATTTTTGGCCCGTAATAAAATCTCCTCTAAATTGCATTCTTTCCAGACGTAACTAGTTCGCCCAGACCTAATGCGATTTATCTCCAGAAGATCATCGATTAATATACGCATTCTGGTGCATTCATAAGTCAACTGCTCTGCCCACCGACTTTCAACCGAACCGCTTCCAGACATTTTTTTAGCCAGCAGTTGAGAATAACCATGAATTGCCGTTAAAGGGGTTCTCAGTTCATGAGCAGCCATTGAAATAAAACGATCTCGCATATTTAAAGCCTGTTGAATCTCGTTGTAAAACTCGGCTTTTGTAATGGCTAAAGTAGCCATTGATCCAAATAGCTGCAATACATTTAATTCATTGGTTGAAAAAACTTTTCCATGTTCAGATGATCGCACTATCAGAGTTCCCAACCCTTTGTTTTTGTATGATAATGGGATAAAAAGACTCGAATGGACATTTTCAAACTCTTTTTCGGGATGGGCTTTACGCAGTTCGTCATAATCCACTACGAAGGCTTTTTTCTTTGTAAATGCAGCATATGAAAACCCTTTTTTTCTCGTTTTAACAGCTGCGATTGATTCTGAAGAGCTATATACTTTCTTAAATTCACCATCTTTAAGCAAAAGAATTGCCCCATCTGTCCCCCCCACTAATTTAATTGCCTCCTTAACAATAGTGGCATAGGTCTCTTCTGGAGTGAGTTGTAAAAGAAATTTTAAAACGGATGAATAAATCCGCTCAAGAATACTTTCTTCAATTGCACTGGGTAATTTATAATTATCCATTT
>CAZWRN010000031.1:0-11843 GCA_964636275.1 uncultured Gammaproteobacteria bacterium
ACTAATCAAAATCGGTGAACACCTAACCAGTAATGGAAGGTCAATACCGAGGTAAATTGGGAAAAAGGATAAAGTATAAAGGATAAAGTATAAAACTTAGTTTTGTAATTTATAATTTATAAGCGAAGCTTGCGAGCTTACGCTCTTAATTTTGACTTTTTACTAATCACTGTAACGACTTTCACATGCCAAACGGTATATGAGGATGAGAGTGGCCGGGTTACCCGGACAACAAACTTTCATAAGACGATTAGCTCCATTTCAGATAAATCAGATAAATCTGATAAATCGGATAAACCGGAAACATTTGTTTCTGATTTTATCTGATTTCATCCGATTTCATCCGACTATCCGGAAGGGATGAAGGTATAGTCTACACAATTGGTAACAATTGATTTGAGCGATGTCGGCTCATCGTATCCTGGGGCTGAAGTAGGTCCCAAGGGTCGGGCTGTTCGCCCGTTAAAACGGTACGCGAGCTGGGTTCAGAACGGCGTAAGCCAGTTCGGACTCTATCCAGTATGGGCGTTTGGATTATTGAGGGGAGTTGTCTCTAGTACGAGAGGACCGAGATGAGGGAACCGCTAGTGTGCCTGTTGTCACTACAGTGGCAGCGCAGGGTAGCTACGTTCCTAACTGATAAGTGCTGAAAGCATCTAAGCACGAAGCAGGCCCCAAGATGAGTAATCTCTAAGACCCCAGGCAGACTACCTGGTTGATAGGGAAGCAGTGTAAGCATGGTAACGTGTTTAGCTTACTTCTACTAATGGTCATAGTTGAGATTTTTTGGTTTCGCCTGACGTAAGTCAGGTAAAGAAGCCTTCCATAGTATGATATTCCGATTTGATCTGATTTATCCGATCTCATCTGATCTATCTGCTAGTCGTATTCACATTTTAATGTATAAACATTAATCCTGAGCAGTGAGCTTGTCGAACTGTCGAAGGATTCAGTAGAAATATCTTCTACAAAAAAAGAGGCCCCGCAAGGGGCTTTTTTAGTGAAAATATTTTTTGATTTTCCATAAAAAAGGGATTCCCATAGCCCAATAAATTAAAAAATAAATTACTGAAATAACATGGAAGCCTTCCAGTAAATCTTTGATAAAATACTGAATTTGACCAGATTCAACCAAAATCTTGAATATTGGATACAGCAAAAAAAGAATAAACATATACCACCAGGCGTAAACTGATCTTTTAAATAAACCATAAATAAAAATTAGCCAAATAAATAACGAAAAAATAATAATTCCTACAAGGTATACATAAATAACTGATTGATCAAATTGGGATATTGATTCATATGTAAGTTTGTTGATAAATGTTAAAAACAAAAAAAGCGGATTTAGTGTTACAAAATCATGATAATAATCATGCATCCTAGTTCCTAGGTAGAGTAGAGGCAAATATATTAAAGCAATAACGGGCAAAAAACGTACACTAGTAGAATAAAATTTCTCACTCATTATCTAATAAATGTATCAGATAGCTGAAAGGAGATAAAGGAGTGTGGAATAAACAATATAATTCAAACAATACAGACTTAGAAAACTAGGCCTGTAGCTATTATATCACACCCATTTTAGCTTCAGAGGTTGCCTTTGAGGGCATAAATTAGTACAATCTCTGCCTACGAAGATGACAGATGAAACTCCCAAAAATACCCAGAGCCGCTTTCCTGAGCATGAACAACTGCTTTTAATCAGCTTAAAACTGTCAGATAGCGAGATGGGGAGTAGTGAAGACGAGGAATATGTCGAGGATATCGAGGAAAAACTGATCCAGAAAGTCGAGGAACTCGACTTTGCTATCTGGGACGGGCATGAATATGGAGGGGGATATGCTAAAGTATTTTTGTATACATCTGACGTCGATAAGCTTTATAAATCAATCTATTCGACTTTGAAAAATATCAATTTCACCCCGGGATCATTGATCATTTTGCAATACAGACACAAAGACATGGATCATTTCATTATTGATCCCAATAAGCTACCGGATTAGGAAAGTATAAATTACAAATTATAAAGTATAAAACCACGTAACTAGTTTTATCTTTTATCCTTTATAATTTATCCTTTGTAATTTATCCTTCAAAGCGTTCTAGCTGCTTTATCCAAAGCAATCTGAATCTCTATCTTGGCTCCATTTGAGGATAGCTGAACCTGATAAGGGATGTTTAAGATAGTGCACAGCTTTTTAAATAAAAATCCCTCCATACCACTTCCGGAAGCAAGCCTTGTTTTGGCACCTACAACGGGGTTGTTTAATTCAAACAGATCATTTAGTTCACTCTCTTGTACTCCTGGATTGGGCATACTGACTTTGAGATATATTTTCCTATCATTGTCCTGGCTGGCATCCAATACAATTGATTTATAAGGAGTCGATGAAGCCACAATCATGCCTATTTCTAGCATTTTACGCAAGATGATACCGACAAATCTTTTTTCAAGCGGTAGTGAATAGATAGAAGGGGAGAGGTCCAGATCTGAAGTCTGAGATTCATGTAGTTTGACATATGCCGCCTCTTTTGCGTCTGGATCAGCAAAGGTGACAGTAGCACTGATACCCAAAAAAGCCGCCAGTGCTCTGGATTCGGCTACTTTTTGATGAGATAAAATCACCACATCAGTCAGTACAGGTTTTTCAGAAATTGCATGGTCTTCCAGCTCTTGAGATAAAAATATATCTTCTTCAATATGAGTCACTAGTCCAATATTGGCTTTGACACTGTCATAGGTTGTCCCTGGCTGGATTCTGGCAAAAGCATCAAGTAGTAAATTTTTTCGTTTGATTGCTTCAGAAATACTCGCATGAGCATGTTCTTCCCGCTTAGCCGCTGGTTCACTCATCACTATCACGATCTGTGAGATGACTCCTTGAGAGTCGGCTAAAGGACGAATCTGGACTAAAACAGGCTTCGGCTTGATATTGGCCTCGGTAATCAACATAAATCCTTCGACAAAATGAGAAGCATGGTCTTTTAAAGCCACATCTATCGATAAAGACGCGGCATCAGCACTATTTCCAGACAGATCTTTAAAAGTAAAAACATCAAACATTTTTTTACCCAATATATCCTGTTTATCTATTTGTAGATACTTTTCAACAGATACGTTTACTGAAACAATAGACAGATTTTGATCCGTGACCACTACCAGATCATTGAGAGCTGTCAAAATTGAAGACTCTTTTTGCTCCTGCATCTTGATATAGTTTTTTAGGATTTTGGTAAAAGCATCCTTCATAAAATAGTTGTGGGATAAATACAGAGCCAGAGGGATAATAATCAAAAATGACATTCCATAGATCACCGCAGTCCAGGGATCGTTTAGAAAAGTACCAGCCAAAATAGGATCATAGCGAAGCTGAGCCGCCAGGATACACAGTGAAAATATTAGGAAGAAGATAGGGGTTTTACTATTTAGAAGAAAAATAGCTCCCAGTGTATATATATGTATGATAATTAAAAGAGGTGAATAGAGACCCCCACTAGATATCACCAAAATTTGAACTAAAAAAGAACTTAAAAGCACCGCAATGCTAGTCTGCCAGGGGGTTTGTTTTTGTTTGACGTTGTTAAATTTACCCAGTAGGATCACAGCAAATAGCAATACTACGGAAATGATTTGCTGGCTAAAAACGGAGCTGAGTTTGAAGTAGATTAATCCAAAATTTATCAAAGTTGATATTATAAACAGGCCAGTGATGAGAATGGGCATATCTTAATCTTAACATTAAATAGCTTAACTTGACTTTGGATGATTAATCTTGAAATACTTATCTTATGCCCGCCCCACATAAATTTAAAATTTCAAATGCCTGGCGGAGCCAGGTTGGTTTTACCCTTGTCGAACTACTGATCACTATATCTATCATTGCTATTTTGTCTACTGTAGCTATAGCCGTATATACCAACGCTCAAAAAAATGCCCGGGATGGTAAAAGAATCGAAGATATTAAACAGATTCAGCTGGCTTTGGAACAATATTACGCACTCAATAAAGCCTATCTGCAACCTTCCAGCTGCCCAATTGGAGGTGGTGGATGCTCAATCCCACCTTCAGATGGAACAGTCTTTAATGATATTAAAAGTTTCTATCAATCAAATAGTAACCCCAGAGACCCTTTATCGACTGGATCTTACAACTATGTTTATTATATAAACAACACCACCTGTAACACTCCTAAGTATGTCCTTTGTGCTACCCTGGAAAATTCCAGTAGTGGTAATACCGCGTTACCTTTACCAGGATCTCCCTATAACTGTGCCACATTTACAGCTGGCACCGGTGCTTACTGCGTAAAATCCCAATCTGAATAACGCGCTTGTTTTCAGCGTCAAAATCTGTTATTATAAGCTCCTGGTGGTTTGTGCATAGTGGTCCGACCTGATCCCATCCCGAACTCAGTAGTCAAACGCTATAGCGGTGACAATAATGCATCCGAAAGGTTGTGTGAAGATAACTCACTGCCAGATTTGATCAAAGCCCTCCCTAAAGGAGGGCTTTTTTGTTTTTTAGCCTCGCAAGGCCTCGCCTTGCAAGTTTTAGCCCTCTAATTCTCCCGTTTGTAAATAGCTTGCCTGTAGTGTATAATCCCTCTATCTTTACGAAAAGAGGATACATGCGTGGCAAATATGTCGATGGCCGATCTTTTGGCCAAACAATCAAAACAAGTTAAATCAATTACCCGAGGCGAAGAAGTTGAGGGCACCATAGTTGCTTTTGTTGGTGGCGAGATCATCGTTGACCTTGGTACCAAATCCGAAGGTGTTTTTCAGAAAAAAGATCTCTCCCCAGATCAGGCTAAGTCTATCAAAGTAGGAGATAAAATCACTGCAACCGTGATCCATCCAGAAAATCAATCAGGCCAGGTAGTACTTGGCTTGCAAAGAGCAGCTGGTAGTCGACCAGGCACGGAAAAATTTACCAAATTCCAAAGAGCCATCACCACTAAGCAGGTATTTAAAGGCAAAGTTTTAGAATCCAACAAAGGTGGATTAGTAGTCGAGGTAGATAATGTCCGGGGTTTTCTACCTACATCACAAGTTAGCTTATCTCAAGCTGCCAATATCGAAGAGCTGATCGGTAAAGAGCTGGATCTGATCACACTTGAAGTAGAACCAAACCAAAACCGGCTGATCTTTACACAAAAAACTTCCTTGTCTGAAGAGTCAAAAACTAAACTCACCTCTCTAAAAGCTAAAGATAAAGTTAAAGGTAAAGTTGCTGCAGTATTACCATTTGGTGTATTTGTTAGTTTGGAAATAGGTGTAGAAGGGCTGGCTCATATCTCTGAGCTATCCTGGGATAAAGTCGAGGATCCAAATACCCTGTTTAAAGTAGGGGATGAGGTAAATGCCGTGGTATTGTCTGTCGATGAACAGTCTGGCCGGGCCAATTTGTCGATCAAACAGCTCGCAGCCGACCCATTTGCTGATAAAATCAAAGATATTCAGGTCGAAGATGTCCTGAAAGGAAAGATTACAAAAATTACTCAAAATGGCGTAAATGTTTTGTTAAAAGAATCTATTGACGGTATGGTTCCTGCTGCAAAGCTGGCCGGAGATGAAGGCTACACTGAAGGAGAAGAGTACAACTTTCTGGTCGACTCTATCGACAATAGAAAAAGACAGATCGTCCTGTCGCCATTCATTACTTCCACCAAAGACCTGATCTACCGATAAATCCTATGTCCAAGACTGATCTGATAGGCGATGCCGTTTGTGCAAATTCCATTTGCAGATGAAATAGCTGGAGAATTCAGCCCACTTGGCAATTCCTACTTTATAGCTGTTAACTACAGTGAAACACCACGGGAACAACGAGATAAGTTATTTAAAAGACCACAAATCTAACAGAAAATTATTTCTGCAACTAAAATAACTATCAATAACCAAGAAACAAGTTATCTAAACAAATTACAAAAACAAATAACCAAAAATAAATTTGGTTTAACTATTTGGAACTTAAGATTTGTATCTTGGAAGACTTATCAACTTATGGAGACATGTTTTGTGAGACGCAATACGCAACTAGCAATACGACTCTATCCGTTTTGCGTGTCTCGTATCACGATTTTCTCCTTTCTTACCTTGGAAGAGGGAATGATCCAAAGCTAGAGTGTTACCTGAATCTGCTCGCTACAGGCAGTCGAATCAAACAAAAATGAAGATTAATATCAGACTAATCCTTTGTGGGCACTCTGTCAATAATTTTACACTGACCAAATCTGCTCATCTTTAAAAGTGCCTTATCATAGGTTAAAAACACCTCACATCCGGCCTTGTCTGCACTTTGAAGCTGTACATTATCTTCAAAATCATTGGTTTGTCCCTCTAAGGCTTTTTGGAGGACAGACTCGTCAAATGAAACAGCTATATAATTTTCTAAAGCCTCCAATAAACCATCTTCAGGCATTTTATACTTGAATAGATAAGCTAAAATATGAATTGAAAGAGGAGAAAAGTAAACTTCATTACCTGTCAAATCATCCAGTGATAAAACTTGTCGTTTCTCGATCAAGTCAATAATAATATTTGCATCAAGAAACACCTTTGCCATATTTTTCTTCTAAATGAGCCCGATAAATTTTATCACGGTCTTCAACCGGGATGAGCTTACGAGGTTTCATTTTTGCTAAAGCGCGTTTAAATTTTTCCGCATTAAAAAGCTTCGGCTGAGGAGTCTCTGGAGTAATAGTCGCCAAAACTTCCGAGCGATGAATAATTTTTATTCGCTTACCTTGCTTTAAAGCAGCCACCATATCAGCCATTTTATTTCGGAGTTCAGTTGTAGACATGTATTGCATATGTACATTTAAATGTACATTTAAATGTACATTTTGTCAACCGCCATCTGGATATTTTACTCAATCCTTCATACTAGCTACTAGATACCATTTACCATATACTACATACATATTTTATGGCTCGGAAAACATCCCAATTTGTCTGTCAGCAGTGTGGCTATGTCTCCCCAAACTTCCTGGGGAAGTGCCCTGAATGCGGCAACTGGAACAGTATGGTCGAGCAAATTTCAGAAAAAGAGCCAACTACTGCAAAAGGTAAACTAAGAAGTATTTCCAGATCAGAAGTAGTCAATACAGCTGATATAGAAAAGAAGGATTTTGCGAGAATAAGTACCACTCTGAAAGAATTTGATAGGGTATTGGGTGGTGGGATCGTCTATGGAGCTGTAGTCTTGCTGGCCGGCGACCCCGGAGTAGGGAAATCGACTCTCCTAAGCCAGCTGGCTATCAATGTCAATCAGCTTTCAGCTTCCAGCTTAAAGCTTCTAGGAAAAAATCAAACCGAAACCACTAAAAGCTCAAAGCTAGAAACTAACAGCTCTGTTTTATATGTCGCTGGAGAAGAATCTGCTCATCAGATCAAACTCCGGATTGAGAGGATCAATCCGCAGGCTTCATTGGCTATTCTCAATGAAACCGATGTTGACGCCATCACCGAAGCGATTCAGCAATACAAACCAAAGCTAGTGATTATTGACTCAATTCAGACGCTGGAAACCCAGGATTTGAGCTCAGCAGCCGGCTCAGTCTCTCAGGTTCGTGAATCAGCGCATCGACTTCAACGAATTGCCAAAGCTTTGCATGTCCCGATGTTTATCGTCGGGCATGTCACCAAAGAAGGGACAGTAGCCGGACCACGGACTCTGGAACATTTGGTTGATGTGGTTTTAAACCTCGAAGGTGAATCCGAAAATCAATTTCGTTTACTGCGGGCTGTCAAAAATCGGTTTGGTCCGACCGACGAAGTCGGGATTTTTGAGATGGAGGAGACTGGTTTGAAAGAGATTTCCAATCCATCTGAGCTCTTTCTGGGCGAAAAAGTTAGTGCCCCAGGGTCTGCCATCACCGCTATTGTGACTGGTCTGCGGCCAATGTTGGTTGAGATTCAGGCACTGGTGACCAAGACAAATTCACCAATTTCTAGAAGAGTTGGTACAGGGGTAGATAACAACCGCCTGCAGTTATTAGTTGCAGTGCTACAAAAAAGGCTTCGCTTGCCACTGTGGGATCAGGACATTTTCGTCAATGTGACAGGTGGGATGAAGATCACGGAACCCGCGGCTGATCTGGCGATCTGCATGGCGATCGTCTCCAGCTTTAAAGATATGACTTTAGATCCTAAATCAGTCTATGTCGGAGAAGTGGGGTTACTTGGAGAGCTTAGAACCGTCAGACAGCTGGATAAAAGGATCAATGAAGCCAAAAAGCTTGGTTATACCAAAGTCATCTCTCCCCAAACCATCCGCACCCTTTCTCAGGCGTTAAAATAAGCTTTGATCTTATTTGATTAACACACCCTCCATCATCTTTCTAACATCCGGTGTTAGTCAGGTTCGAACAATCGTAAATGCCAGTTGCAAATAGCTTCAGATTAATGTTTAATTCCGGCATGGCTTATAGAAAAGTTGTATTAGCAACCGGAGAGATCTATCATATCTTCAATCGAGCAGTCGCCAGACAACCGATTTTTTTGACTAAAACTCACTATTTACGTTTTTTAAATTTAATCCAATATTATCAATTCGCTGAATCAAAGATGAGCTATTCATCTTTTAAAAAGTTAAAGATATCAGAAAGAGAGAGAATTCTTTACGAACTAAAAAAAAATAATCAGACTCAGGTAGAAATTATTGCATTTTGTATTATGCCAAATCATTACCATCTGCTTTTAAAACAAACCGGCGATTCAGGTATCACCACATTTATTAAAAAGGTTCAAAATGCTTACGCCAAATATTTCAATATCAAACAAAATCGCCCAGGGGCACTCTGGGGATCACAATTCCAAGCAGTCAGAGTGGAGACTGACGAACAGTTAATACATCTTTCCAGGTATATTCATCTCAATCCTTCAACCAGTTTTATTACAAAAATAGAGCAGCTTGAAAATTATGCCTGGTCGTCATTAGCCCAATACCTTGGTGCAAATTTATATGAGTTCGTCAATCAAAGCTTAATATTTAGCTTTTTTCAAAATAAGGAAGATTACAGAAAGTTTGTCTTCGATCAGTCTGAGCATCAAAGAGAGCTCGGCAAGATCAAACACCTGCTAATGGAAAAAAATAAATAAACCACCTGAAACTCGCTGCATTTTCGCTTGAAAATAGAGTATAACCAATGTTCGAAGCTATACAACATCCGATGTTAGAAAATTAGAAAAGATGTTAGAAAAGATTACGAGAGAAGCGAGTATCAAGCTCCGCTTATCTGACCTCATCCGAATCTAGACTTGCAAAATTTTCACGGATAGTATTACAATAATTTTTGACCCATATATTTGTGGTCCACTGCCATGCCTGACCCAAAAGATAAAAAAGATGAATTAGATGCCGTGACTGCGGCCTATGAAAGTATCTCCGCCAAGCTGGAAGAACTCCGCAAACAACAAGCCAAGGAAGAGAGTCAAGAGTCAAGAGTCAAGAGTCAAGATGATGAATCGGAAGAAAAGCCTACTAAAAGCTCGAAGCTGGAAGCTAACAGCTCTAATTCTGAAGATGACGATGATGATGAGGCGATCGCTGAAATAGATATTGACTCTGAAGAAGAGGTCGAGGTAACTATCAAAGGCAAAAAAGCCGACCAGGATGAAGACCAATCCTCCGAAGCAATGGCACCCCTGCCTGGAACTGAAGAAGACGAACCAGCCGCCAAAAAACAGGTCTACCAAGCCGATGATCCTCTAGATGACGAATCATCCCAAGATGAAGTTGCTGACAGCCGACAGCCGAAAGCTGATAGCGCAGATGAAGATCCATTTGAAGACGAAACAGAAAAACCAACTATCAAACCGCGCGAAATAAAGCCGCCACTCCCATCCGACGATGAAGATGAACTCCCTTCGCTTAGTGAGCGGGGGGCTGAGCTCATGGCTGAATCAGACGAAATGGAAAAATGGGAGAAGATGAAAACATCTGCCCCTCAAGAAGAGGAGTCAGAGGAACCAAAACCAACTTATCAACCACTATCTCAGGCTGATTTTCAATCCCGGCTCAGAAAGCCAGAATCGGAGTCTACTTCAGAAGAGGATAGCTTCACTGACAGTCGGCAACCAAGAACTGGAATCAGTGATGAACCAGATTCTTTGGAGGACCTGGCCGATCAACCACTGGAAGCTCCCCGGGAGATGACTGGCTATGAAAGCACTGTCAAAAAGCCGACCTCAGTCGATAGTCTGGATGACGATTGGGATATCAGACGTCTACGTCCTCAACACCGATCTCTCCCAGAAGAAGAGCATTTCGATGAAATGCCCCGCCGAGAATTTAGACAGCCTCAGCCACAGGATGAAGAAAACTACTTTGACCGACGCAACCAGCCTTTACCGAGAAAAAGAGCCAGCGTTTGGCATCTGTTTATACTGGTATTGATTGGCGTTGGTGTCATCTCAGCCACTGTTTACTTTTTGAAGTATCAGTTCAATGAGCCATCCAAACCGACCCCCTCTCCTGAGATCTCATCTTCGACACCCACTCCCACGCCAACCCCAACTCCTAAACCAGTGGTCGAGGATCGGGGTTCATATCGGGTCAGGGTGCTCAATGGTACCAGCCAGACTGGACTAGCAGCTAAAATATTGGCTCAGTTGAAAGAAGCAGGCTATCTGAGCGACCGATCCGGCAATGCCGACAACAACGACTATCAGCAGACTGTTATCAAAGTCAAAGAGGGGACTCAGTCTGCCGCCTTGATCAACACCATCATGGAAGATCTCGGTTCTGAATATTCACCCACCAGTGAGACCACCTTAAAAGCCAGTGATAAGGCTGATGTCGAGATCATCCTCGGACTGAAATAATTATTACTTCAAAACAAACAATATAATTTGAATACAAAATATATCCAACCTAGCCTTTAGCTAAAGCTGGTTTTTTTCGGCCAAAGAGATAATACAAAATCAGCGTCAGCTCAAACATTAGTATCAATGGTAAAGCCATCAAAAAGTCGGCAATCAAAGAATCCAGAGGCAGCATTATGGCAAAGAGTAGTGACCCTAAATAAACCCATTTTCGCCATCTGTTTAAATGAGAGGATTTGATGATTCCAAACTTCATCAAAAGAAACAGCAAGATCGGATACTGAAATCCCAGCCCCATCAGAGCTGAGGTTAGTAAAACCGTGCTTAAGATCCGGCTGATATCCAAAATATTACCAATTTCCAGTGAAGATGCCTGGCTGAGAAAGATCTGTATCTGCCAGCGCATTATAAGTATGCCAAAAGAAAAACCCACCAAAAATAAGATGATTGAAAAAGGGATAAAAGCTACAATCGTATTAAACTCTTTTCTTTTCAGTGCTGGTTTCAGAAAAGATAAGATCTGAAAAATGATCAGTGGAAAGACAATTATCAGCCCGGTAGCCAGTGCGCAGCTAATAGATAGATTGATAAATTGAAATGGAGAAGTAAAAACCACATTAACCCCACGCAGGCTCAAAATATCGATCAGGAATTTTATTATCTGTTCGTAAAAGACAAATCCTAAAATAGCTGCTGCAAAAAAAATTAAAATAGTAAAGATAATTTTTTTTCTGATCTCAGCTACAACCAGGGAGTACTTTTTTAAAACCTGACTAAATTCAGCAGAACCTGAGGCTAATATATTGTCCACATTATGAAAGTAAAATTAAACTAACTCTGTTTGGAGTCGTTGCGGCTAGCTTTTTTGAACTCTCTGACAGCTTCACCCAATCCTTTAAATAACTCGGGAATTTTTTTCCCTCCAAAAAGCAAAAGGATTATCAATCCAATTATCAACCATTCTGTTAAACCAATAGACTGTAACATACTCATTTAGGCTTTGTGGCCAT
>CAZWRN010000032.1:0-10805 GCA_964636275.1 uncultured Gammaproteobacteria bacterium
TCATGTGGGACTAAAAAATTCAGAAAATTAATAATAGAACGGTTTTACTGTGAGGGAGTATCTGTTATATACGTATTTAAAGGATCTGTAAATGTAATATTTTGGGTATTTCCGCTAGGTTTAGGTGAGTTTTGCACCATATTTTTCTCATTTGTAAGTGAGCGTTTCCCCACTGTCCCAACCAGAACCAAATCTTTGCGTCCATTGACTACACCTTCGGTAATATCAGAAGGTTTAGTAAATGCAATATCAGGCTGATTTTCTAAAAGTTTAGTCATGATCTGATGCCAGATCGGTGATGCCCCCGTAATACCAGATGTCAGCTGAGGGTCCATTGGTGAATTGTCATTATTTCCCACCCATGTTCCAACCACAAACTGAGGAGTGTAGCCAAATGTCCAGTTGTCCCTTTTTGAATCAGTAGTCCCAGTCTTAACGGCCACTGTGTGACCTGGGATAACCAATAAAGAGTTGGGTCCGAAAGCAGGAGTTCGAGCTTTGTTATCCGACAAAATGCTACTTATCATATAAGCAACGCCACTTTCTAGCACTTTTTTCCCTTCAGGTTGAGAATTATCTTCCAGAATATTGCCTGTGGAATCAGTAATCTTTATTATTGGTTGAGTATCATATTTTTTCCCCAGCTGAGAGAATGTCCCATAAACACTCATCATATCGACCATTTTAACTTCCCCGCCTCCCAGGGTAAGGGATAGACCATATCGTTCCGGAGAGTTAAAAGTAGTAATCCCCAGATCTTTAGCAGTTTGGATTAGTTTATTTACGCCTATTTCATTTAATACTTTAACAGCCGGAATATTGTATGAAGATCCTAATGCTGTCCGGATGGTAACTGGTCCATGAAATCTACCATCATAATTAACTGGTGAATAATTTTCCCAGGCATTTTTATAACTGACAGGTGTATCAAAAATAATAGAAGCGGGAGTCAACCCTTCTTTAAAAGCGGCTGCAAAAGTAATTGGTTTGATTGATGATCCAGGCTGCCTGATGGAGGTAGTTACATTGAAATTTCCTCCTTTTTCATCCCAGTAATTTTTTGACCCCACCATAGCCAAAATATGCCCAGTTTTTGCATCAGTGATCATGGCAGCCCCATTTGTTGCTTTGAGCGATGCGAGCTTTTCAACCTCTTTTTCAACAATACTTTCGGCCATCTCCTGCGTATCCAGGTCCAAACTAGTTGTCACCTGCAGGCCACCTTGGGAAACCATTTTTTCACCATATTTTTGTGACAGCACTGATCTGACATACATCACAAAATGAGCTGCTTTAATCTCTTCAATTTTAGGTTTAATATCCAGTGGAGTATTAAAAGCTTGGTCAGCTTGAGCTTGAGAGATATAGCCTTCCTCCACCATCCGGCGCAAGACCTCTTTTTGTCTGTTTTTAGCCATCTCAGGATGTGAACCATAAGGTGAAAAAGTAGTTGGGGAGACAGGGAGTCCTGCTAAGTAGCTTGATTCAGCCAAGTTTAACTGAGATACATCTTTATTAAAGTAAGTCTCAGCGGCTGCGGCTACACCCCAGGTCGGGCCTCCATATGGAACTTCATTGAAATACATCTGTAAGATATCTTCTTTTGAAAAAATTCTCTCAGCCCAAAAAGCCAGCACGACTTCTTTAAGTTTTCTTTGCCAGGTGCGCTCCGGAGTTAAAAGGGTGTTTTTGATCAGCTGCTGAGTAATCGTTGATCCCCCTTGGAGATCGCCTCCTTTAAAAAAGTTTAAACCAGCCCGGGAAATACCAAACAAATCGACACCAGGATGAGCCCAAAAGTTTTTGTCTTCAATAGCTATAGTGGCATTTACCAACTCAGTTGGGATAGCTTCAATTTTTACGAGTGAGCGATTTTTACCATCATAGATCCGATAGAGCAATTTGCCATTGCGATCAAAGATTTGTGTTGTCAAAGGCGAATTGGATGAACTTAAATTTTGAGGTGACGGGAGTTGATGAGCCACAAATACTAGACCAGCAGAATAAGTGAAAAAGATACCAAAAAGAGCCACGATCAAAATAGTTATGCGGATAGGGCTAGGGAAAAAACGAATAAAAAAATGCTGAAATGGCTTGAAGATCCGTGCAAATAAAGGTTGCTTATTTGGCCTTCCCCGACCTTTTCGTCTCGTGAATGTAATTGCAGTTATTGGTATAGTAGAACTGATTTTTCCTAACAGGAGAAACAGCTGTTTTACTACAAAATATATTGTCCTAAATGGTGAAGATAGTACAAAAAATAGTATCTGCCAAACAAAATAAACAAAGCCAATTCCAAATTCGCCTAGTTTAACCATCAGACAGATAAAGAGCATTAAAGCCAAGAAAACAGGGGGAGTATTTTTATTGATTTCAATTTTTTTTGCCATAATATAAACAAACCTCTAGTATAGGCCACAAACACTTATAATAACAGAAAATCTGCCTTATAGTATAAAGTAATTTACTTCCAAGGGGGTAATCTAAAATTATTGTAGGATAGCCTCTAGGCAAAAGAAAGTATCTGTTTCTGTATCAAAAGACAGCAAAATTTTTTGGGCGTTTTTTTGATAAACTCAGTTTTTATTGGTAATCAAAGCTTATAACTATCGATTATGAGGAGGAAACAGGTCTTTAGCGACGTTTAGATAGTCTGGATAGCCATTTTTGTCCATCCAGATCCACCACTCTACGCCCCATAAATATACTTCCGGGAATCCTGTTGATCTGGCAAATTCAATGTGAGAATTCATCTTTTGGGGTGGGAATGCTTTAAACTGTTCATCAATATCCCACTGAGTGAGCTGTTGTTGATCTGGTACCCATGGCTCAGTCTGAAGCTCTGAGATAATAATTTTCTTGGGATATGTTCCAGACAGCTTTTGAATGATCCAGCCTTTGGCATTATAGAAAAATGAAGGAAGTGGATAATCAAACCAGCCGAAATAGGGATTCCATACCTGTCGGTACAGCGTAGTTCCAAAAGAATCCCCTAGTTTCATGGCCTGCATCCAGCTGGATATTTCTCCCGAATCTGTGATCAGAACAGGTTTACTATCCAAAGATTTAACCAAAATAACTTCTTTTTTAACAAAATCATAGGTCAGCGGATTTTGAGCAGGGCAATCCCCAAAGGCCAGAAAAGGTTCATTTTCAACCTGCCAGCCGGCCACAGCTGGATGGTCTTTATAAGTGATAACTGCCTTATGCAGCATCAATAGTATCTTTTCCTGCAACTTTTCGCGGCTTAGATTGCGAGCCCAGTCGGGAGGATAGCACTCTGGCCAGCGGGGAGCTTTGTAGCCAATTGCGAGAATTACTTTAGTCCCCTTTTTATCCGCTTCATTGAGATAAAAACTTAGGTCTCCTGTTTTAAATTGGCCTTCAATCGGTTCAAATTCATTCCAATACAAAGGGAGTCTGATTGTCGGAATTGCCAACGTAGACAGCATAGTTACATAGGACTCTGTTGGATCAAGTCCAAGTTCGGCTGCATATCGGGGTGAATAAGTCACGCCATAGATAGGTTTTGGATGAGTGGGCTCTGTCATAGATAAAACAAATAAACCAAGTGCAATCAGTATAATTCCGATAAGTTTACCAAACCAGAGCCATATCGAAAGTTTCTCACCAAACAAGGCTGGTAATTTTCTGGCAAGCAGGAGACCGAAAATAAATAAAAATATATACTGCACTCCTTGCATGGCGTTGACTAAAGCCGGATCTGCGAGTGATATCGAAAATGTCAGCAACAATTGTGAAGCTCCCCCAGCGAACTGGCCAATTAAAAAAAGAATCCCTCCGCGAGAAAAAAATTTTAGCGGTGATGTTTGATGCCCTTGATCTAAGAATCGCTTTTTCAAGGGTTTAACCAAATAAAATGTTAATAAAAATGGAATTAAAATAACTCTTGAATAAACAAAAACTGAAGCAAAATCACCACTATGATACGCCCATGACAAAATAACATAGGAGTTGGCAAAAAAAAGTGATGATACCAGGACAGATAATATTTCCTGTGAATGAAGTTTGCCTTTCAAATAAGGTATCACTAAACAAAACAATCCTAGTATTAAAATAATGATTGCCCACAACTGATTTAAGGTTAGATTGCCACTGATATAACCCATCCCAGCCAGAATGATCGGTATCAGTGTTCCAATCACGGGGATTACCCTGGCTGGATTACCCACTTTGAGCGCCTGGAACATAAAATAGGCGCCAGCTGTCCATAACAAAGTTGAAAGAGATGCATACAAAAAAGTAGTTTGATTGGGGATTGGAACAAAAGGAATCCCCACTAATACCAGTAATGAAAAAAGAGAGATGTAGTAGATATAAAAAAACGGATTAGGAGCTTGTTTCACTAGTAAATATTTATCAATCGTGACTGAAATACTGTTTAGTAAATACGCCAAAATACTTATGGGTAAATAACTCATATATTCACTATACCAAAAAAGAAGCGGGGTTTCCCCCGCTTCTTAAATAGCACTTTCCTATTTAAAAATTACTACTTTTTCCGTAAAGCTAAACCTATTGCAGCAAAAGATATCAGTAATGCTATCACTGAAAACAGCATTGGTGTATTTGATGCTTGAGGCTGGTTATCAGACATCAACTCAGCTGGTTTTACTGACAAATCATCAACAACTTTTGTTGTCGAGAATGGATTAATTCCATGATTATCCTCAGCCTCATTGTGATCAGCCGATGGTTTAGGAGCATTGGGATCTTGATCCCAGGCAACAACAGTACCATCCTGATAGGTTTGGTATGCTTTCCAGTTTAAATCTCCAGTTTCTGCCGGGACTTGAGCAGAGAAAAAGAAATCATCCCTTTGACCGGCTGGAATAGATCCTCCTGTCCAAGACAATTCAGTCACCTTTGCATCTTCACCTTCGTCTGATTTTTGGACTGAAATAGTCCAACCAGGTTTTACATTGGGTGAAACATGTTTCAGACCTTCGGGTATAACCAGTCTAAGAGCTACCGTTGGCAGATCTTTTTCATTTGGTACTCCTACTGTAAATGTTTGAAAAGCCGCTGATTTGACTTCATTAGGCTTCACCACGACATGAGCCAACGCTAGAGGAGCCGTTGAGAAAAATATAACTAATGTCATAACCAATCCAATGATATTTCGAATTTTAAATTTCGAATTTACTTTTTTCATATCTATCACCTCCTTTCTTGTTTGAGATAAAGAAAAAAAAATAGGAAAGTGGATTATCCAATTGGAGGTGAACGATTATTGAGTGAAAAAGGGATCGGTGGCATATAAAATGGTAATGAGAGTTGATTAAAACTGATAAATGTTTCAACTGGTCGAGTCACAGCAAAAACCGACGGGACTTCTACCGGTGCTGGTAAACAGCAGTCATGTTTCTGCATTTGAAAATGACTAGCATGAATAATGTGAAGCGGGAAAGTAAACAGGGTGATCAAGCAAATAACTAATCCGATCAAAGCCAGCTTAGAAAAAGGAAGTGAAAATCTATGAATCAAAATCCAGCCAATAGCCAAAAAAAATAGCAGTGATGGAAAAAGATGGAAAAAGTGTTCGTTCATTCAGGACTTTTTTTAGTTTTAAATAGTAAAAGTATTAAAAAAATTATCCCCCCTGCTCCAAAAACTACAAAATGAATCCAGTGGCCGGTAAAAAAATTTGTTGACTGAGATAAAGGTTGTCTAGTGTCTGATGAGGACCGTTCAACCCGAATATTATCCGTCAGGACAAAGTCATTAAACTGGCCAGGATTCTGGGGCTTTCCCGTCAAAGTAAGTGTATAGACTCCTACTTGAGGAAAGGTTAGGCTAAAACTGGCATTTTCTAATGAGGGATCTGCCCCCCCGCTAAACAAATCTCCTTGGGCTATTACGGTATCCCCTTGTTTTATCTCATAAATACATTCACAGGACTTGGGGTCAAATTTATTGTCCTTATCTTTAAAATCAAAAAAAAAGTTAGCTGGTTCCCCGGCTATTGGGTCGTCATCAGGTGAGATATGGACGACTGCACCAATTGATTTATCTGTTAGCAGAACATGAGCTTCTGCAGCCGGAGTAATAAGCAACAAGCAATATGCAATAAGAGTAATAAGAATGATTTTTTGATTTAGCATAGTAAATTCTTTAGCATTTCGTTTTGCATATTGCTGTCTTGTATTGCGACAGCTATTTTATCTCTATTACAAAGTTGGTAACTAAAAGTTCACCATCCGGATTAAATTGTCCGAAGACTTTATATATACCTGGTTTGATCGGCCCATACAACCCCAGAGGTAAAAATTCAACAGTTGGTCCACTGGTATCGGTTGGTTTTGGTGCCACCAGATTGGTGGGATGAACATGGATATAATCATATGTTTTTGTATTGATCATGACCAAATGACCAAATGATGCCAGATACGGTTTTAGACTCGTAAATGGTTGTCCCGTGACAGTGTCTTTAAATGTGAAAGTAAACTTCTGACTACCAACTGATATTTTATTTGACTGCAATGGCATGGGAAAGTCGAGTGTCACAGTATAGGGGCCAAAGTTTTTTGTTAAATCATCTGGTTGCTCGATGACTTGTGGAATAGTTGTCACATTGCCTACTGATTGGACAAAGGCAAATTGCTGCTCTATGGCACCGACAGGTTGAAAATCGATATAAAGATGATATTCACCGGCTTGAGGAAAGGCATAATCAATGCTAAAACCATTGGCTGTTGGTTCGGGGTGAACATGATCAAAAAATTGCAGACTGCGATCCACAATGATCAGATGCATTTTTTTCTCGTAAATCGTATTAAACAAAACTACCGGGTTGCCGGAGGCAGCATCATTGATCCGAAAACTCAGATTGACTGGGGTGTTCGGTTCGATTTTCTCAGGGTTGATATAGGAAACTGTAAATCGTTTAGTTTTGTCTCCCATCAGAGCTTGATTGAGAGCCCCGCCGGATGCGGGATTAACACCAGAGTTTTGGGCTTCTTTAGCTATCTGAATATGTTGAGCATGAATTCCCAGAGAGGTGTTTCCATCTCCTGTCGGAATCCAACTGTAACAAATAATTACACCAGCAAAGATACTAAATATCACTAACATAATCGGGGCAGAGGGATACCAGTTATATTTTTTTCGCAAAAACAGATCTATCCGGGGTGCCTCTAAAATAATTAGCAATCCAAATGCAAAAGCAAAAATTTGTGGAATAGTCGAGGACAAATTCATAAAATGTGTCCCCAGCATCAGACCATGAATAACTATCAATAAGAGGGCAAAATACACCAGTCGATGCAGAATCTTCCATCTCTTGTATTTCATCTTTGCAATTAGCCAGTCAAAGGCGGTACAGGTCATTACCAACAAGATCAGGTAGGCAACAAAGCTCAGTGTAATTGCCAGCAGATAGGTGTTACTTAAAAACCCCAAACCCGAAACTCCACCCAGCTGACCAAAAAAAGCCACAAATGAATGCAAAGTCGCAAAATAAAAACCTGATACTCCTATTGCTCGGCGCGCTTTTAGCAGCTGGTTTTTAAAGCGGAATGAATAAAACAGATAAATTAGTGGACCGATCAGTACAGTGAGATATAAATAAGATAATGACGTTAGAGCGTATAGCTGGGTCAATCGAATAGTTTGGGTCCTTTCACTATTAAAAGATTGTTCAACCCAAAAATAAATAGCTAAAGATAAAACAAAACTAAACAATAAAACATAAAATCGGATATTTTTTAGCATGGCACCATTATAGCCAAAATGGACTAAAAATTTCAGTGGCCTTCAATGAAAGTAATTACTAGATATATCAGTAAAATACCGACTAAAAAGGGCAATGCTTGGATCCAATTTTTATTTTGTTTAAATTCTTGATGCAAATCTGGGATCAGATCCGAACAGGCGATATATATAAACATCCCGGCGGTGAATGATAAAAAGAAAGCTAAGGATCCTTCGACAGTTTCCAAAAAGAAATATCCCAAAATAGCTCCCAGTAACGCCGTTAAAGCAGACAGGAAATTGTACAAAAGCGCCTTCACTTTACTGACCCCACCATGTAGCATGACACTAAAATCAGCCAACTCATGAGGAATTTCATGTGCCGCAATTGCCAGTGTAGTTATAAAACCCAGCGCTGGATCGGTAATAAAAGCTGCTGCAATGACAACACCGTCAATAAAATTGTGTACCCCATCTCCGACGTTAATTAGAATGGTCGAGGGTTTTATGTGATGATCATTATCGTGATGGTGAAACCAGAGCAAAAATCTTTCGAGGAAAAAAAATAACACAATCCCCAGAAAAGCTGGCATGAAGATTGATTCTGCGTCCCCTAGCTCTAGTGCTTCGGGAAAAAGATCAAAAAAAGCAGTTGCCAACATCACACCGGCAGCGAATGAAACAAAGAACGGCAGAAAAATACGACGTTTAGTTAGGTTATAAATTAATCCTAACCCTCCAAGCAGAGAGACAAAACTGATAGCAAGTGAACTGGCTATTATTGAAAACAGGATCATGAGGATATACTAAACTAAAGCCCAGCTAATTGCAACTAAGTTGTGTTAAATCGAAAACTGATAGGCTTCTTCAGCTAAAGTAGAGGGTTTAACCGGACATAGACCAGGCGGGCAATCGTGCTCCAGGCTTAAAACTTCCTCAGCATGAACTGTATGTCCCAAAAATCTGAGTAAAGTGTGAGGTATACCGTTGTGTTTAATAATATCCTGGTAAACATACGCCGAAGGCCTGGGGATCCTTTTTAAAGTGTGATAATCAATCTCAACCAAGCCAAATCTAGGCCGGAAACCATCTGCCCATTCAAAGTTGTCAGTTAATGACCAGTGGAAATAACCTTTAACATTTGCCCCAATTTGAATAGCATGATAGATCTCCTGCAAATAGGCGATTAAAAAACGACAGCGACGATCATCATTGGTTGAAGCCAGTCCATTTTCAGTGATATATATCGGTTTATGGTAATCTGAAAAATCCATGATTGTATCAAATATCCCTTGAGGAAAGATCTCCCACCCCATATCAGTAACCTCTTTTTTACTTTTAGAAATATCAACCAACTCAGGAAGTTTACCGCCGGTCTCGCCGTTAAATGAGATATACCGGTTAAAGTAATAATTGATGCCGAAAAAGTCATGAGTTTCTAAAGTTGTCAGCTGATAAAAAAAGTGATTATTCACATAATCTAAAAACCAGACAGCTAGATCTTCACGTAAAGAATGTTTGTGAAAAGCATTGAAAGAGGAATTATTTTGAGACATTCCCACCTGAGCGTTTGGGATGACTGCATGTATTCGTTGATAAGCCTTTTTATGGACACTTGCTAAGTTATAAGTCACAGCCAAAAGAGCCAATTTACTTTTTTTAGCTGGCGGCCAGTAACCGGCATAATAGCTCAAAAAAGCATATACCTGTGGTTCATTTAGTGTAATCCATAAATCGACATAGTCTTTTATAAATGGCAAGATATTTTTCAGATACCGATCAAAATAAAAGACTACTTTTCTATTTTCAAAGCCTCCTTTATCAGCCAGCCATTTCGGCAGAGTAAAATGCCAGAGAGTCAGCATGACTGACATATTTTTGGCTTTCAAGGTTTTTAGAACCTCGACATAATGGGCGATCGCCTGTTGATCAAACTGACCTTCAACTGGCTCAATTCGGGCCCATTCAATAGATAAACGCATCGCATTGTGAGAAAAATCTTTGGCCAACTGAATATCTTCCAAGTATCGGTTATAAAAGTCAGTTGCTAAGCCAGAACGTTTATTGGGCGGCTGGTACTTAAGCTCCCATTCCCACCAGTCAGAATGAATATTATTTCCTTCTACCTGATGAGCACTGCTAGCGCTTCCCCACAAAAAATTTGCCGGAAAATTGAGTGGATTGTGTTCATGCTTAGGGTGAGGTGCATCATCAGGCATATTTTATTCACTACTTAACACATAAGTAGTATCCCAAGTAGCTGAGGTTAGGCTGGTACTTCCGGTATCATAACAATCTTTAACCCGTCTGACCGCTTGCCTCTCGGGATCATTTTTATTTTCTAGTTGAGCTACCAACAAATAGAATTGCCCTTTTTTATTAGCACAAGTACCAGTATTAATATAACCGCGATACCCGTATGTGTAGTTTGTTGCTGCTGCCCAGGGGTCTCCGCTACCAGTATTTTTTGGATCAAGAGGTAAGACATTAATATAATTTGTATCCAACGGCTTATCAGCTGTATCCCCGCATCCTCCTGATGCACTTGATAGGTCTCCATCTGGATCTGTGATCCAATTACCTCCGGGGCTACTATTTACCCAGATATTATTACCTGTACAAGGATAACGTTTATTGGTCTGATAGTAGAGCTCTAAAGCGGTGGCAATGGAGCGAAGGTCTTGTTTGCGTTTACCATCTCTGGCTGCAATCTGGGAATTAGTATAAGTGACAAAGCCAATGGAGGAGATAATGGCTAAAATAGCAACCGAGATCAAAAGCTCAATAAGAGTGAAACCTTTTTTACCAGGATTAAAAATGGACATTAATTATAGTGTAAAGGGTTTTATAATCAGCGTAAAGAGGAGATATTAATGATAATATTTTTTGATCTGAAAAAGCAGATACAAAGATAAGGCGCCTCCTACTACAAACCCAACTAAATTAAAAATAAAGAAGTTATATAAAGCATTAACCAATGTTGACCAATATAGTAACTTCCATGATTTGGCCGATTTATTAAACAGACCAGGTATTGCCATTGCTTCTAGCACCACAGACACCCCAAAAATTATCATCATAAAAGAATAGCT
>CAZWRN010000033.1:0-10757 GCA_964636275.1 uncultured Gammaproteobacteria bacterium
CCATATGAGTCAGGGGATTTACTTTCTCATAGACCTTTTCTACCTTGCCTTTGGGATTGATTAAAAAAGAGCTTCGCTCTATCCCCATATACGCTTTGCCAAACATCGATTTTTCTTTCCAGACGCCAAACTGCTCAACGACTTTTTTCTCAGTATCTGCCAAAAGAGGAAAATTTAAATGATGTTTTTGTTCAAACTTTTTGTGAGATTTGACCGAATCCACCGAGATCCCATACACCTCGATATTTTTATCGGTAAATTTATCCATATTATCTCTCACTGCACACGACTCAAAAGTGCATCCCGGAGTATCATCTTTTGGATAGAAAAATATAAAAACCCATCTCCCTTTCCAATCGGAAAAATTGTGAATCTTGCCATCCTGATCCGGCAGATCAAATGAAGGCGCTTTATCCCCAGCTTTTAGCATGCAACTATTCTAACACAAGACTGCCTATCAACTTAAATCTTGAATCTTAAATCTTGAATCTAAATCTTCATATATGTAATACACACCTGATGCCCATCTCCACACTCCAGAATATGATCATTGGCTTTTATCATAGCTTCGTATTTATCCATCGTCATCGCCAGACACAAAATCATATTGGTAAGATCGTTGCAGGTCAGACAATTGGAGTAATACATCACATTTTCTGCCTCATCCGGCTCATCTATTCTGATCACCTATTATTTATACTGCCGAAGAATACCCGAAGTCAAGTCGGGAGTATCTGTTTTAATCTTTTGAAAAAGACAGCCCTATTTGAGTAAATTTTTGTTTTATCAGTTTTAAAGCTTTTGGTCCATACTCATGATGCACTAACAACTCATTGCAGAATATTTTACCAGAAATAAACTCTAAACAAGCATTAAAGTGATGTAGATCAAATGATAGTTCGTATTACTTTATACCTTTTGACCTAGTTTGATGCTATAATTATTAGGTATAAACACCTATGGGTAACTTAGAAAATCGTATTAAAAAACAGCAGGAACTCTGGAATAGAAGAGCCACAAAAGAAGGTCCAAAAACAGTAATGTGTTCTGATTTTACTCCAGATTTAGTTATAGCTGCTGATTCTGCACAAAAAGAAGTTATTAAAAAAATGTATTCCGGAAAACCAAAAAAAACATTAGGACTGGAAATCGGTTCTGGCATGGGAAGACTGAGTTCATTTTTTTTAGATTATGTTGATAGTCTTATTGCAATGGATTTAAGTAGGAAAATGTTAGACAGAATGGGTGTTAATACTAAAATTTATCGAATGATTGCTGATTCTCAAAATATACCTCTGACGTCAGGAATTATTGATAGTATTTTTATTACTAATATATTGGGTCACATTAACCATGATTCAACAGTTGTTCAAACAGCAGTGGAGATAAACAGAATTACATCACCTAATTCACTCCTATTAATAGACGAAATGACAGGTACTGAAGGAGAATTGGTAGCTGGTCATTATCTAATACGGTCTCCTGAAAGAATTGGTAGTTTATTTGTCCAATGGAAGCAAATTGAGAAAGTTAATTACGATTTTGCTTCTCAACCTCATGTAGCTACATTATATACAAAGAAGCAATGATTAATTATTGAAAAAACCTCTGACTGCATCTTGCAACCTGCTCCAAGATATCTCAGTTTCTCTCATTTCAGCTGGTGAAAGGTCAAAAAAATTCTTTTTAAATTGAGGAAAAAACCAAATACTACATACCCATATACCTTCTTTATATTTTTGAAGATCATAATGTGTTTGTGCTACTCCACGAATTCCATCAACCTGTTTAGAAAAAAGAAGTTTACCTGATTTGGCAATAGCAATTGCTTCAACCCATTTCATAGTTCTCTCTTCACCCGTTTTACCCTCTAATAGTTTAAGTAACTGCTCTATACGTTCAAAATCAGTGGCATCATCTGAAACAAATCTTTTAGTTTTTAAAGGATCCCATTTTCCTTTTAAAGAAGGAATAATAACTCCACCATCAGTAGCAATTACAAATTCATCATAGTGATTTGAGAATTCAACAGCTTTTTTAATAGCATTTTCTTCAAATGTTTCACCATTCTCATCCACATCTAAATCTAAACCTATAGATTCAGGATCATCTATTTTTGAAAACAAGTCCTTAACTATCCATGAAAGTTTTTCCTTTTTATGTCTATTTCCGGTAGCAAGCAATATCTTATTTAGCATGAAGTTGTTGAACTGAATTATATAACATATCTAAATTCTCTGTAACATTATTTTCCCTATTATGCAAAACCTGTATTCTTGACCCATATGATAAAGCAAAAGTCTGCGTTGCAGCCAATGCAATTTCCTGATGAACAAAAATGTCCATTTTATCTTCATCATCTCTTTGACGGCTAGTATCAGCAAATCTCCATCTTCGAATTTGTTCGGGATCAGCATGAACATAAACAAAAATATGAGGAGCAAGTTTCCTTATCACCTCTGGGTTAATCTGAATACTGCCGTTTTGTTTATACGCCACATGAGTATTTAGTACCACAGGTTGGCTATCAATTATCTCAGCAGTTAAATCATCTATTAGTGTTTTCAGTAGATCAGTTGGGACTTGATGTTTAATATCATCACGAGAAGACACTGCATTACCTGCCTGAAGCAATTGAAGACGATTATAAAGAGCTTCACCAAAATTAATTATTTGAATACCAGCCACAGTTGGACGAGTGCCTGCCACAGTGATTCCACGCAATAAATGATCTTTACCCGATCCGGATATACCGGTATAAAAAAGAATTTTATTCTTTCTATGTGTAGTTGCTTGTTCAACTACTTCAGTACCATTTAGCATTATAACTCCACCATATCCTCTTTTAGCCTCAATACTGGTTTAAAACGCGGTTCGTTAATCGGTGCAATTAGCTCAATAACTGGCAATAAAGGAAATTGTGAAGTTGTCAGTTCACCGGACTCTTTATGTCTTCTTTTAGTTAAATGTTCTAAGGCTATTCTACCATTAACATTTTTTTCTGAAAAATAATGTACTCCCGGTTTAATTAGAAACGGTGTCTCAAATCCACCTGTCAGCATCGACAAACCGCTAGCATACGTAGGCATAAAGGCGGTTATAGCAGCCTCAATATGTGGTTCATTTTGTCTTAGATAAGAAAACGTTTCACCAAACATAGCGCTGGACACATTTTTAGGCACACCCGGTCTGGAATATAACCGGGTAAAATCTACACAATTTCTTGGATCAAAACCAAAAAGTAAAAGGGTATTTCTTTTATACATCCTGTCAACCGGTTGGGTAGCTAATACAGAAAATGGAACATCATCTCCTTCAAGATAAAAACCATAGGCTTTATCTCCCCTTGGTGTATGAATATAATGAAAATCCCGATGAAAAGTTTTTGCGTAATCAATATCAACTTCTTTAAAAGCAACTGGTATCTGATCTACAACTTGCCCATTTTCACCCCTTTTAATAATTGATACGGCCCCTTTATCTTTTTTAATTTGCCATCCTACTTCACCAAAAATACCTCTTTTGCCTACAATAACATCAACTGGTAGTGGGCTATTTTGTAATCGGGTTGCCACAATTGAAGCTTGTTCATCTACTATGGTATCTAATACTGCTTTACGTAGTTTACTTTGCGAGTACAAAGATTCATCAAGATCCACCAAGCCTCTCCATCCCCTTTCCAACGTAGCTTTTTTTGTTAAATCTTCCAATCTTTGGCCGTCTTCAAACAGCTCAGATATTTTAAAGGCAGTGAGACGAAACATTACCTGATAATGTAAATCTAAAGGGTCACACTGCAGATTTGATCTATTCATATACATACTTACCACCTCATCAACTTGTTTTTTTACATAAGTCATCAAACCATAATCCACCCAATTACTTCTTGTAATAGCAGGCGAAACTCTAACTTCACCTCTGGTTACTGCTTCTGCTAAACTCTTTTGCATAGCCTCAAGTTGAACATGTGAACTAACTGTTTTTAAAGTATAAAATCCCAAATTTGCGTTTTCAGGAATAGCTGCATCGGCTATACGAGAGAGTTGAGACACATCGGAAGTTTCTTTCTGAATAACAATGGTTGGATCTTCCTCTTTATTAGAAGTTCCTGAAACTAATACCAACAAACCTTTTTTCCCAGCTATCAGCTTTCGGACATGCTTAGTAATCTGAGTTAAGAAAAAAGGGTAATCTGCCAAATCATCAACTTGGCTTAATCTTTCATCCGTAATTTCTTTGACCTGATCTGTAATATCAACACTTTCCCCAGAAGAAATATCTCTGACTTTAAAGTCTGCCCCATCCAAATCAAACTCTAGTCCATCTATAATCCCAGTAAATAATCTTAATCTATCTTTATTAATTTGGTTACGATTTGGTACTTTATCTAGATTTTGCCCTTTTTTTAATTCTCCTGAAAACGGAACCGCTAATCCATCTCTCTGCATGACATATGCCATTGAATGCAAAATGGCAGAATTACCAAATGTCTTCCATCCCAGCTTTTTCATACTCTCTAAATATTCTATAAATTTGGGATCTCTTGATGCTAAAAAGTCAGCTTCTGAAGCTGAATTAAAGGAAAGAAAAATATTGGATCCATGATATCTTTTTACTTTTTCGCTTTTATTTTGACCACGGAAAAATTCACCAGGTGACTGGTCTATTAGTGGACGTTCTCTGTGGGTTTCAAGTATTAACATAATACAAATTTGTTTTTAAGGGGACTCTATTTTAGGACTGTTATATCTTCCTATTCCAAAATCACCGCTCAGATAAATTTCTTCAAGAGAACGGCCAATCCAATTTACAATTGGTCTTCTATGTCTCTTTGCGTCATCAATAGCTTGTCTTAAAAATTCAGATGAATTATTCATAGAGGAAATTATAATAAATTTTAACTAATCCTGCAACAATTATAGGATATTAAGAAAATACAGGTTTATCTGATATATACGTAATATATATCAGATATATATTGCAGAAAAATTTAACTTAGATCCCAGGAATCTATATAGATAACTTCATCATCATGTAACTTTATTAATGCCTCAAAATCAATTCTTTCACTGTCAATCCATCCTGCATCTCCCAGCAATTCTGCAAAGTTCTCATCTTCATGAAATATAGTCGCTTCCGCTCTGTACTTTGGAATTCCATTTTTAAGTATATTTTTTATAAATTTTCCGTCTGTTTTATATTTGATTGGGTAACCGCCATTGTGTTCAATCTGTTCGCAGTTTTCTTTAATCCATTTATCCCCTCCCATACCGCAGTTCCAGGCAGCGATACTATCCTGCCTGTTACTTGTCTCCGCTTCACTCGCTTTGTAAATAATTATCCCCCAACCTAACATTTTGTGATTGTACTATAAGTTTTACACTCGTTGCTAGCTCAAGCTAAAAGATGTAGAATTCGAATATGTCCGAAGACCAGAAAAAACAGCTTCAAACTCAGCTTTGGAATATTGCTGATGAACTACGCGGTAAGATGGATGCGGATGAATTCCGTGACTATATATTAGGATTTATCTTCTATAAATATCTTTCAGAGAAAATGCACCTCTATGCGAATAAGATTCTTGAATCAGATGGAATCAAGTATGAGGAGATTGAAGAATCATCCCCTGAGGGCTTAGCTATGTTAACTGAAATCGAAGAAGCATCAGTTGATAAATTGGGATACTTCTTAAAGCCTTCTGATCTTTTCCACAACATCGTTAAAAATACTGCCGCCACAGATAACCTAACGGAAGAATTAGAAAAAGTCCTAAACAATATCCAAAAAAGTACCATGGGTAAGGACAGTGAGGAGGATTTTGATAATCTTTTCTCCGAACTTGATTTAAACGCCCGCAGACTGGGAAATACTGTATCAGATCGAAACAAATTAATAGCCAAAGTACTCACTCATCTCGATAAAATCGATTTTAAGCTCGAAGAATCAAGAGTGGATATTCTCGGAGATGCTTACGAGTATCTTATCGGTCAATTTGCTGCAGGAGCAGGTAAGAAAGCGGGAGAGTATTACACTCCTCAAGAAGTTTCAGAGTTACTAGCAAGGATCGTAACTGATGAAAAAAGCAGACTGAAAAATGTTTACGATCCAACTTGCGGATCTGGATCATTGCTACTTCGAGTTGCACGCCACGTTAAAGATGTCGGACGCTTTTATGGTCAAGAACTAAACAACACAACATTTAACTTGGCTCGAATGAATATGATTTTGCATGATGTTCACTTTGATAAGTTCGATATTAAACAAGAAGATACATTAGAACGCCCTCAGCACTTAGAGTTTCGTTTTGAAGCAATTGTTGCAAATCCGCCGTTTAGTGCTCATTGGTCAGCTGATCCAATCCATTTACAAGATGAGCGATTTAGCCAGTATGGAAAACTTGCCCCGAGTAGTAAAGCAGATTATGCCTTTATCCAACACATGATTTATCAACTTGATGAAAATGGTGTAATGGCAGTAGTTATGCCTCATGGAGTGTTATTTCGACCTGACGCTGAAAAAGTGATAAGAGAATTTTTAATTCGTGAAAAAAATTATATAGACGCCATAATTGGTTTACCTGAAAAGCTGTTTTATGGGACTGATATGCCAGCTTGCATTATGGTTTTTAAGAAATGTAGGAAAAATTCAGACAACATCATCTTTATAGATGCAAGTAAAAACTTTGATAGTAGTAAAAAACAGAACCGATTGCGTCCAGAAGATATAGATAAAATCATCAATATATATTCAAAAAGAAAAACTGAAGATAAATATAGTTATGTCGCATCATTAAGTGAAATTCAAGATAATGATTATAATTTGCGTATTCCTCGATATATAAATACATTTGAGGAAGAAGAGGAGATAAATCTAGATGATGTATTGAAAGAAATGAGAGATGTAGAGCAGCTGGCAAAAGAAAAAGATGAAGTACTAAAAAAAATATCTAAGGAATTAGGTATAGATTATCTATTTTAGAGTATGAAACAAGCAAATCAGCAAATTAATTATCCGGAGGAGCGCATTTCCAACATGACAAAAAATTGGAGGGTTCAAAGTCTATCTGAAATACTTGAAGTGAGAAAAGAAAGAAATACCAAATATGAAATTACTGAAGTTTTCTCAGTAGCAAAAAATTATGGGGTTATTAATCAGATTAAACACCTGGGCCGCTCATATGCTTCTGAAAATATTTCGAATTATAAAATAGTAAGACCATATGATTTGGTCTACACAAAAAGTCCGACAGCAGAATTTCCTTTTGGGATTGTTAAACAGAATAGAGAAAAGCGATCGGGAGTTGTTTCAGTTTTATACGGAGTTTATATTCCCAAAAACAAATACCTAGGATATCTAATCCATGAGTATTTTTGTTCTGCAGTGAGAACCTACAATTATCTCATACCAATTATCAACAAAGGTGCCAAAAATACAATAAATATAAGTGACGAAGGATTCCTGAGAGGTTCGAAACTATTACTTCCAGTTGACGAAGTAGAGCAACAGAAAATTGCTGAATTATTAAATGCAATAGAAGAAAAGTTATCACGCCTAACTAAAAAAATTGAAGTTATAAAAAAATACAAGAAAGGCGTAAGTCAACAATTATTTGCTCAGTCAGTTCGCTTTAAAGACGACAGAGGAAAAGTATATCAAGAGTGGGAGAAAAAAGTTTTGGGACAAGTTTTTGAACGGATTAGTAAAAAAAATAAGGAAAACAATAAGAACGTTTTAACTATATCTGCACAGTATGGACTAATAAATCAACAAGAGTATTTCAATAAATCAGTTGCTGCCGCTAATCTAACGGGATATTATCTTTTACAAAATGGAGAATTTGCATACAATAAAAGCTATTCAAATGGTTATCCCATGGGGGCAATAAAAAAATTAAATAGATATTCCAAAGGTGTAGTATCTAGTCTCTATATTTGTTTCAAAACTAAAGACGACAATTCTCCAGAATTCTTCGAACAATACTTTGATAGTGGAATGCTAAACAATGAGCTCTCAAAAATAGCGCAAGAAGGAGCAAGAAATCACGGTTTATTGAACATTAGTTTAGTGGATTTTTTTGAGCAAATATTATTACAAGTTCCTTCACCGTCTGAGCAAAGAAAAATTGCTAATTTATTAGGATTAATTGATGAAAGAATTAATCTTGAAGAAAGGAAATTGGAGCAGGCAAAAAGATTCAAAAAATCCCTCCTCCAACAAATGTTCATATAATATGCCGTTAGATTGGGCAAAAGTAATTCCATTTAAAAGATCACCTGAGGAAATTTTAGCAACTCGTGAATCGGGGCAAATTTATAGTGCAGACTTTAATTCAGGTGAAGGAAAATATATATCAACAGTATTTGATACGCTAGGTCCAGTAGATGCTGTTATTAAAATTTCAGCACGAATTGAATTGAGGTTAACATATATTTTTAACGATAAAACGATTCATGGTATCCAGCTGCTTAAAGTAAGTTCGGATGGAAGAACTGAGAAAATACATCTTTCAACATTAGACTGGAAAAAAGTGCTTGATTTGCTGCATATTTTCGACGAAGTTGATCTAGAATCAGTGGCATCGGGCACTTTGATCTTAGACAAAAGCATTGTTTCTAATCCAGAAGATCTAGAAAAGTTTTTAAATACTATTATTACTGACCCGGAAGGAAAAAAGAAATTTAAAGAAGTCGCAAAGAATTTTACTCTGTTTAAGTCAGGTGATATCGATAAGTATGCATCCAGACAAGAAAATACAAAACTTATGGCAGGTATGTTAAATAATTCTGACTTGTTTAAACAACTCAAAGAAGAAAAGAAAATAGGGAAAGATGAAGAGGTTTGGCAACAGTTTTATAAAGAAAATGAATGGATATTGTGTTCGGAAGTAATTCAAATCCTAGAAGAACGAGATATAGATGAGGATAGTACTGTTGATTTACCAGTAGAAGGTTTCGATGGATTTTTGGACATCATTGAACTCAAGCTTCCTACGGCATCCTTTTGGACGCAAGATATAAATCCAACTGCAGAATTAATTAAAGCCATAATGCAGTGTATGCGTTATGTAATCGAATATGAACGACGCATTAACGATGCGAAAAAATTGCAAGAATTAGGAGTAAGTATATTAAAACCCCGAATTACTCTAATTTATGGTCGATCTAATGAATGGGATACAAATATGAAAGAAAGATTTAGAATTTTAAATTCTAGTTTTCATAACATTACAATTTTAACATACGATCATGTTCTACAAAGAGCAGAAAGATTATCAGGTTATAAAAAGTAAGAAGATGAATACTCAATCTGAACAAGCATTGGAAAATAACTTAATTACTCAACTTCAAGGGATGAAGTATGAGTATGTTGCGGTCCGTAGTGAGGAAGAACTTGTCGCTAACTTAAAGACTCAGTTGGAGAAACATAACAAATTAACTTTAACGGAGAGTGAGTTTGCGCGGGTGTTGAATCATTTAAATAAAGGAGGAGTGTTCGAGAGAGCCTTGACTTTAAGAGATAAAATGCATCTTGTTAGGGATGATGGGACAAATGCTTATATTGAATTTTTTAATACTAAAGAATGGTGTCAGAATGAATTTCAAGTTACTAACCAAGTAACAGTTGAAGGCAGTTACAAAAACCGTTATGACGTAACAATTTTAATAAATGGTTTACCACTCGTCCAAATTGAGTTAAAACGCCGAGGACTTGAGTTAAAGGAAGCTTTTAACCAAACAAATCGCTATCAACGCCATAGCTATGATAGTAATTACGGCCTATTCCAATATATCCAGATATTTGTCATTAGTAATGGAGTAAATACCAAATACTTTTCTAATAACCGTAAACAATCATTTAAACACACCTCTTTTTGGACCGATGTAAATAACGTCAAAATTACCAAACTAGATGAATTTTCGAAGATATTTTTAGAGCGTTGCCAACTTTCAAAACTTATCGCGAATTATATAGTCTTAACCCATGATAAAACTCCAATGATACTGCGTCCCTATCAATACTATGCGGTTGAGGCGATTATTGACCGAGTTAAAACCAGCAATAAAAACGGCTATATTTGGCATACCACCGGAAGTGGAAAGACTCTAACCTCGTTTAAGGCAAGCCAAATCTTAATTAATATTCCGGAAGTAGATAAAGTTTTATTTGTAGTAGATCGAAATGATTTAGATACTCAAACTATCCGCGAATTTAATAACTATCAAGAAGATAGTGTGGATACCACAGACAATACCTCAAAACTAGTCCAACAATTCTCAAATGACACAAAATTAATTGTTACCACCATCCAAAAGCTAAATAATGCAATTTCAAATGAAAATCATCTTAGTAAAATGAATCAGCATAAGGATAAAAAAATAATATTTATCTTTGATGAATGTCATAGATCTCAGTTTGGAGAGACGCATAAGAAAATAACAACGTACTTCACTAATTATCAGCTTTTCGGTTTTACCGGTACGCCAATATTTGCCGAAAATGCGACCGGTAATGCATTTGGGAAAAGAACCACCGCCCAGCTTTTTGAAAAATGTCTTCATAAATATGTAATTACTGATGCTATTTCTGATGAAAACGTTTTGAAGTTTTCAGTTGAGTACGTTGGTAAATACCGAGAAAAAGTAGGGAGTAATAATGAGGTTGATATAGATGTAGAGGCGATAAATGTTAAAGAACTAATGGAGTCACCACAGCGAATAGAAAAAATAGTCGACTATATTATTGCCAATCACGATCGA
>CAZWRN010000034.1:0-9575 GCA_964636275.1 uncultured Gammaproteobacteria bacterium
TAATCACTAATCACTAATCACTAATCACTAATCACTAATCACTAATCACTAATATACTCTAGGATTATCAGCCTTGATTTTATATAATGAAGAGATGAATCCATTGAGACATCTCAATAAATACTCCCAATACCTTATCACCCAGTTTGACAGAGAAGTATTAACCTCTTCGGAAACTAAAGTGTCCGTCAATCCGGTTGTATCCGAGGTGGCTACCTGGTACGAAAAAATCCGCAATGCAATGGATTACCGGGAAGATGATGTAATTCTCAGAGCTGCAATTGAAAGGATTTTACGTCGCCGTCTATTATTGGGTGGAAATGGCGAATCAGTAGCCGAACCTCTAGTCAGAGAACTTGTTTGGGCCAGATATTTTCCTGACGCTTCAGTCCCTGAGTCTTTAATTTATAAAATCTCTCAAACAGTTGATCTATATTTCTCTTTGGAAAAATTAATCCGCACAAAACATAAAATAAATCGTCAGAAATTAAATGACTTTATTCTAAATATTCTGTCAGCCGAAATCGAAAATGTCTTAAGCCCCAGTAAAGACAAGGAATTATTAATTAATTTTTTATTCGGCATTTATCAAAACAAGGTGACAATTTTGGACGATGATGATGAAACAAGGGATGCTCAGGTCTTTATAGCCCTTAGAAGAACCTTTGGCAAACAAGACCTTCCACTTTTAAAATACCATCTGTTTAAACAACTTTTTGGGACGGTCACAGAAACCAGTAAAGAGATCATCGCCGAAAATTTTTTAAAAGGGTATAAAAAGATTGAATATCAGCTGACATACCCGCTTGCCCCTCAAATATATACATTTATCAAAAAAGAGATTACTCCAATGTATATTTTACGAGATGTATTAAAAAAGCACCGTGGTGAGAATCAGGAGCTGGTAGACAATGAAGAAAAATTCAAACTAGCCATTATCAATGAATGCACCTCCCAGTATAAAAAAATTCATGCCAAGGTTCAGACTGCAATTATCAGAGGCGTGATATTCATCTTGATTACAAAGGCAGTTTTTGCCTTAGCAGTTGAAGGAACTTTTGAAAAGTATTTTTATGGCAGAATCTTATGGAATTCGATCGCTTTAAATACATTATTCCCACCGATACTGATGGTTCTGGCTGGTCTTTTAATTAATACACCCAACAAAGAAAACTCAGAAAAAATTTATGATCGCATTGAAAATATTTTATTTCATAACGACAAAATCACATCAAAAACATTTACCCGACATTCCAAAAAAAACAATTCTACAATGTATTCTTTTTTCATGCTGTTGTGGTTTTTAGCTCTATTACTTTTTATCAGTATGATAAATTACATATTACATCTGCTCGATTTTACAATTATCAGTCGTGGGATTTTTATTTTCTTTTTAGCAATAGTTTCCTTTATCTCCTACCGTATTCATATGACCGCACATATGTATACCATCTCCGATGACAAACAAAGTCTGGCCTCTGTTTTATTTGATTTTCTTTTTATGCCTTTTATTCATTTAGGCAGACAACTGACTGAAAATATTTCCCGAATCAATATTATTTTATTTTTCTTTGATATGTTCATTGAAACTCCATTTAAAGTTATCTTTGCATTTTTTGAACAATGGTTTCTTTTCTTACGGACTCAAAGAGAAAAATTAGGCTAATTTTAAAACTACTGCCATTTTTAACATGAATCTGTTACAGTATCCTCTATGTCTGATGCAATTATTCAAGTCAAAAATCTAGTAAAACGCTATAAAAAAGGCTCCACAAATGCAGTAGATGATATATCCTTTGACGTGCACGAAGGTGAATTTTTCTGTTTTCTAGGACCAAACGGCGCCGGAAAAACTACCACCATTTCGATGCTTACAACTACCTTAGCTAAAACATCAGGATCGATCACGATTGCCGGATATGATACCGAAAGAGATTCCAGTAAAGTCAGGCAAAATGTTGGTATTATTTTTCAAAATCCTTCACTTGATCAAAACCTGACCGCTGAAGAAAATCTGCGTTTTCATACTATTTTATATGGCCTGTATCCATTTCGACCCTCATACACTCTCATGCCAGACGCTTACAAAAAAAGAGTCCAAGAGTTGTCAGAAATTTTAGGTATTAGTAAAGATCTGAATAAACCAATCAAATCATTCTCAGGGGGAATGAAGCGTAAACTGGAAATAATACGCTCTCTTATGCACAACCCTCGGGTTTTATTTTTAGATGAACCAACTATTGGTTTGGACCCTCTTAGCCGCCGCGATTTATGGAAGTATCTCAACGAAGTTAGAAAATCCAACAACACTACAATCTTTCTGACTACACATTATTTAGATGAAGCTGAAGATGCAGGGAGAGTCTGTATTATCAACAAAGGTAAAATAGTATCACTCGGCACACCTACACAATTAAAGAAAACCCTCACCGAAGAGTACTTGCTTGTCGATGCCGCGAGCCAAACTAAGCTAGAGGCTGAACTGAAAAAACAAAGATTAGATTATCATAAAGATGGGGTTTTTAAAGTCAAAATTAAAAGCGGTAATGAGGCTCAAAAGATTATTCAAAAAATAGACACCCCATTAACCCATTTAAAAACTCATTCACCTTCCTTGGAAGAGGCCTATCTAGAAATAATTGGACAGGGTAAAAAATCCCAAACAGAGGAAGGGGTAAATATATGAATATAAAACGGGAAATAAATGCACTTTTTACGATCGCTTATCGTGATGTCAATAAACTAATCCGTGATCGATTTCGATTGATCTCATCATTAATATTTCCCTTGATCTTTATTGGCGTTCTCGGCAAAGGACAACAGTCCGCTTTAGGAGATGCCCTACCCTTTAATTTACTCACTTTTACTTTCACTGGTGTATTTGCCCAAACTCTGTTTCAATCAACAGCTTCAGGCATCAGTTTCTTGATACAAGACAGGGAAAGTGATTTCTCACAGGAGATTTTTGTTTCACCAATTTCAAGGTACACCATTGTTTTAGGCAAAATATTGGGCGAAACCCTCGTATCATATGTCCAGGTGATTGGGGTGGTTTTATTTGGTGTTTTATTTGGAGCCCAGGTCACACCTTTACAGATTTTACTTATCTTCCCTGCTGGACTGATTGCCGCTTTATTTGGCGGCGCTTTTGGAATGATGATCCTGGCCAACATGAATAATATTCGCTCGGCTCAACAGATTTTCCCTTTTGTGATATTTCCGCAAATTTTTTTAGCCGGGATCTTTTTTCCGATCACCAATTTAGACCCTGTAATGAAGTCAATCGCTCTACTGGCACCTATGACCTATGCTGTAGATTTTGTCAGAGGAATTTTTTATTGGGGCACACCAGAATATAATGATGTAGTTTTATTCAATCCCCTGACCAATTTTATAATTATTTCAGTACTTTTTTTGATTATGATTACCGTAGGAACCTACATGTTTGTAAAGAATGAGCGAAATAGATAGTTCGCTCTTGCTTCGCAATAAAAGAAATCGTTGATTTCTTTCTCATATCATAAATGATGAATAAACCACAAACTATTTTAACTAGATTTTAGTTCAGAAAAGATAATAGTTCGCTCGGAGTACTCTTGCTTGGCTTTATCCCAAGTCCCCCCACAGGTGATCAGATTAACCCGTTTTTTTTCAGTCTCACCAAATACCTCCTGTAAAGGAAACTCTGAAAGCTGGACTACTCTCTTTTCAGTTACAATAAATATCAGCAGCTTACCATCTTCATCCTCCACGATCAGTTCATCACCTGATTGGAGTTGGTTTAGATCATAAAATACGGCCGGACTGCCATCTGGTTTATCATAATGACCAGCAAAGACTGCATTTCCAACCTCACCCGGCTTTACACCCAACTGATACCAAGCTACATTCGCCACATCTTTAGGCACATCCATCCGACCCTGTTGATCCATTCCAACAGATTCAGACATCGTCACAATCTTTAATGAAGGTATTATCAATCTGACAGGTGTCTTACGTACAACGACTGGATTTTGCTGCTGATTGGGGATTGGCTGATCAGTCAAAGATGGATTTACAACCGAAGAATCAATTGATGAGACAGCCATTATACCTTTACCGATAAATAGTGTCGCAATAAAAACAATTATAAATAGTATTAGGGGCCTAAAAATATTCATTGGTATTTAATGCGGGAGTCGAGTTCACTACTCCCGCACCTTACTGTTTATTAATTAACTCCAAATCCAGTAGCCGGAGCTGCTGATGGAACCATAGTATTGCTTGAAGGTGAAGGAGTTGGACTCATACTGGGTGATTGAGCCAAAGCAGCCCCTCCAGCCAATACGAATGTGGCTGCAACTACAGCAACACCTACAATAATTTTGTCTTTCATTACTTTCACCTCCTTTGGATCTTTACAACGGACTAGGCTGACAAGATTGTTTCTATAGTAAACAGCTGAGATGAGAATCTTATCAACCATCTGTAATAAACAGATAAGATTAAACTTAGAATATTTGGCGGGAATATTAAAAATCTGTATAATAAAAAAAGTGACTCATTCAAGCAATTTTACGAAATTCTATCTTTTTATCTTCGGAGTGCTGTTTTTTATCATGTTTATTGGTTTTTCATATCTAGTTGCCAAAGAAACCTTTACTCAATGGGACTTTGATATGACTGTTAAATTTCAAGACAGAATATCACACCGGTTTGATTACCCCTTTTCCTGGCTATCAATTATTGGCAAAGCCGAAATTTCCATGGCAATATGGGGATTTATAATGATTTATCTGTTTATCCGGAAATTTTGGCTGGCTGGACTGTCAATGTTTTTACTTCCACTAGCTCTATTAATGGAAATATACGGCAAACTTTTTCTATATCATCCGGCACCACCTCATTTATTTTATCGAGGAGTCATTAAATTCAACTTTCCAACCGATTTTGTACATACTGATTATTCCTATCCTTCAGGCCACATGACTAGAACAGCTTTTATCACGACTTTTTTAGTAGTCTATTTCTTTCTCAGAACCAGCTGGAAAGTCCAACTGATTATTCAACCTCTCTTAATAGGCCTCTTTTTTGCTATGGGTATTTCACGGATTTATCTGGGCGAACACTGGAGCACAGATGTGATTGGTGGCGCATTTGTAGGGGTCTCATTTGGTATTATCAGCGGCCTCTTTGTTCCTCTAAAAAAACGCCTCTACCCACATCGTACTCAAGAGAATTGATACAAAAAACTCAGCATCAAGCTAGGAAGTGTTCTATAGAAATAATTTAAAAAATGGAAAGTTGAATTAATGAGTTTGAACTCGATCACTCTGTCGGGCCCCTTGTAACCAGGCACTAAATGAAGCATTGGTTTTTTGCTGCTGCAACTGTTCTTTTATACTGTCGCGTAGTTTTTGATCAGTTTTTGGATCAGTAGTGACTCCATTCGCATCGGATGTAGGAGCAAATGCATCTTTATTTTCTTCAATATACTGATCAACTTCACTGTCTGAGACCATAGCTCCATCTGCAAAAAGTTTTGATCTCATTAACTGTAATTTAACCAATCTCTGGAACTCATCTTGAGAGATATTCTGGGCTGTTAAAATTTGCTGAAGTTTATCTGCCCCACCCTGCTGATCTTCAATTTTTTTAATTTCAGCATTTAAATCCTCATCAGATACGAAAATTCCTTTAGCTTTAGCTTCACTTTCCAAAAGTTTCTGGACAATCAGCTCTTCACTAACATCTTTTCCATATCTTTTTGACAAAGTGTTGTAATACTCAAAGACAGTAACAGGCATTTTATCTACCCAGGCAACGACTAAATATTTATTTGCTGCAAACAATAAAACTACTACACCTAATGCTAGTAACGCAATGTAAGCTGTTTTTCGAGAAACAGGCAATTTAGGCATACTTGAAACTCCTGATGAGGTTGTTTCAAATGTCTCGGACATTGTCTCTTCAACTTTTTTCTTAGAACGGGCTGGGGATTTTTTTACCGAAACTGCAGCTGCAGTAGCTTTTGTCTTAGCAGATGATTTAACTGTTTTTGTAACTTTTTTGCTAGCCATAGTAGAAACTGAAAAAGAGTGTAACAAATGATTTTTCGATATGCAAGAGTCAGTTTATGGGACAACAATTGGTAGTATTAGTTGGTAGTGGGTAGGTTGTAGGTTGTAGATTAGTTAATTAGTTGATTAGTTAATTAGTTGATTAGTTAATTAGTTAATTAGTTAATTGATTAATCAGTTAATTGGTTAGGGTCTAATTCAATGAGACGAAAAAGCATCAAGCTTTGCTTATAATTCGATGTTACACTGAGGCTATGAAACTGATAAATAAAAATTCGGGGAAAGTGATATCACCCAATTTAAAAATTGCTTCCGGTTGGCTGGAAGCATCACTTGGCTTACTCAATCAACCAAAAGGGACTGCGATGCTTTTTAATACCCGCTGGGGCATTCATACATTTGGTATGAAGTACCCGATTGATGTCATAGTTTTAGACAGTAAGTATAAAATTGTCCGGATCAAATTCGATTTAAAACCCAACCGATTTTTTTTCTGGAATCCATCTTTTACAACCATTATTGAGTTACCAACCAATAAATCGCGCCGCAAAAAAGATCTGTATTTGAAAGTTAACGAGAAAATATATTGTACCGAGTAATAAATGATAACGGACTAACTAAAACACCGGCAACGATAGGATCCACTCTTTTTCTCAATGTCCCCGCCGACAAAAAAGTCACCAACCCGACATCAATCATGATATTACTCGCCTGTTTTTGGTTGGTAAATTTTCTGGTAGTAACACCCAAAGCGATTTCTGCTGCTGCGCCAAAACGAGTAATTAACCATCTTCTATCTACTTTTTTGGAGAGGGTCTCTGGAGCTTTCATCTGCTATCAAGTGCGCGCCCGGAGGGAGTCGAACCCCCAACCGTTGGTTCCGAAGACCAATGCTCTATCCATTAAGCTACGGGCGCTCATTACATTCGCGCCCTCCGCTTGCGATAATTTCGTCACTATTAATATAGTTTTATTAATAGCACTCCATTATCTAAAGCTACTCGGCACGACTATTTAGAGTCTAATAGGGATCTCTAAGTTACAAGGTATTGTAACAGGAATTGGGCTCAGGCACAAATAGTGCAATTAATGTCATGCAACTTTCAGCTTTTTCATTTACAATGTTTGTGTTAGGAGGTGAAAAATAATTAATCAAGATGCAATAATCAAGTATTCCAAACAATTTGTTAATTGTTCAATTTACTAATTGGTTATTGTTTGGTACTTAGAACTTGTATCTTGGTCCTTACTTCTATGAATGACAATATTGCCGATGATGCCAAACACGCTGCCGCAGATGCCACCAGTCCTCAGGTAGCTTTTGAAGATAGTGAAGCTGAACCTTACGACATCGATGCCATCGAAGCTGCTTTTGGCGGACCTGTCGATGATGAAGACGGCCCAAAAGAGCTGCGCGCTATCGAATAGCTCGCATTCCAGCCTCAAATAACGTATAATTTACCCTGCTGTTAGGATCGATAGCTCAGTGGTAGAGCAGGGGACTCTTAATCCCTTGGTCGAGGGTTCGAATCCCTCTCGATCCACTTATATTGCCAGTTGACTCTTTCAATGAGCTTTTACAAATTGAGTTAATCAATAGGGAATATCTTTTAATTATTAGAGTCTATCTTTTGCAGTCTTCTTGGCGATCCGTGGAGGCTGTTTAACCCATTGTTTACCCTCTTTCGTCCCTTTATTTTTTGCTCTGTCCGTAGCTATTTTTTCTCCCACAGTAAGATGCTCTCTGGCTTTTTTAGGTAAATAACGGCTCTGTCCAGGTTCACCCGTATATCCCCAATCCTCTTTCGTCCATTTAACCAGACTATTCTGATCAGATTTTTTACCTATGTATCCACCACCTCGCTCTTTGTAGAGCTTAACCGCATACTGCATTGCTCTGGCAGAAAATGCACCCATTTTAGAGATCGCTTCTGCCTTACAATCTTCCCACAACGGTTCATTATCTCTTTTTGAGATGACTTTTCTTTGCATCATTTAATATTTTAACATGGATTGATCTAATCCACTTTGTTCACATTGTCACAGCTGGCTATTTTGGAAATTGTTATGACTTTCTAAATCGAGCAGAAAATGTATTAATAATACGAGCTGCTCTATGTCTAAAAGTTTCTGGCGGGATGACAGTACCATCGGGACGAATAGCTGGTAATCGTTCTTTTTTACGGCGACGATTGCATTCATCACCTCCCAGAGGAAGATTGGCACAAAGTTGAGGTCGGTCAGGATAAATTTCACACTGGTTTTTTGAATTTAATTGTGGACATGGACCTATTTGAGACAAACTAAAATACCCATCATATGGCAAAGAGGTAAATACAATTTCCCGCGGCAATCGATATCCCTTTTTTCCTTCTTCATGGATCTCAGCTAAAGCATCCAAACGATCCTTTGAATCATTTTGGTTATTGGGATTGGGTATTAACTCTGTTACATGAAGAAATCCTTGTGTCATGGCCTGTATTTCTTCATGAGAGATCACCGGAAAAAAACTACCTTTGCAGCAAGCTCCGCAAGAAAAGCAGGGATTCTCCGGCTGTGAACCAGGAGGTACGATTGGTAATTCTTGGCTAAAACGTTCTTGTGACATTTATATATTATAGGGTATTTTTCTTAAAAGTACAAAAAATACCATCTGTATCTCTTGCTTGTGCTAAAAACCTAAAAATGGTAAAATAATCCTATAAGTTATAGCCTGGATTCATTCAGGTCCGCCAGAAGGCGGATTTTTTATGAACAAAAAATAAATTCTAATATCGAAGCACTAAACTCTAGACAATATCAAAATACAATGTCTAGACTTTTAAGAATTTTATATTTGAATTTATCTAGAATTTAGGAATTAGGATTTAGAATTTATCATGAATATCAGAAATGTCGCTATCATCGCCCACGTTGACCACGGAAAAACCACCCTTGTTGATGGTTTACTCAACCAAACCCATACTCACCTTAAGAAAGAGCTAGTAGATACTTCATTAATCATGGATTCCAATGATTTGGAAAAAGAACGTGGTATTACCATTTTTTCTAAAAATGCCTCTGTTAGATGGAATGACACTAAAATCAATATTATTGATACCCCAGGCCACGCTGATTTTGGTGGTGAAGTTGAGCGTGTTTTGAAGATGGCAGACGGCTGTCTGCTTTTAATCGATGCCAAAGAAGGCCCAATGCCTCAGACTCGGTTTGTGCTGAAACAGGCCCTTTCAATGGGTTTGAAAGTCATTGTGGTGGTAAATAAAATTGATAAACCAGATGCCCGAATTGACTATGTTTTAAATAAGACCTTTGATCTGTTTATCGATCTGGGTGCTGACGAAGAATCTGCCTATTTTCCGACCGTTTATGCTTCTGGTAAACAAGGTAAAGCCGGTTTAGAACCAGATTTGTCGACCATGACCGATCTGACTCCGATCTTTGAAATGATTATGAAAGAGATACCGGCTCCTTCAGGCGATGCTTCAAAACCATTGCAAATGTTGGTAACTTCCATCT
>CAZWRN010000035.1:0-8846 GCA_964636275.1 uncultured Gammaproteobacteria bacterium
GCTGTCAATACTCTAGGTCTACCTTCTATTTTACTATCGGTTTTACCGTTTCTAGCCTTGAAAAACAAATATATACCGATAAAGGTTATGTAATATCCGACCCAAAATTGATCAGTAAAATACGGTACTGAGAGACTACTCCAGCTTTGGTTGGTGATTTCGATGACTTTGGTAAAGTAAAGCAGTAATAAACCAGGCACTAAGCCAAAAATTGCCCCCAGAAACGGTGAAAACAGAGCCACTATGACTGATGCGATTCCTGTGATCATTACAGGAGCGATTGTCCACAGTACAAGTAGATTGCTAAGTAATCCGACAATACTCACCCGATGAAAGTTGATGGCAATTATCGGAAGTGTTAGCAGCTGAGCACTCAAACTAACCCAGAAATCACCTTTAATAAAATCTGGCAGCCATCGATCGGCTTTATGGAGCTCTGGCGCAAGAACCATCACGCCGACGGTCGCCATAAATGATAATTGAAAAGAGATTGAATCAATCCAAGTGGGATTGAGGATTAACATCAGTAGAGCTGAATAGATTAGAACTTTTAAAGCGTTGACTTCTCGATTGATCAACCAACCCAGCAGGCTCATGATTGACATAAATGCCGCTCTGATAACAGGAACTTGCAATCCGGTCAATATCGAATACCCCACTAAAATAGCAATTGTGCCTACAATAGTTTTTTTCCGGCCAATCCATGGAGCCAATGTGAGGAGAAATCCCGCTAGCATACTCAAATTTTGTCCCGACACTACCACCATATGAATGGTCGAAGTATTGATCAGAGCCTTTTTAAAATCTGGATCAAGCGATTGTTTCTCACCGATCAGAATTCCAGCTAACAGACTTGATTGAGGTTCTTGCATGACTTGCTGACATATACCAACCAGATATTCCTGCATCGGTGCGAGCAACGTAGTATTCTCCTCTATTAAAAAATACCCTCCAAAAAAATACCCGCGAATCAAAAAGATGATTATCAGTGCAGCGATAAAGAGATTGGATCTAGAGATCATATGAAAATTTACAATTTTCAATTTTCAATTTTCAAACTCTAATGAATTATCAATTTAGGAATTTTCAAATTTAAACATTGATTCGAAAATTGTGAATTGGGAATTGAAAATTAAATAGCCACCTCACCTTTAATTTTCTCGTACACGGACTTTGATACTACCTTTTTGGAAAGCAGCTCCCCGACAGTGTTGTAAGGTCGGCCATTGATGATTTTTGAAGCTGTAACAGGTCCTATTCCGTTTAGAGATTCAAGTTCACTCTGAGTGCTGGAGTTGAGATTTATAACCCCTTTGTTTTGTATTGTCGGGTTTGATGTAGTTGAAATGACCACAGCACTGGTCGCAATTGGTATTTCCGAGGCTAATTCACCTTCATATGGAATATAAATTTTCTGACCATCTACTAGTTTTGTGGCTAGATTGAGTGACTTTGATATATATTGTTTATGTACTTGTTCTGTAAAGCCGCCGGCTTCCCGGATAGCATCTTCGATTCGTGAATCTGTCTCCAGATGGTAAACTCCTGGCATTTTCACAGCTCCTGAAATGTCAATGGTGACCGCTTTTGTTATATTTTCTGAGCTCACTAAACTGGCTTTGGGTAATTCTTCAGCTTTGATAGAAATAGGGGCTATTTGTGAAAAATTGGAGACAATTCCCCCGCTTAAAAGCACCACTCCTAAAAGGGTAAAAGCGATGGGCAGCTTATAAGATGACACAAGCTCTTTTAATTTGTCCACGGATATTAGTTTATAGTAATGGTATATAGTATTTGGAAGATTAAAAGTCAAGCGCTGTTTTTGGGTTTTCTTTTGCTTTTGTAAAGGATTTACTGACAGCCACTTTTTTCTACTAGTTCAACTGTATAAGCCATATTGCCTTCAGGACTACCCTTTGCATAACCAGTTTTACCATATAATCCAAAGTCCGTATTATGCTTTAGTCGAGCCTTCGCAGAGGCTTCAGCTTTTTCATTTCCTTTTGGATGATATTCCGTTACTCTCAAACTCCATCTAACTTTATCACCCTTATCAATTGCTGCATCATTAGCTATTGCAGCTGACCCTCTACTCGTATAAGTAACCGAACGAAGTTCAGGCAAATCGATAACTAGTTCATGTTTTTCAGAAATTCGGCCACTTACCATACCGGATGCTCCCCCTTTAGTAAAAGTTTCAGCTGTTACGCACCCTTCATAGCTACGTGTATCTGAAATTGGTACATCAGGAGTAAAACAAGCTGAAGCTAAAACGGTTAGTGGGGCCACTAATCCCAAGAGACGTAAACCACCTCTCCGGGAGGCTAACTTTGATCTTTTGTATAATTCCTGACCAGCGGATCTATCTTTATGTATCATTAACGAATATTATACAATAAAATGCTCTTTATATCAAACTATGGGGCTAAAGCCAGCCTCGCTCTTTTTTTAGTTTGGTACGGTAGTCTTTGACCCATTTTTTGTAAGCCACACTTAGATGCTGCAAATTACGCTCAGCCAGCTCACGCTGGATCACCCCTCCAGAATGAGGATAGCGATGCATTTTTTCTTTGGGAGACGAGAAACCGTGAGTGTAATGACAAAGTTCATGGCCAATGGTATGGTCAACCACTTCAACCGGGATACTCGGATCTTTGAACATACTAGTAATCGTGATTATTGATTTTTTGGTGCGCGGATCATATTTGATCGAGCCTAGACGGAACTGGGAATATCGTCCAAACTGGATAAAAATCGGATTGTCCTGGGTGACATCGGAAAAGTAGTTTGACCACAGATAATCCAGCCTGGATAAAAGCCAGATATTGTCTCTGATCTTGTCATCGGTCCGAAGGTTGGCCAACTTAAATTTGGAGTCAAACGCGGGCATGAGTAGTGGTATTTTAGTGCTGAAACTGCTGTTAGTCAATCGTAGTATTGATTTTTCTGGATACTCTTTTTAAACTCAGCACATGTCATCCCCTGATAGAAATGAACCGAGAGATAGATATCCAGACAGGCTTTACCCTCCACCTTCACGGAGAGATTGGGCAAATTGGTTGGTCTCGACGATTGCGTCTTTGGGATTGGTTTATGGGATTTTTAGTAGTTTACCAACTCCTGAAGAACTGAAAATATTAACTTCCTATACCCCAACTACTCCAACTAGAACACCGACCAAAACACCAACTCCATACCCAACCGGAGTTACTTTAACGGTTTACCGGGGTACCCCAACGTCGACGCCTGATCCCAGAAAATACAATACCCCGGCACCACTCGACCGGGCTTTTCCAGGATACTAATATATAGGATATCTCATAACGTACTTAGTTTCTTTTTCTAAAAACTCACTGATGTATATTGATATATTTTATTTTTTGTACCCAAGTCGTTTTTGGCTTCAGATTCGAGTTTTTGATGATTTAGCAGATGGATATACTAGTTGCTAGTTATTTTAAAATTAAATTACTATATTTAGTACTTTACCGGGGATATGGATGGTTTTTTTGATGGTTTGGCCCTCTATAAACTTTTTGACTTTTTCACTCCCCTGAGCTAGTTTGATCACTTCATCTTCTGTCAGATCTTTGGCAACTTTGATCTGGTCTCTAACTTTCCCATTGACTTGAACGACAACAACCGCCTCATCTGACACTAACAGACTGTCATCCACCTGCGGCCAATCACTGATATGAATACTAAAATCCTGACCTATTTTTTGCCATAGTTCTTCAGTGACATGAGGAGCAAAAGGAGCCAATAGTTTTAGAAAAGTTTTTTTCTGATTTTTTGTTAAAGGAGTATGATAGACCAAATTGACAAACTCCATCATGGCGGCGATGGGAGTGTTCATTTTGAGATCTTCGATATCAGTGGAAACTTTTTTGATCAGACGATGTAAAGCCACATCTATATCGCGGGATGTATCCAAGGCATCTGCTTTTTGGATGACTTCCCAGACTCTGGTAATAAATTTATATATTCCATTGATACTTGAGGGTTCCCAAGGGATAGTATTTTCAAATGGCCCCATAAAACATTCATACATCCTTAAAGTGTCTGCCCCATACTCATCGATGACACTCTCCGGTGAAATCACATTGCCTTTAGACTTGGACATCTTGCCTCCATCTGGACCCAGGACGAGCCCGATACTGGATAGCTTCAAAAAAGGCTCTTTGGTCTGCACAACTTCTATGTCATAGAGCACTTTATGCCAAAAACGAGCGTAAAGTAGATGCAATACAGCATGCTCGGCTCCACCAAGATACCAATCTACTGGCATAAGGTATCTTTCTATCTCTTTGTCTATCAACCGACTATTGTTTTCTGTATCACAAAACCTCAGATAGTACCAACAAGAACCAGCCCATTGAGGCATTGTATTGGTTTCTCTTTTTGCTGATCCGCCACATTGAGGACAAGCAGTATTGACCCAGTCATCAATCACAGCCAAAGGAGACTCTCCTGTTCCGGTAGGCTCATACTGTTCTACTTCTGGTAAAACAACTGGTAATTGATCTTCTGGCACTGGAACCAAGCCACATTTTTCACAGTGGACTAATGGTATTGGCTCTCCCCAATAACGCTGCCGGGAAAAGACCCAGTCCCTCAATTTATAATTGGTTTGTAATGTCCCGCTTTGATTACTTATTAAATAGTCTGATATATCTTTTTTGGCTTGCTCACTTTCGATCCCATCAAATGTATCTGAATTGATAAGTACTCCCCGCCCGGTATATGGCAACTCTTTACCCTCACCTTTAATAACCTCCTTGATTTCAAAATCATAGGCTTTGGCAAAAGCATAATCTCTCTCATCATGAGCCGGTACTAACATGACGGCTCCAGTGCCATAAAAACCTAAGACATAGTCTGCTACCCAAACAGGAATTTTTTGATTGTTTACCGGATTGATTACATACGAGCCAGTAAATACACCGGTTTTAGTTTTATTCAATTCAGTTCGTTCAAGATCACTTTTTCCTTGAACTTGTTTGATATACTCTTTTACCTTTTGTTCTTGATTTGGAGTTGTTAATTTTTTTAACATTGGATGTTCAGGAGCGACCATTACACCTGTCACACCAAATAATGTGTCAACACGGGTGGTAAAAGTTTCAAGCTTGAAGTCCTGATTCTCAGCGGTAAATTGGACTATCACTCCCTCACTTTTGCCAATCCAATTTATTTGCATCTCTTTGATAGAATCTGGCCACTGCAAACCGTCTAAATCGGTCAGAAGCCGTTCGGCATACTCAGTAATTTTGAGGATCCACTGGCGGATCACTTTGCGCTCAACTTGAGTTCCACAGCGATCACATTTACCATTGACTACCTCTTCATTGGCCAGACCGGTTTTATCTTTGGGACACCAATTAATAGGAGCTTCAGCTTCATACGCCAGCCCTCGTTTATAAAGCTGCAAAAAGATCCATTGAGTCCATTTGTAATAGTTTGGATCAGTGGTATTAATCTCACGACTCCAATCATAGGAAAGGCCGGTGATCTGCATCTGCTTTTTGATATTGGAGACATTCTTTTCTGTGGTGATTCGTGGGTGAATACCGGTTTTGATAGCAAAATTCTCGGCTGGTAAACCGAAAGCATCCCATCCCATTGGGTGAAGCACGTTGAATCCGCTCATCCGGTAATATCGCGAAATTACGTCTGATGAGACATACAATTTAAAATGTCCAACATGCAGTCCTTCACCTGATGGATAAGGAAACATATCCAGGATATATTTTTTTGGTTTTTCCGAATGGCTTAATGTCCGATAAACACCCTGATCCTCCCATTTATCTTGCCATTTTTTTTCAATTTTCTGGGCTTGGTATTTGTCCATATATCAATTGTAACAGGGTTTTGTGAAAAATCCAATCTTATCCTATAAATAATTTGTGTCGATGTACGACATCTCCTATATTATGGTTGTGTAAATACTTAAAAATGATTGTGAAATTGTTTTCACAGATGTTTTCATATTCGTGTGAAAAAAGCATTTGATATATTTTGTACTACTTATTGGAAGGATTCCGGTAATTTTGTCTAGAATGGAGGTGATTTCATAAAAACTGAGGCTACGCGGAAAATTATTTGATCTTTAAGTATCTATTTTTATATAGAGTTGTTATTTGAATCTTTATTCTATTTTAACCCTCTTTCAAACAGTCTGGTATTTTTTCACAACGATTCTAGATTTAAAATAATGCAGCTTGTTTTTTTTACCTATAAGATTTGGATGGGATGGTTGTTTAAATTGGTTTAATTTTAATTAAAAATTATGGGAGTATTTCTTTACCAGCTGAATTTCTCGTATTCTGCCCCCCCAACCAACCTAAATACCATTATATATATCAAACAATATGGTAATCTTTCTTTTAGCATAAATACATATCAATAAAAAATGTTTTTTGTATACTTCATATTTATATGCATAAAAGGATCTTCTATTCAAAATTCAAAAAGTCTATTGACAAGTATAAAAAAAATCTCTAGAGTGGATATCATTCCTGTTTAGAGCACGGGAATACAGACGGACTATGCGTATACAATTAACTGCCTATATCAACACCCTAATTTTTGGGATAATAGTAGCTGTTGCTGCTCTAACCCCTTTAATTTTTTCCAATCTGACAACTGAATTTTTTGAGATACCAAAATTGATTTTCTTAGTTGTATCAGTTTTACTATTACTCGCTCTTTGGTCTATTAGCTGGGTTGTTCAGGGTAAAGTTGTAATAACCAGGACTCCACTTGATTTACCATTGATACTAATTTTGGCAGTGGTTTTACTATCAACTTTTTTCTCTCCAACTAGAAATCCGGCAATCTTTGGAAATATTCAAAGTGTTCATGGTTCAGCATTTAGCTGGGTTGCTTATATACTGTTTTATTTTATTGTTACTTCCAATATTAAAAGTCTCGCTCAAATCAAAGTTTTAATGTATGCATTATTGGGTTCCACTGTCTTAACTACTGTAATATCTTTAATTTCCTATTTCGGAATTTATTTACCATTAAATTTTGCTCAAATCCAGTCATTTAATCCAACCGGGTCATCATTTTCAGCCAATTATTTGATAGTGATCTTTTTGCCGGTGTTGCTGTCTTCATTATTAAAACCAAATAAGATCTTTCCCCAGATTGTGGCACTGGTGATAACTGTTTTATTTACGGTTGCTCTAGCTCTGACTGGAAATAAAGCGGTTTGGATCGGAGCATTGGTGGTGTTGATTATCACTGTGCTGGTTTCTAAAAGAAGCCAATTGGTAAAAGGACTGCCTCTACTTGGTCTACCAATTATTGTGGCTGTAGCTATACTTGCTTTAAGTTTGATTCCAATAAACAAGATCAATCCTTTGTACAACCAAAGACAAAGTTTTCCAAATGAGATCCAGTTGTCTTTTTCTGATTCTTGGAAAATTGCGGCCTCTGCTTTCACTGATCAGCCTTTTCTAGGGACTGGTCCCGATTCTTTCCTATTTAATTACACTCAATACAAGCCAGCCACAATCAATCTGGGTAATTATTGGAATATTCGTTTTGATACTGCTAACAATGAGTTTCTACAATTTTTGGGGACTTTGGGAGGACTTGGGTTGATGGCTTTACTATTTTTAACTGTCGTAGTGATCAATTTTGCCTGGAAAGGACTCTTTCAGCATGAAAATAATATCGCTTCAGCATTGGCTATTGCCTCTTTGGTTGCGGTGATTCTTTTGGCACTTCATGCCACTACTCCGGTAAGTGTAGTTGTGATGTTTCTATTTTTTGCCATGTTGATGACTCTGCATAAACATCTGACTGGTAAAGTTGATGAATTTTCAATTGGAATAAAAACATCTAAAGTCCGAGAAAATGGCTACGATATCAATAATATGGTGGTTGGTGATATTCTGCCGATTATTTTAATTTTTCCTGTCTTAATCTTTGTAATTTGGAGTGGATACCAAACATACAATGCGGTGGCTGCCGACTATTATCACCGAAAAGCACTCAATGTTGCTTCTACCCGGGCCTTGGACACTTATAATCATCTGATTACAGCTGAAAACTTAAACCCTCGTATTGATCTTTACCGGGTAGATCTGGCTCAAACTAATTTTGCTTTAGCCAATGCAATTGCTGTATCTAAAGGTCCATCTGAGGCATCTCCAGGTGGATCTTTAACCGATGCGGACAAAGCCAATATCCAGACTTTATTGTCTCAGGCTGTAGGTGAGGGTAAAAATGCAGTGATACTTAGCCCACGAAATAGTGCTAATTGGGAGATTTTAGCTTCACTTTACCGACAGATCTCTGGTGTTGCCGAAAATGCCATGGCATTTTCCTTGGATAGCTATGGAAAGGCCGTCTCTCTTGATCCAATGAATCCGGTATTACGCCTAAATATTGGTGGAGTCTATTACTCAATCAAAAATTACGACCTTGCTATTCGATTTTTTGACGATGCCATCAAATTGAAGCCGGATTATCAAAATGCTTATTACAATCTGGCTGTAGCATTGCGTGAGAAAGGCAATTTGGAAGAATCCCAACTGATTGCTGAAAAATTGGTCAGTCAGCTCCAAGGTGATACAACTAGTCCAGATTATAAAGTAGCAGCCGATTTTCTTTCTGATTTGAAGGCTAGAATAGCCACTGGAAGTGCTAAACAGTCAGATATAACAGCACCGGCTGCTCAACAAAATGGAGCTTTACAAAACCAGGATTTACCTAATGTAAACATTCCTGAATTGGAAAATAAACCAGAAGTATCAACTCCAGCAGCTGTTAAAAGGTAAATCAGCTATCAGCTATCAGCTATCAGCTATCAGCTATCAGCTATCAGCTATCAG
>CAZWRN010000036.1:0-8360 GCA_964636275.1 uncultured Gammaproteobacteria bacterium
AATCACCACTAGTAATGTAATTACCAAATTTAATTGTCTAAACCATGGTTTGAAGGAGGGCAGATTTTTATAAAACGCAACACCAGTTAGTAAGGTTGTAACAAACAGTCCACCGATCACACCGAGCATCCCACCGCGGGAAAAGGTAAAAGTGAAGGCTAGATATAAAGCTCCTATCAGGACGAAGTACACAATTTTTTTCCCAACTGCCCGCTCCGTGAGGAAAAAATAGATAGCCGGAAAAATCAACATACCCATATAAGCGGCCAGCCAATTTGGCTGACCCAGAGAAGCAAATACCCGTGATTGGACATCCTGGACCCAGCAATCGGCTGAAATTCTGCCGACCAAAAAGGCACACGAGGGTGAAAAACCAAAATGCTCTGGAATAGCCCACAGGGCAACTAAACCTCCACCAATCAAGGCAGCCTTAAGCATTTTTAAAGATTCTTGCCGACCAAAATTGGATATAAAGGCCCAGTAAAGCAAAAGATAAGCTCCAATGGAAAGCAATCCTCCATTTAGTCTGGAATAGTATCCCCAGATCGAAGTATGGGGATCAATTGAAAAAACTGTTGAAAATATCTGACTGAGGAAAAAAATGACAAGCGGAATATCTAAAAGGGTCCGTTTAAAAATTATTCGTCTCTCTTCAAGCATCTGCCAAATCCAGCATCCGACAATGACACTGGTGAGGCTGTAAGTTAAGAGCATTTTATTAAATTCAAACAACTCGTTGTTGTAAGGAGTGAAAAAAAGCGGTGTAAATATAAACAAAAGATAAAAACTGAAACGAAAAATTTTACTGATCATGACACAGCTATGGTAATCGTTGTGAGCTTTTTAGACAAGACAGAAAAGTCCTATTTCATGTATAATTTTGGCACGCAATGATAAAAAAATCTGCCTTTCTTCCCGATCAAAATGGTCAAATAGCTGCAATTTTCCTCTTCTTATTTGCCGCTATTTTGCTTTTCTTTCTAGTTCCTCGTGAATTTATCAGATCTGATCCAAATGGTATTTCGGGTAAATGTCAGTTGGGTGAGTTACCTTCTTCGCCGACAACAATTACTTTACCGATGATTAAAGGTCGGGGTGGAGGAGATTCACCAGGCGGGCCGGACAATAATAACAGTACCACTTATCATCTGATTCGAAAGAATGTCTTGGTGCAAGAGGCGCCTATTTTCAAAAACCCCAATCTCAATACTCCAGAGGAACACTCAGTATTATACAAAGAGGCCAATCAACCAGGCTTTTTGGTTTATTATCCAGGTCAGTGGGGTGAAGTAACAGTTGATCGGCTTAAAAAAGATGTATTTTTCCGGCAGGAAGGGATCATATTTTTTGTTCACGCTGGGGCTGATAATAAACCAATAATACAAAAAGGCACCTTTCCAAATGGCGACCAGATCGATGTCTATACAATTGATTTTTATCAGGATGAAGATGGGTTCAATTTAGTTAATAATAAACAGACTGAATATACCTATGAGGATATTTTTGCCTGTCCCAACACTTCAGGTTCACCTACGCAAATTATGATTCCAGATCAGATCACTAGTGCAAGCAATCAGCAGCTCCAGCTTGAGTGGTTTGCTTTTAGCCAGGGAGAGAGTGCTGATTTTATGACTGCACACTGTAAACCGGCAGTTTATTTATATCCGCCACAAAAGATGCAGGTCAATGTTAAAGTTTTCCCAGCCGGGACATTGACGTATACTGACCCTCTGTATGATTCAAAGCGCGGCTGGACAGTCGATGCATATCCGGATGGAACTATTACTACCACCTACCACCTACCACCTACAAACTATCCATATCTTTACTTTGAATCCAAAGTACCTGATAGCATTATCAAGAAACCAACTAAAGGATGGATGGTCAGATTTGAGGATCTTAATAACTGGTACTATGATGTTCTCCCCAGACTTGGCTTAAACTCTCTTCAGACACAAGACTTTGCAGACTACTGGAACAAAGCTTTGCAGCCAGCGCCATATTATTTTGTTGGTGTGATCGATCAGTCGAATGTCGATCAGATTGAAAGACTAGAGATCACCCCCAAACCAGACTATATCAACCGAGTCAGAATCTACTTTGAAAGACTAGACTCACCAAAAGTAGTTGAAGCACCCCAACTAGAAGCTAAAAGCTTTAAGCTGTCAGCTTCCAGCTTCTCAGTGGTGGAATGGGGTGGAATGGTGAAAAATGATCCCAATCATCCGTTCACTTGCAGTCAGTAACTATGAATAAATTCATGCTAATAAATAATAGGAGTAGTTCGCAATGAAACAAATTATTTGGACGACAACCAATTTTATAGCGCCAGTAATGGTTATTTTCTTACTATTTTTAGCCTTTTTTCTGTATCCTCGGATGTATCGATCTACCGGTGATGGTACTGGTTGTCAGGCAGGAAAGATACCTTCCCGTTATGAAGAAGCTACCTTGTTTCCAATAGGAGTCGATTGGAGTTCTGAAGACTTTACCCAAAATACGCAATATGTCAAAATTCGCCAAGATGTCCCGATCACGACTGATTTAACCGCTTTTTGTCCAGAATTATATACTCCAAATAGTAGTAATACATGTGTACATTTTTCACCAATGCGGGTAGCTGAATTTCCAAATGATATAGTGCTTTACCCCAGAGCGGCGGCTGAGCATGATTTTATCAATACTCTGACACAAAAACCTGGTGATTTTTTCCCAATAAAAGAAAAAGTGCTCTTTTTACTCCATATGGAGAGTACTTATCAACCAAAAATTTTAACTGTTCGTCCCTCCATATCTTCAGTTGGGGCAAATGGGGCATCACTTTACTATGAAAAAATTTTATTGGCCGATGCCTATCAGGAAAAATCCCGCTATCAGCAAGTAATGGCCGGATTGGCTGGATATAGATATGAGGACGTTTTTAAATGTGATGCCGGTGGGCCACTGCCCAAACTGACGGATACTCAAATTGAAAAAATTATTACAACTCCTGGTTTTAATGACCCAGTAGATCCGGTTCGGATACCCGAATTAGATGCGTTTTTGAACAATAAATCCGACCCTGGTATAAATAATGTCTATATTCCTCCTCAGTCACAATCTCCCAACAATGAACAACTTCAGCTGGAATGGTTTGTCTTTGATCAGTCTCAAGGAGCTTGGAATAGTCACTGCAAACCTGCCGTCTATTTATATCCGCCACAAAAGATGCAGGTTAATGTCAAGGTATTTCCAGCCGGAGTCTTAACATATACTGATCCTCTGTATGATTCAAAGCGAGGTTGGACAGTCGATGCATATCCGGATGGAACTATTACTACCACCTACCACCTACAACCTACTAACTATCCATATCTGTACTTTGAATCCAAGGTTAGAGATCAAGTCATCAAGAAACCAACAAAGGGATGGGTTGTTCAGTCATCAGTCGACAGTTCTCAGTCATCAGAATGGTTTGGGCCAATGGAAGAAAAATTTAGTGTCATACTTCCACAACTGGGACTAAATGCTATCCAAACCACAGATTTCATTGAATATTGGAAAAAAGCTTTACCATATTCACCTTACTACTTTATTGGAATAATTGATCAGGAAAACGTGGACCAGATAGAAAGATTAGAAATTACTCCAAAGCCAGATAGTATCAACCGAGTCAGGATCTACTTTGAAAGACTAGACTCACCAAAAGTAGTAAAAGCTCCGGAGCTATCAACCATCAGCCATCAGTCATCAGCCGAAAGTGGACAGCCGAAAGCAGACGGCCGATTTACCGTGGTTGAATGGGGTGGCATGGTTAAAAATGATCCGAATCATCCCTTTACCTGTAGTCAGTAAACTCTAAATCCTAAACACTAAACTCTAGATAAACTCAAATTTTCTAAAGTCTAAAATTTTAGATTTTGATATTGTCTAGAATTTCGGATTTCGTGCTTAGAATTTCTCTGAAGACAGCTGTAAGCTGTCTTCAGATGTGTTACACTTCAGACCTGATGTGGAACAAATTTTGGTCCTATTTTTCTTACGATATTGGTATTGATCTGGGAACCGTAAATACCTTAGTTGCGGTCCGGGGAAAAGGTATCGTCATCCGAGAGCCATCGGTGGTGGCCATTCATAAAAAAACTAAACAGGTGCTGGCTATTGGCACTGAAGCCAAACGGATGATTGGCCGGACACCAGCCGTCATTGAAGCTATCAGGCCACTTCGCGATGGTGTGATATCTGATTTTGATACTACCGAAGCCATGCTCCGTCATTTTATCCAAAAAGTCCATCAAACTCCTGGCAAATTTCCTAAAATCCCTCGTCCGCGGGTTGTGATTGGCATACCATCGGGGGTGACAGAAGTCGAACGCCGAGCTGTCCAGGATGCAGCGATTTCGGCGGGTGCCAGAGAAGCCTATCTAATCGAAGAACCGATGGCCGATGCCATTGGCGCCGATATGAAGATCGAGGATCCAGAGGGGAATATGGTAGTTGATATTGGTGGTGGTACAACAGAAATTGCCGTAATTTCCCTGGGGGGCATGGTGCTCAACCGATCACTCAGAACAGCTGGTGACGAGCTAGACCAGGATATTATTTCGTATATGCGCACCAGATATGGGCTGATCATTGGAGAGAGGACAGCTGAGGACGTCAAATTGGAGCTTGGATCGGCCATCCCTTTGGAAAAAGAACGAGAAACAGTGGTTCGAGGACGTGAGTTAGCATCAGGATTACCAAAATCAATCAAAGTGACTTCGACCGAGATCCGAGAAGCCTTGTCTGAAACATTAGGAGAAATTATTTCATCCATTCATGAGGTGTTAGAAGAAACTCCTCCCGAGTTGTTATCAGATATTTTAGAACGGGGGATTGTGATTACTGGAGGAGGGTCGTTGATCCGAGGTTTAGATAAAAGAGTTTCCACTGAAACCAAAATGCCAGTCTGGGTAGCTGATGATCCGTTGACAACAGTTGTAAGAGGTTGTTACAAATTGTTAGACAACTTAGATCTATTGGCTAAAGTTAAAGTAACCGGTGGACTAAAGTAAGCCAAAGCTAGCCATCTTCCGCTTAAAATCTTCTCTTAAATTTCTGGATAATGGATTGTCTGGATTCATATGGGTTAAAACATAAACATTGTCCTGCTCCATTAGGGACTGTATCCATTTAGTGGGATGAATCCATTCTGGTCTACGATCAATCAAATACCCAATACTGACAGGATCGATAATACCCAAAGTTTGATTATCTATAATAATTCCAGATCGGGATAAAACAAGCTGACGCATACCTACAATATGCAAACCTATTCGGTGCCCATTTTGTTCTACCCAGGCTGGTGCTTCATCTAAAGTTGTAAAACCAAAATCATCACGGCGAGGATCCAATGGTTTAGACTGTAGTCCAAACTCTGTGGCCATTTGAAGCCATTGAGTTCGGAGTCGAGGAGTGTGATCAGATGGAACTGGCTGACCATTTGGATAGATAGTTCGAGCCTTTAAGGCTCTTATTAAAGCCGCACAACTTTCTAAAGCCATAATTTAGGGTTTATAAAGATATTTACTTTTTTGCAAGCTGATATTCATAAGCAAACAACGGATTGGCCAAAGCTATAGTAGCCACCTGAACTGCATCTGCACCAGCCTCTAAAAATTCATCAGCATCTTTTGGTGTAATCACCCCACCTCCCCCTAAGATTTCATATTTCAAACCGTTTTCTTTTCGGATCTCAGCCGCCCAGGTGATCTCTTCCAAAGCAATATCTTTCATCACCGCCCCACAGACACCACTGACCGTCCGGCCGGGTAGGATATCCTTGCCACTCTCATCCCTGACTGGTGTGGCAATGGCATTTACTCCAGAAACAAAATCTAAATTATCGCCACAGGCGGAAAACACTTTTTTCATTTGGTCTTTAGTTTTATACAGGCCAAATTTAAATCCTACCGGAACAGTTGGAAAACGTCTTTTAAATTCAGCCAGAGTATAAGCTACCAATTTAGGATCCTGAAACATCTCCCCTTCGGCATTATTCTCCGTCACATTGGGACAGGCGAGATTAAATTCAATAAATTGAGCACCGTTAGTAACAGCAGATGAAGCACCCATCAAAAGATCCAGCGCTGTTTCTACAATCAATGCTTCAGGAGTGGTAGTTTTGAGATATTTTTTCGAATTCGGCTCTTCTAAAAAAGTAGCAGTCACTGAACAGCCTAAAAGCTGACCTTCACCCACCGCTGTCGTTTGCGTGCGCAGCTCCAGAGCCCAGTCTGTTAATGGCTTTGATGCATTACCAAAAGAGTTCGTAATACTTTGATATTCTTCCCAATCCTTTTGATCTAGTGAAGCAATCACTCCTTTGGCAATTGATTTTCTTGTCAAAGGTTCAGCTGATTTTACAATTGCAATATTGGGGTTTTTATTGGCCAGCCGGGGAGTTGTCCGGCGAGTTTTTTGAATCACAGCGCCGTAGCCCATTTTAAAATAAAAATCAGTCCAGAGTTTACCCGAGGCTGGCCCGGCAGCAATAATTATCGGCGAAATCAGTTTTTGTCCTAAAAAGGAGTATTTTTTTTGTTTTGGTAAAGTCGGAAAGCCACCCTTCCAGAGCGGTTTTTTACTGATCACCTCTTCCCATGGCAAAGTGATGTCATAGATAAATTGTGGTTGTTTCGGATGTCGAAGTTTATTCATGATTGAGTCGACTTATTTTAATATCAGAAACTTTTTCCTGGTTATCCATCTGAGCATTCATAAATAGCAGATCTCTACTATCTATAAGCTGCTTAAAATAGTATTTCAGATCATCTATTAATTCATACTCACTGTCAAGCACTTTGTCTTTATGAATCCACATCAGCTCTCCATCATCAGTGTGATTACCAATTGGAATAGTTTTATCAGGTACTTCAATTAGAAATATGCCCACTATCCAGTCCTCTTCATACCCCCCTTCCAGTTTGAGCAAGCCTCGAAAAGTAATCTGGCTGTGAGCCACTCTAATACCGGTTTCTTCCTCGGTTTCTCGTATCACAGCTTGAAGCATATCCTCACCCGGATCGATCCGGCCGCCGACACCATTGAGCCGATTGGGATCGATCCTTTTATGGGCACCTCTTTTGAGCATTAAAAACTCATCACCGCAGTAAATAAAATTGGTGACAGAAGTTTGTACTTTACGAATATATTTATCTTCCATTAATAAGGATATATAACTTGACCAACGTTGGCTATTTTGACTGAAGAACCATCATAAACTTCCTGCCCATGTAAAACGACTTTAATAATTTTGCCTTTGACCTTCAGCCCATCAAAAGGAGTCCAGCCACATTTGGAGATGACATCACTATTTTTAATGGTAAATTCCTGGTCTAAATCTACCTCAACATAAGTATCTTGCTGGGCAGGAACATTAAAAAGGCGTTTTGGCGTATCGTGAGTCAGCTCCTGAATCCGCTCCAATGTTAATTTCCCCTGATGATAAGCATTTACCAGCAGTGAAAGGGTCGTTTCTAACCCTGGTACACCAAAAGGAGGCGGCTTAAGTGTATCTTTCTCTTCTTTAGTGTGTGGAGCATGATCGGAGGCTATACTATCAATCACATCAATATTGTCCCATAGAGCATCGACATCTTCCTGCGAAGCTAAATTTGGCTTCATAAAACCATACGCACCCAATCTTTCAGCGTCAGCTTTAGTTAAAAAGAGATGATGAGCAGTGACTTCACAGGTGATAGGGAATCCTTCAGCTTTCAACGATTTGATATATTCAATTTCCCGCCTTAAACTCACATGACAGGCGTGAAGTTTATTACCATATTTTTTGGCTAGCGAAACTGCTTTTTCCAGTGTTTCTCCTTCGGCATGGACCATCAGAATTTTCTCTTTAGGCCATTTAGAAAAGATCACATCCAGCTCACTATCATCTTCGATCAAAAGATTGCCTGTTGTGTGGTTCATATAGACTTTAAGAGCAAAAACTTTTTCCTTCACCTCGTTGAAATATGTAGTTGCCATTAAAGCCCCGCCAAAATGGAAACCCAGGTCACAAGAAATTCTCCCTTGAGCCCGGTCAATTTTGTCTTGGAGTAATTGGGGAGTAACTATTGATTCGGGGTTGTTGGGCATATCGATAATCACTGTATAACCTCCAGCAATTGCCGCTTGAGTCCCAGTATCAAAGTCCTCTTTTTGCATACTGCCAGGCTCGCGAAGATGCACATGAGTATCTATTAAGCCAGGAAAACGATGTATATTTGCCATAAAATGATAAAGTACAAATTATAAAGTATAAAATTTAGTTATTAAAAACAGGTTTTATAATTCATAATTTATCCTTTATAATTTTATTCATAACCCATCTTCTTTCCCCA
>CAZWRN010000037.1:0-8346 GCA_964636275.1 uncultured Gammaproteobacteria bacterium
GGCCTAAGCTTGAGGCTATTTCATCTGCAAGTCACACAGGGGAAAGAAAATCGAGATCTGGCAGACTCCAACCGGATTCAGGTGAGAGTGATTCATGCGCCAAGAGGAGTCATCTATGACCGGAATGGAAAAATATTGGCCCAAAATGACCCGGGATTTCGTTTGAAAGATTCATCCGAAAGTGGCAGGATTTCGTTTCGTTCGATTACCCGGGAGGAGGCATTAAATTTAGAAATTAAAAATCCAGATCTAAGTCAAAATATTGAGGTTGATAATATCCGTTCATATCCGATGCAGGAGAAAACAGCTCATCTTTTGGGATATGTCGGTGAGATTACCGAAGAAGAGTTGAAAGATCCGTCATATAGCAATTACCGTTTGGGAGATAAAGTCGGCCGAGGAGGTGTTGAAGAAGCCTATGAAAAGGTACTTAAAGGGACAGATGGAGGAGAAATTATTGAAGTCGATGCCGCTGGAAAAAAAGTTCGGACTTTGCGTGAGTCGGCTGCTATCCCCGGTCAAAACCTTTATTTATCTATCGATGCCGATTTACAGGGGCACGCTTTTGATAAATTGGCCGAAAATGTTAAAAAATCCAACAGTTGTTGTGGTGCTTTGGTAGCTCAGGATCCAAGAAATGGTGAGGTTTTAGCACTAGTATCGTTTCCTTCTTTTAATCCCCAGAAATTGTCAGAAGCTTTGATAGACCCCCAAGCGCCAATGCTCAATCGGGTGATTGGCGGGACCTATCCACCTGGATCGACTTTTAAACTAGCCTCAGCCTTGGCTGGATTGGCCTCCGGACGAATAACCCCGTCTACTAGGTATGAAGATACTGGTATCTTATCGCTCGGTCCTTTTACTTTTGCCAATTGGTACTTCACGCAACATGGCAGAAAAGAGGAGGGGGGAGTGGATGTCGTTCGAGCCCTCAAACGGTCAAATGATATCTATTTTTATCAACTGGCGATTGCAACCAATGAAAAAATTATTGGGGATTATTCCAAGAAGCTAAATCTCGGCCGCAAAGTAGGGATAGATATTCCGGGAGAAGTTGATGGTTTAATTCCAGACAATGACTGGAAGGTTAAACAGTTGAATGAGGTCTGGTATCCAGGAGATACACTACATATGTCGATCGGACAGGGATTTGTGCTGTCTACTCCTCTTCAAATCAACAATCTGACCTCAATCTTTGCTCAAAATGGAGTGATGTTCCCTCCTCACGTGGCTTTAAAAATAACTCGGCCGACCGGGGAAACCATAAAATACTTTAAATATGACGAGGAAAAGATACCTGATTTTAAGTTATCTGATATTAATGTTATTAAAAAAGGCTTAGAAGAAGTCCCTCGTGAAGGCGGCACTGCCTGGCCATTTTTTACTTTTCCAATACCTACCGCTGGAAAAACAGGTACAGCCGAGTTTGGAGATCCCAAAAATAAAACTCACGCTTGGTATACCGGCTACGCGCCTGTTCAGGATCCAACTATTGTGGCGACCAGTCTGATAGAGGCTGGGGGCGAAGGTTCAACCAATGCCAGTCCGATTGTTAAAGAGGTGTTTCGTTACTACTTCTCGCCTGATAAACAACATTTGATTCCCGACTTAGGCCAAATAGCTACCGAATCGGCCCGCAGTTTGGGAGAATAGATTTGGACTCTTAACTTTTTTCAATAAATAAGCTACATTAGGCGAAAATTATCCGAAAATCATGAATCAGAATGCTTTTCTAGTTGCATTACAGCTCGTTGATGGTTTGGGAGCAGTCCGGCTTCAGAAGTTGCTGCAGCATTTCAAGCAGCCACAGGCTATCTGGGAGGCTTCACTAGCAGATTTAGCTTTTTGTCAGATCCCCCAACCCATCCTGAAAAATTTGCAGTTTATGCGTCGGACTCTGGATCCAGCAGTTGAATATCAAAAGCTCATCAAGCAAGGCTTTTCCCTAATTAGTATCAACGATGACGCCTATCCAACCTCGCTTAAACAAATTCACCACCCACCAGTCCTGTTGTATATCAAAGGCGGGCTACCCAGTGTAGATTTCGCGATTGGGGTAGTAGGAACCAGGCAGGTAACCGGCTATGGTCGAAGTGTCACACGTCAGATTACTGCTGAGTTAGTCCAGGCTGGGTTTATTATTGTTTCTGGTTTGGCCAGAGGAGTAGATACAGTGGCTCATCAGACTGCAGTGGATTGTAACGGTCAGACAATCGCGGTATTAGGTGGAGGATTCAATCAGCTTTTTCCGGTTGAAAATACTAGACTAGCGGAAATTATTGCTGAAAAATACGGGGCTGTTATTAGTGAATACCATCCAGATATGCCCGCATTACCGGGTAATTTCCCGGCCCGCAATCGAATTATCGCCGGACTTTCTCAAGGAATTATTGTGACAGAGGCGACTATCGATTCTGGTTCTTTAATCACAGCTAAAATTGGACTGGATGAGGGGAAAAATATATATGCCGTTCCTGGGCCCATTACCTCATCCCAGTCCCATGGCCCTCTTGCTTTGATTAAAGAAGGGGCTACATTGGTGACCGGGGCTAAAGATATTTTAATGGACTTTGGACATTACAATGGTCAGCCAGTTGTAAAAGAAGCTAGTAATTTAAGTGAGCTGGAATATCAGATTATTTCTCTTTTAGCCAAAGAGAAAAATCACTTAGACGATCTGACCAGGTTACTAGGCCAACCAGCCGCAAAAGTTGCGGCTTCTTTAATCAAGTTGGAGCTTGAAGGGTATGTCTTTCATGAGGGGAATGGTCTATATATTAAAAATCTTTGACTCAGAAGCCAACATTTGGCACAATCTATATTAGAGATGAAAAAAAGAGATAAACTAACTTTACTGGTGTTTCTCGTAATTGTGGTCACCTCATTAGCCACAGTGTTTGCCAACAGTGGAAACCCTTTTGAAAGGAAGGTTAAAAATAGTTACAAACCAGGAGTTGACGTCGAGGCCGATAGTGCCGTCAATCAAGCCAAAAAAGTTTATTTGCAAAAAAAAGATCAGGGAATAGATTTCACTGATGGCCCTTGTTTAACCAATGATCTGTTGCCTGACTGGGTGGCCGATATTGTTCACAACCCCCGCCAAAATATGGACAATTTGCCGGAAAATCAGTGCGCTGCCTACACCGAGGGTCGGGCGAAACATTTTGTCGAAATGGATCCCAATGGGGAGATTATCCGTGTCTTCTAATTCACTGATTAACTAATTCACTGATATACTCATTTACTGGTACACTAAGAGTATGCTCCTGCCTGTGCATCTGATCTATTTTTGGTACGTCGACGGTATTCAGACCTTCATTCGAACCTGGCGCAATCTGCTTTTTTTGATTGAAGAGGATATGGCGGTCTCTTTGATGTGGCGACTTTTATTTACGCCACTATTTCATGATGATTCCTTTGTCGGACGTATTCTGAGTTTGATATTTAGGGTTGTAAGGATAATCAGCGGTATTATTACCATGATTTTTGCCACCCTGGTAATGGGCCTAGTCACTCTATTTTGGTTTGCCCTACCAGGATTGTTTGTATTAAGTTTTTTACCCCAACAGGCTACTCTGATGACATCAGTTCCTCCTGAATGGGCGCGGTTTTTTTACTATTTTACAACTGGAGGAATGATCTTTGGTCTGTCACTTTTTTTACAACATTTAATTTACCATCCGATCAAAAAAACTTGGCAGATCGCCAGTGCCAAAGATCTGTATCAGGCGAGTAGAGTCAAAAAATCTCAGACAGGTTTTCAGGATCTCATTCAGACTGCAGATATCAAAAAATTACTTGTCACGCTAGAATTGGATCAATCTCAATTACCACAAGCCTCGTTGGTTGATAGCTCTAAACTCGCTCAAACCGCTTTTGAACTGGCCAAACAGCGCAACGCGCCCCATATCACCCGAGCTGATTTTTTTCTGGCCTACTTAAAACTATTGCCTGAAATGCAGCACTTTATGATAGTTCATGAAACCCCGCTGGAGGCTTTTATGCAGGCCCAAAACTATCTGGAAGAAACTGCGCTGCAGTGGCGAAAAATTATGATCTGGGAGGAAGATTTTCATACCAGACATTTAAAAGGGGTCAACCGGGGCTGGCTGAGTGCACCAACCCCCTCTCTGGATGCTATTTCTGAAGATCTGACCAAAGCAGTCTATCGGCAGAATTTCGAAGATTTTTTGGGCCGAAAGGGGGTAGTGTCACAAGTATTGTCGATCTTATCTCAAGACAGCGAGCGCAATGTTTTGTTGGTTGGCGAGCCAGGTAGTGGGAAAAGTACGCTGGTTCGCCACTTGGCCAAGCTGATAGTGGCTGGGGATGCTCCGGATATACTGGCGACCAAACGAATAGTTCAGTTAGACAGCAGCCGGATTTTATCTGGTGTCACCAGTGAAGGCGAGATGGCCCAGGTTTTAAAAGCCGCTTTTGATGAGATCACAGCAATCGGCGATATCATAGTCTACATTGATGAGATACACGAGCTAGGGATCGGGGATGCCGGGAAAAATTTCAATCTGTATGCACTATTAATGCCATATCTAGAATCAAACAGTTTTCAGTTTATCGCCTCCACAGAAAATGACAATTATGCCAGAATTATTGAAAAAGAGGGGAGTCTGGTCAGACTGTTTCATAAAGTCGAGATGCCAGAGGCGACGCTGACTGAAACGCTGGAGATATTAAAAAACCGAGCTATTGAGCTGGAAATGGCTAAGCAGGTCAAAACCACTTTTTCAGCACTGGCTTTTATGGCGCAAAAAGCCAAGCAATTTATTCATGAGCGGACTCTGCCAGATTCAGCACTGTATTTATTTCAGGAGTGTAAAACACAAGCCACCGGCAATCAGATCACAACAGATACGGTCAAATCAGTCCTGTCCCGTCAGATCAATGTCCCGATAGTTGATCTGGATGCTTCGCAAAAGCAGACTCTATTGCAGATGGAGGCTGTCATTCATCAGCAAATGATCGGGCAGGATCAGGCGGTCAAAGTAGTGGCAGATACCCTGCGCCGGGCTGCTACAGCCATGCGGGAAGAAAGCCGACCTATCGGGTCATTTTTGTTTGTTGGACCGACCGGTGTGGGTAAAACTGAGCTGGCAAAAATCCTGGCTGAAGTGTATTTCAAACAACGAAATGCCTTTGTCCGTTTTGATATGTCAGAGTACCAAACCCCGGAAGCAGTCAATAGGCTCCTAGGAACCAGGGATAACCCGGGCGAATTAACTGAAACTATCAAAAACAAACCGTACTGTTTAATTCTGCTCGATGAGTTTGAAAAAGCCAATTCACAAATTCTGACTCTATTTTTACAAATACTGGAAGACGGTCGCCTGACAGGAGGGGATGGCAAAACGGTTGATTTTACCAATACTATTATTATCGCCACTTCCAACGCCGGTTCAGTCACAATCGCTCAAGAACTGAGCCAAGATAAGCCACTGGATCTGATTGAAAACGATGTCCGCCAGGAGTTACTGACCCTGATGAAGCCGGAGCTGGTCAACCGCTTTGATTCGATTGTCATCTTTAAACCTTTATCCCAGTTTGATCTGGAAAAAATAGTGACTATCAAGCTCAGAGTAGTCAGGGAACAGCTGATTGAGCAAGGCTATGTAGTGGATTTTAGTAAAGATCTGATTACAGAGCTCGCCAGAAGAGGCTATGATCCGGTATTGGGAGCCAGGCCATTGAGAAGATTGATCCAGGATACCCTGGAGGCCAATATTTCAAAAATGATCTTAAAAGATGAATTAAAAAAAGGCGAGGCTATTACTCTAAGTCAGGCTATTTTAAACAACTAGGTTGCGATTCTTACACTATAGGTATAAAATTACACTATGAGATTTAATCCTGAATATTTAAAAGAAATCGGCAGAAGATCTTGCTATGCTTTTTTGCTGGCTCAAACAGCATTTGTTGGTTGTCAGGCACCTGAGGAGCGTGTCCAAAATTATCCTGGCAAACCCGAAGTAACTTTGTACCCGGAAGTAATTTGCGATAAAAATGGATCACCAAAACTTTCAGTTAGGTATAAAGCCGGAGATCCTATTGAAGGTCTGGTTATCAGAATTATTGACCAGGATTCACGATTAGGCTTTATGCATCCGGTTGAGCCAAACAATTCACTTAGTGGGACAGTCGATTTTAAGGGAGTAAATTACAACAGCAATGGTCAAAAAACAGTAGTTCCTTTGACCCCTGGTCAAACTGTCGGCGTTTCAGCCGCCAGTGTATCGGAAGCTAGAGAGGGATCAGGTACGATTGTCGCCGCCGCGCCACTGACACCTCTTAAATCAATCAAATTAGACTGTAGAAAATAAATCTTGACACCTAAGTTACAATTTAAATGTTTGTGTGGTGTATTACCTCTATATACTACCTACTAAATACCATATACTACTTGAATGAATAATCTTGTTATTGTTGAATCACCTACCAAAGCCCGGACTTTATCTCGTTTTCTTGGGCGGGATTATCGTATTGAAGCTTCAATGGGCCATATTAGAGATCTGCCAAAAGCTGAAATAGGGGTTGATACCGAGCACGATTTTGAGCCTAAATACGTCATTCCCCGCGATAAAAAAAAGAAGGTCAATGAACTAAAAAAGATCGCCGAAGGAGCTAAAAATATCTGGCTGGCTTCAGATCCTGATCGTGAGGGAGAAGCTATTGCCTGGCATATTAAACAAATTATCACCGGTGATAAACCCAAAAAAGACTCCACCGCACCTCAGCATCAGATCAAACGAGTCGTCTTTCATGAAATCACCGAGTCGGCGATCAAAGATGCCTTTTTACATCCGCGGGAGCTCGATACTCAGCTGGTAGATGCTCAGCAGGCACGTCGGGTGCTCGATCGGCTGGTGGGATATAAATTGTCACCTTTGTTGTGGAAAAAAGTCAAAAGGGGACTCTCAGCCGGAAGAGTTCAGTCAGTGGCGTTGCGGCTGATTGTGGAAAGAGACCGGGAGATTGAGGCTTTTAAACCAGTCGAATATTGGACTATTGAAGTAGTAGTGGCAAAACAAACAAATGAACAATTTTCAGTGGCTTTGATCGAAAAAAATGGTCAAAAGCTGGAGATTAAAAATAGCGAAGAGGCTCAAGCAATTGTGAATGATCTACAAAAAGCTTCGTACCAGGTAGCTAAAGTTGCTAAAAAAGAGGTCAGACGTTTTCCTTCGGCTCCCTTTACTACCTCGACTTTACAGCAGGCAGCCGGAAACAAACTCGGTATGAGTGCCAAAAAAACTATGATGATCGCCCAAAATTTGTATGAGCACGGCATGATCACCTATATGCGTACTGATTCGGTCAATTTATCAGCTGAGGCCATCGAAGGAGCAAGAAATTTTATTAGCAGTCAGTATGGGGCTCAGTATCTTCCGTCTACCAAAAGAGTTTATAAATCCAAATCAAAAAATGCTCAGGAAGCTCATGAAGCGATTCGCCCAACCAATATGACGATAGTGTCGGACAAATTAAACGGCGATCAGTACACTCGCGATCACAAACGCCTTTATGACCTGATCTGGAAACGAGCAGTAGCATCTCAGATGTCCGAAGCAGTGATGGATCAGACGACTGTTGATGTAAAGGCAGTGCCATCAGCTATCAGCCATCAGCTATCAACAAAAAACAGCTCCGATCTGTCGGATAGCGGACAGCCGACAGCTGAAAGCTATACAATGAGAGCCACCGGATCGATATTAAAATTTGATGGCTGGTTAAAGCTGTATGGAGTCAAACAAGTGGTAGAAGAAGAACAGGAAAAAACTGAAGAAGAGGAGAAAAAACAGGTGCTACCCAATGTCGAGGAAGGCGAAAATCTGATCCAAAAAGAGGTCACACCATCGCAGCATTTTACCCAGCCGCCACCTCGCTACACTGAAGCTTCTTTGGTTAAAAAATTAGAAGAATTGGGAATAGGCCGACCTTCGACTTATGCTCCGATTATCTCCACCATTCAGGATCGTTTCTACGTTGAGCGGGAAGAACGCCGGTTTAAATCGACAGCTTTGGGAATGGCGGTCAATGATTTTTTGATGAGATACTTTTCCGAGGTGTTTGATTATGAATTTACCGCTTCCATGGAAGATCGATTGGACGAGGTTTCACGCGGTGAAAGAGAGTGGAAAAAAACTATTGGCGATTTTTTCCGACCTCTGGAGAAAAAAATTGCCTCAACCGGTGAAACAGCCGAAAAAGTCGCTTTGGAAGTAGAAAAAGTGGATAAACCTTGTCCGGAATGTCAAAAAGAGTTAGTGGTAAGAACCGGCAAATTTGGCAAATTTTTAGCCTGTTCTGGCTTTCCAGATTGTAAACATACGG
>CAZWRN010000038.1:0-8239 GCA_964636275.1 uncultured Gammaproteobacteria bacterium
CCCGTTTGTATTTCTGGTTAAAATATTGAGTGTAAGCATTTGTTATCTGTTTCATCAGTTTCGAGAGTCCGTTTTGGGTTTATTGTTCGAGTAGTAAGTGAAAATGATTGGGCATTAGGCAGTAAGCAATAATTTTAACCTCTTCAGATAAATTTTTAGAATAAAAACGGAGCGGCAGCTTTGGATATAAAAGTAATAGTTTTTCCAAAGGCAATAAATACACTCTGAGATAATATAAAAAAATGAGATGATCTTGTTTGTCTAAAAAAAGAGTTCGTTTTTCAACACCTCGATTGAGAACATGATAATAATTATCAGGTGCAAAATTTCTGACAACATTTTTGGAAGGCATAATCTCTGAGCATTAGCCGTAATATAACAGATTTTCTTAGGGGTTCAACCCCTAATTTCGGGGAAGTTGTCTAGTAGGGGTTGAACCCCTAAAAACGCTGGTAGGTTCAAAACAGGGGGTTGCCCGCTGGTAGAGGGTATTTGACAGATGTTAGTACAGTGTTAGAATATTTACCTACTCCTATGTTACAGAAAATTATTAAGGTTGGAAATTCATATGCACTTACTATCCCGAGCTTCTTTGTGAAACAGGTTGAGTTGAAAGTTGGTGATCAGTTGGATGTCCAGATAAATCCAGAGGAGAAGAAGATGACTCTGACTAAAGTGGATGAAAGCCAGGAGAACACGACTGAGGTCAAAGAGTGGTTAGAAGATTTTAATAAAAAATATAAAAAAGGTCTTACTGAATTGGCAAAACGGTGAAAACTAACTATATCTCCATCCAAGAAGTGTTGATTGTTCATGATGACATGATCAGTCGTTATGGCGGTAGTTTTGGGATTCGAGACATGGGATTAATTGAATCCGCTTTAGCTCGTCCCAAGGCCAGTTTTGCTGGACAGGATCTTTACCCAGGGATTCTTGATAAAGCAGCAGCTCTTTTTCATTCACTTATCTTTAATCCTGCTTTTACTGATGGGAATAGACGAACAACTTTAACTGTCACTGCCAGATTTTTGTCTTTGAATGGATATGAACTCAAGGCCAGCCAGGAGGAGATAGTTGAATTCCCCTTGTGGGTAGAAAATACCCATCCGGAAATTGAAGCAATTGCTGAGTGGCTAAAAGAGCATACTGAGAAGTAGTGTCGGATTACTTCATGAAGTTTGTCAGCAATAAATTATAATCAAAGATATCTACTTTGCCATTTTTATCAATATCGGCAGCTAAAGCACCATTCTTGCCAAAGTCAGTTAAAAGTAAGTTGTAGTCAAAGATATCTACTTTGCCATTGTTATCTATGTCGCCGGGTTTAAGGACTGGAGAAGGGGAGGCTGTTGATGATGCGCCGCCTTGTTCAACCGATCCCAAATCAAGCGCGCTGCCGTTGAAGCTTTCGGCAATGTTAGGTACCACCACGCCTGCATCAATAATTGGTGTTCCAGCCTGAAGTGTCAGATCTCCAGCAGTTGGATTTGTTAACCAGGCATCTGGCAGACTATGAAAATCCTGAGTCGGATCCGTTGCCGGAAGGTTAGTATGTGTACCCTGGGAAGTTGAGCTGCGGTAGATAGCAACAGTCGCCTTGTTGGCTGAATCATAATTCATGCCTCTGGTCAGATCAGTCGTTGCAAAAAAGTTGTAATCTTCATCCCACTTGCCAGGGGTTCCGGGAGCATCAAATCCGTACCTGGTCATGCGGAATAAATTGTTCCTTAGGTAAAAGTTTTCCTGATTGGAGCCGCCGCCGGCAGCCTGAGATCCACCGCTGACCGAGCTTGGGCTGTTGGTCCAGAAAGTGTTATTTATAACATAAATACGAGCCTTGGTTGTGATTCCTGAACCGGAGTATTTAAAACCTTGGCCGGAGGTTCCGGAGTTAGCATTTTGATCCGGAACATTGCCGTGACCGCCGATTCTCCAAAGAGTATTTCGGAAATAATAGATCGGGCCGTATGACACAGGTCCAGTAGATAATCCAACCGCTGTATTTTCGATCCGATTGTTCCAGATCCGCCAATTTATTACCTGTTGCTCAGGTTCAAAAGCATCGTCGTTGACTTGCTGGATGAGGTTATTGTAAGAGTCAATATCCTGGGCGCTATAACGATCATAACCGGTATTGTTGGAACCAATGCCGTTGAAAGTTCCTATTATTGTATTGTTACGGATGACCGATCTTTTAGCTCCTCCAGCCAGAGTAACTGAGTTCATTTCTGCTCCTAAACCTCCACCGGAGCCTGAACCAACACGCGACCATGGAGTACTTGTCCCGTCAGGCAGTTGGATAGCTGACTTGATAAATGTCCAGGTGATATAAGGATCTGTACCATTGGGAGAATGAAGAGTTGAATCGACAAAGCGATTATTTTCAATTAGATGGTCACTACCGTAGGTGCCAGGCTTGGTACCGACCAGATACACGCCTCTACTAACAAATAAATTGTGATCAATCACTCCAAAACTCGATCCCGAGCGAAAATCTATCCCTACTTGTCTGACTTCAAAACCGGAAAAACGGGAGTTGGCGGCATTGATTGCCAGGCCATCTGTAATACCTCCAGTAGATGCCAGAGTAACTGTCAAAAAGTAATTATTCGGATCAAGATCGCCGGGAATTCTGACATAAATATCCGATCCGAAAGAGGCGAAACCGTAGTTGTACATTTTATTGTTGTACAACACTTCAGCCCAACCTGAAGCATCTGCCGGGTTTGACGCATTTTTTAAATACCAGACTTTGCCAGATTTATCCGTTGCTGTGCCGCTTTTTAAGTCCCAACTGGCAACTCTTTGCGGCGTGGCATCTCTGGATGGAGCATATCCCATCGCAATAGCGCTAGTTGCATAAGGGGAGCTCCATTTATAGACAGTATAAGGCTGCCCGGTTGCAGGACCCGTGAGAGTGACTTGCTGCCAAACTCCCGGATTGGCAGAATTTGATCCGACGGGAGAGGTAATCACTCCATAATCAATGACGCTATGCTGACCCGGATTGATAATATTCTGATTATCATCAACTGCTGGTTTTTCCGCTACAAAAGTGATTGAATTGGCTCGAATTTGGTCCTTGTTACAACCGGAAATTGTGTTTACAGCTGAATTAGGAGAAGCATAATAGCCAGGAGCTACCTGAACTACGGCATCAGCTGGAGCTGTTCGGACAGCTTTACAGAGAGTAGCCCAGGCAGCACCGGTTGTATTTCCGGTACCCGGATTGCTGTCGTTTCCATCTGATCTGACAAAATGAGTCGGGGTCAGAGAGCTTGCGGTAGGGATATTGTCCGGACGGGTGGTGATCGATCCGGTGAGTGTTTGTTGTGATGGACTTTGTCCGGGATCATTTAAGGTAACTTTAATATCATAGGAGGTACCAGATTCAAGTAATAGCACAGAACCATAAAACGCCGGACCGGGGGATACTGAGCCGTCGATTGTTGGCCCTAGAGGCAGGGCTTGTTTGAATGTCGTATCGCTACTTCTTTTGTATTCGACAATAGTTGAAGCATCGACATTTCCTGAGTAAAACAGCTCAATTCCAATCGAATTGAAAGTTGCAGAAAGATTCATGTTGCCAAAAGTTGCAGTGAGCGGACCTGAGGCAAAAGATTGGTCTTTAGGGAAAATACTAGAGAAAATTTTATCGTTAAAAGAAGTGAGTGATGTGATTGCTATAAAGATCAGAACAATCATTACCGCAATTAGTAATAGATAATGCGTAACTCCTTTCTGATTGAGCATATTGTTATATAATTTTTTGCTATTGTCCAAAGTTGGTTAGTAGAATATTGTAGTCAAAAATATCGACTTTGCCGTTTTGATCTAAATCTGAGGGGAGAGAAGGTAGGATTTTGCCAAAATCACTGAGTAAAGCGTTGTAATCAAAGATATCAACTTTGCCATTTCCGTCTATATCGCCTATTACAGTTGTTGGTGATGCAGATGCTGGTGCCTGGGATGCTGGAGCTTGGGATGCTGGAGGTTCTGAAGCCTGAACTGAGACTGAATCATCACAAGTAACTGTTCCGGCAGTTTCTAAAGCTCCAATATCAGGAGCAGAGCCTGAAAAACAATCTGCTATGTTTCCTACGACAGTCCCTCCATTAATTAAGGGGTTAGTAATACTGGTTTTGAGTGTTAGATCTCCAGCCAGAGGACTAGTAAGGAGTGTATCAAGTATTGCAACTGCTCCAGACCCGTCAACCGGACTGGCAAAAGCTATATCACTACCACCAGGTCCAAGTTTGTTTGTATGAACTCCATTTCCATAGCTAGCTGGGCGATTGAGGGCAGTAGCCAGATCGCTGCGATAGTCTTCGATAGTAAAACCTGAAGTTGAACTAATCTGACGGGTTGTCGGACTGTAAGAAGAATATACTTGGTGACCATTGATTCCACTTTCAACTCTCATTCCAACAAAATTCTGATTGGTACTTTCTTCAGGAGAATTTTTAGATACCATGGCATTGTAATCCTCATCCCAATTTGTGGCATAGTCTCCCTGACCGACTCTGGAAGTATAACGGGTGGTTCTAAATATATTGTTTCGGACATATTTAACCATATTGTAATTTCCCTGACCATTAATTGTGTCATCGATTCCTCCGGCTCCATAGTCAGAATTATCAGGTATACCTCCTCCAGAAATATTGGTCCAATAGCTGTTATTGACAAAATAGAGTATTGGTCTGACATGTTTTTTAGTAGGATTCAAAGCCCCGCCTTTCATCAATACAGCAGTACTCAGCCTGGTTCTTCCACTGCTGTGTTCAACACCTCCACCAACTGCACCAATATCCCAGGCTTGGTTGCGGAAGAAATATAAAGGACCCCAGTGTATTGGCGCTGCGCTCAGTACTACGGTGGTTTTATGGATTTTATTGTCCCAGATTTTCCAGTTGATAGAGGCATTTTCAGGTTCCACGCAGTCATCTACAATTCTGACACATTCATTTTGATAAAAATCAGTTCCCCGGGTGGCGTCACGAGGAGAGTTGGGGACACCTCCGTTGGCAGACATTCCATTTTGCGGTCCATCAAATTTATTATTTCGGATAACAGTCCATTTAGCACCCTCGTTTTTATAAGTGATTCCAACTGATTCATTTTTACCGCCAAATCTGTTCCCTGCAGAAAGAGTTCCGTCAGCACGGGTAATTTTTTCTTTAGTGAAAACCCAGGGGGAACCGGGATCAGTAGTATGATCATCAGTCCACAAAGTCCTGTCTGTGAAGAGATTTTTCTCGATCAGAGCGTCTTTTGATCCCAGTCCGTGACCATTATTGGGGTTGCTATTACTGTCGAGCCTAATACCAGCCAGACATCCAGAAAATATATTATGATCGATTATGCTGTTATTAAAGCCGGAGCTATCTAAAGAGGTGCTTCCGACAGTCATACAGTTTTCCATATTTCTTATTTCGACTCCAGTGATTCTGACATCGGCAGATTTAATAAACAATCCATATCCTGCTCCAGCGGTGATCCATGTTTGATTTGGATTAGCGGTCAGGGCTCCTGTTGTGTCGACCATATTTGGAGGAGGAGCCAAGTAAATATCATAAGGGGCTACACTGTCCTGATAAAATCCATAGCGATAGGTTTTATTACTGCCAATTGTCGATGCCCAGGCGGAGGGTGTTAAAGTGTTGGCGCTGCCGTTGCTATCCGACAGACGGTCCCAATGCATGATGCGGACGGGTAAATCCTCCCGGGTTTGGTGAAACCCCATTTGATAAACAGTGCTAAGCCCGATTGCATGAGAGCTGCCAGCCCATTTCCAGATTGGTTTTCCGGCTGCGGCGGATACAGCCGCGTCCTGAACCCAGACATTTTCATAAGGAGCTCCGCTGCCGGCGGGACCCGTTGTATAGGGGGTTTGGACTGTTGAAGCGCCGGAGCCGGTTTGATTGCCATCCTGAATTACTGAGTGTTTTCCCTTATTTATGATATTTTTGTCATCATCTAAAGCCGGAAACTCAGCTTTAATTGTTAACTTCTTATTTATCGGTGCTGAATTAAGATTTGGCTCGACGTAATAGCCAGGAGCCAACTCTATAACAGATCCTGCGGGTGCGGTCTGGAAAGCTTTACGTAAAGTCTTCCAGGGAGTTGCTTTATTAGTAGGAGTTCCGGAGCTGTCACTGCCGCTAACCGGATTGACGAAATGAGTTGGAGTCAGGGAAGATGCCGGTGGAATATTTTCAGTTCTTGTGGTGACTGTTCCGGTTTTTTCAATTGTTGTGCCTGATGATCCTTTAGAAGTCAGTTTGATGTCGTAGGAGGTGCCTGATTCAGCCAGTAAAACAGCTCCAAATGCGGCTGATTGAGGAGGTTGGTAAACAGCCGGATCAGTGCTGACAGGCCTGGTCGGCCATAAAGGGAGCCCCTCTCTCCAGTTGGAATCGGCTGATTTTTTAAACTGAACTGTTACTTCCATCAATGTTTCTGCAGCTCCATCTTCAAACGGTAGTTCTATGTCGATTGAATTAAAGGTTGAGTGAAATACCGGGTCGCTTACGGTAATGTTATCACCGGCAGCAAAGGAGAAAGGTTTATTAAAAAAACTACCAAGAGATTTTTTATTGATGGGAAGATAATATCCAACAGCCAGTAATCCAACGATACCAGCAATTGCAAGCATAAGTAAAAAGGGAGCAGATCCTCTTTGGTTCATAATTTATCTTACAGTTGGCGGTTTTTCAATTACAAGAACCCAATCGCTTTTTTTATGTAAGAAAAATGTAAAAAAAAGATGCTTTGATATACAAAATCATCTTTTGCGGTATTTATAGTGATAAAGAGAAATTATATCATTTATTGCTTATTGCTTATTGCTTATTGCTTATTGCTTATTGCTTATTGCTTATTGCGAAGTAAGGGCACGAAGTGACTAATTACCAAGCATATTTTGTGCATTTACTTTTGCCCAACTATTAGATAGCTAACCTTTATATCTTCTGTATGAGCTGCGCCAAGCTTGACTACAAAGCCTGTAGACTCCACTTTATCTGAGACTGCCAAAGCCGGCGCACCGGCGGTTTCCGAGGTGAGAATAATTATTGAATCAGTCTCAACCAGCTGATTTAAGACCGGAATTTCCGTCTCTCCAGCCTGTATGATCATCTGTCCGGCTGATGAGTCAGCTTTGACTGAAAATTGCTCTGCAACCACCTCTTTGGCGGCTAAAGCGCCATCTTTGTTGATAGTGACCAGTCCGTTGAAAAAATCAACTGCTTCAGCCAGAGCTGAGGTCTGGAAGTAAAGAGTCGGCAAGGCATTGACCTTGCTGCCTTCTGAGACAGAGAATGTTCCGTCTACACTCAAATCTCCGGCGATATTGGTGCGTCCGAGGAAAGTATCACCCAGCGACTTGAGTGAATTTTGGAAGATGCCCTCATATGCTTTTAGCTGGCCGGAGATAGTGGCCTGGGAATTAACAGTTAGGTTGTCAAGTGTAGCTGAATCTGAAGCAAACATTATTGTTGGTGGTGTAAGCTGATCAGCCAAATCGCCACTGTCTGAGGCCTCGGAAGCATCAGATGATTCACCCAATCCCAGTCCAGACAGTAGAGAGTCGATCTGGGAAGACAAACTAGCGATTGAAGCTGAAGTGGATGCAACCGAATCTTGCAAAGACAGAGTTTGATTTAGGGCCTGTTCACCCAATACCTTAGCGTCAGCCAGAGCTGCAGCGGTAGAAGCCTCTTTTGATTGCAGATCAGTGATGCGTGATTCTTGTGAGTTTTGAGCCTGAGCCAACAGATTTAATGCGTCTGTGACACTTGCGCGATTTTGCTGGTCAACTGGTAGAGAGGCCAAGACTCCGACTCGGCTGATATTGTCAGCGTTTAGTTTGTAGTCATCAGCTGAAACTAAGCCGCCAAAAGTACCAGTTGTGGCTACAGTTATCTTTTGGAGGTTTAACTCTGAACCCAAGAGCTGGCCGTTGTTGCCGATCAGTAAATTAGCCAGTGCCTCATTTGGATCTGCAAAACCAGTTTTAACATAGACGATTACCTTGCCTACGCCATTACCGTTATAACCACTCAAAGCCCGTCCAATAGTGACACCCGGTTGAGTCGATTTCATAGCTACACCGGGGGTTGAAGATGAAGTCAGATAATCTCCAGCTGAGATCGGGCCATTTTCAGTTGAAACTTTGACCGGAATTCTTCCGGTAAGTGAGACCGGACGAGGGTTTTCAGCAGGTGAGAATAGTCCGTCT
>CAZWRN010000039.1:0-7951 GCA_964636275.1 uncultured Gammaproteobacteria bacterium
CTGCGGCATCAATTCTCAGTCCATAGTCGGAAGAACCAACAGTTTGATCATCGATAAATAAACCATAGTTGTTTGTAATAGCGCCACCGCTTGATGTAGCAGTCCCAATCCAGCTACCAAAAGCGGTTCCGATAGATTGAGTCGCATTACTGTTTGTTATCTGGAACAACCCTGCAGTAACAGTGCCGGTCAGACTGGCTGTGGCGCTGGAGTGTAAATCTAATACAGAGGCAAAAGCATACTGAGTGTTGGAGTTGTCAGATGATGGGGCGTGAGATCCGAACAGATTAACGTGTCTAAAAGAAGAACTTCCAGTGTATGCTTCTGATATACCTAAGACGGATGTTGAGCTGACAGCGGCGTTGTTATAGCCACTGCCAATACCAACATGCCCATCAAATCTGGCAGCGCCGCTGTCTACCAGTAAAGCCAGAGGAGCTGTAATAGTTTGATTTGATCCGGCTGCAGGAGCGTTGGCGATATATACAGTAGCAGCATTGGTGGTAGTTACATTGGAATTGGTGGCAGCCAGAGTCGGCTGGCCAAAGGCGTTGGCTGCAAAAGTAGTGGCTGTACCAGATCCTGAGGTCGCGCTGTCAGTAAAGGTAGAGCCGGTATAATTTAACCAGGCACCGGTCGAAGAGGGGGTTCCTGAGATGGCACCTTCAAAATCAAATAAGGAGTCGGGGGTAGTATCACCGATACCAACTCTGCCAGCATCAAAGATAGCAGCATAGTTGTTGGTAGCTCCTGAAGATGTCACATACAGTCCAACACCAGTTGTAGCAGCGCCGGACTTGGTTATTCGAGTTCCGTAAGCAGTACTACCGGTATTATTGTTTGTGACATCCAGAGTAGTAGCCAATCCAGTAGTGACAACGGCTAATTTTGAAGTTTGGGATGGTGCGTTAGAGCCAATCCCAACAGAATCTCCAAAATAGGAATATCCACTAGGAGCGTAAAGGGCGTAGTTTGTAGTGGCTCCGGAAGCTGAAAAGTATCCGGCGATATTTGTGGAGGTAGTTCCGGTATTTGTAACTTGAGATCTAATGCCGTAGGCAGTATGGGAAGAGTTGGAATTGGTACCAGATCGGGATAGGTCTAGTAGGAATGAATTGCCAGAATCAGTTCCAGCAGTTGAGGTAGAGGATAGGTTAAATAATGTTCCACTGGTCAATGCATTGGCTGTGGCACTAAAGGCGGTTTCAGTATCAGCTGTAGCCCAATTCCAGGTTGTGGTGTAATCAGCCATCGCCAGAGTCTGGTTGCCGTTGGGGTCATCGATCGTATTCCATCTAACGGTTAGAGAACCGGCATCTGTCCAAGTCGGATTTGCACCTGCACCTTGAGTTGTCAGGACATATCCAGCTGTGGATGGAGCGAGAGCTGAGAAAGTGCCCGTAGCTGAGAAATAAGGCAATGACCCCTGGGCTGTAGCTGAAAAATTCTGGCCTGTTCCACCATATTGAGTGCTTATTGCAGTGCCATTCCAGGTAGCTCCGGTTATCGTTCCGCCGGTACTAACATTTAATCCGCTTGATGTTAATGAAAAAGTCCCGGTGGCGTTGCCAATGGCAGTATTTCCAGTAGAAGAGGTGTTTAGATTTAGAGTGGGAGCTGTAATGGCAGCAGTTCCTGAAGATAGGGTATAGGTCAGACCTGATAGTCCGGTTGAAGAAATTGATCCCGAAGTTGATGTTAATGACAAAGCGCCAGTGGTCATTGTAAAACCATTTGAAGCTGTTAAAGTTCCCGCAGATGTAACAGTCCCGGATCCGCTGGTTGAGATATTACCCGAGGTTGCAAGTGTACCGGCCTCAGTGATAGTTAGGGTCGGAGAGCCGCCAGATTGGACCTCGATTGATGTATTTGTAGCACCATTTGTATCATTAAGTACAAAAGCTGAGGCTGTTCCGGCATTGGTTAAAGTGAGAGAAGTTGAGGTAGCTAGACCGGAAGATAAAGTAAAAGCCAGATTTCTTCCAGTGGTTGTCGCAATGGTATTTCCTCCATCGTAAGCATCCTGAAGTGAAGACGCTCCACCGCTTTGAGCGACCCAGCTGGTATTGCCTGAGCCATCAGTTTGAAGAACATAACCATTTGTGCCGTCATCTGAGGGAAGACTTAAAGTATAGCTGGTGACAGTTGCAGGAGCCGCAACAGTGATAGTTCCGGAAGTAGAACCGTTAAGCAATAAACCAGTCGTTAGCTCTAAAGAATCAAACTCAACATTTGAGGTCGTACCAATACTTTGAGGGAGAGATAAAGTGATGTCGCCGGTAGAAGCAGAAGCGATCACCTGGTCAGCTGTTCCAGTGATAGTACTAACACCGCTAACTGATCCGCCGCTAGCAGTTAAAGTAATGGATCCACCAAGAGAGACTGTTCCGCCACCTGACAATCCAGACCCTGCGTTGATTGTTATAGAACTATTGGCTAAGTTACTGTTTGTTACAGTTCCATCGTCGATTTGATCTCCGGTGAGACTCCCATCCGCTATTGTGACAGCTCCATCTGTCACTGTGAAAAAGGTTGATGAAAAAGAAGCGATCCCTTTAGTGGTATATGTTGCGTCTTCCAATGCTAAAGAGGTGGAGATAGTTGGATTTTGGGGATCTCCCGTAATGGTGATATTAGTTCCTGGATTTAGACTGTAAAGGATATTAGGAGCTGTGATATTTTCGGTAAAAACTCCTTCTCCTTCGACGGCCAGATTGCCGACAATATTGGTATCCAAATTGAGCTGTAAAAATTTACCTTCTTTAGCGATGGATGAAGCAGCTAGAACTTCAGATTTCGATTGTGTAATAGCCACTTCACGAGACGGTTTGATACTATTTATATCTTTTTTGATCAGTCCAGCAATATATTTTGCTGGGACAGATTGATTGACTCCAGGCAGATAAACATAGGCTGCAGAGACTGTTCCAAGGAGTGTCAGCAACAGCAAAGCTATGACTGTGTAAAATCTTATTCCTTGTTTGGATACAGCTTGAGGCAGGGAGGATTGTGAAAACTGTTTAGAAGCGGAAACTTTTTTCACAGGATCAAATTTGGTATTTGATTGATGAGAAGGCAGTTGGACAATTTGAGGATTAAGATTGGCAAATTCATAAAATGAGTGAGCAGCTGTTTTGACCTCCGGGATCAAAGGTGTTTGCTGATTAAAGGGGGGTATAATCGTTTTAGAAACAACTTCTGGTTTAGAAACTTCTGCGTTTGATTTGGATTTGGCGGCTTTGCTTAAGGTTTTAAGATCATATAGACGATAACCCGATGTAGTTCTGATCGAAGTTATTTTTCCTTTAGCTTCCCATCTTCTCAAAGTATCTTTTGAAACCTTCAGAGCATTGGCTGCTTTTTGAATAGTGACTAAATTTGGGTTCTCTGAATACAGCTCTTGAATTGATTTTTCATTATCAGTTGTGGGCAGATTCTTGTTCATTATTGATCTTGTTTAGCCTCAAAAATGCATAAAGATTTTGCATATTCTTTATATTAATATTGCATAATCTTACACTCCATTATGCATATACTTTGGGGTATAAAGTCAATACATTATATTAATACATATCGGCACTCAAACCACTTAAAAAACCTTATGCATCATCCAGGCTAAGTTGCCTTGGAAGATGTGGAAAGCGTTTTAGGGCACTTTCACAGCCCCGATAAACCAGATGAAATCAGATAAGATCGGATGAGATCTGATAGACCAGATCCTGGTCTCTTTTCCGATCTATCCGATCTAAACTTGGAACTAAAAAGGGGATCTGATCTCATCAGATTTCATCCGGCATACTTGACGCTAACCGCTGACCGCTATACGCTAAAGACATGAATATAGGTTTTGATGCCTCAAGAGCTTTTAGTGAAGAGGCAACAGGTACAGAAAATTATTCTCAGCAGCTTTTACACGAGATGTTATCTATTGATACAGAAAACGTATATTATGTATATACTAGGATACCTCGTGAAAAGATAAAATATTCCTTTTCACGAAATACTAAAGTGATATTTATTGATCAACCATTTCTTTGGACACAGTGGGGTTTGGCAAAACGTACTTTTCTGGACCCACTGGATATTTTATTTGTACCTGCGCATACTTTACCTCTTGTCAGAAAGCCCGGATTAAAGACCGTTATGACAGTTCATGACCTTGGTGCAGAGTATCTACCCGCCGCTCACCAGCTCAAACAACAGCTTTATTTAAAATTTATTACCAGATTCCAGCTCCAGACCGCCTCTCATTTGATCGCAGTATCTCAAGCCAGTAAAGATGATTTACTTAAAAAAACCAGTGTCAAATCGGAAAATGTGAGCGTGGTTTATGAAGGAGTAGACCGATCTCAAAAGCTTCCAAGTTCAGCCATGATTGAACAAACCTTACGCAAATTCGAGCTTACCAGGCATAAGTATTTTTTGTTTGTTGGAACTGTTCAACCGCGAAAAAACCTGATCCGTCTGATTGAAGCCTTCTCGCTGTTTTTAATTGAAAATAAAAGCGGGGATGTCCAGATGAAACTCGTAATTGCTGGAAAGCCTGGTTGGGATTTCGATCAGATCCTCAAACTACCCAAGGAATTGGGAATTGCAGATCAGGTGATTTTTACCGGTAGGGTAACTCAAGACCAGCTAGGTGCTTTATATTCTTCCGCCCTGGCCCTGACTTATCCATCACTTTTTGAAGGGTTTGGATTGCCAATTTTAGAGTCTTATTTCTTTGGCATCCCGGTGATCACTTCAAATACCTCATCAATGCCAGAAGTAGCCGGAAAAGGGGCGATTTTAGTCAACCCAGAAGAAGTTAATGCTATTATGAAAGCAATGCAGACCATCTATCAAAAACCAGATACTCGTCATGATCTGATCCGTTCGGGTAAAGAGCAGCTGCAAAAGTTCAGCTGGTCTAAGGCTGCAAAAGAGACTATCAAAGTACTTGAGGCAACTGCTAGGAGCGCAAAATGAGGCTAAATTTATTAGGAGTAGGAATCGACAATGTGACATTGGATCAAAGTCTTTCAACCATCGAAAAATGGGTCCAAAGCAAAAAACAGAACTATGTGGTAACTCCAAATGTCGAGATGCTGGTCTTGGCACAGGATGATACTGCTTTCACCAAGGCTTTAAATGAGGCTGGGTTGGCTATACCTGATTCAGCCCGTTTAGGTTGGGCTTTGGCTATCCAGGCAGAAAGATCAGTTATGAAGAGAGTATTCTATTGGCCATTTTTCCTGGTTCCAACCTTGATGCCTGGCAACTTTTTCCCTGTAACTACAGGAACAGATATCATGGAAAAAACAATACAATCAGCAAATGAAAATGGCTTTAGAGTAGGCCTATTGGGAGGTAAGAAAAATGTAGCAATCAAACTATCCGAGCGCTTAAAAGAAAAATATCCTAGACTACAGGTCGAATACGTCCAAGAAAATCTGGCAGTTGATAACAATGGCGATCATACTTTTTTTGAAATGCAAAACTTGATTGGTTTCAAACAAAACGATGCTATCTCAGATGCCAGAGAAGCTGACTTTTATCAAAATCTAAACAGCCGCAAGCTGGACATCTTATTTGTGGCTTTTGGTCATGTTAAACAAGAAAAATGGATCAGTAAAAACTTGTCAAAGACCAATGTATCAGTTATGTTAGGTGTGGGTGGCGCGTTTGATTATCTGTCAGGAGAAGTATCACGAGCCCCAAAATGGCTCCGAATCATCGGTTTTGAATGGCTTTACCGACTAATACTTCAACCATGGAGAGTGTTTAGATTTGGTAGCTTAGTTAGATTTATCTTTTTAGTTTTATTTAAGAAATGAAACAAACCAGCAGCTAGCTACGGATATCACAATTTGTTACTGCGAGATTGTTTCTTCTCGCAATAGCTGTAACTCTGTAGCAAGCTACAGAGTATTTAATGCAATAATGAAAAAATCTCAAATATAAAGATATTGCTTTTAGAGCAATGTAATTCGTATTATTTAGCAGTGTATCCCACCTCTTTGCTAACCAGCTTTTTGAACAGGTATATTTTACTCTAGGATTTAAAAACATTTTTAATTACATTCTTTCAAATTCTCCGGTTTTTTTAGGTTTAATATTAGTCTAAAAAAGTTATCAACTTAAATTGCCCGAATGGTGGATAACTTTAAAAAAAGAAACCTATATAAAATTAAATTTCAAAATCAATATAGGTCTAAAACATAACCTATAAAATTTGAAGAGATTTAAAATATAACGAGCTTGAAAATTGACCTCCAGTGAGTGGGAAATGAATTAGTTGATAAATAGATTGGCAAAAAACTAAGTGAAGATTAAGAACACTTTTCAGAGGGATGAAAGCTAAACTGTTTTCTGAGTAATACCAAGGAGCCATAAGACAGCCTCCTTTTTAATACGAACGGAGTGAGAATCAAGAAAGAGTCAAATGAAGATTATTTAACAAAAAAACTTAAACTGTTTTCTGAGTAATACCAAGGAGCCAGAGTACGGCTTCTTTCTTAATTCGACCAAAGGGAGAATCAAAAAGGAAGCAGCTAAACAGTCTTTTGGGTTATACCTAAGAGCCAAAGGACTGCTTCCTTTTTATAACGCCTATCACCCCGAGAATTGATTCGGATAGCTGGTAATTTTCCTCTTTTACCCCATCTTTTAATAGTAAGAGGGGAGACACGAAGCACTTCTGCAACTTCTTTAACTGTTAAGAGATCAGGAAGATTTTCTAGTGATACTTTGTCAGCCATGTTTAAATCCTTGTATCAATCAGATAAGATCTAACTAGATCCTGATGATTTATACATACATCTTTTATATCACAGGGGTACAAATAGAGTCAAGTAATAATAAGACTACAGGGTATAACTAGGGAAAGATAGCAGTTGAATTAAAGTTTGTAAATCTGTTGAGTTCTTATGATATGGTCCATATCGGTAACTGGAGCTACAGTTGATCCAATGTAATTGTTTCGGTCTATATTTAATGTTCCCTTAGTTGCAATCAATCCAGATTCAACTGCCATAACTGATCCCGAGTCTAAGGAGACAATCGGTCCACCACTTGATCCACCAAATGGGATCATTCCATATACAGAACGAAGTCCCTTAAAAGAATATCTTGGGTATGGTTTAAAATCGGGAGATAAGGCGGTACCATCCATCTGAGCCAACCAGACAGAACCTTGATTGACCAATGTCCCATATTGTCTAAGTTGCATATCTTGTCCAATCTCTTCGGTAGCAATCTGAACACCATTTACTCTGCCTCGAGCAAGACCCGTTGGTGCATAAATCAATCCCAAATCTCCATCTGGTGAATAAATCATTTGAGTAACTCGAAAACTTTGGTTGAAACCAGGATGGTAGACAATCCCACCCATGACTGGTGTTTTTAAGTCTTCTGTAATCACATGTCGGGCAGTTAAGAATAGGCCAGATTGATCAATCATAAGTCCTGTTCCACGACTAGTTTTTTTGGAGGTCAATTCTGTGAAAATGGCTGAAACATGTTGTGGCATCGATGCTATTTTTCGCAAAGGATCAAAAGGAGTACTACTTTTGGCCTCGTTCCACATCTCTTCTATATCCGAATTACTGATTGAAGGATAAGATTTAACCCCTGGACGAGGAGGGAGAGAGGCTGTTAATTGGATAGGGTTAACTTCATATTTTGAGGGATCAACCGGGGGAAGAGGAGTACTTTGATAATTTAAAGTATCGTACATCTTTAATAGTGTAGGTAATGAAATTCCGGCTACACCAAATCCAACACCACCTAATCCTAATCTAATAAGAAAATTTCTTCTGGATAATTTGTTTTTTTCTTCTTCACGAGATGCTGCCTTTAATTGTCTATTAGCAGCTCTTCTTTGTGCTTTAGTTGGTCCTTTTTCTGGCATAAGTCATAATTATATCAAAAAAATAACCCTATAGCAAATTAATAAAAATATCGACCTGTA
>CAZWRN010000040.1:0-7939 GCA_964636275.1 uncultured Gammaproteobacteria bacterium
TGATACTATCTGGTTTTGGAGTAATTTCCAATTTTTCTATCTGATCTATATTTTTTTGATCCATCACACCGACAAAATAATATGGTGAATATGGTAACGCTTTTTTCCAGTAGTCTGCAAAGTCTTTTGTCTGAAGAGCGTTTAAGCCAAGTCTGGGGAGAATATTATAGTACCAGCTATTAAGATCCTCATACCTGACCATCCAACCTTTGGTTGGTTTTTTGATAATGCTATCAGGTACTTTGGATTCAAAGTATAGGTAGTTAAAAGGTTTATCATAAATCGTAAATCTGGAATCGTAAATTGTTCCATCTGGATATGCATCAACTGTCCAACCACTTTTTGAATCATAAAGAGGATCAGTATAGGTAAGTGTCCCAGCTGGAAATACTTTAACATTGACGGACATCTTCTGCGGAGGATACAGATAGACTGCTGGCTTGCAGTGTGCAGTCATAAAATCCGCACTTTCTCCCTGACTAAAAGCAAACCACTCTAGTTGCAGCTGTTGATTATTTTTACTAGCAAGTTGATTTGGGATCATGATTTGAGTTGGTGAACCTGAAGTATTGGGACAAGCAAAAACATCTTCATAGGTATATTCAGTCTGTTTGTTCTTAACCTGATTGATCCCATCTTCATCCTGATAAAAATCAATGGTATAGACATCAATCTGATCCCCATTGGGAAAAGTTCCTTTTTGTATAATTGGTTTATTGTCAGCCCCGGCATGAACAAAAAATATGATTCCTTCCTGGCGGAAGAAGACATCTTTCTTTAAGCGATCAACTGTGACTTCACCCCATTCACCAGGGTAGTAAACCAAAAAACCGGGCTGATTGGCTTCTTTGTATAAGACCGAATGTTCCTGAGGCGTATTGAGATTGGGATTTTTAAAAATAGGTGCTTCCTGAACCAAAACATTTTTTCTAATCAGATGATATGTGGTGGTAGAGTTGCTGTCTGGACCTCCGGGAGACGCTCCTCCACCTCGACCTTTGATCACTGGTAAAGTGAGTTTGGTTTCAGTAGTAGGTATTTCACCAAGCTGGCATTTACCGGTAATACCATTTGGATTTTGTTTGTCAAAATGCTTTGGCATTAAAAAAAAGACTAAAAGTAAAGCAAAAACTGCGAGGAAAACAGCGGCTATTTGACCATTTTGATTGATATAAAAAGAGTTTGACCGGACAGATTTAAACATAACAGACCTGTATAAATTATAACTTATTTTCTTTGGATATACAGAATCTCTATCCCTTGTCTAAACCCTTCTCAAACAGTAACATATGTGTACTTATGACACTCAAAATAATCTATGGTTGTTTTTACGCCTTGTTTATTTTCACCCCGCTGATTTTTACTCCTTACAACAATGAACTGTTTGAATTTAATAAGATGCTTTTAACCTATCTTTTAACAGTTATTATTGCCGGTAGTTGGCTAATTAGAATGGTTAATGCCAAAAAACTAATTTTCAAATCAACATTTCTTGACATACCACTTCTGATCTTTTTCCTCAGTCAAATCATCTCGACCATATTATCCATTGATACTCATACTTCAGTTTGGGGTTATTACTCCCGGTTAAACGGTGGCTTGCTTTCAATCTCAGCTTATTTGGTCTTATATTGGGCGTTTGTGTCAAATATAGAGAAATCAGCTTTATTAAAAATGGTCAAAGTCTTGGTCATTGGTGGATTACTGGTGGCACTTTGGGCTGTTCCTGAGCATTTTGGTTATTCTTTTTCATGTTTGTTTTTAGTAGGCCGCTGGGCAGCTGACTGTTGGGTTCAAGACGTTCAGTCAAGAGTGTTTGCTTCAATTGGTCAACCCAACTGGCTGGCAGCCTATCTAGCTATGATGATTTTTCCAACCATATATTTTTTTATAACTGAGAAAAAAGTATTAAAAAAAGTTTTCTTTTTAGTCAGTCTGATCATTTATTATTTGGCATTTACTTTTACTTTTTCTCGCGGTGGAAGTTTGGGTTTGATTGGAGGAGGGGTAGTATCAGGGCTGTTAATTGTTTGGCTGACTTTTAGATACAAAATATTTGATCGACAGATACTCAAATATTACGGAATAGTAATCGGGCTATTTATAGTAATCAATTTGTTGTTTGGTTCTGCGCTGACCGGATCTTTTCGACTGATCAAAGAAAACGCTCCTCCACCCCGTCCGACGATAGCAGCTTCCGGAGGTACTCAGTTGGAAAATGGTGGGACTGAATCCGGTCAGATCAGACTGATCGTCTGGAAAGGAGCTTTAGAAATATTTAAACATTTTCCTTTGACTGGCAGTGGGGTAGAAACATTTGCTTACTCGTACTATCTATATCGACCAACTGAGCACAATCTAGTCTCTGAATGGGATTTTTTATACAACAAAGCCCACAACGAGTATCTCAACTACTTGGCAACAACCGGACTGATTGGTTTTTTCACTTACCTTGGATTTATTCTGTTATTTATTGTGTGGGCTGGGGCGCAAATATTTAGTAAAAATCTTTTCTTAAAGCCTTACAGTCTTGGAATTGAAAAACAGTCCAAACCAGCTGATCCATCGATAAAACTTTTCTTGATTTTAATATTGGGCGGATATATTAGTTATTTGATTCAAAATATATTTGGATTTTCAGTTGTGATAATTGCTGTTTTATTTTATTTATTTCCAGCATTTGTTTTTGTCATTTTGGATCCAATCAATAAAATTAGACTTACTCCTTTTATTATTAAAATTAGGAACTTAACTTCATCTGTTTTATACAAACCTTTACCTCTGATTGAGGCGACCTGGTGGAACCCAGCAGGATTAGTCAAAGTGATCATTTTAGGATTAACATTTTATCTGGCAAGTGGAGTATTTAATTTATGGAGAGCAGATGTCAATTATAAATTAGGCAGCGATGCTGCAGATGCCGGTAGTGCCAATAAAGCCTATTTAGCATTATTTAAAGCCCATCAGCTGAATCCAAGAGAACCACTCTATCAAAGTGATTTGGGCAATGTGCTTGCTTCAGCTGCAATCGCCATGGATGGCAGTGATGCAACAGAAACTGCTGAACTAAAAAGTGAAGCTATTGCTTTGACTGAAAATTCATTAAAAATCAGCCCTTACAATCTTTCACTTTGGAGAACAGCTGTCAGAACTTATTATGTTTTATCGATCAACGATCCATCCTATGACCAAAAAACAATTGATACTATCAATCAGGCGATACTTTTGGCTCCAACAGATCCCAAACTTTATTACAATAAAGCTCTAATTTTGATGCAGCAAAATAAATACTTGGAAGCGATTGAAGCGATGAATAAAGCGATTGAACTAAAACCAAACTATCGAGAAGCCAAAATTAGTTTGGGTGAAATTTATATTAAAAACAAACAACCCGAACAAGCAATTGATATTATTAACCAGGTTTTAGACGCGATTCCCAACGATCCTGATGCATTAAAAGTACTACAGGAGGCGTCACAGTCAGCAAATAAGTAATGAATTGTAAAAATTCCAGTTACGCTGTAAGCAAAAAGAGATAAGTATAACTTTTTGCTTGTTTCTTATCACAACTATGAAAAAACTCGGATTAATCATTGGTGAACAAAAAAATCCTCAGCGGCCGAAAAATCTGCACACAGAATTTCAACAGTATGGAGTGTATTTGGCAGAAACTTTGGATGATACCGCTCATTACTCACTGTATATTAAAATGGCCAAAATTTATCCCCGTTCCCAACTGGAAGAAGCATTAAGTTTTGTTAAGGGTTCAACAACCGCCAGATCAAAGGGGAAACTTTTTATGTGGAAAATAAAACAACTAAAACAGCAATCGGTTAAATAATTAGTTTATCGATAAGATAGAAAAATTGTTTTTGGTCATCTCTATCGGGCTTTGAGACAGATCAAAAACGGTAGTTTGATCTGTAAAGAAGAAATTAAAACGACCGGTTTTTTTAAGCTGAAAAACGACAACCAAAATTTCCTGGTTTATGCCATTTGTTTTAAGCCCTTCGGCAAATTTGTAATTGAGTTTTAAATTTTCAGATTTTGAATTAATTACTTCTGTTTCAGCTAAACCTACACTCAGTGGTTTGGCCGAAATAAAAGTGACATCAGCTGAAGGATAACTAATCTCTAAGTTGAGCTGATTTACCTCCTTTAAATCTGATCTGAGACTCACAATCAATTTAATCATTTCCCCTGTTTTTGCCGAAAGTGGACCAGAGATAGTCAGATTTTGCTGCTCTTTTTGCTGACTAGCACTAGCAGGTTCTTTTTGATACTGAGTATCAAGTAATTGATTTTTCAACGGAAATATCCAGGCAATAGACAAAAACACGACAATCCCTAAAACTGCAGCTGATAAGACGACTTTAGGAAATTTTTCCGGATGAAAGAATCTATCCAGTTCGCGTTTATTGAAGTCAACCAAATACTTGGATAAATAATCAGATTCCGGATTGGGACGGGTCTTGGCCATCTTGATTTATTTTGACATATAAACAGATTTAATTGCTAGTATCATCTCAGCTATGCAATTGGAGGTTTTTTTGTTAGAATTCTTCCATGAATGTTGTACAGGCTCCCGATGCGAGACTAAGAGTTAAAACAAAATATATCAAAAAGATCACTCCGGAACTTTTGAAACAGACCAAGGAGATGATTAAATTGACAAAAACTTTTGTCGATCCAGAAGGAGTAGGCCTAGCAAGTACTCAAGTCGGACAAGATGGATCCTACTTTGTCGGAATGAAAAAGGATGATACTTTTGCCGCCTATTTCAATCCGGAAATTTTAAAACATTCTAAAACTGAAAAAGTCTTGACTGAAGGATGTCTGTCTATTCCCAATTATTGGGGAGAAGTAAAAAGATATACCTGGGTGGATGTAAAATATCAAAATGAAAAAGGAGAAATTGTCAAAGAGCGTTTAAAAGGTCTGGAAGCGCATATTTTTCAGCATGAATGCGATCATCTGGCTGGAAAACTTTTTATGGATCATATTTTGGAGCAAAAAGGGCGTTTGTTTAAAGTAGTTGGCAAAGATCGGACTGGCGCTGATGTGTTTGAAGAAGTACCTTTATAAATTTTCAATGCACAATTTAGCAATTTTCAATCAATGAAACAATTTAAAAATTTACAAACTGAAAACTCCTTGAAAATTGAAAACAGGAAATTGAAAATTATATTCTTTGGAACTCCTGATTTTGTTTTACCCGTTTTAGAAACCATTCATAAAAACTTCAACCTGGTTGGCGTAGTAACTACCATTGATGCTTTAGTTGGCAGAAAACAAATTTTAACTCCATCCCCTATTGCTCAAAAAGCTGTAGAGCTTGGTATTCCGGCCATGAAACCTCAACAATTTAATAATTTAACAATTCAACAATTAACTGATCTTTCCCCCGACTTATTCATCGTCGCTTCTTACGGCAAAATCATTCCTCAATCTATCCTGGATATTCCAAAACATGGCTCCATCAATATCCATCCTTCTCGCTTACCTTTATATCGAGGAGCTTCCCCAATTCAGTCCCAACTACTGGATGGAGTGACAGGTAGTGGGATCTCGTTTATTCTAATGGATGATCAAATGGACCATGGCCCCCTTCTACAAACTACCAACTACCACCTACAACCTAATGACACTTTTCAATCGCTCCATTATTCAATGTTTAAACAGGCTGCTAAAGATCTGCCGGAGGTGATTGAAGGTTTTACATCTGGAGCATTAAAACCAATTGAACAAGACCATCAAAAAGCCACTTTCTGCGGGCACATCACCCGAGAATCGGGGTATTTCGATATAGAAAATCCCCCCGCTAAAGAAAAATTAGATCGGATGATCAGAGCATTTTATCCCTGGCCAAGTGCTTGGACCAGATGGAATGGCAAAATAGTCAAATTTTTACCAAACCCACAACCCACCACCCACAACCAATCACCATACTTAATGCAAATGGAAGGCAAAAATCCGGTGACAAAAAAGGAGTTCTTAAATGGATTTAAAGATTTTCCGGAAATTATTTAAAAGAAATTAAACAGCAGCTGGAGTTTCAACTCTTGGATTGGAAGCGTTCCAGATCATTTTAGCCAGTCGCAAACATTTGGTGCAGTAAGTCTTTCCTTTGAAAGTATGCAAGTTTGGTTTTTGAGCTTTCTTCACGATTTGTGCCCGCAAAGGCCATTCTGAAGCTCCAGAAGAACCCTTCTGGTGCCGAGACCAGGTTCGCATAATTTTTTTCTTACCACAATTTAAACAGACTGCCATAGATGGGTAGAATAACACAATCCACGAGTAAAATCAAAGGTTAGTATTCAATACCTGATTTTTCCCACCATATACTATATACTACATACTAAATATTAACTCGATGAATGCTGAATTTTTAACCATTTCTATCTTAATTTTACTTTTCTCAGTAATCGTTCATGAGGTTATGCATGGTGTTGCTGCCCTGTATTTTGGCGATCGTACGGCCGAAAGAGCCGGTCGTCTAACTCTCAATCCAATTCCACATATCGACCCAATTGGGACGATTTTGATTCCAGGTTTATTGCTTTTAACTGGTTCACCGATTCTGTTTGGCTGGGCAAAACCAGTTCCAGTAAACCCTCTTCACTTTAGCAATCTTCGACTGGGAGAATTAGTCACGTCAGCAGCCGGTATATTAGCCAACTTGGCTTTAGCGATTTTGGGTGCGATTGTCTACCATGCGGCTATCAGACTATACCCAATGCCTCTTTTGATCGATATTGCTTATTTTATGGTTAATATCAATCTACTTCTGGCTGTATTCAATTTAATACCAATTCCTCCATTGGATGGTTCAAAAATCCTGATGTCACAGCTGTCTTTTAGGGCAGCGAGAAGCTTTGAGCAGATTGAGCCATATGGCTTTTTCCTGATCCTAGCACTAGGAATGATCCCCTTTGGCAACTCCACCATTTTATCGACTATTTTGGGCTTTGGGACGGGTATTTTAAAACTGCTGCTGGGTGTTACCACTCTCTAACCTATTTCATACAGATGTGCTGTTTAGCCTCAAATTAGGCCATTTATCCCCTTGTAAGAAGCTGATTTCGGTTTGACTTCGGGTGCTTTTTTGGGTATGATTTAGAAGTTCCTTAAATAAGAACATTCGCCTACTTGGATCGACTATTTGTTGGGGATTTTTTTCCTCTACAATCATCCGAATACGGGTTGACCTAAAAATTTTGAAAGGCTTTGGCTGATTGAATAAGGTTCCCACATATATATTCGGGGAAAAAGCCTCAATACAACGGCTAAGTAGGCAGAAATTATTTTAAATTTGATCCTATGGACGACCGCAAGGCCGTCCTTTTTTATACAAAAGTAGCTTTTTGTAGCTAAATCTTATAAAATATCAATCACGCCGGCTTAGCTCAGTGGTTAGAGCAGCTGTTTTGTAAACAGCAGGTCACAAGTTCGAATCTAGTAGCCGGCTCAGTTTCAGATAAATTGCTTTACTGGATATTCCGATCTCATTTGATCTTATCCGATACTTTCTGATTTATCTGACATGCCGACATGGCTCAGTGGTAGAGCACATTCTTGGTAAGAATGAGGTCATGGGTCCGATTCCCATTGTCGGCTCCAAACGGCGTAAATATCCGCTAATTTAAAAGATTTTTTCCTTCTTAACCATGCCGTTGCTTTTTTAGCCTCGGATCAGGTATACTACTCAACATGGCTAAGAAACAAGCTAGGATGGCGTTTGGACTAGAATGTGCTGAATGCAAATCCCGCAACTATATCACTCAAAAAAATACTACCAACACCAAAGAGAAACTATCTCTGAAAAAATTCTGCAATAAATGCCGAAAAAGCACTACACATACTGAGTATAAACTGAAGTAAACTCGCAATACGCAATACGCAATACGCAATACGCAATACGCAATACGCAATACGCAAT
>CAZWRN010000041.1:0-7760 GCA_964636275.1 uncultured Gammaproteobacteria bacterium
TTGTAACTTGTTTCTTGTCTCTTAATTATTAAACATGTTAATGTAAATATATGGTGAAAAAATTAACTGCCTCAATCTTTACGCTGGGATTTTTCTTACTATCTCCTGTATCTGCCTTAGCAGCCAATCTTTCGATAGCTCCATCGACTGGTCAGATCAATAAAGGCTGTGATGTGACTTTCACTATTGAACTTGATACCCAGGGTTCTCAGACCGACGGAACAGATGTGATTTTAAAGTATGATCCCACCAAGCTGACCATCGCCCAGACGGATATAACTAACGGTAAAATATATGCTGATTATCCGGGTAATTCAATTGATTCTACCGCCGGAAAGATTAGTGTTTCCGGAATTGCTCAGGTATCACAGGCCTTTTCTGGTAAAGGGACTTTTGCTACTTTGAAATTCAAAGTCAATTCAGCCGCATCTGGGACTACGGCCTTAGCTTTTGATTTTGACCCAAACAATAAGTCCAATTCTACGGATAGTAATGTGGTTGAACGTGGAACAGTCGCTGACGTATTGAATGCCGTAACCGATGGTAGCTACACTATTGGCAGCGGTTCATGCGCCAATGGTGTTGGGGCGGTTGGAGCTAGTAGTTTACCTATCTCAACCCCAGTTGCTAGTTCGACCTCACTCCCCACTTCTTTGCCGGAAGCCGGAATACTTGATAACACCGTTGTAGTAGCTTCGGTCGGCATGTTGTTGATTATCTTGGGCATTATTGGTATCGCCGCACTTTAGAAATTAGAACAGAGCAATCTATAATTAATCTTCTATGACTTTATCTCATCTACTGACTGATTTTCTTGAATACCTGGAATTAGATAAAAATGCTTCCGATAAAACGGTCCGAAACTATCATCGTTATCTCAGCCGATTTATAGAATTTTCCGGAGACATTGAACCAGAAAAGATCAATTTCGAGCTCGTGCGAAAATTTCGTCTCTATCTCTCCCGCTACCAGGATCCGGTGACCAAAATGGGACTAAAAAGAAAAACCCAAAACTACTTTATAATCGCCCTGCGTTCATTTTTACGCTATATGATCAGACGTGATATTGACACTCTGGCACCGGAAAAGCTGGAATTGGGCGAACAAGAAGCATCACCGATCAAATTTTTAGAGCAAGAAAAATTAGCTGTACTTTTAGACTCACCAAATACAACCGAACGAGATGGCCTCCGGGACAAAGCTATCTTAGAAATGCTTTTTTCGACTGGCCTGCGGGTCTCAGAGCTGACATCACTCAATCGAGATCAAATTGAGTCAGGAAAAAATGAGTTTACAGTGATTGGGAAAGGTAGAAAAGAACGAATTGTTTTTATTTCAGATGAAGCCAGACATTGGGTCAACAGATATATTAATGATCGCAGTGATGAGTTTAAACCGCTTTTCATCCGATATCAGGGTAAAATTGACCCTTCTGAAGATGGTGAAAATATGCGGCTGACTACCCGAAGTATTGAAAGAATTGTTGAAAAATATGTCAAAGCGGTCGGACTATCGATTAAAGCTACCCCGCATACTTTGAGGCACAGTTTTGCCACAGATTTACTTCAAAATGGAGCTGATATTCGTTCAGTACAGGAGATGCTGGGCCATAGTAATATTTCAACTACTCAAATCTATACCCATGTCACCAACAGACAATTAAAAGAGGTACACAAAAATTTTCACTCCAAGACCAAAGAAACTGAAGATCCTACCCCCGATTAACTAATTCACTGATTAACTTTTTTTATTTCCTGCCAGCATCGATAAAATTGTCGATACGACAGATAGTACGATTGCCGCCAAGATTGCTGGGAGCCAGCCACTGATAGTGAGTCCGCTGACAAAGAAACTCGTCAAAAACAGCACAATAGCATTCACAACAAAGATAAATAAGCCGAGAGTGACTATTGTTAAAGGCAGTGTTAAAAACACTAAAACTGGCTTGATAAAGGTGTTTATTACACCTAAAACAATGGCAGCAAGCAAAGCCGACTGAAAATTGGCTACCTGAAAACCAGGCACAATATAGGCAGTAATGATCAGAGCCAACGTATTTAATAATAACGAAATTAGTAAACGCATGTATATCAAATTCGAAATTCGAATTCCTAAATCCGAGACAAATTCAAATCATTAAATTTAAAAGAATAATAGATTTTTTAATTTCTGTTTTTAAATATTAAATATTGTTTCGTGTTTCGATATTCGTGCTTCGAATTTTCCTTTTCACCTCCTTAATTAATTAAAATGTCAAACCCTACCAATGTCAAATGCCAAATTCCCAAATCTACTAATGAACAACTTATTGGGCATTAGACATTAGACATTAGACATTCCATTTTTGGTACACTAGATCTATGGAGAGTTTGACGACTGCTGCTGCTACAGCCAAACTACAGGAAGTTGGCTTTAATGAGCTTCCTCCCAAACCACCGGCTTCAATTTTTAAACTGATTTTAGAACAATTTAAAAGCCCGCTGACCTATTTGTTGATTGCCGCATCTATTTTTTCTTTCGCAATTGGTGATCCGATCGATGGGATCTTAATTATTATTATTTTGATATTAAATAGTATTCTGGGCTTTTATCAGGAATATAAAGCATCTCGTGAGTTGGAAGCTTTAAAAAAAATGGAGGTCACCAATTCAAGGGTTATTCGGGATGGTAAACAAATTGAAATCCCATCACGCGAACTGGTCCCTGGCGACATTATCGTTTTAGAAAGTGGCGATAAAATTCCGGCAGATTCAATTCTAATTGAAGCTTTTGACCTATCGGTCAATGAATCATCTTTAACGGGTGAATCACTACCAGTCATTAAATCACATGAAGAGAACCCAGATAAAGGTGCGCAGTTAAATAAATTATTTTTTGGCACTTCTGTTGTCAGTGGACGAGGTAAAGCTCAGGTAGTATTTACGGGCAAAAACACCCGTTTTGGTAAACTGGCTTTAACTTTGTCAGAGCTGGAAGATGAAAAAACTCCTTTGGAGAAAAATCTGGGTAAACTAGCCCAAACGATCGCTATCTTAGCTTTTATTACCTCTACTCTGCTTTTTAGTTTGCGACTGATGCAGGAGATAAGTGCCAAAAACGCGCTTTTGGAAAGTATTGCGCTTCTAGTTGCAGCTGTTCCTGAGGGTTTGCCGACAGCTATCACCTTTATTTTAGTGATTGGTGTACGTCGGATGTACCATAAAAAAACTTTGGTTCGTAAACTTTCAGCTATCGAATCTTTAGGCTCTACCACCGTCATTTGTACCGATAAAACCGGTACATTGACTCAAAATAAGTTATCAGTCCACAGCGTTTCGACGGCTGATGAAGAGGTCTTATTAAAGACCGCTGTTGTTTGTAATAGTGCTCAGTTAGTAATGAAAGAGGATCACGGGACGCTCGACATTTTAGGCGATGAGACAGAAGGGGCTTTACTGATCTGGGCTCAGGAAAAACGGGCATCAATTGACCAGATCAGAGCTCAATCAAAGATAGTCGAAGAGTTGCCATTTGATTCTAAAACTCGGATGATGGCAGTTTTAGCAGCCGAAAAAAACTCACACACCCTCTATATTAAAGGCGCTCCAGAAGTGATTCTCCCGATCTCAACTTTGTCTGATTCTGAGAAGAAAGTGATTGAAAAAAAATATCAAGAATTTGCCAGCCAAGGGTTAAGAGTTTTAGCTTTCGCCCGGCGCCAAAAAGTCAAAGCTACCAATAAGCTTGAATCCGAGCTAAAAGGGATGGAATTTATTGGCTTGATCGCTATTGCGGATACTATTCGTCCTGAAGCGATCAAAGCTGTTTCAAAAGCCCAAAAAGCTAGCATCAAGGTGGTGATGATCACTGGTGACAATGAGTTGACGGCCAAAGCAATTGGCGAACAGGTCGGAATATTGAAAGAAAATGATGAGATTATGCTTGGATCTCAGGTCGATGAATTAACCGATGAGGAGCTTGATCAAAGAATCCGCCAGGTTTCGGTATTTGCCCGCTGTATTCCTGAGCATAAATTAAGAATAGTTCAGTCATATCAAAGACTAGGTGAAGTGGTGGCTGTTACAGGTGATGGTGTAAATGATGCTTTAGCTCTTAAACAGTCTCAAATCGGGGTTGCTATGGGTAAAATTGGTACCGATGTGGCCAAAGAAGCCTCTGATATGGTGATTCAGGACGATAATTTTGCTACTTTAGTCGATGCGATCGAACAAGGCCGGCTGATTTATAGCAACATATTAAAAACTGTCAAATTTTTAATGGCTGGCAATCTTTCCGAGGTATTAGTAATTTTTCTTTCCGGATTACTGGGTTTTCCACCTATTTTACAGCCAGCCCAAATTTTATGGATCAACTTTGTCACAGATGGTCTCCCGGCGCTCACCTTAGCATTTGATAAATCATCGACATCATTGATGCATACTAGACCTCGTAGTCAAACAGATGCAATTGTTGGAAAAAACAATCTTACAGCCATAGGGGTGTCAGGTGTAGCCATCGCTTTAGTGAATCTCGGAATCTTTGTGGCTGCCCGTTTTTGGTTGCCAGAGATGGCTCAAACTATCGTTTTTTGTAGCATCGTCCTGACTCAGATTATTTTTGTGATGATATTGCGAAAAGACCAGCCGATGTATTCCAATAAATATTTTATCTACTCAATAATTTTTGTCTTGATATTACAGGCTCTGATAGTCACTATCCCAGGCCTGCGTGAGGTATTCCATTTAGAAGTTCACTAGCTCTACATTTACACTATCTTGAATCCTACTGCGAAACAGAAGCTTGCTCAAATCTCTAATTTCTCAGTTTCTTCATAATCTGAATATTTTCAGCGTCGGGCCCTTCGTCTGCAAATCCAGGTACTTCCAGTAGAAACGGTATATCTACCAGCTTTGGATGATTGAGCAGCTGGGCAAAGGCGATCTGTCCCATAAATCCTTCACCGATATTGGCATGACGGTCTTTATAACTTTCAAAATCCATTTTAGAGTCATTGGCATGAAATGCCGCCAGATTTCCTGAGCCCACTTCCCTATCGAATTCATTCAATATCTCGTCTATGTTGCTTCTCCAGTCATAACCTGCTGCAAAGGTATGAGCTGTATCAATACAAACTTTAACCCTGTCATCTTGAACTAGTTTCAGGATTTCTCCCAGCTCAGAAAAATTTCGGCCGATACTCCCTCCCCCACCAGCTGAGGTCTCCAATATCAACTGGGTGTCAGATTCGATATGTGACATTATTTCTCTGATGGCTCTCACAATCTGATCCATCGCTCCATCCAACCCTTTTCCTTTGTGCGAACCGGTATGAAAAATCAGTCCCCGAATCTCTAACTTTTCCGCCATCTTCATCCCGTAAATCAGCCAGTCGATCGATTTACGCAAATGCTCTGGCTTTTCAGTACCTAGGTTGACCAAATAAGTCCCATGAATGAAATTTGGCCCAATTTGCGTCTCCAGAGCCTTGGATTTAAATCTTTCAATCTCATCATTATCATGACTCGTAAATGCCCATTGTTGCGGCGGAGAAACAAAAAACTGCAGACATTCAGCACCAATCTGTTGAGCTTTATCAAAAGCTAATTCAAGAGATATTGCAGCTGAAACATGTGCACCTATTTTGGGACGATTAGTTACAAAAGAAGCTTCGTTTACTTTTGGCATGGGATGAGTATATCAGAACTGATTAAAGAAGTTATATAGGTTTACCTGCTAGGCCGTAGTACATAAAGTCACGAATAAAACCGATCATCTGATAAGGCCAGGTGGCAAATACTGCAAAAAATCCCGGACTAAAATAGCCATACCAGGGCCAGCGATAATACAGAGCAAAAACAATCGCAAATGCTAGTCCGGCCATTGAATAATAAATGGTAAATAGAGATAGTTTGGATTCAAAATTGGTAACTCGGAATCTCCTGCTGAATTGATCCATAAAAATATGATAACAAGAAATCAGATAAGTATCAAATTAAATTCTAAATTCTAAATTCTAAATAAATTCAAAACTCCATAATTAGAATTAAATTTTGTCCTAAATTTCTTTTTTAGAATTTAGATATTGTCTAGAGTTTAGAGCTTAGGATTTAGAGTTTATTTAGCTGGCTCAACATTAGCGTCTGGTGCATCCGGTGTCTGTTCTTTTGAAGATACGACTGTGGCTGCTGCCACCTGCTCACCTTCCCTCATACGCATCAGTATCACCCCCTGGGTTTGCCTCTGCAAGGTAGGAACATCTTTCAAGTTGAGTTTGATTAGCTGTCCTTTATTACTGGTGAGTACCAACATATCATCTTCTGGTTTGACTAGCTGGGCGGTAACAATTTTGCCAGTTTTAGGTGTCACCTGTGCCGCTTTAATTCCCGTGCCACCTCTTCCCTGTCTCTTCCAGGCACTGATCGGAGTCTTTTTACCCAGACCATTTTGCATGATCACCAAAACTGTCCCATTGGTATCGCTGACCAAGTTCATGGATACAACTTCATCATTTTTACCCAGCATCACTCCCCTCACACCAGATGTATCACGGTGAGTTGGACGCACTTGAGACTCTGGGAAACGAATTGATTGACCTTCATAAGAGACAATAATGACATCATCATCACCCTTGGTTGGAACAACCCATTTTAAGGTGTCCCCTGAATCAAGTTTGATTGAAATCAAACCATTTTTTCGAATATTGGCATACTCTTCAATAGCTGTCTTTTTGACATTCCCTTTCATAGTACACATAAAGAGGTATTTAATATCATCTTTACCCCGAGTGGTCAGAATAGCAGTGATTTTCTCACCCTGATCGATGTTGATCAGATTGACGATAGCCTGACCTTTAGCCGTACGTGAGGCTTCTGGGACTTCCCAGACTTTGAGCTGAAATACCCGACCCTTATCTGTAAAATACAAAATATTATCTAGAGTTCGGGTGTAAAAAATATGACTGACGGCATCCTCTTCTTTGGTCGTAATCCCAGAAACCCCTTTACCACCTCGAGCCTGGGTACGGAAAGTTGCTGGAGCCTGACGTTTAACATAGCCTCCCTGAGTCACTGTAACAATAGTTGCTTCATCAGCTACCAGATCTTCCTCTGAAAATTCACCAACTTTTTGTTTATAGACCCTGGTACGTCTGTCATCAATGTATTTATCGCGGATCTTTTGCTGTTCTTCCCGCACCACTTTCAAAATCTTCTCCGGATGAGCCAGCAGATCTTCCAGATAGGCGATCATCTCACGGACAAGTTTTAGCTCTTCTTCAATCTTTAATCTTTCCAAAGCTGCTAGTCTTCGAAGCTGCATATCTAAAATTGCTGTTGCCTGGATCGTGGAAAGATCGAATTTAGCCATTAAATTGGTTCTAGCCGTATCTGAATCTTTACTTTCACGAATGATTTTAATTACCGCATCAATATTGTCCACGGCAATTTTCAATCCTTCTAAAATATGTTCACGGGCTTTGTATTCTCGTAGTTCAAATTCAGCTCTTCTTCTGACTATCACCTGCCGATGTGACACAAACTCTTCCAGAATTCGTTTAAGATTCATCAGATGCGGTACACCATCGGCCAGTGCCACCATATTGACGTTAAAAACGTTTTGCATGGCTGTATGTTTGTATAGATTGTTTAATACAGATTGTGGCTTGGCATCTCTTTTGAGCTCTATCACTATCCGCATACCTCTTCTGTCTGATTCATCACGTAAATCGGCGATGCCATCAATTTTCTTATCTTTGACCAGATCAGCAATTTTGGCTATCAAGA
>CAZWRN010000042.1:0-6933 GCA_964636275.1 uncultured Gammaproteobacteria bacterium
TCATTGCAGGTGCCTGAAGAGCATCCTATCTTGGTTCGAGTCCGAGTCGCGGCACCTGGGGGCACCTAGCTCAGTTGGTTAGAGCATCTCGTTTACACCGAGAGGGTCAGGAGTTCGAATCTCTTGGTGCCCACACTAGAAGATTCAGGGTCTTCATTTGTAGCGATTTGCTCAATATGAGGCCTTAATCTAGCAGTTCGAGAAACTATCTCATCATAAGTTGGCGGTTCGTCAAAGATAGTAGCCCAGCAAGCAGCCCTTAGTGTTGGATTAGCTATTCCTAACAATCCTTTGTCGAGGTGTTCGAGAAAATAAGTAACCCTATCAACAACCATTTGAATATCAATTTGCTTTGACTCTGTTTTATCTCTTTCAATAATCGCTAATTCTTTGTCTGCCTCAACTTTTTTTAATTCCTCATCCAACTCTGAAAATAACATTAAGTCATCAGTCATCTTCTGTTTTCTACGGATTAACAGGCTCTTCTGTTCAAGCATTGTAACCCGAGCTTGGTAATCAACTGCTATGCCTTGAATAGTTACCAATTTGTCAGTTACCTTTGAAAGTAAGTGTTTCTTATATTGAGCTATCTTTTCTTTTGTCAGCTTTAAGCCTTGCGTATACTCAAGAATTGTATTATCAAAATCTGCCTGGTGAACATACCAGTAAGAATGTCCTTTGTGACAATGATATTGAGGATATTTTCCACTTTTAGCTCCAGATCCCAATAAATTTGATCGACATTTGGGGCACCTTACATATTTTTTGAACGGAAAATTATCACCTTTCGTTTTCAGAGCGCGTTCTGCTGGTTTCCCCTTGAGGATTTTAATTTCTCCATTTTCGATTACGATTGCTTTTTTACCCTGATTGATCTCATTGAATTGCTCAATTGTAAGAAAAGGTGTACCGTAAATTTTTACTGGGCATTTTAGCATCTGTTGTTTTTTAGTTTTGCCTACCCGTATTAGGCAATAAATAGGGTCTTGAAGATAAACATCAAGCTGTTTTATAGTCAACTGTTTGTCTTTCTTTGTTCGATAGCCCATTTCATTAACTATACGGACAATCTCGTTTCTAGGTACCTTTTTACAGGCTAAGGACAGCATCTCTCTTATCCACCTGCACTCTTTAGAACCCTCATCAGGTTCCAGGATTAGACGTCTTCCGTGTTCAGTTTGCTTTCTGACTTTTTCATAACCCATTGGATACTTACCAAGTGTCCAATATCCCATACGAGCAAATCTTATTTCGGCTGACAATAATTGTGTAAGTGTTTCTCTCCAGTTAGTCCTAGCCCCTACAATTGCATCAAGAATTTTACCCTCATTTGCATCGTACTTATTAAACTTATAGTCAACCTCAAATTCCTCAAGTGAATCCATTGGTTGAGAAGCTAGTTTTCCTTCTGTATCAATTATTGTGAGTCCAGCTTTTGCGTAAGCTCTTAAAACTTGTAAAAAATCCTCTGTTTTGGCTCTAGTGGCTCGATTAGGAATTGATACCCAAACTTCTTTTATGATGGGATACTGTTTTAGAAAAGGGAGAGCATTTATCAGGGGTTGAGTGTCGAGTTCTCCCGATGCAGGGGCTGCAAGCTCAATTGAAAGACCTACATTTTTACCTACTTTTGAGACTTTAAACCTAATTTTGTTTCTTTGAATCTCAGGAGAATCACCATCAATTCTTTGATTAGGGGTTGAGCATCTAAGAACTTCCGCTATCTCTGAATTAGGGTCTAGAATTTCAATCTCATCCATTTTGCCCTTTCAAACTACTGTTTTTCTGTTCGGACTGCAACTGCTCAATTGCTAACTCAACAAGGTAGCCAAGCAGGGCATCTTCTTCTACTGATATGTTATCTTCTTGCTCTAATTTTTTTTGTTGCATCTACGAGCTTTCCGTAGTTACAACTCAGTCAGTTTATTCTGACTCCCAGACGCCACTCACAAGCATTGTTAATTTATAGGAAATATAAAACTTATACAAGTAGTTACTTCAGGATACTATTCCATATGCAACAACCTAAACACCCTATTGACATGCTCATAGTTAGTGGGATGTACTGAGGATGATCACTGTAATCCAGAAGACTTTTAAATTCTGGTTTGGTTATAAAGCACAGTGATCAAACCAAATCAGAATTTAGAGGTCTTTTTTTGTTAACTTGAGCTTGAATTAAGGACACGCTTGTGTCTTTGATCAAGCTCTTTTTTAACCTCAAATCCTTATTTGGTCATATGGTAGAGTCACTTCCAAGATGTGTTGAACGAAGTAAAACTCTAACACCCGACACCGAATAGCAAAATTTTGCAAGTGCGGGCTAGCGTACTGCATAGCTCCCGCGACCTCAAAGGCTCAGTTGGTATATATCAAATGATCTTTTGAGGTCATTACCTGATCAGGTGTAATAAAGTTAAGAGTAAAGTTGGTAAGGATTGAAATAGAACTGCTCCATATGGAGAACCAATCTCAAAATTAACATTTCTACCTATACATGATGAGCTTAGAAGACAGCTCTGGCAACCCCAGCTATGTATTCTTAAGAGTTAGTACTAAGTTTAAGTTCATGCTCAGGCTCAAGTCACAGAATCTCATGAGGGATTAAAGCTGACTGCGTCAAAAATAGAATGGAGGTGAATTGACTAAAATAATCGATTATTTATACGACTATGTTCAAAGATAAATTATACATCCGTGCTCAAAAAGCACATAAAAAATGGATTAAAGAACTCAAGAAGAAAAGACAAAGACAAGAAAAAAACAATTTAAAACCTAAACAACATAAGACTTTAAGTCAACAATGGAAAGTGTACTATGATAGCTTATCGGGTAATAACTAAATTTTGATATAAACTGTATCTTATAGTTTATAAATCTGCGAGCTCAGCGATTGAGACATCAAGTGCTTTGGAAATCTTCCATAAGACGAAAACCGTGGGATGAAATCTGCCTGATTCTAATGATCCAATATAAGTCTGATCTAAACCTGCCATTTCTGATAGCTTTTCTTGCTTGAGCCCCTTACTTTTACGAATTTCCTTTAATTTTTCTCTTAGCTTCTCTACATAGTCTTTTCTAAGTTTTTCATTTTCTGTTCTATCCTGGGGTGCTTTATAGGTAATTTTATCCATGCACCCATTGTCAGGGGATTACACCTAAATTTGTATGGTGACTTCACCAGAATTGTGGTATTATTGCAATGTTTACCGATATGGATAAAGATAAAAGTGATTTTAAACCTACTTTTACATACATTCCTCCTTCTAAGGAAGAAGCGGAACAGATCACCAAGGGTTTAGAGGTACACTCAAAATTCAAATCAGCGCCTAAATTACTCAAATCTAACAATAAAATTGTAGCTTATTTTGTTACGATATTTTTGACTTTTGTTGTTTTTACTGTAGTAACTCTGCCTGTTACCTTTATTGCGCAAATCTTTGGATTTTGTTTAGTGCCCATTACTGCACGAAATATTCAGTGTTCAGATTTAAGTAATTTAGGTTTTATTATGAACTCAGTAATGTTAGGTGAGGTAGCTGCTTTTTTTGCAATCCTAAGCCCAATCATCCGATTACTTAATAAACCGATAAGTTTCAGTCAAAAGAAATAGTCACCTAAAATATTTACTTTTAATTTATACCTACTCAGGCGTATAATCTCGACTATTAAAACAAAATGAGAATCTTAATTGTTATTGGGGCGGGAGCATCATTTGATTCATGGCCAAAGCACTTAGCATCTACTGAACATTATAAAAAAATTCCTTTAGCAAACGATCTTTTTGCTGCTTTACCAGCTCAAAATGAGTTGTTAAACCAATATAATTTAATGGGTCTAGCAAGGCAGTTAAGAAGAAAAATAGAATTTTTGGGTAAAAATTTCGATATTGAAGCAGAACTTGAGAACATAAATAAGGTAGCCAGTAATAGAAATGATCCAAACACAATTAAGAGTCTTTTTATAACTAGATTTTATTTACAACATTTAATTAAGAATATGGCAATAGGTACTTTGAATCACACAAATTCTGACACAGTCTATGTTGATCTACTAAATCAACTTAAGGATTGGATTGACGAATCTCCTTCAACAAGATTTGTAGATATTGTTTCTTTCAACTATGACCATCTCCTAGAAAAAGCAATGGAAACGGTTTATAGCTATGATTGGTCTAGCAAAAATAAAAACACTCCTTTGAATGCCTATTATGCTGGAAATAATCTAAGAATATTTAAACCCCATGGATCAATCAACTGGGGAAGAGAAATTTTAAAGAACGATCAGCATTTTTCTTATTCTGAACTTAATGCGGTATTCAGTGAATTTGATCAAATTGAATTAGCGCATTCATTTCAATTGGTTGATCCTAATATATTTACAGATGCAAGGCAAAAAATTTTCATACCAGCGATTGCAATTCCCTTCAAACAGAAAACTAATTTCGATGAATGCCCTCAAGAAATGTTAGCTAAAATGCTTGAAGCTGTCCAAGATGCAGATAAAATCATGACTTTTGGGTGGAAAGGTACAGATGAACACTTTACTAATTTACTCAAAGATAACAAAAAAATTGATGAAGTATATATTATTAGTCCAGAAGCCGATACCAGTCTTGATAAAGTATTCCCTCTAGATTTGTTTAAACCCTTTAAATCGACTTTTCGTTATTTCGTTAGTGATTCCCCTACATTTGAAAATATACTTCATGAATTTGATAAGAAAGTTGAGAGTTAAGTTAGAGGAAGTCTCTTAAACAGTTGGAATGATATGTGTAAAAAGGGTCAATGTCCTATTTTGAAACAATCAGTGGAGCTTTATGTCGTTTTACCAATTGTTCCATTCTATCCAATGTTGACTGGAGTGCTTTAAAAAGTGAAACAAGCTCATCTCTTTTGGGAAGATTGTCGTATATATCCGAGTAAAAGGCTTTTTTAATTTTGAATATGGCCTCCTCTGAAGAGCAGTTATACATCGTTCCTTCCATTTGAAAAGGCAAATTGGGAAAGAATTCTTTATCTTGAATATTCTCAAAGTTGTCTCTATCAAAATATGTTGCCAGACCAGTTATTCTGAATATCTTCCACCCTTTTGATTCTAACCAATCTTGACGAATTTTATCTTTTTCTTTGTCTTGATGCCATTTCCTTCCATCTACTTCGATCCCAATTTTTTTAACTGGATCAGCAAAATCAAGGAAGTACTTTCCTTCTGGGAATTGTGGAAGCATGGGTAAACCAGCCATGCGGATATTTGCCCAAACATTCTCCTCAATTGGAGTGAAACTAATGTTTTGAACAATAGGATAGGGATCCCATCTTGGGTAGTTTTGTAAAAGATGAGGGAGTAGAAGCTTGTAGAGCCTGATTAGAGCATCACGAAAGGTAATATCCTGTTTGTATTGGCTAAAACGACTCTCCATTGCGCATATTTTAACACAAGCAGTATAGTTCAGATATAGCTCCAGTCAGTGTGGGTAGAGTGTCTTCAAAAAGACTCCTACCGTACGCGCCCACCCACTCCAAGATAAGTTTATATATACTATATCTTGTACATTGACTCTCTATGATTAACTAATATATTGTATTAGAAAAGATAGCTCTTTGAAAAGCTGGCGAGGATAACCTCCGACCCTAATATAGTGTGGTTTAGCTTATCTCAGCCTCCCTGTAAGGCCATAGAAACTGTGGTTTTACAGGGGGAGCTGTAGCATTTGCTTTCCCAGACTATATACAGGAAAGGGGGTGAAATTATGGCAAAATTCACATTTTTTGTGGATATAGCGGGTTATCACCGTTGGCGCTTGATTGCTGGAAACGGCGAACAAGTTGCTGCAAGTGAAGCTTATGTTTCACGAGCTAATGCAGTTCGTTCTGCTAAACGGGTTAAAGAGCTCGCATCCATAGCGTTTATTGAGGAGTAATCCTTAGTAAACGAACCTCGTCGGCTTTTTGGAGAGCTATTTTTGTAATTTAATTTTAAAAATGATATAATATCCTATAATATGTCAGAGGTAACCCCTTTATTTGAAAAATATATCTCTCGCCCAAGGAACACTGCTGTATTAGCTATCGATATACAGCGAGGTTATGCTGATCCAAAAGCACCCTTACTTCAATTATTCGGAAATACTACAGACCGTCTTCAAGGAATGATCCCTCCACTAGGAAAGTTCTTACATGAGGCTAGATTAACAGGTATTCCTGTCTTTTGGACTCAAATGGCAGAAGATCCTACCTTAATGGTCGCTAACATGAGGGAAAAGATGTTAACTGAAGATACTCCAGCTTTGACTACCCCTGGTGATTCAACTTATGATTTTATGGGTATATCTCCTAAACCTGGGGATAGGATTATTCATAAGAGACATTACAATGCTTTCACTGATACTGATTTAGATGAACAGCTCAAAAAAGGCGGAATTGACACTCTTATAATAACTGGAGCCTATGCTTCACGTTGTGTGGCTTCAACGGCTATAGTTGCCTCAGATGTACTAGGATATAGAGTGTTAATTCCTGAAGATTTAGTGGAAGGTGATGATTCATCTGTTATGGTTCAAGAAAGGGAAAGTTTCCTTAATGTCGTAAGAACAATTCTGGGAGAAACTGCAACATCTGAACAGATTATTAAGCGCTGGAAACAATACCAAGCTTCTTTAAAACCATAACCTTAAAGTAGTTAACCTTATATTGTGGATATTTGCTCAGCACTATCCCTGAGCAAAAGTTGACATACTAAAAATACCCAACTTCTCAAGTGCCTGAAACTGTTGTATCATACCCTCGAGTGAGTACGAGATATATCGTCTAGTGCCCACATTAAGAGAATTAGACTGTTTAAATAGCTCGTTTAGAGCGATACATTGCTCCAATTCTGGTGTTCCAAACTTTATTTCTTCATAGGTAGGAGCTTGCTTGAAAAGTATGCCAA
>CAZWRN010000043.1:0-6932 GCA_964636275.1 uncultured Gammaproteobacteria bacterium
TGAGTGGGTGGCAAAGTTTTGAAATTCGTCAGTATAAATATAAAAAGATTTTCTATCTTTCTCCGGCATATTAGCCCGCTTTAGTGCCGCTTGTTGTAGCTTTGTTAAAATAGTTGTTCCGAGAAGTCTTGAAGTATCTTCACCAATTTTTTGCGAAATATTACAAATAAGTATTTTGCCATTTAACACTTCATCAAAATTAATAGTTGATTTTGGTTGCTCTAAGATTCTTCTGGCGGTGGGAGACCGCAAAAATCTCCCAATCTTAGCTGTTACACCTTGAGACATTTTAACTACCTGAAAGTCTCCGGCTTTACCAAATTCAAATTTCCAAAAATCAATTAAATCTTCATCTTCAAGCTTTTCAATAACTTGACTCCTAAAGGATGGATTAGTAAGTATTTTATTAATGGTAAAGATGGTGCAGCCCTCAGTAGTGAATGCTGTATAAATTGTATTTCTTAGGATATATTCAATTCTGTGTGCATTGGAATTTTCTTCTTTTGAAAAAACTTTTCTAAATAATGACACCATCCCTTCTGCCACAACTTCTTTTTCTAATTCTGCTTCGTCTTCATCAAGCCCTGGAGTAAGTTCTAATAAATTAATTCCAATAGGATGTTTTAAATCAGTAGGATTTACATAAATTAAATCATCCTTCCGGCTTAAAGGAACTGAAGCCACTAAATCTTCTGATACATCACCATGAGGATCAATAAAAACCAAACCTTTACCAGTCTCAATATCATGCTTTGCCATTGTAAACATTAAAGTTGTTTTACCAGAACCGGTTCTTCCTAAAATATACATATGGGTTTGTCGCTCTTCTTCAGTCAATCCAATATCCGTAGTTGTTCCTCCATAAGAATTCTTTCCAAATACCACACTAAACTGTCTGCCATTTTTAAGGGAAATTGGAGCTGGTAGTTGTTTGCTGTAGAGCTTTACCAAATTTTCTGTTTGGGTAACTCTGGTAAAAGGGAAATGATAAAGATCGGATATTTCAGAAACTGACAAAACTGTTGGACTGCTATTAAAAGCAAATGACAATAATCTCTTCTTAAAATTAAGAAACAGAAACTTATTAAATCCAGAAAAAGGTAGACTAACTTTCTTTTTCAATGATTGACTACTCGGAGTAGTAAAAATACCCAAAGAAGAATTAAAACCTCTGATTCTTTCAGATAATTCAGCTTTTTCTTTCACTCCTATCAGTACCCGTATTCTTGCTTCAAATAATGGTTGATCTATTTTTTCTTCTATAGCTCTGACTGCATCTTGTTCAAAGTTAGTTAGCACTCTAGCTGGTTTTTGTAAGTTTTGAGAATTATAATATGCCATGTACTGATACTGAGATTGTCTGGCTGCCATTTTGGCATCACCGAGATCACTAACCACAGTTCTCATAGCCCATCCAAAAACACCCATGACAACTTTAACCATGGTAATAGGAAACTTCAGAATACTTATTAGCTTGGAACTACTTAATTCATTTATATACCCTAAGGCATCTTCACCTCGTAAAATCTTTTGTTTGATATATGCCGTGCTGTTTCTTTGAGTTGGAGATAATACTATCTGGAAAGAAATAAGTTCTTGAGGAGATAACTTCGTCATCATTCCTGTGATGTAGGCAACCGGATCATGTTCAATTAACACATTCTGTTTCTGAAGTGGATAAGCGAAGTGTTTAGTTTGGTTAAATTCGATAACTTTTGTGTGATATAATCCCATCTTTTCTGGCAAGTATTCATTAACTGTTTTAACATTCATTTGAGGCATATATGAGATCAAGCTTCTTTTAAGGTTATTTACCATATCTGGAGTAGTCCTAATCAAATAGCGAATTCCTTGATTTTGAGTTGAAACAATTTCGCAAGCAAAAAGCGTTTTTTTGCCAAGTATTTTATCTGTGAATGATCGTTGCTTTCCTAAGTTATAGATCACTGAAAATAGCTGCTGGGTTGTATATGCAGTCTTTTCAGTCATGGCGGGAGGAGTGAGTTCAAGCAGAATTGAATGCTCTTTAAAAGATTTCCTTAAAGATAAAGTCTTGCGGACAATAATAAGGATAAAAACCAGAATAATCGAAAATATTAGGCTTGGGAAAAACAAGCTAACTAGTCCTTCACCAATACTCGAAATATCTTTTGAGTAAAGATATTTGCCTAGGAGATAATCTGCCCTTAATTCTTGAATTGACATAAGAACTACCAGTAGACAGTTTAGGCAGAATTACTGAGCCGAATATATCATACTTAGACCTTTAAATAAAGCTAAAATACGCATATTTATCCTTGACAACTATACATATTTGTATATATACTATACATATCTGTATATATGATACTAGGCTTGGAGAAGAGGATGCAAAGCGTAAATATACCCTTATTTGAATTAGAAAATACGAAGTCTTCAAATAATCTTGCAAAGCCAAATATACCAAAAGTAGAAATATCAAAAGAGAAAGTAGCAACTCCTTTAGCTCAAGTTCTAGAGCATATTACTCCTACAGCTTTATCAAAACCAAATCAAAGTCTAGGACAGTCAAAGTCTTTTACTGAATCATTAAACGATTTATTCCCCGAACAAATTTATAACGATAAAGAGATTCAAAAAGCGAAGGAAATTCTAGGAGAGATAACAACTGAATTAACTCCTCAGCAACTTAATTCTGTTTTATCGGAAGTTAAATATCTTGCTGAGAGCTGGTTGGATGAATTTGAAAGGAGTCTTTTTGGAGGACAAACGCTCCAAGAGTTATTACATAACAAAAAATGAATCTGAGAGCACCAAATACAATAATTGCTGATGGGAAAAAAGCCATAATTTACCTTCGTGTTTCATCAGAAGAGCAGGTAGATAATTTTTCCTTAGACACTCAGGAGGAAATCTGTAGAAAAGAAGCTGAAAAAAGAAATTACACCGTTATAGAGATATTTAGAGAAGAAGGACGATCCGCCAAGACCATTGCCGGAAGACCCGTGCTTATTAACTTACTCGAATATTGTCGAAAAAAGAAAAATCAGGTTCATGCAGTATTCGTTTATCGTTTAGACCGGGTTTCAAGACAAACGGCAGATTATTTAGCAATTAGAAAAAAGCTTACTGAAAATGGGGCTACTATTATATCTGCAACAGAACCTACCGGTGATTCACCAACAGAAAAATTAGTTGAGACCATTTTGGCCGGATTTGCTCAGTTAGATAACGATATCCGAAGTGAGAGAGCTAAGAATGGCCTCAGGGCGAGATTTTTATCTGGACTAATAAGTGGCAAACCTCCAATAGGTTATAAATTCCAAGCTGGGTATGCAGTCAAAGATCCGGAGACTTGGGATAATATGAAAAAAGCATGGGATTTAATGGCAACTGGAACAAAAAGCACTAGAGAAATGGCAGAGATAATGAATGATTGGGGAATGAGAGAAGTTCGAGGGACTAAAGTATACAAGATTAGGTCTCAAACGACCTGTAGAATATTTAGATTAAAATTTTACTTCGGCATAGTAACATCAGAAAAGTACCCGGAACAAGTAAAAGGACAGCATGTTCCAATGATTACTGAAGAACAATATTATAAAGTGCAAGCAATTTTGGATGGTAGAAATGTTAACAAAACTGCTTTGGCTAAACGTACCTTCGAAAATATCGAATTTCCACTAAGAAGAGTCATAAAGTGCTCCAAATGCGGATCGGGTTTAACGGGTGCTTACAGTAAGGGCAGGCATGGTGGGAGATATGCCTATTATTTTTGTGGAAGCAGGTGTAATCATAAATCTTTAGCGGTAAAAGATGTTGAAGGTGCTTTAATTACTGCTATGAAAAAAGTAGAACCTAAAGCTCAGTCGCTCAATTTATTCCTCGAATTTGTCTATAAAATGTTTCATGAAAGATTGTCTCGACTTACAAAGATAAAAAATGAGGCTGATGATGAAATAGATAGACTTAAAGCTTTAAGAAAAATGCTGGTAGAAAAGAATATCTCCGGAGTTTATTCTGATGAGATCTTTAAGGAACAAAATAGCATTATTGAAGATAAAATTATTAAGGCTCAAATCGCAAAAGAAGACTCCACGATAGATAAATACAATCTTGAAGATTTAACTTCCTTTATGAAGACTTTGCTAGCAGATCTAGGCGAGACATACAAAAGATCAAATATAAAACAGCTAAAAGTACTACTGGGTTCGATGTACCCTGATGGAATCAGTTGGGACTATTCCGGTACATTAAACCCCTCGATTAGTCCTTTATATCAATATATTCGAGACTTTTCGGAGCATAGCGCCCCGTCAGGAGCGGGTGAGGGGGATCGAACCCCTTACGTTCACTTTGGAAAAGTGACATTCTACCGATGAATTACACCCGCAAAAAGCATCGAATTTTCTACCGACCTATCAAATTTAATTTAGTAGATCTACCGAAAAATCGACTCGAAGTAGTTCTATTATTGAGGTTTTGAAGCGCAATAATATGTACTCCGTAGTTATTACTGATGGTATTTTAGCAAACAAAACCTATTATTTCCACTTATTCCCGGTTACTGAGCAGTCTGTTGACGTCCCGGTAGCCAATATCTCGCCGGAAATGGAGCAGATTTTCGCCATTCTCACCTGGAATGGAGATGGTATTTAAGACAGAGTAGGCTTTATTGGTCGCATCAATTGCGTTTCTTCCTTCAGCAGTAATATAAAAAAGCCGGCCACCGTTTGCAAAATATTTTTTTCCAACCTTTTTAACACCAGCGCCATAAACTGTTACGGAGCGATCTTTTAGAGCTTGAGGTAGTCCAACGATCTCTTTTCCTTTAACAGCTGAATAATCTATCGGATAACCCTTTGAAGCCGCTGCGATAGTTACCCGGTATTTTCCATCAGTATTAATTTTTACTTGATCTAGTTTGTGTGTGGCGGTTTTTAAGGCTATTTTATAAAAATCTCCTTTGATACCAGGGATTAACACTTGCGCTTCAGGGTCTCCCCAACGGGCATTAAATTCAATCACATATACTTGTGGCTCGAATTTGCCCGCAACGACGATCCCGCCAAAATATAAAATACCGTTGTAGGGAGTATTTTGTTTTGCCAGAGCTTTTAATGTCTGACTGATAATATCTCTGGTTTGTTGCAAAACTTGGTCTGTTACTACCAGAGGTGGTGTTGAGCAGCCCATACCACCGGTATTTTCCCCCTGATCGCCATCGTTGACCCGTTTATGATCCTGAGCGCAGCCGATGAACTGATAATCTTCGCCGTCGCAGAGAGCAAAAGCAGAAAATTCTTCACCAATCAGCCAGTCTTCGATCAGAAATGACTCCGCGGCTTTACCAAAACGAGACAACTCTTTGATTCGCTCAATCGCTTCAGCGTTGTCTTTAGCAGGCAAAGCGCCTTTTCCTTCTGCCAGACCGGCGGCTTTAATAAAACGTGGTTTATCAGGGCTTTTTTTAATATAGTTAATACCTGCATCAAAACTGGTAAAAGCTTTGAACTCCGGTTGCAGGGCATTTGTTTTTTTAAGGATTTGCCTGGAAAATGCTTTGTCCCATTCGATCTGGCCGGCGTCTTTGGATGGACCAATAACGCTGAAACCATTTTCTCTCAGAATATCTGATAATCCGGCCTCAACGGCGTTATCTTGAGCCACATCTATTAGGGTGGGTTTTTCTTTTTGACAGATTTCTAAAATTTCTTTAAGGCTGGTTGTTTTGAGATCAGGATAAATAGTAACTTTTTTCTTGGTCAGAGTCTGCATTAAATCGTTGCCTGGGATAGCGATCAGTTCATCGACGAGGGGACTTTTAGAGTATGCATCAATCAGAGCCGAACCGCGTCCACCCCCATCAATGACTACAACCTTTGTTTTCATTGCTTATAACATAAAGAAATTAATGAGAAGAAACAAGATGCTTATCCTGAGTGAAGCGAAGGATCTCTCAACTTGTTTGAGGGCATGTAATCTCGCATTCGCGAGAGATGTTTCGCTTCGCTCAACAAAAGCCACCGAAATAAGAATATTTATATTCGACCATCGTGGAGAATTACCTAATTATTGGTAATTTTAACTAAAGTTGCTTCTAGCTCTTCTTTGGAAGCTGGTCTGGCGTTTTTAAAGCTCAGATCACCGGATTGATCTATTGGAACCAGATGAATATGGGTATGATCTACATCTAGGCCATAGACAATTGAGCCGATTTTTCCACTTTTAGGTTGAAATGTTTGCTTTAATTTGGTTGAAACTGTTTTTGCGGCGGTCCAGATGGCTGAATATTCAGCATCATTCATTTCAAAAAGATATGGTGAATGAATTTTTGGAATTACTAATGTGTGACCCTCTTTAATCGGATGAATATCCAGAAAAGCTATAAACTGCTCATTTTCCCAGATTTTATAACAAGGGATATCGCCTGACACAATTTTACAGAATAAACAGTTTTCCATAGATGGAAGTATAAAGGATAAATTATAAAGTATAAAGTCAGGAGTTATTCAGTATATTTTTTTCTAAAAATAGCTTTGTTTCTGGGATGGTTTCTGAGGGTAATTGTTTGAAAAATTGGTATTCAGAGGCTTGTTCATTGAGTCTGATATCGAGTGAAGCAGGCCTGACTAGAAACACTAGGCTAATAGAATGTCCAACTGCTACCTCGGGTGAGAAATCGACATATCCCAGTAATTTGCCTAGTGAGATGTCTATTCCTAATTCATCTAAGGCGATCCTTTTAGCCGCTTCTTCAGCAGTTTCATCTTTGAGCCAGGTTCCGCCTGGTAAATGCCACATTCCGATAGCTGGAGGAATATTACGTTTGGTAAGTAAAACTCCTTGATTAGTTTTTATAACAATCTCAACACAGAGACGGGGGACTAGGGAATAAACTTCAATAAATTTGTCATAAGGAATTTTGTGAGCCATCAGATGAGTATACTTTT
>CAZWRN010000044.1:0-6837 GCA_964636275.1 uncultured Gammaproteobacteria bacterium
AAATTAATTTATGAATTTTATCGACAATTTTTTAAATAAAATCACCATGTACCGACTGGTACTTTATTATCTGGTCGGTCTGGTGGGCCTGGCTGCAGCGGCTGCATTTTTAGGATTTCTGCCTTTTAATGGTTTAATGTTTCTCTTTACAGTAATGTTTGTTTTAGTGATTGCTTGGTTGACGAATACCGTATTTGCAGCTCTTTTTGAAGCCACAACTAATCTTGAATCAGTCTATATTTCCGGCCTGATTTTGGTCTTGATAGTACCACCGATTGGATCCTTTCATGATCTTGGATTTTTATTTTGGGCTGCGGTCTGGATATGTGCTTCAAAATTTATTTTTGAAGTAGATAAAAAACATCTATTCAATCCAGTGGCAATTGCTGTTTTTCTCACTTCAGTTGTTTTAGGCCAGTCAGCCAATTGGTGGGTAGGCAATGGTATTTTGTTTATACCAGTTCTTTTGGGTGGGCTACTGATTATGCGAAAAATCAGACGTACTTTTTTGGTGATGACTTTTTTGGTCGCAGCTCTCAGCTCGGTGTTATTGACCGGATTTCTGAAAAACGCTGATTTATGGGTACTCACCCAAAAAACTTTTCTTTATTCGCCACTTCTATTTTTAGCTTTTGTAATGCTGACCGAGCCCGCTACAACTCCGCCTAGAAAATGGGGACAGATGCTTTATGGGGCCATTGTGGGTATCCTGTACAATCCAATGATTCATTTCCAGTCTCTCTATACGACCCCTGAATCTGCGCTACTGATTGGAAATGTATTTAGCTTTTTTATTAGTCCATTGAGCAAAAGAGTCGTAACTTTAAAACAAAAAGTTAATTTGGCCAAAGATACTTTAGGATTTATTTTCATACCAAATAAAAAACTGGCCTATCTTCCTGGTCAGTATATGGAATGGACTTTACCGCAAAAAAAACAGGATAGCCGAGGGAATAGACGCTATTTCACTATCGCCTCATCTCCAACAGAAGACACAATTCAACTTGGAGTGAAATACTATCCTCAGGCATCTCAATTTAAACAAACTTTGGCTCAGATGCAGCCCGATACAAAAATGATTATAGGTACTTTAGCCGGGGATTTTACTCTGCCAGATGATCCTGCCAAAAAGCTGGTTTTTATAGCCGGGGGGATTGGAGTCACACCTTTTAGAAGTATGATTAAATATCTGATCGATAAAAAAGAAAAAAGGGATATTGTCCTTTTTTATTCAAACAAAACACAGGACGAGATTGCATATAAAGATATTTTTGATCAAGCTGCTCAGGAGATTGGTCTTAAGACCATCTATACCCTTAGCGACGAAACAAAAATACCAGCAGGTTGGACTGGTGACAAAGGTTTTCTTACAGCCGATAAAGTCAGACAAGCAGTTCCGGATTTTAAAGAACGGACTTTTTATCTGTCAGGGCCTCATGGAATGGTAACCGCCTTTGAGAAAACGCTAGCTGAAATGGGAGTGCCAAAACTACAGATTAAAACAGATTACTTCCCTGGTTTTTAACCCCCTCTCAGCAATTATTCAGCAAAAAAAGGTATAATCTGCCAATGAAAATACTAGTAGTTGAAGACGAACACAAAATTGCTGCTTCACTAAAAAAGGGGCTAGAGCAAGAGTCATTTATTGTCGATATCGCCTTTGACGGCGAAGATGGATATGATCTGGCATCGACAGAAGATTATGATGTGGTAATACTCGATCTCATGCTGCCAAAAATGACTGGCATTGAAGTATGCCAAAAATTACGCGATAACCAGCGTCACATGCCAGTATTAATGTTAACCGCCAAAGGGATGTTGCAGGATAAAATTGATGGTTTTAATGCCGGTGCTGATGACTATTTACCCAAACCATTTGCATTTGAAGAGTTATTGGCTAGAGTCAAAGCATTATCAAAAAGACCACAAAAAATAGTAAGTGATATTTTAAAAATAGACGATCTAACACTAAACACTAAAACATATGAAGTTAAAAGACAGGATTCTTTTATCAATTTATCTCAAAAGGAATACTCGCTACTCGAGTACTTAATGCGCCATCCAAATCAGATTCTGACAAAAGATCAGATCATTCAACATGTTTGGGAATACGATTCAGATGTATTACCAAATACTGTCGAGGTATACATCGGCTATTTGCGCAACAAGATAGACAAACCATTTAAAAATCTATCCCCCTTACTGCAGACAGTTCGAGGCTTTGGATATAAAATTAAAGGAGCTAAACTGTAACTCATCACTAACTCTATGTTTAATCAAGCAAGAATCAAATTAACTGTTTTCTATCTGATCATCATCATGGTCATTAGCTCTTTTTTTAGTCTGATTGTTTACAGATTGATGACTCAAGAACTAGACCGAATTGAGAGAATGAATCGGGTCAGAATGGAAGGTGAACCATTTTTTATTCAGTTGCAGACTCCCAACAAAAAGATTATTTTGATCTCTCCTGAAGTAATTGAGGAGTCCAAACATCGTCTTCAGTTGATGTTGTTTGGTATAAATCTGGGTATTTTGACTTTATCTGCAGTTGGCGGATATTATCTGGCCGGTCGTACTTTGCGTCCCATTCAGGAGATGTTGGATCAGCAAAATCAATTTATCACCGATGCATCGCATGAACTTAAAACCCCATTGACCGCCTTGAAGACAGAGATTGAAGTATCTTTACGAGACAGCAAGTTGTCACTTGCAGAGGCCAAAAAATTATTACAAAGCAATCTTGAAGAGGTAAATTCTTTACAAAATTTATCAGAATCATTGATCAAACTTTCGCATAGCTCATCAATAAATCAAAAACAGTACTATGAAAAGATTAGTTTAAAAGATGAGTCGGACCAGGCAGTTCGTAAAATGCAGGGTCTAGCCAAACTTAAAAAGATTGGAATCAACAATAAAATAGGCAGTCACTACATATATGCTGTTAAAGGTACTTTTAGTGAGCTGCTTACCATTTTTATTGATAATGCGATCAAATATAGTCCAGAAAAAACTACAATCTCATTGTTCTCAACTACCAGTGATGGTCATGTTTTGGTCTCTATTAAAGATCAGGGGATTGGGATAAAAAAAGCCGATCAATCAAAAATATTTAACCGTTTTTACCGAACCGATGAATCCAGATCCAAATCACCAGCCAATGGTTATGGTCTGGGATTAGCAATCGCATTGAAAACAATCAAATCGCTACAGGGGAAAGTGGAAATAGAATCAGAGGTAAATAATGGGACTACCTTTACCATCTCATTGCCAAGGATCAAACATTCATAATCTGAGGTATTTTATAGTAAGTTTTTAATTTCAGTGTGATATTATCATTCAGTATGGCCAGACGTTCTGCCACCAGTAAATTTTTCGCCTTTATCAGCTATATTTTCTTCTGTGTATTGATCGGAGTGGCTATCTTCTGGGTTTCAGAAAAGATAGAAAATCAGGCCACTGAAAAAATCCTAATCGCCGATAGCTCCTCATCAGGTGACGTAAAAGGTATCCAGGCCTCTTCAACTCCGCAACCATCTCCCACCATTCCGCCGTTAGGGTCAGCTGTAATGAAGGCATTAGAGGGGACAAAAGGGGAGTATGCAGTTGGGATAAAACACCTTAAAACAGGTGAAGAATATTATCTCAATCAACACAAATCATTTGAAAGTGGGTCTCTGTACAAACTATGGGTGATGGCGGAGACATTTCGCAAAGTTGAAGCTGGTGAGTTGATGCTGGAGGACTCTCTGAGTGCGACTTATGCCAATCTGAATCAAACATTTGGTATTGATCCGGAAAACGCTGAATTTACATCAGGAGGAATCACTCAGTCAGTTGCTCAGGCACTAAATCAGATGATTACCATCTCTCATAATGGGGCCGCCATGCTGCTGACAAAAGAAAACAAAATTTCAACTATCAAAAAATGGATTGATGATCATGGCTACACAGAATCAGAGGTCGGAGGAGATCCGGCCACATCCGTCCATGATATGGTTAAATTTTTTGATGATCTTCAGTCAGGCAAATTAGCAAATGCTGAAAACACGGAAAAAATGCTCAAAATGCTAAAAGACCAAAGATTAAATCGCAAACTGCCGGCGGATTTACCATCAGATACTGTTTTAGCTCATAAAACTGGTGAATTGGGGATGTTCAGCCATGATGCCGGAATAGTTTATGCCCCAAAAGGTGAGTATATTATTGTAGTTTTGTCCAAAAGTGATACCCCGGCTGCGGCTGAGAAAAGAATTGCTGATGTTTCCAAAGCCGTCTATGATTACTTCCAGAAATAACCCTTTATATCCTGATCACTAATGTCTAACTCCTACTTACTATAGCCTAAAGCCTATTTACTGACTAAATATTCATACAAAAAAATTACAGAAAATGTTTGATACAGCTGAGTAAAAGTGGTACGATAGACGCATGAAATCCCCCCTTTTGGCGTTAATAGTTAGTCTGTCGCTTTTTGTTTTTCCTATCTCAGTCAGTGCTGTCCAGACTGCAGCCAGAGTCTCTCCTTCTCCTGAAAATGTCATTGAAGCGACTGTCTCAGCCTCAGAATCTGCCCAGATAGCATCTGAATCAGCGGCATTAGCTGAGCTACTGGCACAGCTGCAAAAAGATGATCTGACCAAACCAGAAGAGACTCCTGAAAAAGCCGCTGTCTTGGAATTATTTAAACAAAGGCCTGAAGCATCTCTCAACCCAATCAATTTTATGGCTTATACAGTTCAATACGCTGTTAATATGGGTATTCCAGCCAATACGATTGTATTGATATTGTTGCTGCCTGTATTGGCAAGTATGATCGCTTTCATCAGATTGGTCGTGGGGTTGCCAAGTATGGAGATGCTGGTGCCTATTATTTTATCGGTCTCATTAATAGCTACCGGTCTGACAGCTGGATCCATTTTGATCATCAGTATACTGATCGCATCACTGGCCTCACGAGTTATTCTAAAAAAGGTTCGTATTATGCAGCTGCCAAAAATGTCATTGTCGCTCTTTCTGGTATCCATCATGGTATTTTTATCACTTCTACTCAGTGCTCAGCTGGGAATACTCTCTGTCCAATATATCTCAATTTTTCCTATCCTGGTTTTTATTTTACTTTCAGACAAAATCGTCTCTTTACAGCTCCAGCGCAGCTTACTCGATACGCTAAATATCACATTTCTGACAATTATCATTGGACTTTTGGGTTATGCTATTTTACAGTACAACCCTTTGCGTGAAGCAGTACTTTTGTATCCAGAACTGATCTTATTGCTGATACCATTAAACTTAATAATTGGTCGATACTTTGGACTTCGTCTGACCGAGTATTTCCGTTTCAAATCAATCAAATCCAATGGCAATTAGTACCAGCGCTCTCGGGATGAATGCCCGCAATTTTATCTTTATTCGTCAGTTCAACAAAGGTCGTGCCAAACGAATCGCCGATGACAAGATCAAAACTAAAAAAATTTTGGTCAAACACGACGTACCTACTTCTCAGCTGATCACTGTTTTCAAAAACCGCGAAACAATTCGCGACTTCGATTGGCAATTACCCCAGCATGGTTTTGTGATCAAGCCAGCGAGAGGTTATGGGGGAGAGGGTATTATAGCTTTTCAATCTTGGGATGGCATGAATGGTATTACAACATCCGGAAAGAAATACTCCAAATCGGATATCGAATCACATCTGTACGATGTATTGGATGGTGTTTATTCATTGCAATATTTACCCGATATTGCCTATATCGAGGAGCTGATACATCCAGATCCTTTTTTTCAAAAATTGGCGCCTTTAGGCCTGGCAGATATCCGGATTATCGTCTTCAATAAAGTTCCGGTGATGGCGATGATGCGTCTGCCTACCAGACAATCCGAAGGTAAAGCCAATATTCATATGGGAGCGATTGCTGTTGGTATAAATATGCGCAATGGGGAAGCTGTTCATGCCTTAGTTAAAAATCAGGATGCCGAACAAACTCAAAAAATAGTTTCACGTATTATTGGGACAAAAATACCAGAATGGGATAAGGTCCTCTTGATGGCTTCAAGAGCTCAGGAAGCCTGTGGATTGGGATATGCTGGTGTTGATATTGTGATGGATAAAAATAAAGGTCCTTTAGTTTTGGAGATAAATGCCAGACCTGGTCTCTCAATCCAGATCGCCAATCAGGCATCTTTGAGAACAAGACTAGAAAGATTGGAAAATTTACCAATTCCCTCAGCTGAAAGAGGAGTTGAATTGGCCAAATCTTTGTTTGGCGAAAAAGATGCTGAAGATGAAAATACCAAGATATTAGATGCTGTCGAACAAGTCAGTTTTCAAGTGGGTACTGAAACAAAGACTTACCTGGCCAAACTAGATACAGGAGCTTATCGGACATCACTAGACAATAAATTGGTTGATGAACTTCAGTTAAAAATCTTAGACAGGCAGATCCTGATAAAATCAGCCAGCGGAGTCAATACCAGAAAGGCAGTCAGAGTTAGTTTTACTTTACATGGCAGACAGATCAACTCTGTGGCAACCATTGTTGATCGTTCCCATTTAAAATACCCTTTGATCGTCGGTAGAAAAGACCTGAAAGGATTTTTGATCAATCCAGCTTTGCCAAAAGAGATGGAAGATGTCTCACAAGAAGATGATAATGATGAGTAGGATTCAATAAATTATAAAAGATAAATGATAAAGTATAAAACTTAGATTTGGTTTTATAATTTATACTTTGTACTTTATAATTTTTTATGCTATGCCGAGCACTGCGGTGAGACCAATAATGATCAGATAAATAGCGATTAAGTAATTTAACAATTTTGGAAAAATTAAAATTA
>CAZWRN010000045.1:0-6698 GCA_964636275.1 uncultured Gammaproteobacteria bacterium
CCATTGCTTCTAGCACCACAGACACCCCAAAAATTATCATCATAAAAGAATAGCTTCCAACTCCGCCAGTCATCATCATGAAAGGGGATAAAAATGCACTGACTCCCAAGGCAGCTAGTAGAACAGGAATTGCTAAAACTACAAAGAGAATTGTTAGATAAGGCAGAAACTTGACTAGAACCTCTTGCCAGTTGGAGGGTAGATGTGGGGCTTTATCATATAAATAACTCTGAAGGGTGCTTTCGAGTTGATCTAGGACTGAGCCTGTTTGATTTGCCATACCTAAGTAGGATCATCCCATGAAAAAGCTGAGCTGTCAATAGGAGTGAATCGGGTTAATTTTAAATCTCATTAACTAGTCAACCAATTAACTGATCAACTTCTAACTACTGGCACTTTGATATTCCCGCAAGCTTTTATTCCAGAAGAAAAGTGATACGTAAAAGGCAATAAGTGATACGCAAAAAGAAATAAGAATTAAAGGCAGTGATAAAAGTCCCATCAATGCTTTAGGAGGAAAGGTCATCATAATGCCAAACGGAATCACAAAAGTTAAAATTCCCCTGAGTGGTTCTGAATATACATCGACCGGTATCCGTAGCATCGCCATTGTGTCACGAAATACCATTGTCAGATGATCAATAGATGTTGTCAGCACACAGAGTGTCAGAATTAAAATATGAAAAGCAGCTGCCAGTATCAGTGAATTCAACATTAAAGCTAGATAGATGGTCCAATTGACCGCACTCAAAGAGATACCCATTCCGGTATACACAACAGCTGCTGTAATAAAAATCAGCATCAATAAATCCAGCAAATCAGTTCCTCCCAATAAAACTCTGAGTAAAGGATTAATAGGTTTGACCAGTATCAAATCTAAATCGCCTGAAATTACTAATTCTCTAAAGCGATAAACTTCCCGAAACAAAAACTGGGCTGCTGCATCAACCAAGTTAAATGATAAATAAAAGAAAATAATTTGGTCTTTTGAATACCCAGCCATGCCATTGGTAGAGTTGAGAAGAAAATATAAAAACCCTAAAAACATCAATACCCTGGCGCTTTTACCAAATAAAAACAAAACAAAAAAAACTCTATTGGTGAGAGTCTGTAAAAAAGAATTTTTAGCATAAAGCAACCATATGCGAATTGATCTCATATAAATTAATAATCAATGTACAAAAAACAAGTTCTCCAAACAATTTTGTATCTTGGTAATTGTTTCTTGTATCTTAGAATTATCTTCCTACTGCAGAATAATTTCTTAATCCTTTCTTCCAGACAAAGCTGGCTATCAACCACATTCCAAAAACCCAGGCAAACCCTTTCAACAAAACCAATACAATCTCAAAACCAGTAATTTTCCCAACAAAGATGGCAATCGGATAGTAAATAAAATAAGGGAAAGGTGTGAGTGATAAACCTGTCTGGAGTGGTGACGGCAAAATATCCAATGGGAAAATAGTTCCTCCCAGCAGATCAGTAAAAAGGTATGTTAGAAAAGAGATCCCCCAAATATTTTCCGGCGACCAAAAAGCGACAAATCTGGTTGTCAGCTGAAAGAAAAAATAAAGAATCATTCCTATCAGGCAGGCAGCTAGAAAAGCCAGTAATTCGATAAATCCAATCCTAAATTCAAAATGTGGTTTCAGAAAGATCCACAAAAGTCCGAGCTCTATACAGACAAACAGCAGATTGAGCAGTTTGCTGGCCATGTCTCTGGTAAACCAATATTTTAAATAGTTAAAAGGCCGCAACAAATAATTACTTAAATTCCCATTTGCTATTTCACCCCCAATACTTGAGGAAGGTGCAGAAAAAACAATTGCTGTGACTATCAGTACCATTAAGACATAAGTAGTCATCTGATCTTTGGTATATCCAAAAGCCGTTTGATTGGCGATAAATATCCCCTGCCATAAAAAATAAGTCATGACAATTTTGAGAAGATTTCGCGCCCGCCATAAAATAAAATTTAAACGATAAGTAAATTCTTCCTGAAAAGATAATGAGAAAATCCGCCAGTATTTATGCATATTAGTAAATGTCAAATGTCAAATGTCAAATGTAGAATGTCTAATGTCCAATGAGGGTAAAACAGCAAATCGTATAACATATTATTGGAAATTTGGCATTTGACATTGGTAGTATTTGACATTTATTTCGATGTAAATACTTCCCGAATAATGTCTTCAATCTTGGCTTCTTCAATATTCAAATCATCAATTTCATATTTACCTAAAAGTTTGGCCGCCACCTCAGAAACCATAGATCTTTTGACCCGCAGAGTAACTTTCGGAAAATCGTATTCCAGCACTTCACCAAACTCAGCCAGTTTTTCTTCATTTAATTTCTCACCCATTACTAGTTCCAACGTTTTATGATCGGCAAATTTTTTAATAATGGCATCCAGTTTGCCATCAAATAAAATAGTCCCATGATCAATAATAATCACTCGCTCGGCCAGCTGTTTAACATCTTCCATGTAGTGACTGGTTAAAATAATTGTGGCGTTAAACTTTTGATTGTAGGCTTTGATAAAGTCGCGCAGTTTTTTTTGCATCACTACATCCAGACCAATTGTCGGTTCATCCAGAAAGAGGATTTTTGGTGAATGTATCAGCGCTGCAATCAGCTCCATTTTCATTCGCTGGCCCAATGATAATTTTCTGACTTGAGTATGTAGCTGATCTTTGACTTCTAGTAACTGCACCAGATCATCAAGAGATTCCCGATATTTTTTATCTGAAACCCCATAAATTTCCTTATTTAATATAAATGATTCGATCGCTGGTAGATCCCACCAGAGCTGATTTTTTTGTCCCATGACCAAAGAAAACTGCTTTTGAAATTCAACTTTTCTCTCCCATGGTGTATATCCCAGAACTTTGACTTTGCCTGATGTTGGATAGAGCAGACCGGATAATGTTTTCAAGGTAGTTGTTTTTCCGGCTCCATTTGGCCCTATAAATCCAATCAACTCACCCTCTTTTATTTCAAAAGAGATGTCATTAACAGCTTCCACTGTTTTATATTCCCGTTTAAAAAAAGCTTTGATCGATCCAGAAAGACCAGGCTCTTTTTGTGCCACTTTATAATGTTTTTTCAGATTTTTTACTTCAATAACGGTATCGGACATAAAGATAGTATATGGTATGTGGTATTTAGTATGTAGAGGGGAAAAGCCAAAAATTATTATTAGGAGCTAGCAGAAGAATAATGTTTAATTGACCGATTCCAGATTTTAACAGACAAAAGCAAACAAATCACCGCGATAAAAATGCCAATTAAAACAAAAAATGGGCTAGATTTATCTACCATGATTTTGACTGGAATAGTTGCTACAAAAGCCAGTGGTAGCAGAAAAGTTAAAATCAAATTGGCTGAATAGCCATATACATCGGTTGGTGCCATCAGAGGGATTGTGAGTATATTAAACAAGCTGGGGAAAGAATCAAACCGGCCAAATTTAAAAACCAGTGATGCTATCGAGATATAAAAGCTATAAAAAATTATTATTCCACATATTATCAGCACCGTCATGAAAAATAAATGAAACCAAAAATAATTTACAGACAGCATTGAAAGAGCGTAACCAATAAAAAGCAGCGGGACAGATAAATTGATAATCTCAAAAGCCCGCATTAGAAAAAATGAATAATAAAACTGAGAACTGATTGGTTTAGTTAAAATTAGATCTAAATTGCCCATTTTTACTTCACCTACTAGATGATTGATGCTTCTTTGGAAAAATAAACTAAAAAAAGTCGTCATCAATCTTAATATCCCCACCAGTAAAAAAACTTCCTCTTTACTCCATCCAGCCAGTGACTGGGTGTTTATAAACAAAATAGACACTATATATATCTGAAGGAAAAAATTTATTGTTGTAAAAAAAGTAAATCCTAAGACACCAGTCCGATCTTCCAGATATCTTTTCAGCGAGTGACGAAACAGTGAAGTGAATAGTTTTAAATATTTCATTTAATTACCATAACTACTATATTTAGCAGCTCCTTTTTTGTATAAAAATTTTTGTAAATTCCAAAAAAAGATTGTCCAAAAAAATAGCACAATAAATCCGGCAATTATCTCCCCCTGGGTCAATTTTCCCAGCAATAGTTCAATTGGAAACGAGACGGTATATCTAAAAGGCAGAAAAAAACCAATCTGCTGTAAAAAATTTGGTAAAAAAGTGATTGGGACGACTTTGCCCGACAGCAAAGCATCAGCAGTAAAAAAGGTACCTGTCACAAAATCGATATCATCCATCCAAAATCCCGCCAGTCCCATCGATACATCCAAAAAATTGACCATTAAAAGAGCCATGATTAAGGCAATTAGACTCAACGGTAGGTATCCGATATGGACAGGGAGGGTAAACTGGTCGGTAGCAATAAAAAAAATAGCAAATGAAAATAGTGCTACCGCTATGACGCTCAGTTTAAAAATTTTTTCAACAATATTATTCATCAAAGACTGTTCTAAAACTGAGTATGGTTTGACCAAAAATTTTGAAAAATTGCCTTTTTTAATGTCGTCATTGATGAAGTAAGCTGCCCAGGCGGTGGTAAATGAGGAACAGATGGCTACTGCTAAAAAATAAAAGATGATCTCTGAACGATTATAACTAAGGGCAGGATTGCCTTTTTGGACAGCCAGCCAGACCCATAAACCTAAAAATGGAGTTACCAGGCTGGTGAGGGCGTAAACGGTCGTGTCAAAACGATAATTTAACAGTCCCTGCCAGTTGATATTAAAAAACACCAGGTATTTCTTCAAAATTGACATGCTATTCAATTATAGCTGCTAGAGCTGACTTTTAAAGTTCACAGCTTTTTTTTACTTCCCCGATAGTGTAAGTTAATTAATAGGTAGTATATGGACACAGCAAATATTCCAACTGATCCCAAAAATACTGAAACGCCAATTCCGGCAAAGGTGTCATTATTTACCAAAATAAAAAAACTGTCCCATAAGCAAAAAATTGTCATAGGGCTGATTGTTTTATTGGTAGTGACGGTACTAACAGTAGCTTTTTTGCTTCAGAATGAAAAAACAAACAACGATAATGTGGTTATTGCCAGGGTGGGTGGGGTCAGCTTAACTGCAAACTATTTAAACAATGAATTAAAATTTTATCCGGGAACCCCGTCGGCCGAAATCCAGAATGCCATTACCCAAAAACTGATTGACGATCAAGTCGCTTTAGCTGCAGCTAAACAAGAAGGTCTTATTTCCGATTATCCCGCAGATAGCTCACTGTCCCAGGAGGATTACTTAAAAAGGACAAATATTGTCAAACAATTGATGCAGAAAATAAATAGCCAGGGTAATGTCATAGAGGGTAAAACCGTGATGGTCTGGTTTTACAACAACAGGCACATCGGTCCTGGTGGTATAGAAAATAGTAAAAAGATCGCGTATTCAAAAATTAAACCACTGTATGATCAGGTTAAAAGTGGACAAATAACTATCGATCAGGCGGGGGAGAAGATTAAAGCCGATCAAAGTCTCAAATCGATCGATCCAGCCTGGCAGTCAAACGCCTTGGCAAGATTCAAGTACTATAAAAACGGGACTGCTACTTTTTGGCCTGAATACAATGAGTTGTTGTGGCAGACTGAGCCTGGCCAGTTGACGCCATTATATTTAGGTGGGGGGATTTTGAGAGATGGAAAACCTGAAGAGGAGTTGTATATTTTTTCCCAAGTAGATATTAAATCAATTAATCCTCAATACAACAATTATGACGAGTGGCTCGAAATCAAGAAAAAAGACACTCAGATATCATCGGAACAAAATAGTAGTTTGATCAATTTTCTGACTATCCAAGATGTTTACGCGCAGGATGGTGATAATGGATCTAATCAAAGTAGTAATGATAACAATAGTGACAATGGTAACAATGGCAATAACGGTTCAAGGTCAGGCGCTTGGTTTGGAAAAGCGACAACTGTAACCGGTTTGCCTCTGCCGGGTGTATCAATAAATATTTTAAGTATTTGTAATGGGCCTAATGGTCGAACAGAGATTACTGGAAGTGATGGCAGATACAATACAGGTGTCGATTATTCACTTTCATGTATCTGTAACCCTCAGACATTTACAGCTACCTACAACGGAGAAGCCTGTATGGTCAGTCCCAGCTTTCATTCGAGAATTAGTATGATGTCCCCTGTCAGTGGGATTGTAGTCCCAAATGGTGATGTTACTGTCGAACAAGATGTTGTCTGCGGCCCGCCTGAACCATCGCCTACTCCTATTCCTACACCTTCGCCATCTCCTTCGCCGCCTCCAGCCTGTAATGAAAGTTGCAAATCCAGTAGTGAATGCGAGAAATCTACTAGTGGTTGTAGTGCCTGCATACCGAATGATGCCGGAACAGGCACGGTCTGCCGGCCGCCTGTAGCTTGTAATTCATCTTGTACTCGAGATGATCAGTGCGCAGGAGCTGTGAAAGATGGTTGTACTACATGTGTAGCAGGATCATGCCAAAAACCTCCTGCCTGTAACGTTTCTTGTACAAGTAGTGTCTATTGTGGTTCGGCAAAAGATGGTTGTACTGAATGCGCACCGGATCTCAGTGGGAAAAATGTTTGCCAGCCACCATTTAGTGAAGCTATGTGTAAATGTGATGGATTTAATGCCATCAATCTAAAAAATCCTTCTTCATCGCAGTTCGAGTTTGAATCTTT
>CAZWRN010000046.1:0-6680 GCA_964636275.1 uncultured Gammaproteobacteria bacterium
GTTCCATTGTATTTCCATTTTCATCTACACTGTTAAATACTTCTTGTGACCCATTTAAAGAAGCTGATACATCTTGTCCATCCAGCATAAATCGGCGACTTGCACTAACTCGCATTTTTCCTTCAATAGGACCACTTGCAGGCATTGGAAAAACTAAACAATCGGCATAATTTGTAGATGGAACTTTTAAATGAGTTGAAGTAGCATCAGGTGTATTATTTTGAGCTTCAGCAACAGGAGCAATCATAGCTGTAGTAGCACCAGTTAAAGCTAGTGCAAGTGCGGCATTTTGAACGACTTTTTTTCCGCGAGTTAATATTTCTGGGTTTCTTGTATTCATGTTTGGTAATTATACTATAAGTCTAATAGTATTGTCAACTCTTTTCAGTGTATGAATCTAGTAAGAATTTAGATTCCATCTTATAACTGTCTGAAAAGTTATAGATATATATACCTTATATATATATGGATTGCAACCCCTAGCCCAGCTGTTTTTTCAGCCAGATATCATTGGCAGACTCCTCTACCGATTTATTACCAAGTAATTTTTTAATCCTCCAGCCGACTGGGCCCAAAGCCCCTATTCCGATGGCAACCAGCGGCAAGCCAGTTCTGGGTAATTCGCGAATGGCCGAATTTTGAGTCCCTAGTACTTTGACTTCTGGCTGAGTAGCAGTCGGTGGAATTTGAACGACGGAGGCTTGAGTGATCTGCCTTTCACAGATCAACTGGGAACTGGTGCGGCTTTTTTCTATGGTACCTACCGGACATTGAACCATCGTTTGGGATGTAATTACGGCTCCAGATGCTAGAACAATCTGTACTTGAGGAGTCGGAGTGGCTAATACAATAAAACTGGCGGGTTGAGACTGCTCACACTGAATGACTCCATTTACCCTACCCTTTTCAGTAGTACCAGCCGGACAAGAAGCTAAAGTGGCGGCATTTATGGTGGTAATTATTGGTTGCGGTCTTTCACAGACTAGTTGAGTATCAGACCGACCTTTCTCGGTAGTTCCAGCAGGGCACTGGACGGGCGGATGGTTTACGATCTGAATTTGAGGCTGGGTGGATGGATAGACTGAAGTGTTTTGTATCATTGGCGATCCTCTGTAGACTACTGGAATGGGTGTCTGAGCCGAGTTCACTGATACGCTACAATCAGTGGTGATTTTTTGATTGGATAAACGGTCAATGATCTCAATCTGAGCAGTCCTCGTACCCGCTGTTGCGTAGGTTGTACTAAAAATTTGATCATCTCTGCCAGAAACTGAATTATCACCTTTCCAGCGATATTTAAATGAACCACTTCCACCATTGGTCTGAACTTGCCAGGTGACTGTTTCTCCTACTAAAGCTTGCGAAGGTGAAGCTGCACAGCTAGCTGACAAGGTTGAATGAGAGCGGTGGTGTTCAGATGAGATCGGAACTGTTCCAGTGCAATTGGGATGGTTGTATTCCACCCGACCTGTTCTTTCAGCTGGTCGGACTACATTGATATAAACCCGGTAATAGACTTTGTTTCCTCCCTCACACTGGTACTGTTCGGCTGTCACAGGCGTAATTACTGAGGTTGGACTAGGAATCGAAGTTTGTGCCTGAGACAGGTTTTGGTGAGGCTGATTGGATTGCCTCGTGTCACCACACACCCCAGATTGGTAATGCTGGTTATATCTTCGGTATGTTCCATCAGATAATTGATCCACTTCATGAACCTGACCTGCTCCCCCGGCGCACTCAGGGTAACTTCTTACTACATAAGGTACCGTTGTAGGCTGAGGCGTTGGTGCGGCAGGTGTGTCACCGCAGACGCCGGGCTGATAATGTTCATTGTAGGTGCGATATGTACCATCAGACATGGCATCAACGTCGTGAACCATACCAGGCTCACCAGCACATTCTGAATACGTTCTGATCAGATAAACTTCGTTTTCCTGAGCATTTAAAACAGCTGGCCCTTTTTTAAAGAGATTGGAAAAATTGGAAATACCAGTAATAGTGAGGATGTTCAAACAACAAATAAATACCAATAGTTTAAATATATGTTGAGTTGGTTTCGGTGTCTGCTCCATTGACCCTATATATACTCTTATAATTTAATTTAGACAAGCCCTAGCTGAAGCGCATAAATATTAAAAGTAATTCCATCTACCTATCCAGGGGAAAACTCTTTTTCTGCCTTTTATTTTAGAAGCTTCGTTTAACTGATCATCAAATTTTTTTAAAGGATCATTGCTGTCCAGATTTTGCAAAAGATTTTCGGAATCAGTTAGCTGATTGATCGCCTCTAATTTATCTCCATCTACACCTGAAGTAGCGGCATTATTTATTTTGCTCCGATAGAGCTCTTCAGCACCAATGGCTATAACTGCTTTAGGTGTTTGGGCTAATTTGCGTCTATAAGCACTTATCCGATCCAAGATTCTTATTTGTCCAGCATTTAATGATCCTCTGGCAGCTTGTGTTGCGATCAATAAATTGGCGGCATTAATTTTGTCTTCGTTTAAAATAGCTCTGAAAGCTGCTTGTCTTGCTTGGTTTAGTTTTTCTATATAATCTCTCATTTTGCTATCGGTAGCAAGATTGTATCGAACAGCTTCTAAATAATCAGCCTCATTTCTCCTGAGTGCCCTAATGCGCATGGTAAATAAAGCTATCCCAGCCAATGCTACTCCAGTTAACAAAACTTTATCTGAGTCAGTTAATCGATCTGCCCAATTATCATATGGATCCGTAACTTCATAAGTTGGTGTCGGGTATGGAGTTGCGGTTGATTCTGGAGTTATGGTGAAAGTAGGTGTCGCAGTTTCAGTTGAGGTTGGGGTTGGAGTTTGAGTCGATGTCGTAGTCTCTGTTGGAGTCAGTGTGGGAGTAAAAGTAGCTTCTTTGGTAGGTGTCAGTGTAACACCAGGAGTTCTAGTAGCTCGGGCTGTCCCAACTAAAGCTGGTCTGACGTCCAGATCAGATGGAGCCGGAGTAGTAGTAACTGGTCTTGGTAAAGGTGTAATCTCTGCGCTTGGTGTCACAGCCTCTGTTACTCCAGGAACCTCTTCAGACCACTTTTGTATTCTGTTTTGACCTTTATCATGAACCTCATGCGCACTACGGGTCCCTCTAATACCATTAACTACAGTAAATTTTAAACCTAGATTTCCATCATTTAACCTTGTACATGTACCTTCAATGTTTACACCCTCTATAATTTTACCTTGTTGGAGTGACTGAACATCTCCCTCGGCATTGGTAAAACCAGTGATAGTGTCTACTGATCCATCTACCTGAACTATAAAAGGAACTCCTGATCGCGGACCTAGTTGGATGTCGTTATCATTTTTCCCCGAAACTGGTCGTTGATAACCCACAACCCCATTCCGCTCACGGTAAAGCTCATTGTGAATCCGAAGTTGTCCCGAGCATAATCTTTGAGCACTTGCCTCTGAGCCCACTTTACTTATGGCGAGGACTCCTCCGGCCAATTTTAATAAATCGCGACGCGTAACTGCTAATTCTCTTCTTGGCATTATCATTTTATATTATAGGTCTTTTTATGGGGATAGTCAAATTAGTGCTTCCAGAAGTAGAAAACAGCTGACAGATGGCTTATGACAGAAAGCGGATGACGGAATATGCATAAAACACCTCATTTTATAAGCCCTTTTTTAAGGAATAATCTTTGAGTATCTATTACTAGAGGTCTTATTATCTAGTGTGAAGTGTGGAAAACTTCTGTACCCAGTGGATAACTTGTAGAGGCTAAACGCAACTGAAATTGCAAGAAATTGATCTATTCTGGTATATAAATACGTATTTATATGGGGTCAAATAACAGAAGACGGAAGACTGATGACGGATATACAGTACTTGACACGGCCCTACAAAACAAAAAAAAGACTTAATGGCTAAAATAGGAGACTTGACCCTGCCCTAGTCAAATCTCCAACTCTACCCACTAAGTCCACTTTTTTGTTTTGAGTTAGTCAAATCTCCAACCAAAACTACTACCCAAAAGCTCACTTTTTATTTACTTTTTTGTTAATTTTTCCATCCTATAAAAAAACTGCTCTGTTTTTAGCTTCACTAAAACCCTTGACAGAAATTTCACAATATGAAATTCTATATACAGATGATAACTTCTAACTGCTCTTGAAGTTATCGTCAGTACTTAATTTAAAAAAGGGCATTGCTGTTCGAGTCCGTCTGCGGCAGTAATGCTCTTTTTTTATGCTTAAATTCCCTTTTTATCTATTTAAGAACTCGTCTACTCTCAAATATTAGTTATCTAGCCATCAAAATAAGGCTTTGATCGTTCTTAGATAATACTTTACGGACTTGATCTAAGATCACTGCTCTTTCACCTGTATTTTGACGTCTTTTCTTTTTCTGCTCTTTTCCAAAAGAAAAATTAAACATCGTAAAGCTTTGTATTTCTTACAAATATCAAGCTTGTCTGAAGCGTAGCATAGCCAAAATTATTTGTCAACATATTAGAGTCCTATAATTTATTACGGTCTTAATTCCGTATATCCTAGAGTATTTATGTTTGGTTAGTGTCTTCGCTTTAGCAATTAACAACAACCTAAACAATCGACGTCTCTTTTCCCTTATATGATTAATTTAAAAATATGTCTCAGTTCAATAGTTATCGGAGTCCGGTAGCAATGTAGATATCTTCTTGGTTGAGAGCCGCAAATCTTAACCCCTGATTTTCATTGATCAATCGAGGATCACGCCCCTTAGACTTTGCTTCGCTGACTGTTTCGGGAAAACAGGTTTTTCCAATATTTTCCGCCCTTAACCAACGACTTTCGCCAAATCCATGTGCTAGGACCATATTTGTTGATGGATCAAACGACTGTACAACGCGATACCACTCACCTATTTTGCCATCATTAAGATCTGCTATAAAAGCAGTATTGGTATCAATTAAGTTATTTAGAAAAAAATGTCTGTTGCTTTGAATATCTCCGGTAGGACGATAAAAAACTAGTGTTGTGCTCAAAGCATCTAGAAGCCCTTTCTTATTGGGATCATTATAAACAGCTGCAACTTTATCCTCTGAGAATTCACCACTTGCTATTCCCCGTGCTAAAATCAAATTTGTCACGGCTGCAGCGTTACACAAACCCTGACTGGCTTTCAATGCTTCTGGTACTTGTTTAAGTGCCCACATAGCAAATGCCTCAAACTCTTCTCTTAAGTTACTACCCTTATCTTTGTCGAATCTATCCAGGGGACCCTCAGGATCAAAAATACGTAATTTACCCTGTTTTGTAAACGGCCACCAGTTTTCATCTGATCGTATAGGCCATGTTGAAGTCTGTGCTCTGGCACTATCCACAGTTAAACCAGACACTGTACTGGCAGTTAAAGCAGCTAATCCAAGCTGACAAAATCTTCGGCGTGTTGTAGTTGGCGACCTTTCCTGACTAGTTAGCATTTATCCATTATATCACTATAGGATAGTAACTTCAACTTTTTAGGGGTCAATTTTTGAGACTGTTTTTTAAAATTTTACCAAAGATCATTTTACCCGCTGAAGCTTGAAGTAGCCTAGTTACTTCCAGTGTGACCTCTTTTCCCACCATATCTGCCCCGTTCTCTAAAACCACCATAGTTCCGTCATTGAGATAGCCGACAGCCTGCTTGGGATCTTTACCGATGTGAACCATCTTGATGGTCAGAGGCTCACCAGGCACAGCCACAGTTTTTAAAGCGTTGGCCAGATCGTTGATGTTTAAGACAGTCACCCCAGTCACGGAAGCGACTCTGTTTAGGTTGTAATCAGTTGTGATAATCCTTCCTTTGAGATTTCTGGCTAGTTTGATCAATTTATCATCAACTGCCCGAGCAGAGACATCCCGATCCCAGATCTCGACTCGCAGCCCTTTGATTTTTTTAAGTTCATCAATGATCTCAAAACCTCTTCTACCACGAGTTCTTTTTATATAATCAGCTGAATCAGCCACTTGTTGTAGCTCAGTCAAAACAAATGTAGGTATCAAAATGGTGCCATGAAGAAATGCCGTCTTGGCTATATCCAATATCCGACCATCTATCAGGGCTGAAGTATCGATAATAATCGGTTGGCTTAGAGTCACTCCCCCTCCAGGCGAAGAAGCGGTAAAGCTAGTTCCGCTCAAAGGATTTTGACTTTGTAGTCGCAATAGCTGAGTCATCACTTCACTTGTCACACGCGAAGCAAGTGTATTGATCAGATGAATGGTCCAGGAGCTAATTGTTCGAGCTAAATCTGGGAATAAACCGTATCCCATCAAACCAAACCAAATAGTGATAGTAACTCTTAAAAAGATTCGATTAAAAGGCGGGATATCCGGTATTACCTCGGTAAATATAAAAGCTGTGAGAGCAAACACAACAGCCAGGACAAGCCGAAGCACCGTGCTAATATCGATTTTGGTACCAAAAAAGGTCCTGTTTGGCATTAATAAGTTCCTTTGAAAAAGTCTTCACGTCAGGCAGTACTATCAGTTCATTTTCCCATAGTGATGGGCTGTAGACAAGCCCATATCTTGGTTTACTTCATTATTTATATGGAGAATTTGTAAAGATATTTTATCAAACTATTTTTTAATATCTCTTAATATATATTAAGGCGAGTTACTAGAACAGTTTTTGGGCTTTAAAATCTGCAAATAGTAGCTGTTTCAAATCTACTCCTC
>CAZWRN010000047.1:0-6614 GCA_964636275.1 uncultured Gammaproteobacteria bacterium
GATTAGCGATTAGCGATTAGCGATTAGCGATTAGCGATTAGCGATTAGCGATTAGAAGATTATCCCCAATTCATAATTCATTATTCCTTTCTTTACCCTTTACGCTAAACGCTTCACGCTTTACTTTTTGTGACAAAAAGAAACGTTCTTCGCAGTGAGCAGTACAATTATTTACTGCGAGCAAGAAGGTTGTTACACTATTTCTATGCTGCCTTTTAAACAAGTTGTCCTGGGAGGCACGTTTGATCTGCTTCATGCAGGTCATCATAAACTCCTGCATAAAGCTTTCGAAGTCGGTCAATTTGTGGTCATTGGTTTAACTTCAGACTCATTTAATAAGTCCCGCCACAAACAAACGTTTCAAAACTATGAAATCAGAAAAAGAGCCTTAATAAAATTTTTGCAACAATCTGGTTATCAATCCAGATTTCACATTCTCCCTATTCACGATCTATATGGCCAAGCAGATACCAATTCACAGCTTGAGGCAATTATTGTCACACCGGAAACCAGATCCAATGCTCACCTGATAAATAAAAATCGAATTAAAATGAAGCTAAAACCGCTTTTTATTATTGAAGTCAGTCATAGTCTGGATCAAAAAAGATATCGTGTCTCATCAACTAGAATCAGAGCCGGAGAAATCACCCCTGATGGTCATGATTTTGTTTCGTTACTGGAAAAAATAGCCGATACTCCACTTTCTGAGACTGTCAAATCACATTTCAAATCCCCCTTAGGTAAACTTTTATCCCAACCGCCAAAAAGGTCGGGAAAGATCATCACTGTCGGGGACATTACCTCACATACATTTTTAAAACACGGCATCATCCCCAATCTGGTTATCATAGATCTTAAAACCAAAAGAGACCACCAGTTTGACAATATTTTAGATGTCGGTTTTGCTGATAACGATTATAAAAAAATTCCCAACCCGGCCGGCATGATTACCAGTAAACTAATTAAAGCTGTCCACCTGACCAAAAAAAGTCTAATAGTGGTGGAAGGAGAAGAAGATCTGGCGGTAATACCATCAGTATTGTTAAGTCCGCTTGGGACCTATGTCTATTATGGTCAGCCAGATGAAGGGTTGGTTGAAGTGAAAGTGACACCTGAGATCAAACAAGAATTGTTGGAAAAATTAAATCTGGCTTAGATAGTTTTGCCTTTTAAAAGCTCCACCAGGCAACTTCTAAACCAGTCAATGTCCTGCGGAGTAGCATCATGAACGCCATACATAAACTGCCAGGTCTCCTTTTCCTGTCTTTTCCCCACCCTACCGTGCGCTGTGCGCATATTGTCTACGACCAAAAGCTGCCCTGGTTGAATCACCACATTTTCAGCAATTGGCTCCAGCTTGACCCCTCTTTTAACATAAAATTCTTTTTCATTATTGATTGAGATCTCACTGTTGTATTTATCCTGAGGATCTGCAAACCATTGCGCCATCGTTTTATCAAAATAATCAGCTAGTTCTGAAGTACCTGCCACCGCATCCACAATCCGGGCAAAACAAGAGATCCGATGGGTATTTACTTTATCAGGATGGATCCAGCCATCTCCATGTTCATTGACATATTTGAGTATTTTTTGTTCAATATCCTGCTCAGTACCAAATTCATCTTCGGCAAACAGCCCATTTAAACTGATCACTCTGGTTTTGGCGGTCGTTGGCTGTTTGTCAGCAGTAATATGCAAACCGGTGATCAGATACATATTCTGTGGCTCTTCACTGACCAAAGGCTGTCCCATATCAAAATGAAGTGCCTGAAAACTTGTTTCAACTGAATCCCCGCAAACCGGGATCTCATCTCTTTTCCCCAGCCTCATTTTAGGTTTAAACGGGGTATATAGAGGCAACCTTTTGGTATCAATACTGGAGATTAATTTCTCTAATACAATCTGAGCCTCTTTTTCATTTTTAACCCCATCAATCACACAGTAACCTTTGGTATAAAAATCTTCTGGGACGGCAAAGCCTTCATATTTTAGTGACACCACCAAAGGGGTTTTACTTAAAACGATCTCTTGGGGAGCAAACTGAGTAACATCCATAAAAGTTTTAATACAATATCAGGAACCTTTTGAGTTGTAAATATACAATATATTGTATTTAAGCAAAAACTGAAGCTATCCGGTACAATACACAGATGGATGAAATACTAAATATCTATAAACCTGTCGGAATAACACCGCTCCAACTGATCGAACTACTCAAACAATCTGATTCTAAATATCAGCCAGTAAAGATTGGTTTTGCCGGCAGGCTCGATCCTCTGGCTCATGGCGTGATGCTTCTTACCGTTGGTTCAGCCAATTTCCGAAGAGAACCTTTTTTACACCTGGATAAAACCTATCAGATCAAAGTCCTGCTGGGAGTAGAAACTGATTCCTATGATCCTTTGGGGCTTATCACTGCAACTAGCCAAACTAAAAGACCCGCAGATATTGAAGCCAGGATCCACCAATTTATCAGAGAAAATACCACAGCTTTTGACCAACCTTACCCTCCTTTCTCATCTAAACCAGTCAATGGCCAACCCCTTTATAAATATGCCAAAAAAGGCAACCTAAGCTCGATAAAAATACCAACAAAAAAAGTTGAGATTTATTCTATTGATTTGTTGGGAATTAATTCAGTTTCTTCCGACGAAATAAAAAAAAGAATTATCACAAATCTCCGCCTGGTCAAAGGTCATTTTCGGCAAACTAAAACTATCAAACTCTGGCAAGATTACTTCTCCCAATTAAAAAATACTGAAATGACTGAAATTGAGTTGGAAATCTGCTGCTCTTCCGGCACTTACATGCGATCTCTAGCTCATAACCTAGGAATCTTCTTAGGGACGAAAGCTATTGCTACCGAGATCTTTCGAACCAAAGTCGGAAATTTTGAGCTCAAAGATTCTTACCGAATTAATAAGTAATTCCCATATTATTTCAGATAAGCTCAACTATACTGAACAGATGGAAAAACAATATCGCCTAGTTTCATCATTAGTTCAAATTTTGGACAACCATTTCAATCTGTTTGGAATTAAATTTGGTATCAGTGGCATTATCGGTATTGTCCCTGGCTTGGGCGATATGCTGAATGCTCTTCTCTCACTTTATCTCATCTTGTTTGCAATAAAAATTAAAATGCCTTTCTGGCGAATTTTACAAATGGTCTGGAATATTTTAATCAATCTGGTGATCGGAGCTATCCCGGTCATTGGTGATGCCACCTATATCATCCGCCGAGTCAATATAAAAAACCTTAAAATCATCAATCAATACGTCCCGCCCACATTTTTGGAGACAAAATAAGCTACCAGCTTCTTTTTTCAGCTACCCAGTAACGTATTCTTTGGAATTCTGGAACTTGTAAACCAGGCTCATATTCAAGATCCCTCAGGCTGATAGGATTGCCAAGCTCCGATTTAATAGCTTTAAAATCTACCTCAGATGTCTCTTTAGTCCCAAAATGAACCTTACCATTGCTGAAATCTCTAGTAGCTGCAATCACTACCTTATCTCCTGCTTCATCCAAAATCTTCTGTGGCATCCTTTGCATAAAATCAGAATAGGGTGTTAAAACTACCGCTTCAGCTACATCAACTCCAGCCTTGTACATCCAGCCCTTGGAAGCATATTTTCTTTCAATCGCCCGGTGATATTCTTCAACCCGCTGCATTTTACTATATAAATCGTTTTGACCATTTGGATCAGTAATTAGATTGTCCTGAAAAATAAAAACTCTCCCTGCCGGTCTTACTACACGAAACAACTCCGAAGCTACTCCTTCAGCATTGAATAAAGGAAAAGTGGAAAAACCAAATACCGTATCAACGGAGTTATCCGCCAGATCTAAATTATTGGCTTCAGCCAATTCTACATCTATTCCTGGAGATTTTTGACGAAACTGTTCTAAAGAGGCACGATGATTATCATATCCTTTGTAGATAGGACGTAAAGAGTCAGGCATTATTTCACGATAAAAAAACCCATCTCCACACCCTATTTCAATTGCCATTTGTAATCCAATTGGTAAATATTTCCCCACCACCTCTCTAGTAACCATCCGTAAAGCATCCAAGGTATAAAGACGAGAAGAATTGGAAAATATTGATTGTTCAGGCACAGGCATTAATATATTATAGGATTATTTAGAAGAATTTACAAACCTATGGGTTTAAAAAGAACCGGTTTTCACTTCGCCAGCTCGTTTAAAATTGGCAAATATTACACCACTGGGAGTTACCACAGATTTTTCCAGAGTAAATGCAGCCGGAATTGCTCCTTCGGCAAACAGTTTTTTACCCTGACCTAAAGTCACCGGAAAGATTTTGAGCCAGAGCTCATCCACTAGGTAGTTTTTCATCAGCGACTGAATTAAATTGCCACTGCCATGAACTTGCAGCATCTTATCCCCTGACTGTTTAAGCTGTTTGACAGCTTCAACATCATTTAAAATTTCTGAATTTTCCCACTTTGGATCAGTCAGTGTCGTGGAAACTACGTATTTGGTTATTTGATTTACCTGAGGCCATTCTTCTGTGTGAGTAGGCCAATAGCCTGCGAAAATATCGTAGGTTTTTCTTCCTAAGAGTAAATCATACTCTCCACCCATCTGCTCAGTCATGATTTCTCCGGCTTTTTCATCAAAATATGGAACCGTCCACCCACCGTATTTAAAACCATCCGAAGTATCTTCTTCCGGCCCGCCCGGAGCCTGCATGACACCATCCAAAGAGATAAAAGATAACACAACAATCCTACGCATGAGGGCTATTGTATCACACGAATATTAAGTTATTATAAATTCATAACTTAATCACACACCAAATGTGTGATTATGATAAAAAAATAATTTATTGATAAACAAATATAATTTATTGACAAACGATAAATAATGGGTTAAAATATCTATATGTTGAAAAAAAGCTCCACTACTTTTTTAAAGCTGGTTTTGTTTGGTATCGCTACCTTGATTTTAGCCGGATTACTCTATTTCCCCCAGATAGAAGGTCGCAATTCGCAGGCCACTAGCAAAATCCTGATCTATTTTAATGATCCTTTTTTAGCTTATGTCTATCTTGGATCTCTCCCTTTTTTCAGCGGTATTTATTTTGCTCTCAAAATGCTGGGGCTGATTGAACACAATAAAGCTTTTACCCAATCTGCTGTTAAAACTTTACGCAACATGAAATACAGTGCTCTGGCTTTGATGGGATTTATACTGTTGGCGATACCTTGGATTTTCATGTTTGCTCAAGATGATGATGCTCCAGGAGTGGTTCTCTTAGGACTCGCGGCAGCTTTGGTTGCGGGAGTATTAGCTACAGCCTGTGCTGTTTTTCAGAAACTGTTTCAAAATGCCGTAGATATTAAAGAAGAAAATGACTTAACCGTCTAAAATGAAAGAGCAGAATTATGGGAATAATTGTCAATCTGGATGTAATGCTAGCTAAAAGAAAGATGAGTGTCACCGAGCTGACTGAAAAAGTTGGTATTACAATGGCCAATTTGTCGATCTTAAAAAATGGCAAAGCCAAAGCGATCCGTTTTTCGACCTTAGAAGCCATTTGCCAGGCTCTTGAGTGTCAACCTGGAGATATTTTGGAATATCAAGGAGAAAGTTATTTAGGAGAGTAATATGAAAATTAATAAATCTTTACAGAGCAAATTACTAATATGGGCTGCAGTTGTAACTGGAATTTTAATGATTCCTCTACTAGGTCAAGCACCCTGGAGTCTGGAGGATTATATATTTGCCGGCATTGTCCTCTTTGGAGCTGCTAGTGGCTATGAATTAATTACCTTTAAATTGAAAAGTCAGCTATATCGCATTATGGTTGCCTTGGGCGCTTTAGGTGGAGTTATGCTCATCTGGGCCTGGGCAGTTGCTTGAGTATTGAAAGTATGAAGTTTAATTTATTCGAACCCACCAAAACTTTGGATTTTTTGTTTTGTGAGCTGTAAAGCATTAATTGCACTTTCTTTACCATTGATCAGATGATTAGATAAACAGCCTTTGGTATAAGCTTTCCATTCTTTTGAAGTAATTCTACATCCAAGTGCAGTTGATCCCGATTCTGGGTTGCCATCTTTCCAGTTGATGATCTTTACAACCAGCTTAAACCAATCTTCCCGAGCTGCTATTTTAGCCAGCTGAGCATCTGTCTTATTTCCATTACCTTGTCCTGCCATAAAAATATAAATACTCCTATTAAGAAAACTGATTCTAAAGAAAGCGTTGCGAAGACTTGTTTTAAAGAATTTGATTAATTGAGTAGATCCAGTGTAGCAGGTCTACCACAATAAAGATACAAGCAGATTAATAGGTTGAGGGACAACACCCCCCCCCGCACCAATTCTTCGAATTGTTGCGGGACTAGGAATATCTCAATTCTCCGCTTTGCTCCGAATTGCCGAACCGACTTATCTAAAATTAATAATTAAGTTTGTTAGATAAATTTATTGAGTAAGATGACAAAGAATATCAGTTGAGCGCGTTTAGATTGCTTTCTCCACACAAATTTAAATTTTACATATCAGGAGATATGAAAATTTAAATGTTGCGGGACTAGGAATCGAACCTAGATAAACAGATCCAAAGTCTGTTGTCCTAC
>CAZWRN010000048.1:0-6025 GCA_964636275.1 uncultured Gammaproteobacteria bacterium
GCTATCAGCTATCAGCTATCAGCTATCAGCTATCAGCTATCAGCTATCAGCTAAAGATTCTCTCAGATTGGTTTAAAAGAATATTTTGGATTTAATATCACTGCAAATGTGGACCCTACCGGGCTCGAACCGGTCACCTCTTCCATGCCATGGAAGCACTCTACCAAATGAGCTAAGGGCCCTTGCTTCGCTCGGTCCCTTGCGATAGTTCCGCTCCGCGTATAACTATCTAAAGGGCCCAAGGGTGTAATTATATTACTTTTTAGATTTTTCCTCCAGCCTCTTTTTTAGAAGGTTTTCTGAGTAACCACCTTCGCTGATAAACTTCTGTTCCAATGAAAAAATCTGTCTGTCTAGTAGATAGTTAGCTTGATTAATGAGAGTTATAAGTAGATTGACGGCTTCTTCGGTGGAATGAGGGAGATCAGGAATATAGGGGTGATGGGGTAGAAATTTCTGCCTGATCTCACTTATTTCCTTCATTCCCCTGCTCTTCTCAACCGGCCAGACCAGAACATTGTTTTGTCTGGCATAGTCTTCATAATCCTCAAGCAACTCTCCAAGTGAACCCCTGGCGACTCCTGCCAACTTGATGTACATTTTGAGGCTCTTTTCCAGATATCCTTCAGCAATATTTTGCTTACCTGATCTTCCAGACTGCACCATTTGATCGTGAGTTCTAGAGCGCTTATCAATATATTTATTGCAGAATTTGCTACTAAGGTCGTAGATAACTGTAGCTAACTGATAACTTTTGAGATACTTATACCCCACTAATTTTTTGTCCCCTATTTCCCCCATTACCTATATCCCCTTATCTTAACCAGGATTCTACTGCAGGAGTGGAATAAACTCAACTGTGAATTACTTCAGAATGGCTAGCGGATTTACAGCGATCCCTTTAAAGCGGATTTCAAAATGCAGATGGGTCCCTGTAGACCGGCCTGTAGAGCCCATTTTGCCTACTGCTTGACCCTTTGATACTCTTTGTCCAGCCGATACATAGATGTTGGATAAATGGGCATATAATGTCTGATAACCGTTTCCATGATCAATCATGACTCTGTTGCCATAACCATAATTGTCTGGCCAGCCAGCGACTGTTATTACTCCCCCGTCGGCTGCAGTGACTGCCGGACCGGCTCTATTGGCGATATCTATACCAGGATGATACCAGGCAAAACGCTGAGAGATACCGCCTGAAGTCGGCCAAGAGAAAGATCCCCCACCCGGAGCTTGAAATGATGGTCCGCTTCTGGCAGCACCATCTGATGGGTCTTTGGCCAAATACTGAGGCTGCGGTTTGGATTTGGCTGGAGATTTAACCTCTGGTGGTACACCATCGGGCACGATTAAAAGTTGACCTACTTTTAGTTTGAAGTCATCTGGAACATCGTTGAAAGGAAAATCAAGTATGCCCTGCTGCTCTGTGTCGTATTTTTTAGCTACGGATTCTAGGGTATCACCGGATTTAACAGTATGGGCGACACCAGAAACTGGCAGTATTTTCAGTTTCTGGCCTGGTTTAACAGTATCATTTGTCAATTCATTGGCCCATTTGATTGTATCGACATCGATCTTAAACTTTTGAGCTATCTGGGAAAGAGTTTCACCAGATTTGACTTCATATTCAATTATTTCTGAACGAGGTTTTTCTGAGACCGAGGTTTTAAAATCTGTCAAAGCTTCCAAGCTCAGGCCGTTGGCATTGGGATCAAAAGTTTCAATAATTCGCGGATCCGGCCCGCCCACACCAGGAAACGATTTGGAAATCATCGCGTCTGAACCAAAAATACCCGATGACAACACTCCGATCGAAGCTAAACTAACCATTGATCCATGGAAAAAATGTTTTTGCCACCTTCCACGGCGATGCATGAGTACTTCAACTGTTGAATTTTTGAAATTTTCAAATGCGATAGCAATTTTTTTGGTTTTACGTCCCTGATAGATAAAAAGAAATTTTATTAATGCCTGTATATCATTCCATTTTGAGTTCATACGAAATGCTGACACAACTCTATTTTATTTTATATTGGAGTCTCAGCATGAAGTATTCTAACAGGTGGTATACAAACAATGTCAAATTGACAGAGTGTGTTATTGGAAAACGAGCTTAGACTCGTAGAGCAATAAACTTGTCCCATTTTTGAGGATATCCCCTGCGTACACTTTGTGACCAGGTTGCGGCAATCTGGAGTGAATCCTGATCAAAGCCATTTATACCCTGTCCAATAGCATGAACAACTCCAGCCGCCTGTAACTGATAGGCATTAGATTCCTCCGGATGCTTCACACTTGGCTGAGTAAAATGTGCTCTGACTAAAGCTGCTCTCTGAGATTCCAGTAATGAAGCATCTAAGCCTGTATAGAAATCCATTCGATTTTTAGCATGACCAAAGACTTCATGAGTCAAAGTTGAAGCCAAACCCATCCCTCCAATTTTTAAAACCTGCTGCATATTGATCATCAATTCCAAACCAAATCGTGGACTCTCGGCTGATCTAACAATTGCAATGGCCGGTCTTCCCAGTACATTTAAATTAGCTTGTAATATCGCCTCCATTAATTCTTGATCAACTAAAAAAGCTAATATACCAGCAGTAGTTTGAAAATAGGGGTTTTTTGACCTTTGCATTCGACCATGTACATCCTGAAATCTATCAAAAGCTAATTGACCAGTTGCTTCAGTAATAGGATATCTACCGTTAGGATCTGCGGTGTACACATCGCTCCATAATTGGATTTCTGTTTCGTCATGAGTTATGCCATCTTTTTTGGCTTGTTTTTTAATTAACTCAAGGTCTCTACTCATACCTGAATTGTACACTATGGGACTTATTTTATCAATTTATTTGAAATCTTTGAGGGTAGAAAGAAATTCTTCGTTTGATTCAGTTTTTGCCAGCTGCTGCAAGAAAAGCTCGGTTTGCTCGTTGTCATTGAGTAGACGCAGCATTCGATGCATGATAACCATTTTGTCATAAATCTCTTTGGTAAACATCAGCTGCTCTTGACGAGTGGATGAACTCTCAATATTGATGGCTGGGAAAATGCGTCGGTTGGCCAGCTGCCGATCCAAATGCAATTCCATATTGCCTGTACCTTTAAACTCTTCGTAAATCAGATCATCCATTCTGGATCCGGTATCAACCAAAGCTGTTCCAATGATGGTTAACGACCCACCCTCTTCACAATTTCTGGCTGCACCAAAGAAGTGTTTGGGTGGATATAAAGCTACTGGATCAAAACCACCGGATAGAGTTCTTCCAGAGGGTGGTACTGACAGATTGTAAGCTCGACCAAGCCGGGTAATAGAATCTAGCAAAATAACCACATCTTTACCCTCCTCCACCAATCTCTTGGCCCGCTCTAGGGCAATTTCAGCTGCGCGGGTTTGATTTTCAGCTGGTTCATCAAAATTGGAGGCAATGACATCCCCTTTAATAGAACGGGAGAGATCGGTGACCTCTTCTGGTCTTTCACCAACTAAAACGGCCATCAGCACCACATCGGGATGGTTTTTGGTAATACCAGCAGCGATATCTTTCAGGATAGTGGTTTTACCGGCTTTGGCGGGAGCTACCATCATACCTCGCTGTCCAAAACCAATCGGGGCAATCAGGTCGATTACTCGTTGTGATAAAGGAAATTTCCCGGTTTCAAGTTTGAGCTGTCTATTTGGATAGATTGGAGTGAGATCTTCAAACTTAACCCGTTTAAATCTAGTACCTACTTCAGCGACCATTTTTTCCGCAGGCTTGCTATTTACTTTATCGACTTGAAGTAAACCAAAATAGCGTTCATTTTCTTTTGGCTGTCTAGCTCCACCTTCGACAAAGTCACCGCCCCGTAAATTAAAACGGCGAATCTGACTGGCAGAAATATAAACGTCCCGATCTGATGGGGTGTATTTGGGTCTGAGAAAACCGTGTCCCTCAGGCATAATGTCTAGATAACCAGAAACCTGTTCAGTTGGAACATCTCGGGGTTCTATATTGCGATCTCGGTCGGTGCGTCGGTAGCCAGAACTTGAACGAGAATAATCTCCAGAATTGTATCCACCACTATAATTTCCCTCATCATGATGAGAAGTTGAAGATTCATTTGGGACTCCGACATAATCATCAGCTGTGACTATGCGTGATCCTCCTTCGGAATCTTTGATATCTTTTGGTTTAAATGAACGTGTAGGCATTGGAATTTTTAATAATTATTATGTTAAAAATGGAATTTAGATAACTTCAACTTTTGGGAAAAAAGTAAGGGCATCAAACGTATAAGCTATTTTCCCATTCTTTAACACTCTTGTCAAGCTAGTGAATTTGGAGAAATCTAAAGACAGTAGTACTTATTGCAACTGTTTTTTCAACCAAATTGAGTTAGCAGTTTCTTCTTCAGTATTTTTCTGACCTAATTTTCTCAGTCTAGATCCAAATGGCAAAAGTGAGGCCAATCCTACTGCAGCCAATGGTAACCCAGTCTTTGGCAGCTCTTTGATTGAAGTTGGAGTCTGATTGATGACACTTACTCCGGCTACCTGAACTGAAGCAGCTGGTGTGATTGTGACATTGTTGTTGTTGGTATTGGTGATAGATGGATTGACTGTCACATTTAATTTTTGTTCATTGTTATTGTTTTGCTGTTGGTTGTTGTTTTGCTGCTGCTGTTGTTGCTGGTTTTGAGATACACAAACTACTGTTGAGTTTACTATCTGAGCAATATGTCCAATTGGGCACTGAACCATATTGAGTGGTGTTGGGGTTGGAGTCACACTTGGTGTAGGTGTTGGTGTAACACTAGGAGTAGGAGTCGGTGTTGGGGTTGGTGTTGGAGTGGAATTGTTGCATGAAGCTGGATCATTTAAATCTTTGCCTGTATGATAAATAGAAGTGGCATAAGCATAGTGATCGGCATAAGGATGTCTTAAATCTGTTTGGAAAGATCCACATGGTTTATTGCCAGCTTGAGTGACTGATAAAGTCAGATCCTGTGAATAGTTGTTTGAACTATTTAGATCAATAGTTACTAGATTTAAGACTGTATTTTCCGGACAACCGCCTCGTGGAGTATGTGTATAACCATTTGGTTCATCACAACGGTCTGTTTCGGTTTCAACCTGAAAAGTGACTGGAGTATTGTTTGTGCTATAACGATAAGTAGCTGAGTATACACCGTTGTTGCTCAAACCTTCATTGATACCCTGTACATTGATAGAAACACCATTTTCAGTAATTGTAGTAGGCACATCACCAAAGAAAGCCGATACAGGAGCAGCTCCAAAGATAGCTGCCATCACAAAGAGCGGCAAAAAGGCGAAGAGATATTTTTTAAATGAATTTAATCGGCTGAACATATTAGTATCTACATATAATACTATAGGAGTTAATTTAAGTCAATAGCTATAGGATATACTGTAAGAAAGATGTAAGTACTTATTTTAAGTGCTTCTTCATCCAAATGGAGTTGGCTGTCTCTTCTTCTCTACTCTTTTTACCAAGTCTTCGTAAACGGGATGCTAGGGGAAATAATCCAGTAACAGCTATTGCAGCTAGTGGTAGACCGGTCTTTGGCAGCTCTTTGACATAAGTTGGTACCTGATTGACCACACTCACTCCGGCTACTTTGACCGAATCGCTGCTACTAATAGTAACACTGGAAGTACTTCCCGATCCGTTTACCGTGACGTTATTGTTGTTGGTATTGGTGATGGATGGATTAACAGTGACATTAACTTCTTGTTTGTTGTTGTTATTTTGTTCCTGGTGGTTGTTTTGCTGCTGCTGTTGCTGCTGGTTTTGGGATACGCAGACGATTGTCGAGCCAAATATTTTGTGAATATAACCGACTGGACAGGCAATCAGACTAGGTGGGGGTGTTGGGGTAGGAGTCACACTTGGTGTAGGTGTTGGTGTAACACTAGGGGTCGGAGTTGGGGTTGGAGTTGGTGTCGGAGTTGGGGTTGGAGTCGGAGTTGGGGTTGGTGTTGGGGTTGGGGTTGGAGTTGGTGTCGGAGTTGGGGTTG
>CAZWRN010000049.1:0-4866 GCA_964636275.1 uncultured Gammaproteobacteria bacterium
CTGGACCACCAACGATATTAAAGAGGACCCCTTTGGCTCCTTCAATAGAAACTTCAAGCAATGGAGAAGCGATCGCCATTTGAGCAGCTGTGGCAGCCCGGTGTTCACCACTAGCCTGTCCGATACCCATCAAAGCGGAACCCGCATTGGTCATAATGGTCCTGACGTCGGCAAAGTCGACGTTGATCAAACCTGGCATCACGATCAAATCTGAGATACCCTGAACACCCTGTCCTAAAACAGAATCAGCTAGTCTAAACGCTTCTTGGAGTCCCATGGCTTTGTCTACGACTTCTAGCAATCGTTGATTTGGGATCACAATCAAAGCATCAACTTTATCTTTTAGTAGCTCAATTCCCTCTTCAGCAGCCACCATCCGGCGTGAACCTTCAAAAGTAAATGGTTTGGTCACCACAGCCACTGTTAACGCACCAACTTGTTTGGAAATAGCAGCAGCCACTGGAATCGATCCAGTACCTGTTCCACCACCCATACCAGCAGTTAAAAAGACCATGTCAGCTCCTTCTAAAACATCCTGCAGCTTCTGCGTAGATTCTTCCGCAGCTTGCCGACCAATCTCTGGATTACCACCTGAACCAAGTCCACGAGTCAACGCCTCACCAATTTGTACTTTGGTTGGAGCTTGATTACTGAGCAAAGCTTGAGCATCAGTATTAACTGCTACAAACTCTACTCCCTGAATTTGCTGGAGTGAGATCATCGAATTTAGGGCATTTGTACCACCACCACCTAAACCTACCACTTTTATCTTTGCGAATTTTTGAACGTCTGGTTTAATTAACATAAGAAGATTCCGAAAGAAGTATCAACAGTATCAAAAGTACCAAAAGTATCAAAAGCTACGATCAAATGCATTTGGTACTTTTGGTACCTCTCATACTTCTGGTACCTCCTAATATTCCGCGATTGTATCAACATATTGTGTGTTTGTCGAGTGTTTTATGCGTATAAATTTTGTTATCGGTCTTTACAAACAAATGGAAGAAAAATACTTAAATTAGGGAAGAAAAGATTTGATCAGATCAGTCACTTTTTGAGTCATCTGTTTGATCGGTAAACCTGATCCAAGTACTGGCAAACTGCTCTCTCCTCCAGATCCAGCCTGAGTTCCATAAAGGATCAGACCGGCAGCTGCAGCATAAGCAGGTGAATCAATTTCATCGGTCAATCCAACAAAACCTTCAGTTTTACCCATCCTGGCTGGATAACCAAGGGTGTATTTAGCCTGCTCTAGAGTTCCAATAGCCATCGCTCCGCCACCGGAAATAACCAGACCAGATGGAGTCTGAGATCCAAATCCACTCTTTTTAATCTCTTTACCAACAAATTTAAATATTTCCTGAAGCCTTGGGCGAATAATAGAGTCCACAACCGCTTTTCTGGAGATTTTTTGAATCTCTTCGGCTATACCCAAACTTTTTACATCCAACAGCTCTTCATCTTTTTTACGGCTACTACTTTTTTCCTCTGGAGCAGCCATCACAGGCTGTTTGGGCTGTCTACCTAGCCACTGTTTGATCTTTTCAGCACTGTCTAAAGAGATACGCATTCCCACAGCAATATCAGATGTCACATGTCTTCCACCAAGAGGAATTACTGCTGAATAAGCAATAGCCCCATCGACATAGATCACAATATCTGTAGTTTCACCACCAATATCGACCAAAATCACACCTAATTCTTTTTCCGTTTCAGTTAATACTGAATGAGCAGAGGCTACACCGGAGAATACCAATTCACGCACATCTACTCCTACCATACCTATACATTTGACCAGATTGCGTATGGCAGTGGTTGGGCCGGTAATAATATGAGTATCCGTCTCAAGCCTGACTCCTGTCATACCAATTGGATCATTGATACCTTCCTGACCATCAACAGTAAATGTTCGCGGTATGACATGAATGATCTCCCTTGAAGAAGGCAATGCAATCGCTCGGGCAGCATCATTTACCCGGGCTATATCATTTGGCTTGATCTCTCCATCTGGTTCAGCAACAGCAACTACTGCATGGGAATTAATACTCTCAATCTGAGGTCCACCTAAACTAACAAAAGCGTTTTGAATAGACACACCGGCCATCCGCTCTGCACTCTCAACACTCTCGGTAATTGCTTCAACCGCAGCTTCAATATCAACAATCTGACCCTTTTTAACTCCTTTAGAAGGAGCGGCTGAAACACCAATTAGATTGATTCGACCATCTTCACTGACTGAAGAGATTAAAGTGGCTATTTTTGATGATCCAACATCTATTCCGCAGATAATTTTGTCTTTTGGCATAATTTTATTAAATGACAAGTTCCAAATATCAAATTTCAAACAAATCCAAATATTTAAACATCAAATTCAAAACAGTTTGGAAATTAAAATTTTGAATTTGCAATTTGTTTGGTACTTGTCATTTGAGATTTGGAATTTATATTCATCTTATATTGTACTGTGTCTGTGAAAAAATTGCATGAACAAGATGTTCAGCGCTTTTCAGGTGCGTAAATGACAACTGGCTTGTCAAAACGCAGATCAATTTTCACGACCGATTTTGAATTCATTTTAGCTTGCTTCCAGATTAGTTGTAAAGATGCGGTTTGACGCTCCAAACTCTGACTAACCGAGAAAATTACCTCTTCAGCGGTTTTGATCGTCAGTTTATCATGATCCAGCTCAATTGATTCTATTGGCATCGCCTGTTTTTGAAAAAAATCGATCGTTGCTAAGATCTGAGCGATAGAATCTGCCCCTATATTATCACCAATGTCAAACCGATCAACCAGATAATTTACCAGCGGTAAATCATCCCGATAGCCTTTGGCAAAACCTACCCCTTTACCATCAATTAAAAAAGTCTCACCAAAAGTAACTATCACCTGAGGCGATGGGCTGGGAGAAGGCGAAGGTCTCGCCTCCGAAGTCGATGGGGTTGCTTCCAGCACCTCAATTGGTAACGGTGAGGGAGTGGTTTTTTTAGTCACCCGAAAAACAGCTAACGGCTTTCGTCCCGACAGGTGTATAGCTACTCCTTTGGGAAACTGACGTTCTATCCGGGATTCATTGATACAGGGAAATTCAGATCTCAGTTTTTTATCGATCTCCTGAGACTGCAGCCAGTAAAATTTAATTCGCTGCCTTTCTAAAGACTGCTTGATTTGAGACTCATTGGCACAGCCTAGATCATCAAGTTTGATCGAAAAATCAGTCTTTACCTGAGTAAAAAACCACCAACTTAAAACCACTACTCCAATAATCGCCAAAAAAATACCCAAAATTTTCAGGGTTCGCAGACGAAATAGACCGGTTTTTTTATCATTGCCGGATCTTGAAACACGAGGACGACGTCTAAACATATTAATACTGAGTTGCCAGCACTACCTGAGCCAATCTGGCAGCCCCATCTGCTACAAATAATTGCTGACTTTCCATACTCCCTGAAAAGCGTTCAGGAGCTTTCAGCATTGACGAGATCCGATGAAAGAAAACCTGCTCAGTAATCTCACCCTGAGTCAGATAATCACCCAGCTTTACTTTCTGGAAAAATTTAGCATTCTGAAGTTGTTCAGTTTGCACCGATACGGGAATAGGTATGACCAGTGCTGGTTTCTTTTTTAGAGCTAATTCATATAAAGTATTCATACCACCCCGAGTAATAACCAGATCGGCTTTGGCTACCACTGCTGCCAAGTCTTGGCTGTCGTACCATTTAGAGACAAAAAAACGGCTTTGATCGGATAATTTTGCTTTTTCATCCAACAAATAGTCATAGTCATTCAACTTGGAATCACCAGTTTGATGAACAATTCGGTAAAGTTTCGTCAGATCAGCTAAATTTTTCCCAACCAAACGGTTGATAAAATGAGACCCTTGATTACCACCTAAAATCACCAGTAAAGGTAATGCCTGATCTTTTTTCAGAAAGGTCTCAAAATCTTTACTCACTTTGTCCTCAGCCAAAATAGCCTGACGGATCGGATTACCGGTCACCTCAACCCTAGCGTCATTTTTAAGCGACTTGATCGGAAAAGCTAAAGCGATCTTGGTAGCAAAAGGCAGACTCAGCCAATTGGCCAAACCCAAACGTAAAGTTTGCTCATGTATGACAATTGGAATCGACAACCACCATCCCCAAAAGACGATCGGAAAAGCTAAATAGCCACCAAACGACACAATCACATCAGGTGACTCTCTCACCAAAAGCCAAAAGCTTTGCACAAAACCAATTGGTAATTTTAATAAAGAAAGGAGCGTCCAGATGGAAAAGTTACGAGATAAACGACCTGAAACTAAAGGGACATATTTGACTCCCAGCTGAGGAAGAACCTGAGATTCAACTGAATCAGTCTTATCCCCTTCACGGGTCGTTTTCCGGCCAATATAGACCATCTCAACTGCTGTATTTTGTAAATTTTCTATCAAGGCCTGGGCAGGAGTAAAATGAGTGCCAGTTATAAGTACCTTCATAAGGTTAGTATATTATACGCTTGAAGAAGAAGATTAGTTAATTAGTTAATTAGTTAATTAATTTCTCAGTATTCTTTAAAGCACATGTTTACTGCGGGAGATATTCAGCAAAATGCCAATTGCTACCAAATTGACCAGCAAAGCAGATCCGCCATAGGAAATAAACGGCAACGGCACACCAGTCAGAGGGATCAAAGAGACCATCGCAGCAAGATTAATAATAGTCTGAGTAGCAATCCAGGATGTCAATCCAAAAGCCAATAATTTACCAAACCCATCATTAGTTTGCTCAACTATTTTAGAACATTTATATAGTAATAAAATAAACATTCCTATTAAAAACGCACTGCCGATAAACCCCAACTCTTCACCTACAATCGCAAAAATTG
>CAZWRN010000050.1:0-4761 GCA_964636275.1 uncultured Gammaproteobacteria bacterium
AAAATACCCCCTAAAACGGCTAGAAACAGGGGAGGAGCACTAGTTAGTCATTTGGATATTTGGGTCTTTGTAAGAACCTAATCTATCATCGGATAAATCAGATAAATCGGATAAATCGGAATAAAAAAAATTGTCAAAATTTGTCAAAAAAGGCCGTAAAAATGGTGATTCCAAATTGGCTGCCTAGGCATTACTAATGACGCGTATTTTTGTGCCTGAAGGGCCTCCCCTGGATACCCATACCTACGACGTCGTATAAGTATCATTGTGCGACATCAAGGCTAGAGAATGATAGATCGAGTCTAAGCTAGGAGTATACAGGCATAAACAGGCCTAAAGAATTGCAGCTATATCGTTCTCAGCTCCCAGTTTAGCCTCAATATTAAATTCTTCCAGATTCATATTCCATCCACTAACAGAGCTGCAATCTTTTCACGCATGAAACTTTTTCTATAACTAGAACGACTTTGCATACATAGTGAAGCGCTATTTGACAGCGATCTAAATTGCTGCGTAACTATTACAAGCTGTTTTAAATTAGATTGGTATGTATTTTGTATTTGAAAGAGCTCATAGTTTTTCTTTCCACGTTTTTTCACAAATATATCAGACTATATCACCCTACTCCTCTTCCCCACCAATAGGAATGTCAAATACTACCAATGTCTAATTTTGAATGCCCAATTATTATTTATGATTAACTCCACACTGATTGGACATTAGACATTAGACATTTGACATTCACTCTCTCCACTTCTCCCCTAGGTAAATAGCGTTGTAATAAATAAAATTATGCTAAATAGTATTCCCCCAACGCTTGAATACTCGATAATTACCCGTTTAGATGTCCGCTCTTTTAGTAAATCAAGCACTATTCCGAGTAGCGCATATGAGATGGAATTGAGAAAAAGCGACAACACCAGCGGTGAGGCTGACCAAAATGACAGGGCTATCCCCGCTTCAGCCAGGATGAGTGAAATTGCGGCCGAATAAACTACTACATGGCTAGAAAGGGGTCCTATTTTAACTACCCACAAACTCTGCATGATAATTGGCAGAGATAAACTAAAGAAAAGTACACCGTTCCAATAAAAGGGCAAGTTAAATGAAAAAATTATGCTGTGCAGCAATATTAGGGTAAAAATACTGTAGACAAAATTGGCTGTTGTGGCAGCCCTATATAGAGGAATGGCTCGGTCAGATGCGACATGAAAGACGTTTTGAGCCAGCAATAAACAGTAAAACGCCAGACCAAAAAAAATAGCTACGGGAATTCTTGTTAGCCAACGAATTTGCTGGAATAAAAAGTAAAATCCGATCATCGAGATAATAAAATAGATCGGCAAAATAAAAACCATCACTGCTTTGGTTTTATTCATCCCTTTTAGCAGTGACCACAAACACAATAGATAACTTACCCCTGCTAATATAGCTATATAATGGTATTTTCTAAATAAGGCGACATTTTGGTGGGTTACGATCAAAAAACCCAAAAAAATAATAATGGTTGAGATTATAATTTTCTGACGTTTACTCAGGAGTGAATCAAAAATGAGCAAAAGATTTTTCATATAGCTATTACTTCGCAGCCATTTTTAGCACATGACAGATAGCGATAGCAACTGCATCAGTTGCATCATCATTGAATTTAGTTTTTCTGCCAGTCCCAACTTTAGGTGAAAACAGCTGACGGGCTTTCTCACCATCCCGACCCAAAAAATTACGGACACCCTCATGAACCATTTTTTTATCAGCTTTACCACTACCTGCTACCATTAATTTGACTGATAAACCGCTATAGTTTTCGACCGGTATCCGATGCATCCCAGCAGAAAGTAGGATCACTCCCCTCGCCTGTCCAACAGAGATAGCTGTTTTGGTATTGGCACCGAAAAATAACATTTCAATGGAGATCATATCCGGCTGATGCCGGGAGATTATTCCCTCTAACTCATGGTGCAGCATCACTAGCCGGTTTTCCATTATTTCTTCTTTAGGGGTGGCAATATAACCGTAATCAATCAGCTCAATATCGTAATTAAACTCTCTACCTAAAATATCATCTGGGACACGAATAAGACCATAACCAGTAGTTGCTGTCCCTGGATCGATGCCTAAAATAATCATGAAGAAACATTATAGCAGATAGAAAATTACTAATTTCTAATATCTAAGTGCTCTAAATAAATCCCAATTATTTAATTCCCAAAATTTTGATATTACAATTTTGATCATTGTTTAGAAATTAGAAATTAGTAATTAGAAATTTATAGCTGACTGGCTATCTCATCGGCAATATCAAAGTTACTTGAAACGGTCTGGATATCATCATGATCTTCTAGTTTTTCACTAAAATTTAATACTTTCTCAGCAGTTTCTTTATCAGTGATTTTGGTAGTAATGGTGGGTCTATACATAATTTCCATCGACTCAACATCAAAACCGGATTGAGTAATATTTTTACTCACCTGAGCAGTCATTACTGGATCGGTATATATCAGATACTTTTTCTCCTCATCAGATTCTAATGGTTCCAGATCCTCTGCTCCGGTATCTATCAACTCTAATTCTTCCTCTTCTGGATCATTGCCTTTTGATCTGACTCTAATCAGCCCTTTTTTCTCAAACATATACCCCACACTGCCGGTAGACCCAAGTGCTCCCCCGCTGCGGTCAAACAAATTGCGCACCTCAGCCAGGGTGCGATTTTTATTGTCTGTTACTCCTGTTACGATAAAGGCGACTTTCCCTGGGCCAAACCCTTCAAAATGGACCTCTTCAAATGTTTGGCCAGGCAGCCTACCCAATCCCCGATCAATCGCCCGCTGAATATTTTCTTTGGGCATATTGACACTTCTAGCCTGATCTAAGGCTATTCGAAGGCGTGGATTGGAATTTGGATCGTCATTGCCACCTTCTTTGGCAGATAGAGCGATAATATTAGCAATTTTTGTAAACGTCATGCCACGTTTTTGATCGGCCGCCCCTTTTTGTCTTTTGATCGTTGACCATTTACTGTGTCCTGACATAGATGTGTAGTATACAATATAAACTCTAATATCGAAATCCTAAACTCTAGACAAATTCAAACATTTAAATCCAAATTTTTAGATATTTGAATTTCCCATTTTGGTTCTTATCTAGAATTTAGAACTTAGATATTAGAATTTAAAATTCACTACTTTGGCATTTGACATTGGATATTTGTTTTCTTTATACTTTCTCGGCTATGAACAATGATTTTTCTGTGGAAGCTTTAAATCAACAAGCAATTGATTTAGCCCTAAATTGCCGCTGGGAGGAAGCTGAGAAACTAAACACTCAGCTTTTAGAAAGTGATCCCAAAAACACTCAGTATCTCAACCGTTTGGCCAAAGCCCAGTTTGAGCTGGGAAAATATGCCGAATGTAAAAAAATCTACAATCAGGTCCTGGAAATCGATCCCTACAATGCGATCGCCCAAAAGAATCTTAAAAAAGTAGGTGCAATCAAAAAAGATAGTCAGCTCAAAAATGGTTCAAATGCAACGATGTTGTCAGCATCACTTTTTTATGAAGAACCAGGAATAACTACTTTGGTTTCACTAGTTAAAGTAGCCGAACCTCAAAAATTGGTAGCTTTATCCCCTGGATCGATGGTTAATTTAAATTTGAAAAAAAAGGGCATCTCTGTAACTGACGGGTTCGGTGTTTATATCGGAGCTTTTCCAGATGATTCGGCTTATCATCTGATGAGACTGTTAGAAGGCGGCAACAAATACCAGGTCATTGTCAAAGCTGTCAAATCCAATGCCGTGACAGTACTGGTCCGTGAGACATTTCGTTCGAAGAAGTTTAAAAATCAGGCATCTTTCCTACAAGATGCCAAACTAATGACGTATTCATCGGATAACATCCCATTAATGGGTGAAGACTCAACATCTGACACTGAAGAGCCAGGCCCAGAAGAGCAACTGACCTAAGTCTAATCCAAAATAAACTTTTTTAAATTTTCTCCATCAATAATCCATGATTGAACTTGTTTAGGTATTAAAGTCCGTTTTTTATAGTCTTCATATACCCCACTATGCATCAGGGATGTTCCGCTGGTTAACGATGTCTTGCTTTCAATGGCAGCTTTAACTTTTTTAATCAGTTCTATTTTCTGCTGCGGATCTCGTTCTCTGACTATCACCCGTGGTGTGATCTGAACATTCGCTTCAAATGGAGTAAATACTACCTGCCAGGCAGTATACTGCTCATCTGTTAAATCTATTTTCAAAGGTTGTCTGGATAATTCATTTCCACCACCCTTTTTTTTTGGCTGCAATTTCCAGGCAAAGCTGTCGTCTATAGTAATCTGACGGGATAAAATAAATGGATCTGCTTGAATTTTTCCCCTGCCCAGAATATAGTCCTCAATTTCAATCAGTCCAAGTGAAGGAAACTGTGACACTACAAAATGAGGGAAGTAACCGACTATAGCCTGGCTTGAACCTTTTTGAATCTTTTCCAAAGAACAAATGTAACCTTTTAATGAAAGTATTAATTTTTCAAAAATTGGCTGGTTTAATGCATCCGGATGTCTAATAAGAAAGATGCCATAGTCAGTAATTTTTACCTCTGGATCTTCTTGAAAATCCCTCATAGATCGCCAGGCAAGTAGAAACGAAATTACAGCACAGATAAATAGACCGCTATACCAAATCATGCTTAAATTATAGCTGATTTAGCTGATAGCTGATAGCTGATAGCTGATAGCTGATAGCTGATAGCTGATAGC
>CAZWRN010000051.1:0-4627 GCA_964636275.1 uncultured Gammaproteobacteria bacterium
TAGGAACTTATACTGACTCCGGAGATGATATCTACGAAGTGATTCAAATACTTCTGAAGGAATGGAAATGGGATGGAATGGTTAGACAAATAAGCATCTGGACAGGAAATTTAATAGATGAAAAGTATGCAACCATTCATATGTTTGAAAATCCTAAAACGCATCTTATTACAAAGGCAGTGGACAGCATAAACACACGATTTGGTCATGGAACTGTACGACGGGGATATGTTTTAAAAACGCCTGCACTTGAAACTAAACCAAATGGGTTTTTTGGGGATAAAAGTTTTTACAGTGATTATATTAAACCTCAGGATCCTATATAGTGCATCAATTTTTACTGATTTATCAATTTAAGCCTTGACAGAGCTACGTATAAAGAGGAAAATTTCTATATGGATCATAAATTAAACGAAACAACAAATAAAAAATTGCTTGCATCACAACAAAAAAGTTTACGCCGTGAAATACACTCCGCAGAAGGAAAACTCGCTGATTGGATTACAAACTTTTCTGGAAGTATTTATTTTGTGTACTTTCATGTGGTTTGGTTTACCCTTTGGATTGTCGTAAACCAAGGAATGCTAGAACCATACATTTACCCTTTTGATCCATTCCCCTATGGACTCTTAACTATGATTGTATCACTTGAAGCAATTTTCCTTTCAACATTCATTCTTATAGCCCAAAACAGGCAGGAATTGGTTGAAGAGTATCGTGAACTTGAAGAAGAACAAGAAGAACAAGAGCAGGAAGAGGAAGTTGAGGATATTCAAAGAGATCTTGACCAAATTAAAGCTGCCATAAAGCTTATAACTGATAAAGTAGGAAGCATGGAAAAACTCCACCGCGAAGCTCCCAAAAACGGAAACGGAAAGTAAAACAATTGCTTGCCATACCCCAATTTGATAAAATCTATAAGACTAATTTATGCTTGAAGGTGAGCGTATGCGCCCGTAGCTCAATGGATAGAGCACTTGACTTCGGATCAGGCGGTTGGGGGTTCGACTCCCTTCGGGCGCGCATTTCTAAACTCAGTGCAAGCGCAATATCTAGAAATGGACTTGTGTTGAGAAGGAAAGTAATGAAAATGGGCTGCCCTGAGGAATGAAGAGATAGAAAGTGGGCCTGCCCTGAGGAATGAAATGACGAATGGGCGACTAGCTCAATGGTAAGGAAACCTTGCCATTTCGCTTTTATTAGATTTTCGGGCGACTAGCTCAATGGTAGAGCAATTCCCTCTTAAGGAATCGGTTCCGGGTTCAAATCCCGGGTCGCTCACCCATAAAAAAGGCTGGGGCAATCTCAGCTTTTTTCTGGCTGACTTAGTCTGACATATTAGGATATTTTGAATGCCTCAAAAAATCATGTTCCCCATGGTGAATAGATATTTCTATGTCAAACATCTAAATAGACAATTAAACACTCTACATAAAGAATTGTTTCAACTATTTACTTAGAATTCATTGTTTTGTTATGGGAATTAGGAGATGGTAAATGTATTTTATTTACCATGTTTTTGGATTGTCTCGTTTATTATGGATCCATCTCTGAGTTCAATATTCCGCTCGGCTAATTTAGCATACTCTGGTTCATGAGTAACCATAATAATCGTTTGGCCTTGCTTATGCAGATTCAAGAAAATATCCAATACTTTTTCTGATGACTCTGTGTCTAAATTGGCGGTTGGTTCATCGGCAAAAAGAATTTTTGGATTATGAACTATTGAGCGAGCGATACTAACCCGTTGCTGTTGACCTCCAGAAAGCTGGCTTGGCAGGTTGTCTAGTCTATCTTGAAGGTCGACTTTGGAAAGTGCTTCTTCTGCCTTTTTTTGAGCAATGTTTTCATCAACACCTTGCATGAGAAGTGGCATCATGACATTTTCCTTCGCTGTAAGCATGGGTAGGATGGCATAGTCTTGAAAGATGTAACCTAAATTTTTCAATCTAAAGGAGACTCTTTCTTCACTTGTTAAAAGGGATGTATCGACGTTTTCAATCAAGATAGTGCCCTGATTGGGATTATCTAACAAGCTAAGTTGATATAAAAGTGTGCTTTTGCCTGATCCAGACATGCCAGTGATGGCGAGAAACTGGCCAGGTGGCACTGAAAAGCTGATTTTCTTTAACGCAGTAAGCGTGTTGTCACCGATGGTAAATATTTTTGTCAGGTTATTTGCTTTTATCATATTTTTATCTACCCAAAATTGCGTCTAATGTATTTTGTTTGGTCACCATCCAGGCCGGAACATAACCAGAGACAAAAGCGGTAATAGTCAGGATAAGGCCGCGAATGATAAGACCGTTTGTGGTGATCGCTAATTTCCCTTCAGTGACTGGAAATTGTAAAGGATGGAGATCGAACCAAGGGGCAAGAAACCAAATAATAATAAGGCTGGAAAATAATATTCCAGTGAGTGCATAAAATAAAGATTGAATGACATACGAAATCTCAATTGCACGAGCGGATATCCCAATTCCCTTCATTATGCCGATGTATTTTCTTCTGGTGATGGCATTAACAAAAATTACGATAAAAATCGTGATTGCTCCGACAATCAACGAAATTACTCCTACAATATTACCGAGCATTGAAAACGTTTTTTTCATATCTAAAATGGCCTTTGGCAAGGTTTCCTCAGCTGTTTCTACAATAATGTCGGTGTTATAAGAGAAATTTTCTACTATATAACCCTTGGCTTCTTTATTGTCGGAACCCTGATTCAGTAATATAGCTATTTCGTTGACATTAAGACTTTGATTATTTGTTAGTGCCCGCATAGTGCTCTCAAGTATAAATATGCGACTGTCCACAGTGCTATTTCCGGTATCAATGATACCTTTGACAGAAACATCTGCCTCCGTTTTGCCGATCATCAGTTTTAATCTAGAACCAACGACCACTCCTTCTAGGCGTGATTCAGTTGAAGAACCTTTGGAGTATTCAGCTAACAAACTTTTGCCTATGATAATTCCCTCAGTGTCATAGTCGCTCAAAAATTCCCCAGAAATTAATTGAGAGGATAATCCGGTAACTGCATCCTCTTCGTTCGGATTAATCCCCACCAAAGTGCCACTTACCCGTTGGCCAATTTCCGTATCTTTAATTTTTACTTTACTTTCGTTCTCTAAGATTGCCGCCATGGTGTATCGTTTTGATAAAGCCTTGTATGAAGGTAAGCTTTTAATAACAGAGTCCAATATGCTGGCTTGAGATATTGAGGTATTCTGACTGACTGGCTTGATTAAAATGTCTGAAGAGTAATACGTTTTAAACGAGTTCATCATCCCGTCAGCTAAACCAATGAGTATACCTCCCATTAAAACCATATTGAAGAAGGTCAGAGACATCACAAAGATAATAAGCGCTGTTGACCAAGGATTATTACGCTTTAGCTCACGAACTGCTAAAAATTTCCCTACTGTCAGATCTTTTTTAAGTTTACTAAAACTGGTTCGCATTTTCATAAACTTTTACTGTTTGGTCTTACCAACACTTCTGTTTTACTATCCAAACCGGATACTATTTCCACTTTAGCAAATCCCTTTTCTCCCAATTCCACCGGAGTTAGAGCTCCATCGTCACTAATTGCTTTTTGGACGTAGGTTTTTCCATCTCGATAAACTATCGCACTTATAGGGACGGCGATTGTATTTTCTTTACGAATTAACTCAATCGTAGCAATCGCTGTCATATTGGGTTTGATCTCAGTTGGCAAATCAATAATTTCAATTTTTGCTTCAAAAGTGGTAACTCCACTAGTAACGGTTCCTACTGAATCAATGTAAGCAATCTTTCCAGAAAAAATCTCATCTTTCAGTGCATCAAAAGTGACATTTACCTTTTGTCCGACTGAAACTTTTGAAGCATAAATTTCATTTACAAATACCGTTAGTAATGGCTCGTTTTCTAACGTATCTTCATAGGCAATCTTGGCTAGGCTTACTTGTGCTTGAGCAGCGACAATAGATATATTTGCCTCTTTATATTTAGTTTCTGTAGACCGAAAATCCTTCTCTGCTTGAACAAGTTCTGAATCAATACTTAGTTTTTCTAGAGTGGTGTAATCTTTATTGGTAGCAGGATTAGTTGTGTTGTCATTTTTGTAATTGACGACGTTCTCGGCATCAATTACTGTTTGTCTTTTCAACCACATCGTGGCATCTGCCGCATCTTTATTTTGTCTAGCTGTGACAAGCGAGCTAAGCGCACTTTGGTATGTCGCATAAGTAGTTGCTTTTTCCGTTTCAGTTGCCGTTTTATGGTAAATACCACTTACTTGAATAGTTTCAAGAAATGTTTCCTTTTGCGTCGTGTATAAAAGACGAGTATCTGGTCTACTCAATACAATAGTTTTGAATCCAACCGCCAAGACTATTATTAGAACTATTATTGGATATATTTTAGGAATCTTCATATTATTTCTGATTTTGAGCTTCTAAAATGTTGGTAAAAATGCGGACTAATTCCTTAAGATCATTTTCCGGAATAGCTGATAAAACTTTAAAATGATTTTTCTCTAATTGGTTTTTAAATACTTCCATTTGTCTTGCTCCTTCCTGAGTAATCGAAAGACATATTATCCTGCGATCAGTTGCACTATCTTCTCTCTGACTATAACGTG
>CAZWRN010000052.1:0-4560 GCA_964636275.1 uncultured Gammaproteobacteria bacterium
GTTGCGGGACTAGGAATCGAACCTAGATAAACAGATCCAAAGTCTGTTGTCCTACCATTAAACGATCCCGCAATGTAATGAAGGGATTGGTTAATGGAAAGATTTTCTTACCATTAAACGATCCCGCATAGCTGATAGGAATTTTATCAGAAATGAGCTCAATTGGAAAGTTCTTCCTCATTGATTACTTTTAAATAAAGAGTAAAATTAATATATGAAGTTATTTGCTGTTATAATTCTAGTTTTATTGGGAATTTATTGGCTGGTAGATCACTATCCTCCCATGCCTTTCAGTCATGAATATTTTGGCCTCTACAATCATACGATTCACCGTTTGATGGGACTCTTTTTCTTTGTGGCAGCCGGAGTTGTCTACTGGAAATGGCAGCCTAAAAAAAGTTAATACTTACTCTTTTTTACTTTCACCATTATGAAATGGGGCTTTAATCACTTCAGGAAATTTATTGGCGAGCTCCTGTGCTAAAGATGGTTTAGCTCGATTGATCTGTTCTAATATTGAACGTTCAATATAGTTGGTATCAATCCGCCTCAACATCTCCTCCAACTCTTCATCCCGCTTTTTTATCCCCAATTCCTGTCTAATTTCTGCCAACACTTCTAATACTTTGGTTATTTCTTCTTCGGCTATTAAATTTACTCGCAGGTGCACCTCTTCTCTGATCGAACTAATATAAGACGATCTGTTTTGAGATACCAAGACAAATATTGACAAAAATATTGCCTCCAAAGACACCGCCATGGTTAACAATCCGTAAGGAAAAGGATCAAATGCTGGCAAATCTGGAATAATACCAGCGTTTAAAATAATCCAGGCAATAAAAAATAGTGCATTCAAAAACAAAAAGGTTGTAGATCCAAAAGCCTCGGTTAAATCATCAGCTACCTGGGTCAAAAATGAGCGGGATTTTAAAGATTTGGCTTCAAAAGATTTAAAAAACTGTCGACGTCTTTCCGAACTATTGTGGTGATCAGGCTGTTGGGCTTTGATATCTTCCCCCATATAACTTAAGTATATGCCTCAGTTTAGGGATTGTAAAGTAAGATTCTTATGTCATTCTGGCTTCAACAATTATTGGGATAACCATTATGGATAAATTGTCCAGAATCTAACTTGGTTTTTGGTTTGATTCTGGACTGATTATTACTAGCGGGAAAGCTTATAGATAGATGTGGCCAGAATGACAATGTAGAGAACAAAACTAGCGCTTGATCAGCTTGGCGCTAAAGGAGATCTGCATCATATTGCCTTCATCGTCTTCAATCTCAGTCAGACCTGACAATCGGCTATATTCGGATAAATAATCGGACAAAGAGCCCTGATTTTCTTTCATCTCAACTTTAATATCTTTGATTTTTTTATCCAGATCTGCAGCTTGAGGTTGCTTTAAAACTTGAGCTTTAGTGGCTGTTTTTGTCTTTGCTGCTTCATTGGCAGCATTTAAATGTTCCTGATAGGTCGGATCATTGGCCAAAATATCATCCAGCATCTCTTTTTGCTTGGTGAGCTCCTCTTGCAGTTTGCGTAAAGCCGACAGATGGTTGCGGATCAGCCCTTCCATATTCATCAGCACTTCAGACTGACTTTGAACAGGGGCGGAAGCGGCATTAGAGGTAGTATCTACAGCTGAGTCAGGTGTTGTATCGTCCATGGAAAATTACTATAGTAAAGTAAGTATCAAGAGTCAAGTATCAAGTGTCATGAGTAAGCCATGCACGATAATTTGCGCGATTATTGCGCAATTATGTTATAATATAGCAATACGTGACACGCAATATGCAACACGAAATTTCTCGTTTTGCCTTTTGCTTGTTGCGTTTCACATACCATGTATAAACCAGTCTTTACCATTACCCCAGACATCCTAAACGCCATTGGTGAAATCTCTGGTATCAAAACCATGGTCGAATCATCACGAGTTTTACCTCTAAATGAAGCCCAGCTCAAACGTCAGGCGATGATTCGCATGGTACACACCTCGACCTCGATTGAAGGCAATAAATTGGCGGAATTTCAGGTCGACAAAGTCTTATCCGGTATGTCGGTCTCTGCAGATCAGCGCAGTATTCAGGAAGTTAAAAATTATCAGGAAGCGATCAAAGAGGTAGAAAAGATGGCAGAAGAAGAGGGACATCTGACTATTAAAAAAATCATGGACTTGCATAAGATTTTGATGAAAGGCTTGCTACCCGAGGAAAAACAAGGTAACTGTCGGACAGGCTCAATCTATGTAGTTGATGATCTCGGAGATGGCAGGGAGCAACTTCGTTATGAAGGACCGCCGGCTGACAAAGTTTTATTTCTGATCAACGAACTTTTAACCTGGTTACATCATGCAGAAAAAGAAAAACTGCACCCTATCATCCGGGCCGGGATCTTTCATCTGCAATTTGTCTCCATCCACCCTTTTCCAGATGGGAACGGACGAATCACCCGCTTACTAACCCAATACATTTTATATAAAGCTGGTTGGGATTTTCGCAAAATCATTGTGCTGGAAGATTTTTACAATACTGACCGCCAAGAATACTACAACGCTGAAAATGAAATTCAGGGAAACAAATATCACGAAGGCCAGGATATGACCAATTGGCTAGATTACTTTGTTCTAGGATTTCTTGTTGAGGCGCGAAAGGTTCGAGATGGGATCAAATCGGTTGGATTTAATAAAACTGACGCTCAGTCACAGGTTTTCCTCGATAAAGATGAAATTCAGATCATGGATTTCCTCTCGACCACTGGTCAGATCACCAGCCGGGATGTCGAAGAGATCCTCAAAATTGCCAAACGTACTGCTCAATTGAAACTTAAAAACTTAGTTGAGAAAAAACTAATCAAAATGGAAGGCAAAGGCCCAGCGAGTTACTACACATTGGCCTAATTTCTCACCTGTCATGCCGAACTTATCTGGAAGAGAATTTATTCATTTCGGCATCTTCCACCTAAATGGATTAACTAACTATTATAATAATCATTAACAATTATATTTAAATAACGTTGGAAGATCCTGAAACGAGTTCAGGATGACAAGAGTGTGACTTTTCCCATCCACTATTTCTATACTGGCCTCCACAACCTTCAAACTATTACTCAAAAAACGAGGCTACTGCACGATCTTTTGCGCAACGCTTTACGTAGTAAAAGGCAACGCAAAATATATAATTCGTGCGTAATGCACGATATTTTGCGTTATTTATGCGTGATTATTTAAAAGTGCTTCTACTTCTTGACTGGAGGTAAATGGCCTGACTTCATGCAATTTTTGTTGCCTGACAGCTTCTAAATCTAGCTTTCCTTCAATCCGATAAGGATGATTTATAGATCCATCATGCCGAACATGTCTTACCATTTGAGGAGTCATAAAATCTTTAACTCCTGGAATCCTGTAAATTGATGTTATTTGTTGAATTGTCACTCCTTTCTCTATAACCATTTCCACTAAATCCGTTAAACCAGCAGTTGTTCCAAAGTCATTTTGATAAAATCCGCGATAGGAATCCCTTAGCGGAATAGATGCTAGTGGGTCATATAACATTCGACGGATTCCCCTTTGTAAATAAAATAACCCCTGAGGCGCATGAATAGTAGGTTCACTATAAGGATTGTGATTTACACCCAGATAAACTACATCCTCATCCCCATCCCAGAGAGCCATCGGATATTGGTCTATTCCCTGACGTAAACCTGGAGCATGTGAAATACCAAAAGGCCGGGGAAAGTTTAAGAGGATATCTGCAAGGTCATAATTTTGGGCTCGTACTTGTCCCAAAAGATGTTCAACACTCCGAAAATTAACAACAGGAAACTTCTTTCGCTCAGCCATACGCTATTTATAATGAATACTTATTTAATAAACAAGCCATCGAGAGGACCAGAATTCAAATCTTTGAGTCGGGCCGGATAAAACTCCCGACCAGCCAAGATCAGCAGGTGCGGGAAAATAATCCAGTATTTTTTAGGGACTATTTTCATCAGGTCTGCTTCGATTTTTTCAGGCTTTGTCTGATCTGTCAAATCTAAATTTTGAGACATTCTCATCACATGGGTATCAACAACTATTCCTTCAGACTTCTTAAATGCATCTCCTAATACCACATTGGCAGTTTTCCTAGCCACACCTGGTAATGTAACCAAATCTGCCATTTTTTCAGGCACTTCTCCATCGAATTGATCAACTATCAGCTGAGCCGCAGCTTTAATATTTTTAGCTTTACCACGATGAAAAGTGACTTTGGAAATATACCCATCAATCTCCTCTTCAGAAGCCTGAGCATAATCATGGGATGTTTTGTATTTCTTAAAAAGTTCAGGAGTAACTTGATTTACCAGTTTATCAGTACATTGTGCCGATAATATCGTGGCTACTAGAAGTTCAAGTGGTGTATTCCAATTTAAAGCAGTTCGGGGATTGGGAAAAATTTTAATCAGTCTTTTTACTATCTCTTCTACTTTTTCTTCTTTAGTCATATACCAATCTGATCTATCTGATCTCATCTGATTTATCCGATCTCATCTGATTTATCCGATCTCATCTGATTTAT
>CAZWRN010000053.1:0-4332 GCA_964636275.1 uncultured Gammaproteobacteria bacterium
GAACCCATGACCGCAGCGTTATGAGTGCTGTGCTCTACCACTGAGCTACCCTGCCGAATGGATGATTCTGCCGTCCTGATTCAGTCCATGTAGTAATTGTACCGAATCATCCAACCCGAGCTTGGACTTTTAACTTAGTTAATAATTAAAAGCTTACACTAAGATGTGAGGCTAATTGTATCAGAATAGGAGGCTGATTTAAAGGCAATTGGGTTATTGAGGTATGGAGCCGTCTTTTTTGATGACTTCGGCTTCTAGGCGAAGTCTGTCGCCAATCTCTAAAAAGACATACGAAGGCAGCTTGGAAGCGACCTCCGCAAACTTCTGTACCCCTTCTTCGCTTTCAAAATTGATACTTTCTAGCTGATCCAGCTCATCTTTAGACATAAAGCCAAGCAAGGTGTCCATCACGATCTGATTGAAATCATCTGAAATCAGCTCCCGCTTTTGGCTTTTTTCCTCCTCTGATAAAGAGGAAAAGCTAGCTGATTTGATACATTCATCCACCAAATTATTCAAATATTGTTCGATTTTTTGGTCCATGTTATTTATTTACTAAATCATATACAGCTTTAATATCTGGTACTTGATATCCGCCTTGTTTTGGAACAGAAACTATCATGCTTTCTACTTTACCACTAGCATCTTCAGTAATATTTACTGTGCTAGTGTTATCTCCATTTCGAATTTCATGAGTTTTGACATATTCGCCGAACAGATCTCGGGCTTTTAAATAACTTTCGCTATGTTTTAAGCGATTGAGCAAATTGATATCATAGGCGTTTCTCATATCAAAGCCATTGTCATTAAATTGTCCTGGATGAGATTGTTTATACTGCTTGACCCATTCAGCATTAAACCATTCCCCTAAATCAGCTTTTGTTGTCGGAATATTTTCATCCTGAGGCCCTTCTGTGGGGAATTTAGCCAATGTTTTTGGCAAGGCGTCCAAAGGTGAAAATTCAACTCTGCCTCCAATCTCCGGCATCGGGACATACGGCGCTTCATTGACAGGTGGCTGACCAGGTTGAGCTGGCGGATTGGCAGGACCTCGGTCTTTGGCAAACAGCATCAAAGCAGCCATCCCAACTAGTGCCAGTCGGCGCCTCCATCTCGAAGATGTATTTTGGGTTCTTTCAGTTTGTCTTTGTCGCTGAGTGGTGGTCTCAGGATCGGTATCGGGCTCGGCAAATAGCGGCTGCCTTCTTATGACTGTTATCTCACCGTCTTCAATCGGTGCATCAATCCGCTCTGCTATTTCATCAGCACCCGTTTCATGTTCATCAATTATTCTATCTCTTGCATCATCCCCATCTCCCCCCACCGTCGTTTCAGTTGGCCTAACTAAACTACCGTCAATGTTTCTGGGATAAGCACGTTCATTTTCTAAAGCTGACCAACGTCCCCCGACTTGTTTTCGATTTTTTTGGGCGTCTACTGCATCCTGGGCATCCCAAGCTTGATTTTGCTTAATAATTCTGACATGGCCAGCAACATCTTCTTCAGCGGCCTGCACACTCTGATTATGACCAACCTGAATTGGCTTAGTGGTCGGCTGATTTAAATTATCTAAAGCCGACCATCTTTTACCTGTTTCACCGATGTCATAATCTTTTGATTCCTGGGCTTTTCGTTGTTTGGTAAAAAAGTCATCGACTTCTTTTTCAGCGGCTTGGACACTTAGATTACGGTCTGAAGATGTAATTCTTTCGGAAGCGGCATTGTCACGATGAGTGTCAATCCATGATCGACCAGCAGACTCTCTATTTTTTTCAGCTTCAGCAGCTTCCACTTCAGCTTTTTGGCGATTGTATTCATCTACCCTTTTTTTTCTGGCAACTTCCTCTTCAGCATTTAAGACACTTTGATTTCTATCCGATTCAGAAATTCTATCACCACTTTGTTTATCACCATGGGCATCAATCCACTTATCCCCCGCAGCTTTTCGATTTTTTTGGGCGTCTACTGCATCCTGGGCATCCCAAGCTTGATTTTGCTTAATAATTCTGACATGGCCAGCAACATCTTCTTCAGCGGCCTGCACACTGGAGTTTCTATCTGAAGTCTCCAGTCGGGGTGTGGGAGAAAGATCCTCATCAAATAACGGTTCTTTTGATCTTTGATCTTTCTGGTTTCGCTCTTCTATCCTTTGGGCTGCTGCCTCAACACCTTCAAGATCCTCATAATTACCCGTTTTAAATAATTCCCCTCTTAAAGCATCTCCCCCCAGCTGACCATTTGCCAATCGGCCGGCTATTTCTGCCTCGGCGGCACCTTTTTTGAGATTGCGTGTATCGCTAGCCTCTCTTTCCATCCAGGAGGTGGGGTTAAACGAGTTGTGTTGCAGATCTTGCTGATCATTTTGGAAAGCCTGATAGGCTGTCTGGTCAGCAGCTACCCTCTCATTTTTTTTGGCTTCATCAGCCCGTCTTTGTTCTTCTTCTTGTCTGGAACTGGCTCTTGCCATTTCCTCAGCTGATACCTGGGCTTCACGGCCTTCAGTGGCTGAATTTGGACCCTGTGCTATTGCCGCCGCCATATCCTCTTTTTCGGTGTTATTAGCTCTTACTGGCTCAAAGATGGTTGGGGTGTCTAATGAAGGGTTTGTGATTATCGGAGCTGAGGAAACTCCTGTTTCGATCAAACCCATATCTGTAGTAAGCACTGGATCCCCTTCTTTACGGCTATCATCTCTGCCTAAATCTCGAGCATCTCGAGTGCCGGTAAAATGCTCAAACATCCCTTTTACCCAACCTTTTACTCGATTTTTATCGGCTTGAAGATTGGCACTTCCTGAGGATACAGGCTTTGAATCATCAAAGCGGGTCTCGGTCATACCCTGAGAGTTTACAAACGGAGTAGAGTCTATAGATTTATCTTCCGGCATGGCAGTGTTAATCTATTATTTCTAATTTTTATTGTCTTGTCAAATCAATCTGCTTCCAACCTCTGTCTGGACAGAAGTCCGACAATTATTACCGCCAGATCTATCCCAATAGGCACTGTCAAAAGCCCGCTGATCTGATAGAAAAAATCATTTAAATTTATGGTCAACCAGAGGTATAAAGCGTTTAAAACCCAGCCAAAGTCCAGTAAATAGATACCTAAGATAGTAAGCCCGATGCTAATTATGACCCCCAATGAACCCTCTAAATCTTTTCGGCTGGAAAACATCGTGCTTCCGATCACAAACACCACATACCCCATACCCAACCAAATCCACCAGGGGTAGAGACTAAAATAGGTAAAATAATTTTGAATGCTCCAGAGCAACCCCAGCAAAATGGTGAGTCCAACTATTACTGGTGCAACTCCGATTAACAACCGGCGCAGAGGGTCTGTTTTAGCAATCGATACACTGCCTAGTTTGATACTATCCCCCTCCAGCTTGGGCAAAAATTCCATTCCTGAGGCTGGTACTAAAAGAATTTTCGCCATCACCCAGTGGGCTAGTTCATGAATCAAAGTCCCGGGAAAAAATAGGATTGAAAATAAAATAACTGCCAACTTCTCGCTACCTGTAACCGAATGAAATAACCGCAGAAAATAACTGCTTGAATAGCGAGATAAAATAGCTAATAAGGCTAGTTCAAATAAAAATACGATAAAATAATGCATATTTAATTATAACCATTAAATTTGAATTATTGTTCTAAATATCCTATAATATATTAATGTCCGCAGAACTTAAGTCATATAAAATCACCCAAAATGGCCCTGAAAAACCCAAAATACTACGTGTAGGGGGTCTTCCGCTGGCCGGAAAAACTACTTTAGCCGCATGTATAAGTGATGCTACCGGAATACCTCATTTAGACATTGATGCTGTCCGAGTGGAGTTGTTTGGTAAAAATCCAGTTTTGGAGGCCAATTCTGAATCAAAACAGTTGGAAAAAGCTTATGAAATTATGTATCAACGAGTTAGAGAAATATTGGGCAACAATCGATCAGTAGTTGTTAGTGCTACATACCGGACACGCCGATCTAGAGCCTATATTGAACAACTAGCTAATATCCATCATGCCTCGCTCTACCCTGTTTGGTTGCAACTTAACGATTTATCAGAAGTCGTAGAAAGGCTTCAAAAAAGAATTCAGATGGGAGGAGATTCGAATATTCTGACACTGGAAGATTACCAGCGTGTATTGAGAGGTGTTGATCCGGTCGATGAGCCTGGGACTCTGATTTTGGATGCCCGGGAAAATACAGATCAATTGGCTACCAAGGTTTTATCTCACTTTCATTTTAGAAGAGAATTTTTAGTTTCTTAGTTTTTTTTAGACGACTCCATGATTTAATTTCAATTTCTCTCTTTAAAGCAGCAGATTTACT
>CAZWRN010000054.1:0-4234 GCA_964636275.1 uncultured Gammaproteobacteria bacterium
CCAAATGACTAACTAGTGCTCCTCCCCTGTTTCTAGCCGTTTTAGGGGGTATTTTGGGCTTTGTGCCTATATAGGCATAAGACAGATAAATCGGATGAAATAAGCGAGCTTGCGAGCAAAACTCTTCAGATAAATCAGAGAGGGTTTCAGGCATAAATTGCCACATTGAATGAGTCTTGTTGATTTGTTTGGCTAGTTGTTTGTACAAATCTATTAGTTTTCCAGATTCTTGAGCTAATTCCGGCCTTATAAGAGCAATTATTCTGAGATGAGACTGTAATTCATCTGTTGAAGCTAAAGCAATTAATAAGTACCTTTTAAATTCTTTATAAAAGATGCGTTTGGAAAAACCTTCAGCGATATTTGAAGCTATAGAAACTCCAGCTCGCTTAGATTGATTTACTAAAAAAGTTTCCGAGTTCGGCAGTTTTTGAAGTAAACCATACAATTTTGGAAGCAATTCAAGGCTCTTGTTATAGATCAGTAGATCGGTGATATTTTTTATCATTTTGCCATACTACCAAAATTTTCCCGAAAAACAACTAATATTCTGATATATCTGATTTATCCGGTCTATCTGATTTTATCTGGTCGTTGTCGCACAATATTATCCCCTCGATTGACTATTTTCACAATTTAAGCCAAGATATATTCAATGGAACAAATCCGGGAATTTTTGCGTAGCAGGCGCAATCTAGCTTCGCTATTGATACTAGTCTTTATCGCCCTCTCCCTCCCTATTGGGCTGTATCTGCTAAAACAACAGCAGACCTATCGTTCCAATGCCGCTGGTGAACTGATTGCATTAGCTGAAGGACCCTGTATTCAAACAATCAATGGCAAAAAAGTCGCTATCTGCAATACTATTCCTCTTAAGCTCTACAATCCCTTTGCTTCTGGTTCTGCCTCAATCACCCCTTCCCCTACTTCTACTATTTCAGCCTCTCCTTCTTCAGATACCACTTCAAAATTATTTACTCCTCGAGATCCAGTTCTTCGCGTAAATCAATTTAATTCAACTGCTATTCAGGCTGCTTTAAATCAAATAAAAGACGCGGGTGGTGCAGTGTATCTTCCAGCTGGAACTTATACAATAACTGAAAAAATCCGCATGTTTTCAAATACAACTCTTTTTGGAGATGGAATTGATCAAACAATTTTACAGTTAGACTCATCATTACTTACTAATGAAGATGGTATTCTCGCAAATGATACAAATTATGGTCATAAAAATATTGTTGTTCGTGATTTAACTCTGAAAGGTTTAGGGCAAGAATCAGGGGTTTTGCAATGTTGCGTTGGTATTAAATTAAGACAATTAGATGGTGGACTTTTTTATAAAATTAAAGTTGATGGTTTTAGTTGGCATGGAATATGGATGGTCTATAAACAACAGAATGCTACATCAGGAGGTTCAGATACGGTTAAAAATGTCAGAATAAGCAATTCTCAAATTGTTAATAACAAAGGAAATGGGGTTGCGATAGATTCTCCTAGTAGTGAAAATGTGGTCGATGCAAATACATTTACCGGAAATAATAGTGGAACAGGTGAAGATAATTATCTAAAAAGCGGTGGGGCAATAAGTTTATCGATGGATGAAGACGGTGCAGTGTCACAGAATAAAATATTAAATAATTCAGTAACAAATAACGGATTTAGAGGTATTAGTGTAATGGCTCGTAATAATATCACTGCAATTGCTCAAAAAGTTATTCCCAATAATGCTGTGTGTAATAACATTGTCCAAAATAATGGTGAACATGCAATAGTTGATGCTAATAGTGAGGACAGTATTTATATCGCTAATCAAATTAGTGGTGACAATAGCAAAGTGTATACTGGTGCGTTTCCCTATTATGATCAGTCAATAACACGTTGGGATAGTACTCCAGGAAATACATCGACAGCTATGATTGAAGATGAAAGCCCTACCGCCACTAATCCAGATTGTTCAATTAAAGAAAAACTTCAAACAATACCAGCTGCGCCAAGCAAACCAACAACCTTAAATCAATTACCAGCCAGATCAGTTGCCTGGTCAGAGTTTAATCTAATCTCGAATTTTGTTGCTCAGGCTCAGACTTCTACTCCTTCAGCCTCTGCCTTCCCTGTAGCCTCAGCGCCTGCTTCAACCAGTTATCGTCTGGCTGAAACCCAGTCTGGTTTAGCTTCAGCTCAATGGATTAGCTACTCTACTTCACCGATTGTAACCAGTTTTACTGTCTCCTCTATTCCAGGAACTAAAGAGGTGTGGGTCCAGTTTATCAGTCCTTCCGGTCAGTCAATTACTGATCATGTTCCAGGCTTTGAACTGCTGGCTCCTACCCCGACAATTTTGGGCCTAAACTGTTCGCTGGATATCAGCAATAAAAACCTTAAAATAACAGTTAGTGGCGCCAATTTAGGCTCTGAAAAAGGCAGTCTGACAGCGAATGGGTCGGCTTTAGAGGTAGCGTCCTGGGATGCAACCACTATAGTTGGCTTGATGAGTAGTTCAGCTACTCCCACTACCGGGCAAAAATATTCAGTGGTAGTCAAAAGGTCTGATTCACTGCAAAGCACGGCTCAGAGCTGTCAGGTTAATACCTCGACAGTCTCATTGGGAGCTCGAGTGTTTTGCCGCGCACCAGGACAATTTGATGTAGCAGACGTTAAAATAACTATTGCTCCACTTGATACTCCAGACAAGAAGGTTGAAGAAACAGTTACTATAGATAAAGACGGAGTGATCCAGGGAATTAAAACCAAACTCCAAACTGGGCAGCAGTACATCATTACCGCCAAGGCTCCCAAAACACTCAGGCGAAACACCATTATCACTGCTCAAGAAGGGACTACTGTCGTAAATACTTCAGACGGGAAACCTTTTATTCTGCCTGTTGGTGATATCGCTCCTTCTACCCCTGATGGCCAAATTAATGGTTTAGATCGGGCGGAACTAGTCAAACAATGGCGTGTTTTATCCAGCTCTGCAAGTGGTGTTCTTACGGCTGATTTCAATCGGGATAGCAAAGTCAATTCAATCGACTGGGCGTGTATGAAATATGATTTTAATTCTAAAGATGATCAACCGGGAAATACCAGTGGGTCGAGTTACAATAATGGTATAAATTTTAGCACCGGTCAGGGATCAGCCATTTTTATGTTTTAAATAAGATATGATGAGAGGAGAAATATAAATTATAAATTATAAATTATAAAACTTATTTTCTAAGTTCATGGGTTTTATACTTTATAATTTATAATTTGTAATTTGAACTTTATAATTTTATGGAGCCAACACCGCAAGTTATTAATAGCACTACGCCGCCGCCTGCCTCCAACTGGAAGCAAAGAGTACCGTTCTTTTTTATTGCAGGATTGGTGATAGTGATTCTCGCTGAGGTTGTCTGGGGTTTTAAGCTCCTCTCCTCTGCTCCTCTCTCTTCGGCAGCCGTAGCTCCTCCTTTGATCGATACGGTAGTCCCGCAACTGATTGTATTACCAGCAAAAGAACAGATTCAGATTGGTGAGACAGTTCCCGTCGTGATTAAAGCCGTGACAGCCGGTAATCCGACAGATGGTGTCGATGTGATAATTAAATACGACCCGGCAGTGTTAGAGCCGCTCAAAACTAATTTTTTTGAATTGGGGGCCATTTTTCCGGAGTTTCCAGTGGCCGAAGTTGATCCTAAGCAGGGTATTATCCAAATATCAGGCACCACCCCAGTGAATAATTCAGGATTTTCTGGCATTGGAATACTCGCTACTCTCAATTTTAAAGCCAAAGCTGAAGGTACATCTGCCATCACAATCGATTTTCAAAAAGATTCAACGGCTGATTCCAATCTCGTTCTTTCTGGTAGCAATCACGATCTGTTGCAACAGGTGATAAATTCTAGTGTAACAGTCTCTAAAAATCTTCCATCAGTTGTTGAATCGCAAATTACCAGTTGCTCTGGATTTTTCCAATACTGCAGTATCGGGGAAAAGATTGGGAAACAATTTTGCCAAAGCGGTATATTAAAAAATAATATCTGTACTTTTGATCCAGTAGCAACCGTGAGCTGTACTGAATGCCAGCTGCAATAATAATTACCAAGATACAAAAAACAAGTAACAAACAAAAACCATTTAGATAATTGGATCAATATTAAATTGTTTGGAATACTTGATTAATTGTGCCTTGGTTATTATTTGTAACTTGTTTCTTGTCTCTTAATTATTAAACATGTTAATGTAAATATATGGT
>CAZWRN010000055.1:0-3980 GCA_964636275.1 uncultured Gammaproteobacteria bacterium
GGTATTTTGCCTCGCACTCATGCGAAATCAAGGGCGGTATTTTGTGATTGGCCAGAACCGAGAAGGAAATTAACATAAAAGAAGAAATCGAGCAATTATTTGCCAAACTATACGCAATTTGCGAAGAATTAAGAAAAAGAGATTGGTGGTATGCCATATTGGCCATACAATCACTTGATAACGCAAAAGGCGAAATTGATTGCATAGTGTGTCACGAATACTACGAAGGACGCACCATGAAAATGGATTGAAGAAAATTGTTTTTTGCATATTAAGGGCCGTACCGCTGCAAAGTAGTACGGTTTTTTTATGTCCCAAAAATTTTTTGTACCTTTGCATTGGGTTTACGGTTGGCTTTTAGCCTTGCGCGTCCGGTTAAATATCGGACGCGCTTTTTTGTTTCAAATAAACTGCGTACCTTTGCGCATATCTGCGGCTTGTACGCCGCGCCGCGTTTAGCGGTCGGTGTACGGGCAAGCGGGGTTAGTCGCTTCACACGATTTTTTCACACAAATTTCTATAAACATGGAAGGTCAATCCATCGGCGAACAGCGCGTTCGCACCAAATTCAATCCGTCTGCCGATTCAGTCGTTGACCAGATCAAGCAGAAAACCGCCGAACTCATCAACCTTTGCGAGGAATTGAAAGCGAAGGACGGGCGGCTGGCTTCGCTGGCACAGACGGAGTACGAAGCCGCTGCAATGTGGGCGGTAAAGGCTGCAACAGCCTAAACGATTACGCCGCTGCCGGGTATTTTATTCGGTAGAGGCTAACTAATTAGTAGTCGCTTGCCTACATTTGTGCAAGACATTTCCATCTACTTAGATCGCTGTTAATTACTTGGTTGATCGGATGGTTGAAAAATCAAAAAGATCATTTATATACATATTGATATTTACGGCCATTTGCGGCGTAATTCCTTCAATTTGTTGTATTCAGCCAATTTTTATGGCATACTGGTTGCAAAACCGGAAAAGCCAAACACCTCATTATTCTTGTCCAATAATGAGATAAATGCCTTGCGCCTCGTACGCGCAAGGCATTTTTTTGTGTTTCAAAACTTTTTCGTAACTTTGCGGGGCAAATGTCAGGCATAAAAAATTTATCAAACGCTATTAGGAACGCGATCAACAGCCTAAACGCCAACCGCGAACGCGACGCGGTACAGGCAGCGTCAAATCTTTATGCCCAAATCCAAAACCGAATTATCCAAAGGGGGGAGACGGCAAGCGGCGGCAAGTTCCCACCATACTCAACCCGCCAAATACCAAAGCGGTTTTGGTACGGTAAAGGCCGAAACAGCACAGCAAACACGCGGATCAGAAACGCAAAAGGCAACCTATCATATACCGACATTCGCCGTTTCTCCAACCTTCAAACGCGCCACCGCGATTTTTACTTTACCGGGGACATGTGGAGGGGCACGGGCGTCCAAGTTCAAAGGCGTCTATTGCGTTCGACCATTGTCAGGATAGCGGGCCGAACGCCCACCGCCATAGACAGGCTCGAAAAAAACAGCGAACGCGAAGGGCGAAATATACTTGAACCTTCACAGGCCGAAATTGACGCCGTGAAACGGGCATACGCGGCGAACCGTCTCAAAAACCTAAAATTTTAAAAAAAATGGAAGAATTGGCCATAAGAATGGCATTAAAAGGCATCAAGGACACCATATCAAAAATTCCAAGCGAGTATCGCAGCGAAATTTCCGATGGATACCACACCTTTAACGAACTGTATGAGGTTCGTATGGCCTTGACAGCGGCGTTTTTCAACACCATGCCAGCCAAATATAACTCAATGCCCCACAAGAGTAAACGCCATTGCGACGGTGAACTTTGCTTTGGGGGTGATTGGTTCATCGTTTCGGCAATGTTGCCAGACGGCCAAATTTCGTTTCACTACCCCATGAAATATTGGGATTATTTCAAGATAAACGAAACCGAAAAAGCCCTCTTTATCTTTGACGGTCACACCACAAAGGACGTAATCAGCCGACTTTTATCATGCTAAACGAACTCATAAACGACACCCTAAACCCTATCCTAAAAGGATTAGACCCTCAACTAATTGAAACATTGGGAGGGCTAACGCAGTCCATAACCCGCATCGTTGAAGGGCAGGACGACCCCATACGGCAGTCGTTCCCGGTCACATTCAACAACCAGAGCGACGTTTTTAAGTCGGGGGCATATACCGCACTTTGCCCAGACAGTCAAAAAAAGTCTTTGGCATATTGGCGTTTTGCCGGGGCCAACTTCCAACCAGCACCGGACAAAGCGCCCCGTCTAAAGTCAGTCCGATATGGTGCTACCTTCGCATATTGGGCCAACCTCCCCCAATTTGGCCATGTGCCGGGGCATATACCATATGGGATAGTCGAAACCATACGCGGCGCAATGGAGGGCGTTAAGACGCTCGCAGCGCCCAACGACAAAGCGACCGCCACCATAAAGGCCGCACAGGTCAATTTTGATAACCCCGTTGCCGTCTTTGGTCAGCACACTTTCGCAGATGACCAGCGCCTTTTTATGTGGCCTTTTGGATATTTCGGCATCCTCTTTGACATAGTGGTGACATACGACCCCAATTGTCTACCAACATACCAACCCACCAACGCCATAAAATGCACCATCATTTAAATATCAATGCAAAAAATTCTCGATATATCCTTTTTTCTGACCTTTGCCGCCGCCGTCAACTTGCTTGGTATTTTGTTCGCGCAAGTAGGGCGGGCCTTGCATTATAGTATGTCTTTCAACCAAAACATACTTGGGTTTATCCCGCCGCTTGTCGAAAAACGATTTGGCGTAATGAGCAAACCATACGCACTTGTTTCATGCCCCATATGCCTTGCCGGACAAAGCGCCCTATGGATCGGGTTTTTCCTATATGGCACCAATGGAGACACCGGGGCGCAAATATTCACCATCCCCATGCACCTTTGCACCATCGGAACCGCGATCTGGTGGGCGTCCTTTTTTGAACAAAAAATATGAAAATAGGAATAGAAACAGGCAGCGCACCTAAACCAAAGCGGTTGCCCCGAAACCCTGAAAACGGTTTTTTCAAAGGCGACTTTGAGGCCAACGGAAAACGCTACTTTATCGCCAACCCCGAAAACGGTTTTCCGCTTTCAAGGGATACGATTTTCGGCAAGTTTATGGCGATGTACTGGTACGGCGGAACGTTTAACACGCCCGTACAGCGGCGCACACGCATGGCCGAGGTCATAAACGGGCTAATATCCCAAAAGACCCAAATAACCGATCTTGTCTTAGCCAACCAAGAGGAACTAAAGGCCGTGCAAGAACTTAGCGAGGCGAAATTCGATTTTTCCCTTTACCTTTGCACCACTTTCATTTTTGAAGAAAGCGAAACCCTTGCCGATACTTGGGATCAATCCAAAGCAGAAAGCAAAATTTCGGATTGGAGCGAATACGCAAGGGAGGATTTTTTCGAGTTGGCAGCGCTTTTTATAATCGCCTACAACAACACAAGCGCCCACTTGTTGGAGGCGGTAGCAAAGACGTTAGACGCGGCGATGACACCCAAAAAATCGCATTCCGCTACAAATACGACGCTGAACGAAACGGAATAATAGACACCATTCCCCAAATAAAAACCAAGGTATCAGAACTTGTTTTATCCTGCTCCGTTATAACGCACATACCGCCGTCCGAACTTTGGGCAATGGATGTGGTCGAGTTTTACCATATGGCGGCAATCCTCGAAAAACGGGCGCAGGAACAAACGACTAAGAAATGAACGTTAAAAAGCAGAACAGCATAAGCCCAGCGTTCCAAAACGAGGTAAACCGGGTTTTCCTAAATATGTCCCTTGCCGGGTGGGTAGCCTTTGCGCAAGAAACGCAAATACCAATAGGCGAGGCAATACGCAAGTGGAAGGAGCGAACGGGGGACGTTAGGGCGGATTCTACGCTTTTTGGTATCGTTAACGGGCTTGTTCGGGCTATTCC
>CAZWRN010000056.1:0-3877 GCA_964636275.1 uncultured Gammaproteobacteria bacterium
CTTGATGTTGAAGTGGCGCTCGGCGGGTATGGCCTCCCGCTGAACATGCTGGAGCATCAGGCTTTGCCGCGCCTCGTCGGACGTTGGGATCCGCTCGAAGGCGTGCAGCACCTTGAGCCATGGCTCGGCGATATCGGTGGCGGAGGCGTTAATGGTAGCGATGTTGGAGTTGCCTTGATACAGCTCGCACCACTCTGGATGCTCAGGTGAATGCTGCCGGATGTGAGTCACCTGCCGAAGGTCGATCGCGAAGAACAGCCAGTCGTGCTCCGGCTCTGTCTCCTTGCCCTTGCCGAATCCGCCGACCTTGGCCGCTGCCTCGCGTTGCACCTGGCAATAGCCGAGGAAGGCCCCGTTGCGGATGGTGTATTCGATCGGCGCCGTCATGGGAGAATCATGATCGCGCCGAGCGTGTCGCCAACGGAGCCCCGCCTCCATTCAGCGTCGCTGACCATGGCGCGCCACCACGCCCCGCTCCGGATGCACCGGATGGCGATCAGCGCCATCGGGCGGCCGGTGTGCGGGTGATTGAAGTTCGCCAGCGGGCGCTCGTACAGGAACTCATCGCCCGGAGCGATGCTGTCCAGGCGCAGCGGCGGCGGCCACCACGATGGGGTGTCCTGAGCCGAGGCCTGCACGGAGCAGGCGAGAAGCAATGCGAGAATGGTGGTCCTCATTTCGGTGGAGTATAGGTCACGGGGAAGCGCCCCGATGCGCTGAAGTGGTACGTGGGGACCACGTTGAAGCGCTCGATCAGCACGTAGCCGAACGGCGCCAGCTTGGCCTCGATCTCGCGCATGTGGGCCTCCTCCCAGACCTCGATGAAGAGCTCGGGGCGGCAGCGCTCAATGACGGCCATCGCTCCCGCCACCACATCGCGCTCCATGCCCTCCACGTCGATCTTGATGAGCCGGACGTCCGAGGATGAGAGCACCGCATCCAATGGCACCACCAGCACATCACCGTCCTGCTTCGTCTCCAGTTGCCATTGGCTGGGCTGGCCGGTTCCTCCTGGACGGAGTGAGGCCCATCCCCGCTTTGATCCGGCGCCCATCAGCAGCACTTCCACGCGCGAGCCGAGGGCCGGGTTCGCCTCCGTGTTGCGCAGGCAGCAGGCGTGGTTCTCCGGCATCGGCTCGAAGGCCAGAACGAAGTCGGCCTTGGTGGCGAAGACGAGCGCGTGCTGCGCGTTGCAGCAGCCCACGTCGACCCACACGCCACCACCGGGAACGTTCGCCTCGATCCAGTCCAGCATGTGGTGCTCCTGCAACTCGCCCTTCTCGTAGTGCTCGGCGAGCCACTTGTCGTTGGCCTCGAGGCGGAAGTTCCGCCCGTAGCGGTTGATGGTGTAGGTGCTCATTCGGACCATTCGTTGAACCGGAATCCTCGCGTCTCGTCGCTGTGCTCGTGGCCCAGCGTGCTCTCCGTGCCGATGTGATCCAGCAGGCTCGGCACATGCGAGGCCACGGGGATCCCCCGCAACCGCATCACCTCCCATGTGCAGGCATCGGCCTGCTTCCTGCTCCTGGCCGCATGCGCCCGCCAGAACTCGTCGTTCACCATGCGCATGGCTATCTCGCGCGGGATCATGAAGCAGCCACCCCACCCACCCCATCCGGGATTGATGTCCACCCATCCATTCGCCTCGCGATGGTCGGGGATGTTCTGAGCCGGGGTGAACAGCGCATGCACGCGGTCGCCGTGGCCGATGGCCGCTCCTTCAAGGATATCGTGAAGCCGGGGGCAGGCCACCATGTCGTCCTGCAGGACCACCAGCTGATCGCCCTTCTCCGAGTTGGCGATCATCCCGCTGAGCAGCATGTCGTAGTTGCCCATCGCGCCGAAGCTGCCGTCATCGATCTGCACCCTCACGCTCAGCACGCCGCATCTCGCAAGGCTGCCGAGCACGGCGTGAATCATCGGGGTCTGGCGCAGGCCGGGAGCGCTGAAGATGCCGTACTTGATCATGACAGCGAGAGCTTGACGAACTCATGGAACCGCTCGCGCTCGGCAAGGTATCGCGCGCGAGCCTTGTCGCCCACCCGCTGGAGCACCGCCTCGTTGGCGGCCATCACCGCCGTGATCACCTGGCCCAGGTCTCCGGGAGCTATTCTAGCGTGCATGGCAGCGTTCTGCCGGCCGAATGCATACGGGGCAACAGCGGCGCCGGTGGAGCTATCGATGAGCTCGTTCATTGGGGCAGCGTTCGTGGTCACAACGACGGCGCCGCAGGACCGGGCCTCGTTGATGTAGTGGCCGAATCCCTCGTAACTCGACGGGCACAGATGCACAAGGTGCGCGCTCTGGATCCGCTTCAGGTCGTCGTCCGTTGGGCTCAGGATGAAGTCGATGTTGGCTGGAAGGCGGCCGCGGTCCTTGCGCGAGACCAGCGTGAGGCGGTGCTGTGGGAGGCCCGCCATCGCAGCAATCACCTCCTGCGTCCCCTTCGCATCGCTGCCCCCCGCCACGTGGAGCATCGCCTTGCGCCGCTCACCACCGATGAGCCGGTCCTCGCTGGTCCACCCGCTCTTGATCACGTTGCGGTGCAGGCGGCTGAAGATGCGCAGGCAGTCGTCGGTCTTGGCCCATACCTGGTCGATGCGCGGCAGCGCCGTCCCCCACATGTTCGAGAAGTACCATTCGGGATTTGGCACATAGACGCTGCGCTTCGCTTGCGGAAGGAATCGCGGATTGAGCAGTTCGAGGAAGATGTTCAGGTCCGCCCCGGCCGTGCCGTATTGCGGCTGCTCCCAATCGATCATGCGCACATCGGCATCCGGGCGCGCGATCAGGATGGCGTCGCGCAGCACGCGGTAGTCGTGCGAGAGGCCCAGCCCGTTGTCCTTTGTGATGACCTGGATGCGCATCAGACCTCGTATCTGCGGGGGATGTGGCAGACCTGATAGCCGCCGCTGTCGAAGATCGCCGGTTGCCCCAGCGTCTTGATCAGGCTGCGCGCGAACTGCCAGTCGTGGTCGTAGCCGTTCTCCGGCCACCGGTACTCGATCGTCGGCCAGTACACCGACTGCCCGCCCATGTGCGCGATGTTGCTCGTGCCGATGGCGCCCTTCTTCGGACTCGCCGCGCGAAGCAGCCAAGCGCCATTGCGCTCATCCCAGACCATGTCGGGGAAGCACGCCCACGCGGGCAGGTCGGACTCGATCAGATCGGTGCGCAGCACGCGCAGATGATCGGGCTCGAATCGGTCGTCGGTGTCGAGGTAGACGATGTACTGGCCGGTCGCCTTGTGGATGCCCGCGTTGCGCACCTTCTCGCTCCACAGCCTCTGCTTCGGGATGCGGATGCAGCGCACGCGCTGATCGATGTGGCGCTGCCATTCGACGTCCGTGGCCTCGCAGCCGTCCGAGACGATCACGAGCTCCCATTCGCCCATGCTCTGCTTCAGCACGCTCTCGACGGCGCGGTGGAACTTGGCGATGCGGTCTGTCGCTGCATTGCCGTAGCGTCCCCCGTAGTCGCTCAGGTAGCTGGCCATGACGATCGTGAAGAATGGCTGCGCGTTGGTCACGTTGCGAAGATAAGCAAGAACGCCCCGGCGCGTTGCCGAGGCGTTCCCTTTGGTGAGCCGGGTGGTCCGGCATCGCGTGGTGTGTGGGCGGCATTGGCGGGCCTCCTGCGTCTTGACCAGCGCTTCCCTGGTGCTGCTATTGCGGGCCGGAGGTACCCAGTCTCCCGCTTCGGACATCAGCTCGCCTTACGAGCCGCCTCGTGCTGTTGTAGCGGGGGCAGGACTCGAACCTGCGGCCTCCGGATTATGAATCCGGCGCGCTGACCATCTGCGCCACCCCACAACGTCTCAAAGAACGCGACGAAGATAATCGCGCCTGCGCCAAATGCAAGATGGAGGCTTACGGGC
>CAZWRN010000057.1:0-3844 GCA_964636275.1 uncultured Gammaproteobacteria bacterium
CCGGGCGTCATGGCCGCGGCGGTCATGGCGCTGGCGGCCCGGATCCCCGACGGCATCCTCTCCTTCGACGACAAGGGCGGGGGGGGGCGCGAGACCCGTCCTCACGTGACCCTCCGGTACGGCATCGAAGCGGACGATCCGGAGACCGTGCGGGAGACGATCGAGAACGAGGGCCCGATCGCGTTCACCCTCGGCGCCGTCGACTACTTCCCGGCCCGCGACGGCGCTCCCTACGACGTCGTCTTCGTCTCGTGCTGGGGCGAGGGGCTCTACCGGCTGAACCGGAGAATCCAGAACGCCACGCCCTGCGCCGACCTCGGACGCCCGTACTTCCCGCACGTCACGCTCGCCTACGTGCAGCCGGGGAAGGGAGGCGAGTACGTCGGCGACAGCGCCGTCGCCGGGCTTTACGGGCAGGCCGGCGACGTGACCTTCGTCTCCTCTGAGGGGACGGAGACCCGGATCCCGCTCCGCTCGGGCGCGATCTTCCACGAGAGCCCGGAGAAGCTCGGCCGCTTCTTCTTCGCCGTCCTCGAGCCGCAGGCCGACGATGCGCCGACGCTCGTCGAGCTCGACGGCGTGACCTTCGTCAAGGGCAAGCCGATCCACATCTTTCCCAGCGGCAAGTGGAGGGCCGTCGACGGCCGGAAGGTCCACGTCTCGGATGAGGACGGGAAGACGCTCGTGCGGGACGCGAACGCGCGGCCGAACGAGATCGCCCTCACGTTCGACCACGAGAAAGACGTCGCGAAGGGGAGCAAGGCCGCCGGCTGGATGCGGGCCTTCGAGTGGCGCTCCGACGGCCTCTGGGCGACGGACGTCCTCTGGACCCTTCCGGCATGGGAGGAGCTGAAGGCCGGCGAGTGGCGCTACCTCTCCGGCGACGCCTACGGCATCGGTGATCCGAAGAAGGGCGAGGCATTCCATCCCCGACGCCTCCTCGCCGTCAGCCTCGTCCCCAAGCCGGCGATCCCGGGCCTGACCGCGATCGCCCTCGGCGCCAACGAACCTACGCGCGCTCTCACGAACGCACGCACAACGCCCTCGCCGAGCGAGGGAGCAGGAAAGGAGACCGGCCCCATGAACAAGAAGGAAGTCTGCGCTCTCCTCGGCATCTCCGAGGACACCCCGGACGACGAGGTGATGGGCTGTCTGAAGAAGAAGCTCAAGGCCGGCGCCGAGCCGGGCACGTCCCTCGCGGCGCTCCTGGCCGACGAGAAGACGCTCCAGGCGCTCGGAGAGGCCGTCGGCCAGCGCCTCGGTGCCTCGCTCGTCGACAACCCGGCCGTGAAGGACCGGATCGCCGCAGCCGCGTCGGACAGCGCCGCCAAGGCCGCGGGCGACAAGGCCGCCGAGCAGGTCAAGGAGCAGCTCGCCGCCCGGGACCGCGAGGCCCTGATCGACGCGACGCTCCTCGGCTTCGAGAACGCCGGGAAAATCCTCGCCGCCGAGCGCGAGGACTACCGCGAGCAGTTCCGGACGCACTTCGACCGGACGAAGAAGCTCGTCGAGGCGCTGCCGAAGCGGGCCCCGGGGAAGGGCACGGGCCAGCGCCGCGCCGACCTCGGTGCCGGCGAGTCCGGTGGTGCCGTCCGCGTCTTCTTCGGCGCCGAGCGCCCGGGCTCGGAGATCCCCGAGAAGTTCACGGTCCAGGAGTTCCGGGACTTCAGCGGGCCCCAGCGGGAGGCCGTCCTCTCGCGGGCCGCGCAGTGGGCGGCCGAGCGCGGCATCGCCGACTTCGACAAGGCGCTCGACGCCGTGGCGAAGGGCGAGGACCTCGACTTCCGCGCGCAGCTCTCGGCCGACGCCTACCGGCCGCGGCTCCGCGGCGTCGTCGCGGGCGAGCAGCTCGACGGCGACTTCCTCGGCTGGGTCGCGAGCAAGGTGAAGTCCGGGGCGATCCCCGACAGCGTCATCCCCTCGCAGATCCAGAGCTTCGCCGTCCAGCAGGCGTTCACGACCATCGCCTCCCTCCAGGCTCCGACGCGCTTCACCCTCCCGATCGTCAACGGCTACGCCAGCGGCTCCAAGATCGGCTCGCTCCTCCTCCCCGAGTTCGCCGGTGTCGGCCCGAACGGCGTGGGCGACGAGCGAGTCTCCTACCCGAAGACCTCGACCGAGAAGTTCGTCGTCCTGGCCGACCGGCCGAAGGGCGACAACGATCTCGACATCCCCGAGGGGAATTGGGGCGTCGACTGGACCACGGTCGACCTCAAGTTCTACCCGTACCGCGAGTGGGCGGGCCGCCGGAGTCAGGCCGCGGGGAACGCCGCCGGCCTGGACGTCCTCGGCCGCTGCACGGCGAACGCGCTGGAGATCCTGGCGCTCCAGAAGGAGAACGTCCAGCAGACGTACCTCCGGAGCACCGCCAACTGGGGCGCGAACTACGCGACGCGCACGGGCGCCGCGAAGTGGGACCAGCTCGACAGCGACCCGCTGAGCGACATCGTGGGCGCGATGCTCGCCGCGTGGCGCATCTGCGGCGCCTTCCCGGATCAGGCCGGGTGCGGCGTCGACCCCTTCTGGGCGCTCCGTAAGAACAAGTCCCTGAACGAGCTGGCCGGCAAGTATCAGGCGACGAAGAAGGAGCCCAACGGCCTCATCCCGATCGAGACCCTGATCGCCCTCTTCGGCATGAACTGGGCGGTCTCGACGCAGCTCGCGTCGAGCATCCCCGGCGGATCGAGCCCCGAGGCCCTCTGGGGGCAGGACTGGGTCTGCACCGTCACCGGCAGCGGCGAGACCGAGGCCCCGCGTTTCGGGCTCACCGTCACCTCCCCGAGCACGCCGCTCGTCCGGATCCTCGCCGACGACAAGCGGGGGACCAACGGCTCGGACGCGGCGTCCGTCACCCTCGGCTACGCGATCGGCGCCGGGATCACCGGAGCCGGCTTCCTCATCAAGGACGCCTCCAACAAGGTCGAGATCCCGGCCTAACGAACAGCGCAACGGAGCGGCCTCTCCCAGCGGGGGAGGGGCCGCCCCCTAGCCGAACGGAGAGAAGGACATGCCTAACGCCCCCAGCACCATGAGGATCCAGACCGGCGACATCGGCTCCGGCATCGCGGCCGAGGCCATCGCCGCCAACCTCCTCGTCAACGTCAACTCGTCCGAGCAGGTCGCCCTCAACGGCGCCGACGGCATGGCCGACGGCTCCGCCCAGGAGGCCGCCGCGTCGGGCGCCCAGGCCACCTTCTACAAGCGACGCCCGGGCGACCGAGCCCGCCTGAAGGGGACCGGCACGCTCGTCGCCGGCGACTTCTTCAAGGGCGCGGCGAGCGGGCTGATCCAGGCCGACGGGACCAGCGGCGCGACGGCCCTCTCGGTCAACACCCTCGGGGTGGTCCTCGCCGCCGAGGGCACCGACGGCGTCTCGACCTTCTACTGGGGGAAGTACCTCTGATGCGCCGGCTCGTCGCTTCATCGAACGCCGGCCGGTGGCGCCACGGCTTCACGGACGCCACCGGAGCCGTGCGTTTCATCGGCATCGCGGCGGGCGACGAGATCGACGCGATGCACTTCCGGCCGAAGGAGCTCGCCGAGCTGATCCGCAGGGGCCTCGTCCTCGAGGTAGAGGTCGAGGTCCCCGAGCCGGAGAAGCCGGATGCGCCTCCGCCCGCACCGATTCTCACCCCCGAGCCGCCGCGCCCGGGACCGAAGCAGAAGGGCCGTCTCTGAGCGGCCCCCAGGAAAGGATGACGACCATGAAGCTCACCCGGAAGCTCCTCGGCGCCGTCGGCCTCGTGGCCGTCCTCGCCGCTGTCATCTCCCCGACGTCCCTAGAGGCCCAGCGGTGGTCGAGCCCGGTGACGACCATCGTCTCGGCCGTCGGCGGGACGACGAC
>CAZWRN010000058.1:0-3761 GCA_964636275.1 uncultured Gammaproteobacteria bacterium
TGTTAATTGAAAATTAAAATGAAATATATTTTCGTATCAGGTGGTGTTATATCAGGTATCGGAAAAGGCATTGCAACTGCCTCGATTGGTCTCCTCCTCAAAGCAGCCGGATTCAAAGTAGTCCCTGTTAAGATGGATCCTTATCTCAATGTAGATGCTGGTACGATGAATCCTCTGGCTCATGGTGAAACTTTTGTTTTAGATGACGGTCGGGAGACGGACCAGGATCTAGGTCACTATGAACGATATCTCAATGAAAGCCTGACATCCGCATCTATTAATACTCAAGGCAGTATTTATCTGTCAGTTATTCAAAAGGAACGAAATTTGGAATATGACGGAGACTATGTCGATATTCACAATGTGACTCAGGAGATAGTCAAAAGAATTCAGGATGCCGGGCGCTCTAAAAATGCCGACATCGTACTTGTGGAGATTGGTGGAACAGCAGGTGAGTATCAGAACATGCTTTTCTTGGAAGCCAACCGTCTGCTAAAACTCAAGAAACATTCAGATGTATTGCATGTTCATATCAGTTATCTGCCGATACCATCGACATTGGGTGAAATGAAAAGTAAACCAGTTCAGATGTCGGTCCGGGATTTAAATTCAGTTGGAATTCAGCCAGATATTATTTTAGCTCGAGCTGAAGTGCCAATTGACGCACCCAGAAGGAAGAGATTGGCTATGAACACCGGTATTGAGGAGCAGGATGTCATCGCCGCCCCTGATGTCGAAAGTATTTATGATGTACCTCTCGATTATGAAAAGCAAAATCTGACTGATCGGATTTTGGAGAAATTAGAGCTTACCAGAAAACAAACTGATCTGAAAGAATGGCGGGAGTTTGTGGATAAAGCTCACAGTGCTAAAACACCAGTTAAAATTGCTATTGTCGGAAAATATTTCACCAGTGGAGCTGGTGTCTTAACTGATTCTTATATTTCCGTCATTGAAGCTTGTAAACACGCTGCCTATCAATATGGATTAAAACCAGAGATTCACTGGGTGGATTCTGGAAAAGTGATGGAGAAGCCTGAATTATTGGACAATTACCAGGGTATTATAGTGCCAGGTGGTTTTGGCGGTCGGGACACCGAAGGTAAAGTAGCAGCTGCCAAATACTGTCGAGAAAACAAAATCCCTTATCTAGGTCTGTGCTACGGCATGCAGATGATGGCGATCGAGTTTGCTCGCAACGTTTTGAGGTACAAAGATGCCAATTCGACCGAGATCAATGAAAACACTAAAGCCCCGGTGATCCATATTATGCCTTCACAGGAGAAAAAGGTCTTAGAGAGGGATTACGGCGGAACCATGCGACTAGGAGCCTGGGAATGCGATTTAAAAGCCGGTAGTCTGATCCGCAAACTGTATGGTAAGCCCAAAGTTTTTGAAAGACACCGTCATCGCTATGAGGTCAACAATAAATATCGACCAGAATTCGAAAAAAATGGTCTTAACATTGTTGGTACATCCCCTGATGGTAAATTGGTCGAAATTATGGAGATATCAGGACACCCTTTTATGGCGGGATCTCAGTTTCATCCAGAATTAAAATCGAGACCTTTGGCACCTCATCCGATGTTTCTCGGCTTTATCGAAGCCGCTTCAAAGGTTGATGTAGCAAAATAATGGCAAAAAAGTATTCCTTCACTGATTATCAGACTGATTCAAAAAAAACTGCTGGTTACCCTGACATTGGTCACCGTGTGATCTATCCTGTGCTTGGACTAGCTGGTGAAACAGGAGAAATCTCCGAAAAAATTAAAAAGATTTTCCGAGATCGAAAAGGGGAGTTTACCAAAGAAGATATTGAGCTTTTAACATTAGAACTTGGTGATGTTTTATGGTATCTGACCCAAATTGCGACAGATTTAGGTATTAAAATGGAAGATGTCGCTCACAAAAATATCGCCAAGCTGTATTCTAGAATGGAACGGGGAAAACTAGGGGGGAGCGGAGATAAAAGATAGTTAAATTTCTAAGTACTCTAATTTGTAATTTCTAAACAAATCCCAAGTACTAAATCTAAATTTAGGATTTAGGATTTTTAACATTGTTTAGTAATTAGAGCAATTAGAAATTAGAAATTTATATGACTAAAGGCAAATTCATTGTTTTAGAGGGTATCGACAACTGTGGTAAAACCACTCAGGCCAAGATGCTGGAAAAATATTTTCAGGAGCAGGGGACAGAGGTTGTATTAGCCCGCGAACCAGGCGGCACTCAAATAGGTGAAGAGATTCGCCAGGTAGTTTTAAAACCTCGTGATGCCATGGCCAATCCGATCACACAGACTCTGTTATTTTATGCGGCCCGTACCGAGTTCACGGATCATTTGGTGAAACCCAACATCGATGCTGGAAAAATGGTGATCACTGACCGCTTTGAATCCTCAACCTATGTGTACCAAGGAATCGTTCAAGGTGTCGATCTGAGTCTTCTCGATACTTTATCAGAATATTGCGTTAAAAATTCTGGAGCATATCCGGAGCTGTTTATTATTATCGATATTCCAGTTGAAGAGAGCCTCAAACGAGCAGGTAATGCTGACAGAAAAGGCCAGGATTTGATCTATGAATTGCAAGGAGTCGAATTCTTAGAAAAACTCCGCCAGGGTTATTTGACATTTGCAGCAGCTCATCCAGAGACTGTTAAAGTCATCGACGGCATGAAAAGCAAAGAAGCTTTATTTAAAGAAATAACATCTTTACTTAGCTAAAGTATTTGTTATACTTATTCAAATGCCAAAAACACCAGATCAATTACCGCATGTTTCTTTGGATAAAGCCAGAGCGGCTGTTAGAAAAATCGAGGAAGATGTTGCCAGGGATATAGCTAGATTAAAAGCATTAACACCTCCTTGGCATCCTTTAATGGATCAAATTCAAATTGGAGTGCCCGGACAGATATCACCCGAGAAGTTAGATGAACTGAGATGGGCGACCAAACCAAAACTTATCCAAGAATGATATATACGTAGTATATACTATAGCTTGTCATGTTGAGCGAAGCGAAACATCTCTGAACTAGTTTCAGATATCTGTATTGTCGCATTCGCGACAGATTCTTCGTTCCACTCAGAATGACAGTTACAAGTTCTTCAAGGTATATTCAATTTTCTTTTTATACAGATGTGAACTCAGTCTTTTTGCAATATCCTCTACTTTTGGGTCATAAGCATCGGTCACAGAAAAGAGCCATGAGCGAATATCTGTTTTATTACTCAAATGCTGCATGTCTTTATCAAAACTAGCCCAGACATCGTTGACATAGATAACTATTTTTTCCAAAGGTAACTTTAATTTTTTCGAGGCATACATTCCCCATTCCTTGTCGTGATTGATATCCAGCTGCGCACCGCCAAAGGCATCGATTGCCCGGTGTAAATGATAGGATGTAATACTTTCTGGATTACCTTTTTTGTCAAAATTTACATATAACTGATAATTCTGATATACCGGAACGCCACCAGCAGCACCTGAATGATCTATATGTTCATAGGTGAAAGCTGGCATGATAGCCCGTCTGGAAGCAGGAGAGTGTTTTATTTCTTCAATCACCGATTCCAAAGTGTCCCGCCTTTGGCTATGAAGTTCTAATTCTAAATTCTTCGGATTTTTTAAATAGAAATTGAGCAATTTGAGCCCCTTCCAGGCCAATACAGCCAAGACCACTTCAGGATGAATCAAAGTATATGTCTGCTGAAGTAATTTTATAATTTCAGACTCATTCTTAAATCTTAAATCCTGAATCTT
>CAZWRN010000059.1:0-3501 GCA_964636275.1 uncultured Gammaproteobacteria bacterium
CTGGAGTGAGACAGTGTTATAAGGACAGTTGGGTTCCAGACCTAGGTGCTCCGCTGAGAATTGATGATGGAAGGTCAAGCAAACTGCTTTGCTTGATTGGGGATGAGAAGGGTTTGGCGTTGTGCATACTTGCACCGACAAACACGCGAATCCCACCTCCTCCGCCAATCTTGACTTTAAAAGTCTAATATATATACTTCCCTTATGCCTAAACCAGATCAGATTGAAACTAATTTAAATGAATCGCACCGATGGCGTACCTTACTTCATGTCCAACGAATAATTGGCTCTGATCCCCGAACAGCTCGTGTTCAGTGTTTAATACCAGGATTGGATTCCAAAAGAAGACTAACTATGCAATTTAATTCACTTCCAGAACAAGTCCGATCAGGGATCGGAGTTGATACTATTTTATTTGCCAAAGTCAATTTTGCTGCCAGTAAAAGTTCTGAATTAAACCCCTCCAATATTGAACTAGGGCCAACCAACGCAGAATTAGATCAGGTTTTTGCAAATGATCCTTATCTAGCTTGGTTAAATAATAACCCAGAACAATTGTATCCACATGGTTTTTGGGAAGAGGATAAATGGGGCACTGGACTAATGTATAGAAAATATCCAGACGGTAGAATTCACGAAATTGTTAGAACAGACCCTGTAAAACCTCAGGAATAATTTATTTATTTGGATTGTCAAATGACAGATACTTTTGGAGCATGTCCGTCCATTTATCCATCTGAGTTTTTGGTGGTATCTCCCTAAAAGGCAGGTAGAGCGCTGCGATCTTCTTGGCTTGATTTTGATCGGCCTCCCCTAGTACTAATATCAATACCGCAGGAAAACGAAATCTGGTCAAAACATACATTAGATGATCTTCCCCTTTCTTTTCAAACCAAAAAGAATCCAGCTCATCCCAGTGGTAAAAATGATCTCCGACTGTGATACCTTGAGTAGAAAATTTATAAGTAATATCGGCCGGAGCAATGAAGTTTAAAACGTATACTAAGAAGCCAAAAGCCAGTATCGCCCCGATCAACAACCAATCTTGAAAGACAAAAGCTATCAGCGAGCAGATAATCACCAATGAAGCGACAGTAGTGTAAAAGGCTCTGTTTCTCGCTCGATGTGGACGCGATGGAGCCTGCCAGGAAAAAAGATCCTGAACTGGGTCAAAATCTAGATCAGTTGGTAGTGGGTAGTTGGTAGGTTGTAGATTGGGATCGCCTGGAGGTAATTCAGGGGTATCAAGTGGATCGGCTAGTAGATGCTGAGCAGCAAACTTGGGCATATATTGAGTATACACAAAAGGCGGGAAAGGTATCAAACGTACCAAAGGTATCAAAAGCCATATTCATTTTGTCATCTCGACCAACGTGGAGATCCCTTAACATTGTTACTCTGACATCACAGCATAGTGGGTAGCATTAGCTGGTCGACTGGAGCAAAATCATCAGTTAAAACTTTTCCGCCTTGGATAGGCTGCTGCCATTTATGCTTGAGGTATTCTGCAACCTCCTGATTAACTGGTTGATTTGCTTCATTGAAAGCCCCAATCAGCATCAGATTTTGGATCTCGCTCCCGGCTGTTGGCTGACTGACTAGATACAGATCGACTACAGGGAAATGTTGTTTCAATGTCTGATACTCCCATTGTAAAAATTGGCCTTTTTCGCCTTGGGCGCTGCCAATCACGTTGGCCATGATAATACCGTTTGGCTTTAAAAGCTGTTTCAGCCTAGACACTGCTTCCGTCGTGGTCAGCTGATACGGTATGCTATAACTTTTAAAAGCATCGAGCATGATCGCATCGTACTGTTGTGCAGTTTGCCGATTTAGAAAAGTCCGGCCATCTTCGTGAAAGATAGTTAAAAGTGGGTAGCTGGTAGGTTGTAGATTGAAATATTTTTCGGCTAGCTGAGTGAGAGCAGGGTCGATTTCAACGACATCTACCGCTACTCCCCTTTTTAAAAAATCTTTTGGTACCGAATACCCTGCCCCACCAATAACTAAGATTTTTTTGATATCCGGGTGATATGCCTCAACCAATCGGTAGTATTTGGTGTAATCAAATACCAGTTCATCTGAATCCAGATACATTGCTGAATCCAGTTTATTGTCTAAACTCATGACTCTGGCCAAGCGGTACTCCGGGCCAAACTGAGATTCATACAAAGAGACATTGTTGTACTGGGTGTTGATAGTTGTGACCAAAGGGTTGCGATAGAGATCGTCAATAAAAAAACTGACCATCAGTATCACCAGAAGCAATGCTGTTTTGATCAAAATATCCCGTATTGAGTGTGAATAGAGCAGCAGTGAACAGATAAAAAGTACCAATGAAATCCCTAAAATGATTTGGCTAATAGGGAAAATTGCTATAAGATAAAAACCTGATAAAAAAGTGCCGACAATACTTCCGATAGTCGAAATTGCATAAAGATTGCCAATAGTCCCCCCTACTTTTTGGACTGACTCAGTTTTGAGCTTAGCGGCAAACGGCGATACCATTCCTAGCAAAATACTTGGCAATCCAAATAAAATGATTGAAATGACTACCGCTTGTGTGCCATGATCCCAGGTGTTTCCAGTCATTGCATCAAAAAGTAGGTGCTTGATTGCAGTAATCAGACCAATATAAAGCGCTGAAGCAAAAATAATCCAGGATAAAAGCCGGGCTTCTGGCCTTCGGTCGGCCAATTTTCCTCCATAAGAATAACCAATACTTAAAGCAGCTAACACAATGCCTATCAAAGAGGTCCAAACCACAATGGATGTGCCGACATAGGGAGCGAGCATCCGTGAACCCACTAACTCAAGCACCATTATGGATGCCCCACAAAGAAAAACTACCAATTCAAGAGAATATTTCATATTGAGATACCTTAGCAAAAAAAATGCTTAACGTCATCTTTGAGTGGATTGTTTAGGCATAATTTGTTAAAATGTCCGGACTAGGAGAGGTCGCATAGTGGCCTAGTGCGGGGCAGTGCTAATGCTCTAAAGGAGTAATCCTTTCGAGGGTTCAAATCCCTCCCTCTCCGCTCTAAAAAATATGAAAGATAAAATTATTGATGCATTTTGGAAAGCAACTAGTTTCGGGTTGAGTTTAGCAATTCAAGCTCCAACTGAATTTATTAAATATACAAAAAAAGGAGTTCCTACGGTAAATGGTCGAGAAAGACCAGATTTGCCTAATTGGCCTGGATTAGGGATCCATCCGGCTATTAAAACGCAAAAAGGTGTACACGTTCAATATGGTCAAGATAGTGTGCGTAGAATGATCGTGTTTAAGTAGTATAAACGAGGAGAGATGTCCGAGTGGTTTATGGAAACAGTCTTGAAAACTGTCGTGGGTGCAAGCTCACCGTGAGTTCGAATCTCACTCTCTCCGCATAGCATGGGCTCTGATTTATCGGATTTATCTGATCTATCCGATCTCATCCGATGGAGGGGTCGCATAGTGGCCTAGTGCAGAAGTTTACTAAACTTCCGAGCAGCAAT
>CAZWRN010000060.1:0-3422 GCA_964636275.1 uncultured Gammaproteobacteria bacterium
CCTAACATCGCGTGTACGACAACCGCTGTGCGGGGCTGCGTACACGCACCAGTTACCTGCAATGCCTCTCGACACTTGCAATTGTATCGTGTATTGCTCCACCGTGAGAAAACAAACACACTTTTTCGACAGTAAATCCACGACCTGCACCCATCGTATTTGAATGGTAGCCAAAGGTTATTACTTTACCACCTTCTTTTAATACATTCATAATTTCGTCTTTCATTTGCTTAAATGGGCTACATTTTATTCCTTTATACATTTCCATACTTTTACGATAGGCATAGGGCGGGTCAAGTAATACTGTATCAAACTTTTCACCTTGCCACGTTCTTAAAAATTCAACTGCATCCATTCGGTAATCAGCCAACGCTTCTTCGTCTAAGTCGTTTCTTACTTCATCAATATTCAGCTTTGTCCTACCTGCAAAAAGGTTCAAAGTTTTGCCTTCGCAATTACGTTCAGCCCATTCCCTTATTGGCTTTACTGAAAAAGTGTAGCGGTGTAGCGGACACTTAATGTAATCAAATGCTGGCACAGCAGGTAACACTGTATTGCCAAAAGTGGGGCTGATGTTTTTCAATTTATCTTCTGTACTCATATTAAACATTTGTTTTTCAATTTAACTTCAGTGGTTTAATGCCCCACCTTCGGCAATACTTTTACGTTATGCGCTATTCAAAAATCGGATCGTGGCGAATATCTGTGCCTTTGAAACAAAAGCAACCTTCTCCGTTTTCAAGATTGATTCGGATACCCCACCCTACATGGGTATATTCAACATCCGCGCACACTCCGCTCTCGCCTCTATGAGGATGGTCAATTCCGATAATTTTAACACGCTTACCAATCCAAGCGTCTTTGAATTTTTGCAAGGCGGCTTCGGCCTCGTCGCTCATTTTTTCCATTGTGTGTTTTTTTTAAAAACCCTCTCCCTCACTGGCGGCCCCGCCTTAATATACAATCCCAGGTTCGCAGGCAGTCCCGTGTCGGCGGAGAGGGTTAGGTTTTTAGAAAGGTGCTTTTGAGTATCTTCTTTCAGTAGCTACTATGTTCATTGTTTCGAGCATAACGGCATCGCCTTTGTCATCCCGTGTCCATTCAAAAGCCGGGAACGGGCTAAACCGCGCATCCCGGTTTTCTATCCGGTAAATACCGTCATCTTTTTCCCGCTTTACCTCCTCAGACCAATCACATTTGTTTTGCAATTCCGTTCCAAGGTGTCCGCGCATATACCCGTCCGACTTGGTAAGATGCAGGACGGTAAGAAATATTGCCTTTGTTTCATCTGACCACCGGAGTAAGTTATCAATCGTTTTGCCGCTTTCGGCTTCATTGTTGAAATTCTCGCAAAGGTCTACAAGGCCGTCAATGACCACCAAGCCAACATCCCGGCGGCCCTTCAATAGTTCATCGATGGCAAATACCCGATCTTTCTTTGAAAGGCGGCGAAGGTGATACCCTTCCCACATCGGGGAGTTGCGGTGCTGCCCTGCTAGTTTGTGGATTCGCATTTGGGTTTGATGGAAAAAGTAGTACGGTTGCTCCGTGTCAAAATAGATAATCCGCTGTTTGCCGGGAGGAAGAATTAGGCTATGATTTAAAAGTAGATCGCCACCAGATAAGCCGGAAGCGGCAATGTGGGAAACGAGAAAGGACTTCCCGCTTTTTTGCGGCCCGACCACCGCGCCAATCATTCCAAGGCCGCCAACTTTGTAGGACTTCCCCCCGGTGGTGACGGTCAAAACGGCTTCTTCCTCTTGTACATCCTTCAAGATGTCAAACATGGTTGAGCGGACAAAAGCCAATATTTCATTTTGCCTTTCTTCGCTTCTTACCTCTTTTTCAACTTTCGGGTCTAACCGATCCCCGTACCCTTGCTTGTATAGATCACGGGCAGCAGCACTAAAATCCCCGCTGGTTTCCATGTAAGCGTAAATTCCAAAAGCGGTAAGGGCTTGTTCGGCAGGAAGCGGGGAAGATGTTGTGAAAGATCGGAACAAGTTCTTTGCCTTATGGTAATTTCCACTTGTTTTTGTGTCCGTATTGCCCGGCCTCCTTAAGAAAATCCGGGCTGAATCTTCATATACATATAACCAACCGTAACTCAAAAGCAGGTCAATAATCGATGTCTTGTTGTTGTAGTCATCCCAGGGCGTTGTGCCCTTTATTTCCTGTTTAAGAACCGGCTTTTGTTCCGGGCCTTTGTTCCGGCTAACTTCATTGAAGTTCTGGGCAGCCAAAAGCAAGGCGGCGCGTTGCTGCTTGGTGATTAACGGAATAGATGCGATGTCGCCCCATTGCGTTTCATACCCCGGCGTCGGATCGATCAATATATACCCGCCGTTGCCCCTGGTTTCAATCAATACCACCGGAAGTCCGTCCGGGCTTTCAATCTTGCGTTGAGCATTATTGTTGTATTGATCTAATTCCTCCTGAGTAGCCGGGCGTTGGGCTAGTTTCTGGTTTCCTTCAATCTCAGTGCAACGGTAAATTAAATGATACCCACCGGATCGCGTTTTTTGAATTGCCAATTTTGTAAACGGGATTGCATTGTCGTTGATTTGATCGTTTAAACGCATAAAGTCGTCAAACAATTTCCCAGTAAGGTCGTACTTGCAATCCACGTCTATTGCCTCTATCCCGTTTCCAGTAAGTAATGCCAGGCCGTAGCAGTCCGATTTAAAAAGATGTTCCACGTCGGACATCTTTTGCCCATTTTGGTATTGTGACCATTTGCACGTCGGGCGTTTGTTTTCGTCTACGGGGATAACTTTAAGCCCGGCAAGGTTGTATGCTTTCGCTGTTTCGAGATAGTTTTTCATATCCGGGCTGTTGTTTTGTGGATTACAGATTGAACGCTTTTTAGGTACGCCTCAAATACCGTTCGGTTTCGATCTCTGGCAAATTTATCCCGGTCTAACACCTGGTGAACCTTTGCCATGATGTCTGATTTTTCCCGACTGGTAACGTAAATTGCCAAGTTCGGCGTGTTAGTATCTTCCAAATACGCTTTGTATTCCGCCCGGCTCAACACCCTGGTTTCGCTTTTCCAAAGATCGGGGCAGGTATCTAAAACGTATTGGATGTAAAATGAGTAAAGTTCTGCTTGCTCCCCTTGCAGTTCGGCGTCGTTTAGTGACGCATCGGTGTTTACCTTTTTACCGCTGGCACGATCCAGCCAGTTTGCTGCAAAGGCATAGTAGTTCTTTTTGGTTTTACCTTCTGCATCCAGCCAGTTTTTCATTTTCTTGATCTCCCTGGGCACGTCGGCCAGTGGGTATTCTTCAGCTAACCGCTTTAGGGTTTCGGGATCATCCAATATCTCCCTTTTGCTGTTTTTTTCTTTTTTTGATTCTGGCTTGCCCTCTCTTGTAGTATTAATACTTGTATTATTCTCTTTGACGTTTTTTACAGTACCC
>CAZWRN010000061.1:0-3035 GCA_964636275.1 uncultured Gammaproteobacteria bacterium
AAATACTGGCTTCAATTTATAGACAGATTTCTGGTGTGGCAGAAAATGCTCTGGCTTTTTCTCTAGACAGTTATGGCAGAGCAGTGGCTTTAGATCCGATGAATCCAGCGTTGAGACTTAATATCGGCGGAGTATACTACTCTATCAAAAATTATGATTTGGCTATTCGTTTCTTTGATGACGCAATTAAACTAAAACCAGACTACCAGAATGCTTACTATAATCTAGCTGTAGCTTTACGGGATAAGGGTAACTTAAAAGAGTCCCAACTGATTGCTGAACAACTGATGACTCAGCTTCAATCAGATACCAATAATCCTGATTATAAAGTTGCAGCCGACTTTTTGTCAGATTTAAAAGCTAGAATTGCTACTGGAAGTGCTGAACAATCTCCAATAGCTCCCCCAGTTGCTCAGCAAAATGGCGCTTTACAAAATCAGGATTTGCCAAATGTATCTATACCGGATTTAGAAAACAAGCCAGAAGTTTCAACCCCTGCAGCTGTTAAAAGGTAAAATCAGCTACTAGCTACTACCTACTAATTCTCTCAGTAGATATTTTAAATGTGGACCCTACCGGGCTCGAACCGGTCACCTCTTCCATGCCATGGAAGCACTCTACCAAATGAGCTAAGGGCCCTCGCTTCGCTCGGCCCTTGCGATAGTTCCGCTATGCGTATAACTATCTAAAGGGCCCAGCGGACTGAGGAAAAAACAATTATAATTTTCTTTAATTGTTTTTGACGATGGAAATCGCCTGCAAAAATGCGAATGAGCATTTTTACAGGGGTTAACCACACTGCTTCAGTCTACTAACTGTGCTATTTTATCGTTTTTTGGTGAAATTTTCTAGTGTTGAGCGTAGTTTATTTAAGAATTGCCAAAGGGTTTACGGCTATACCTTTAAACCGAATTTCAAAATGCAGATGGGTCCCTGTAGATCGGCCTGTGGAGCCCATTTTGCCCACTGCTTGACCTTTTGATACCCGTTGTCCAGCAGATACATAGATATTGGATAAATGGGCATATAAAGTCTGGTATCCATTGCCATGATCGATCATGACACGATTGCCATAGCCATAATTATCCGGCCAACCTGCCACAGTAACGACTCCTCCATCCGCTGCAGTAACTGCTGGTGCTGCTCGGTTGGCGACATCGATGCCGGGATGATACCACGCAAAACGCTGAGATATTCCGCCAGATGTCGGCCATGAGAATGATCCTCCTCCTGGTGCTGAGAAAGATGGTCCGTTGTTGGCCTTTCCGTCAGAGGGGTCTTTGGCCAGATACTGAGGCTGTGGTTTGGCTTTGGCCGGGGTTTTTGTCTCAGCTGGTACACCATCAGGAACGATTAAAAGCTGGCCAACTTTTAACTTTAAATCATCTGGAACATCATTAAACGGAAAATCTAAAATACCCTGTTGCTCTGTATCATATTTTTTAGCTACAGATTCCAAAGTATCTCCTGATTTGACAGTATGCGCTACACCTGAAACTGGTAAGATCTTCAACATCTGGCCTGGTTTAACGGTGTCGCCTGACAGCTCATTTGCCCATTTAATGGTATCTACATCAATTTTAAATTTTTGAGCTATTTGAGACAAAGTTTCACCTGATTTAACCTCATATTCAATAATTTCCGATCTGGGCTTTTCTGAAACAGAAGTTTTAAAGTCCGTCAGCGCTTCCAGGCTTAAACCGTTGGCATTGGGATCAAATGTCTCAATAATCCGAGGATCTGGGCCACCCACGCCGGGAAAAGATTTGGAGATCATTGCATCTGAGCCAAAAATACCTGATGATAACACCCCCACTGAAGCTAAACCAACCATGGAAGTATGGAAAAAATGTTTTTGCAACCGACCTCTTCGATGCATCAAAATTTCGACTGTAGAATTTTTGAAATGTTCAAAAGTAATGGCTATTTTTTTAGTCTTACGACCCTGATAGAGAAAAAGAAATTTTATTAAAGCCCGAAGATCATTCCATTGTGAATTCATACTAAAAACTGACTTAAATCTAATTTTTAAATTAAGATCATCAGCATGGAGTATTCTAGCAGGTTGTCTACCAAGCGTGTCAAATTGACAAGGTGTGTTATTGGGAGTCGGTTAATAATCTGTTTTGTATTAGACTATTTGAAGTCTTTAAGGGTAGCTAAAAATTCTTCGTTGGATTCAGTTTTGGCCAGCTGCTGGAGGAATAGCTCGGTCTGCTCATTATCATTTAGCAGTCTGAGCATTCGATGCATGATTACCATCTTGTCATAGACTTCCTTGGTAAACATCAGCTGCTCCTGACGAGTGGATGAAGTCTCAATATTGATAGCTGGGAAAATACGTCGGTTGGCCAGCTGACGATCCAAATGCAACTCCATATTGCCGGTGCCTTTGAACTCTTCGTAGATCAGATCATCCATTCGAGATCCAGTATCAACCAAAGCAGTACCGATAATAGTCAGAGAACCACCTTCCTCACAGTTTCGGGCGGCACCAAAGAAATGTTTAGGTGGATACAAAGCGACTGGATCAAAACCACCGGATAATGTTCGACCTGATGGTGGGACTGACAAATTGTAGGCTCGACCGAGTCTGGTAATCGAATCAAGCAAAATGACAACATCTTTGCCCTCTTCAACCAATCTTTTGGCTCTTTCCAAAGCAATTTCAGCGGCTCGGGTCTGATTTTCAGCTGGCTCATCAAAATTGGATGCGATAACATCACCTTTGATCGATCGGGATAGATCTGTCACCTCTTCTGGCCGCTCTCCCACTAAAACCGCCATCAATATCACATCCGGATGATTTTTAGAGATACCAGCCGCCAAATCCTTCAAAATAGTAGTCTTTCCAGCTTTGGCAGGGGCCACCATCATACCTCTTTGGCCAAATCCGATTGGTGCTATGAGGTCTATTACTCTCTGTGAAAGAGGGAACTTGCCGGTTTCCAACTTAATCTGTTTGTTGGGATAAATAGGAGTCAGATCTTCAAATTTGGTTCTTTTAAATCGGGTGCCTGTCTCGGCAACCATTT
>CAZWRN010000062.1:0-2704 GCA_964636275.1 uncultured Gammaproteobacteria bacterium
ACTATTGAGCGAGCAGCTCAGCCATGTCTTGAATTGCAGCGGGGAGGATTGTCCTTCGACTTACTTCGTTTGCTTAGGACTAAGCCCTTTACATTCTAGATAAACCGAATACCCAAAAACTTGGTCGTTTCACCGGACGCTACGCCGATCGTCACTGTTACTCTTACTGGCAGTTACCTGCTTCATCTTACGATGAACACCCTGCTCTACGCTGTCTGGACTTTCCTGACCTTTAGTTTGCGCCAAAAGCCTACCATCCAACTTCCCAAACACCTATATTATACCTGAAATTTCGGTTAGAATCAAAAAAAGAGCCTGCAAAAAGCCAGTGGTCTTGACAAGTTGTGAAAAAATCCATTAATCTAAATAGGTCTACATGTAATACGCGTTATTGTAGGCTGAACTAAATTGGTATTCTTCCTAGGTACAGAAGCGTTTAGGGATTTAAACTTGGGTGTTTGCTGGAACGGTCTATATCAGTTCAAGTGAGGGTATAGATTGTCTACTTAGCAAAGCTCGCAAAAAAGCCGGTGAAGAGCCGGTTTTTTTGTGTTTAAAAATAGTGAGTAGTTTGTAGTTGATAGTTAGTAGGCTTCGTGGTTGTTATTTCTACATACTACAACCTACCAACTACTAACTTATTAATTACTGCTTGACTTCGGTTATTCTTTGGGTTATCTTTCACTAACTCTGCCTTGGGAATATGCTTGCAAAATTAACTTCGGGAACGACTATTGGACTTTCGGCATTACCTGTTTCGGTCGAGGTAGATGTGGCTTCTGCGGGGTTACCGGCTTTTTTCATTGTTGGATTGGCTGATAAATCGGTCGAAGAAGCTCGCGAAAGGGTTCGTTCCGCACTCCGCAACTCAGGTTTTGATTTCCCCGCCAGACGGTTAACTGTCAATTTAGCTCCCGCAGATCTGCCTAAAGAAAAACCGATGTTTGATCTGGCTATTGCGATAGGCTTAGCGATTGCTTCGGGACAGATAGAAGCAGATATCTCCCAGACGCTGATGATAGGTGAACTATCTTTAGATGGATCACTACGATATACCCAAGGGGTTTTGCCTTTAGTGATGTTGGCTCGGACACAAGGTTTTAAAAGTGTATTTATCCCAAAAGCCAATGTATTTGAGGCTCAGGTAGTGGATGGGGTAGACGTGTATGCTTTTGAATCTCTCAGCCAGGTTTGTAGTCATTTGCGAGGCGAAGAAGTGCAAACCAAAGAAGCAGTGGTGGAAATTCCTGAAAGTCAGACAAAAGCTACTGAGGTGGATTTTAGTCAGATCAAAGGTCAGGAACAAGCTAAGCGAGCTTTAGAGATTGCTGCAAGCGGTGGGCATAATGTTTTGCTCAATGGAGTCCCTGGTTCAGGTAAAACATTATTGGCTCGTAGTTTCCCTTCCATCTTGCCACCTCTTTCAGCTGATGAGGTGCTGGAGCTGACTCAGATTTATTCAATTACCGGAAATTTATCTGATCAAAATAGTTTTATCACTCAAAGACCATTTCGTTCACCACATCATACTGCCAGCTATGTCGGTATTATTGGTGGTGGCAATAAAATTAAACCAGGCGAGGTATCACTAGCGCATCGAGGAGTTTTATTTTTAGATGAATTACCAGAATTTCCGAGACAGGTTTTAGAAGCCTTACGCCAGCCTTTGGAAGATAAAAAAGTGGTAGTTTCTCGTGCAGCCGGATCTGTCAGTTTCCCTGCCCAATTCATCTTGCTGGCGGCCCAAAACCCCTGTCCCTGTGGTTTTTATCTGAGTGGGATCAAAGATTGTGTCTGTATGCCTTCCCAAGTGGCCAGATACAAGAAAAAAGTTTCCGGTCCGCTTCTGGATCGGATAGATCTGCATTTACATGTTCCGGCTGTGGATGTCGAGAAATTGGCCGGAGAGAGTACTCCTGAAAGTTCAGAAAAAGTTCGGGTCCGGGTTATAAAAGCCAGAGCGATACAGTCACGGCGTTTTAAAGGTAGTGGGATATATACCAACGCTGAAATGAATAATCAGCTAATTAAAAAATATTGTCAGCTGGATCAGCCAACTACTGAGCTGCTAAAGCAGGCAGTTATTAAACTAAAACTCTCAGCCAGATCATATTTTAGAATACTGAGATTAAGTCGGACGATTGCTGATTTGGCTGGCAGAGAGTCAATCGAACTTGAGGATGTGGCAGAAGCGCTGCAATATCGAGCAAAAGAAGAGTAAGAGATATCAATAAATATTTTTCGAACGAATTAAATTAAGAATTATCGTGAGAAATTACCTATATAAAATGTCAAAAAATTGGAAATGGTATGTTTATATCCTTGAGCTTAAAAACGGTAAATACTATACCGGAATGAGTTGGAATGTTCAGGAAAGGTATCAGCAACATTTGGAAGGAAAAGGTAGTAGGTACACTGCTAAATACGGGGTTAAAGAATTAGTATATGTTGAAGAACATGAAGTATTAGAAACTGCCAGGATTAGAGAGATTCAAGTTAAAGATTATAGCCAAAAAAAGAAACGAGAACTTATACGAAAGTATAAAGGAATTCATTGATTTAGGTAATTTCTCGCTAGTCGCTCGAAAAATATATTATTAATAGGACTGACAATCTGGTCCAAAAAAATCCCCTAGTTGCCTAAGGGATTTTCTTTAAATACTCATTGTGAGTAAGATGCAGCTAATTACTTAGCAGCACCGAT
>CAZWRN010000063.1:0-2409 GCA_964636275.1 uncultured Gammaproteobacteria bacterium
GAACCCTCTGCATCACGAACCCGAATCGTGCATTCTACCGATGAATTAGTCCCCGATCATAAAATTGCTAATGAATCGGAAAGCTCTGCTTACCGATGAATTAGTCCCCGATCATAAAATTGCTAATGAATCGGAAAGCTCTGCTTACCGATGAATTAGTCCCCGCGAACAAACCCACTAATTTGTGCGGCCCCGGCGGGAGTCGAACCCACAATCTTTCCCTTAGGACGGGACTGCTCAATCCATTGAGCTACGAGGCCAGGCGAGAGTAGTTTACCATTTTTAGCTGATAGCTGATAGCTGATAGCTGATAGCTGATAGCTGATAGCTGATAGCTGATTGGCGGTACAGCTTCTAACCCGGTATAATAAATACATGGTGCGCTTTCTAATAGAAAAGATCAAAAACCGTGATTATCCCTCAAAAAAATATTTGAGACTTTTTGCCATTCGTTTTTTTGCCTACTTTGCTGTTTTGGTGAGTACTTTTGCCACTATCGCTCAGTTTGGTCCAATCGCCTATGCGGAGTTTAATTACCGGAAAGATCAGATTTTCAATGTTAAATATTCCTTGCCTCAGCAGGTGGTGACCTCTGAAGGTACAGCAGAACTGCCTTTTCCATCAGCCTCGGTAGTAGAAGATCCAAGTAATGGATTTGGCAATCTACTGGGAGATCAAAATCTGATTAAGCCTGTTTCTACTGAATACGGACTGGTAATCGAAAAAATTAATGCCAACGCCAAAGTCATCGCACAGGTAGATCCTGGAGATGAAAAAGCTTATATTAAAGCGCTTCAAGAAGGCGTTGTAGAAGCTAAAGGATCCACGATCCCTGGCCAGCCAGGCAATGTTTATATCTTTAGTCACTCAACAGATGCCCCCTGGAATATTGCCCGTTACAATGCGGTGTTTTATTTATTACGCGAATTGGTACCTGGGGATAGAATAATATTATTTTATCAGGGCAGGAGGTATGACTATATCGTATTTGACAAAACAACTACCAAACCAGATGACATCAGCTTTCTGGCCAACCGTTACGATAAACCTGTTCTGACATTGCAGACCTGTGACCCACCTGGAACCTTGCTCAACCGATTGATCATCAGAGCCAAGCTGGCAGGAACCTAAGATTAATAATCAAGATACAAACTCCAAGATACAAACAAAATCCAATTTAAAAATCTGCCAATTTTTAAATTACTTGGAGGACTTGGTTAATTGTTTCTTGTCTATTGATTGTTTACAATACTCTTATGCCGCTTTTAAGAAAACGTTTTGCTTTTACAATTCTTACTCTGCTTGTCATCATGTCGATAGCGGGACTAGCCGTATTTTTTGCTAAAGGCTATCGGGTATCCCCCTCGACAGGAACTATTGCCGGGACGGGTATCATGTCGGTAAAATCTCTGCCTGATCAGGCCTCGGTATATTTAGATGGACATCTGACATCAGTCACTGATGGCCCGATCAACTCACTTCAGCCTGGTGAATATTCAGTCAGAATAGTTAAAGAGGGATATATTCCCTGGGAGAAAAAGATTGCTGTGCGAGAGGGACTGGTCACCCAAGTAGAAGCTACTTTATTTAGAGCTATACCAACTTTTTATCCCATGACTTACTCTGGTGCTGTCAGCCCTATTTTATCTCCAGATCAGCTAAAAATAGCCTACATTGTACCCAATAACTCTGATCCAAATCCGACTATCGCTAAAAAAAGCGGGATCTGGGTCTGGCAGATGCCTACCAGTAACAACCTTGGCTTTACACAGGGTGAACAAAACAGACAAATTGTGGTTGCCGGTGACAGGGATTATACACAGGCTTCATTTCGCTGGTCACCAGATTCGACTCAGCTGATGGTAACTTTCCCCAATCAGACGTTACTTATGGATACTGACAGGCTCAATGATCCACCTCGGGATATCACCCCAACCAAGGCTGCTACTATTAAAAGCTGGGATGAAACTGAAGCCAAAAATCGTTTAGCCAAACTGCAACTGATCAAAGATCCAGTATTAAGAAAAACCGCCTCTGATTCGGCGGTGCTCAAATGGAACAATGAAGACACCAAGATTTTATATCAAAAACCAGATTCAAACTCACTAACGGTTGCTGATCTTTCATTAGATAAAAGCTATGATCTCCCATCAGCTCAAAATTACCAATGGCTGCCCACGGGTGACCATTTAGTTATGTTGGAATATGATGCCCAAGAGGAGGGGAAAGTCAGAGCAGCTGTCAATGAAGCTACCAAATCAGGCCAGATAGCAAAATCTACCTTTCCTTTGGTCAAGCTTTCAATAATCGAATACGATGGTCAAAACAAATCAGAGATCTATGTCGGCAATCTGGATCCTCAGACAGTGATCCCCTGGGCAGATAGTTCCAGAGTGGTGGCGATTTCCT
>CAZWRN010000064.1:0-2395 GCA_964636275.1 uncultured Gammaproteobacteria bacterium
GGTTTTTTTGATCTGTTTACATCCGTTCAGTTTGAAAATAAAAAAAGACGCGTAGTATTGGAAGTCTAGTTAATTTTAATATCAGGCTGAGCTAAGATATCGGTGTATATTTTGACTAAATTTTTAATATTGTAAACAATCGCCATCGGGAAAAGGTACTCAACCCGCTTTTTATCCTCCAATAATATTTTGATCGGCACATTTTGAACCAGAGCAATCAGATTGGCGTGCTGAGGCAAAATATCAAACGGCCCAAGTGAACTTGTGCTGCTAACAGCCAAAGCTTTGCTGCGAAAAATGACTTTATTGGGACTAAGTATCACCACTTCCAGAGTTTCTGCCATAGTTTTTTAATAATCAAAATACAAAAAACAAGTGCTCCAAATTATTTTGAATTTGTATCTTATTTCTTGTATCTTGGTTATTACTATTTGATCTCTTTTACCGAGCCGATGTATTTAAATTGATCAGGATGAATATTATCCAGCTTACCAGACAAAATTAATTTGACATCAGCCACTGTTGTCCCTCTTGGTACAAAAACTCCTTTTTTACCGGTTTGGACTTCGGTCATAAAAAATGGCTGGGTCAGATAATTTAAGACTTTTTTAGTTCGATTAAACAGCAGTTGATCATCCGCTGACAGTTCATCCTCACCGATAATAGCTACTATATGCGACAGCTCCTGATAGTGATTGAGCAATTTTTGAAATTCAGTTGCTACTTCAAAATGCTCTGCACCAACAATACTTTTCTTTAGTGTCGAAGTAGTAGATAATCCCAGATCAAGCGGCGGATAAACGTTGCGCTGAGCTACTTGTCTGGACAATACCAGTACAGTATCCATAAAAGACATGATTGTCGTCACTCCCGGATCAGAGATATCATCAGCCGGGACATAGATAGTCTGAATCGAAGTGATTGATCCATTTTCAGTAGATATCAGCCGATCTTCTAGACTGGAAAGTTCTGATTGAAGTGTTGCTTGATATCCCAACTCCGATGGTAAAGACCCGAGTAAAGTGGCGACTTCATTGCCAGCCTGGACAAATCGGTACATGTTGTCTATAAAAAACAGGACATCTTTTTTCTCAACATCTCTAAAATATTCAGCAATCCGGCTGGCAGCCATCGCCACTCTGAAACGAACACCGGCATGCTCATTCATATTGCCCAAAACTATCGCTGTTTGGGCTAAAACTTTTGACTGCTCAAGCCGGTCTATCAATTCCTGACCTTCACGAATACGTTCACCCACTCCGGCAAATACTGAAACTCCGTTGTGTTTTAAAGTCACGTTGTGTAAGAGCTCAGTAATTAAGATGGTTTTTCCCACCCCCGCCCCACCAATAAATCCGACCTTTCCTCCTCTGGCAATTGGAGTCATAAAATCAATCGCTTTTATCCCGGTCTCCAAAATCTCAACTGATGGTTTGACTATATTGAGCGAAGGACTAGGAGCATAGATGGGCGCTTTGATGGCTCCTGTTAGGGGCTTTTTCCCATCGATGGGTGCACCAAACAAATTGATCGCCCGGCTTAGGACTGTATTACCAATGGGGATGCTTAATGGTTGACCGGTACCAACTATTTGCATTCCTCGATAGAGCTTTTTTGGATCTGACAAAATTGAGCAAGATACCCGACCTTTAGTTTGAGAATAAACTTCCAATACCACTGAGGGATCTGCCGGCGATGTTAAAATCTCATATAGCGCTGGGGCCTCCTCCGAGTTTAATTCAACTTCGGCAATCGCCATATTAACAGAGGCAACCACCCCTGATACAGCTACTTTGGTCGCAACATCTGATGCCAGTGAATTAGCCATTTGGGTGGATACTCCTCAATAAATTTAGGACAGAAACAGTCTCAATAATCCGGGCGTTGGTGATATTTTTTCTTTGAGTTTTAAGTGCGTCTTTCATACCTGATAAATATTTTTTTGCTTCATTTTGAGCTGTATCCATACTGATCAGCCTAGAAGCTGTTCTAGCTAGCTCAGACTCCAAAAAGGTATGTTCCAGTAACAGACCTTTTATCTGTGCATCAAAAAACTGTATCATAATTGATAGATCAGGTTCCAGAATATAATCAAACTCTCTTAGTAATTTTTGCATTCTTTCATCCTGGTTTTCATAAAGTAGCGGATCTATTGATTGGGTGATATCTTTGTCCACCGGTTTCTGTATCAAAACACTTTTCATCTGAGAATAATACATATAAACTCTTGCATAATCTTTGACCTGGTCTGTCAGGTTTTGAATTTCAGCCACACTGGGAATATCTGAATTAAAGACCAACTTTTTATAAGGGATATTATAATGCCGGCTTTCCAAATAAGCATGAGCCGTCTTACCAATAATAAATTTATCAACATCCTTTTTTTCAGTTTTCT
>CAZWRN010000065.1:0-1856 GCA_964636275.1 uncultured Gammaproteobacteria bacterium
AAATTTGAAGAACTCTGGAAAGAGGATAGGACAAAAATAAGAGAAAAAGCAGCATTGTTTCTGAAAGAAATTGACAATGATATGTACTCGTTGGGATTTGTAAAAGATGGGTGGAATGAGGTATTATTTATTGGTGGGAACAGTCACATTGTCAGGGTTAATTTTTTAAAATGGTGCATTGAAAAAGGATATGAAACTATTAACGATTTATTTATTTAAAATAGAATGAGTACACAAACACACGCAAGGGTAAGGCTCTTGAAAAAAAAGGGGATTGAATACAGCGTTTTTTATAGACGCTTGAATCTTTCTCAGGCGCAATTTAGCATGTATCTTAACGAAGTAAGGCGGAGCGTCGGCAGCCCCCACAGGCATGTTTTTAATGAGGAACAATTACAAAAAATCAATCAGGTTGCTGAAATCATGGAGGCAGCTTTAAAAATGGTAGAAAAGTTATGAGCAAGGACAAATTAATAGCCACTCAGAAAATATACAAGGGTGGTAAAGTGATTAATACTATTCTAATTTACGAACGGCCTAACGGCACTAAATATGAAGTAATGGTATGAGCGCAGAAAGCAGGACAACTATATATCGTAATCGGGTGCAGGAGATTGAAAACCTGCAGGCGGCACTTTTTGAAGCGCAAAGGGAAAGCGAAAAAATTAACGATGTTTCACAAGGCTTAATCCGTGATTTAAAATCTATGCAGCACAGTTACGAACTTTTGAAACAGCAAAACGATAAATTACAAATTGTTTCAACCGAACTGAAACAGGAAAACGCAGAACTGAAACAGCAAAGAGAAATGTTTCAAACACGCTGCGAACTTTTGGAACGGGAAAGAAACAGCCGGAGCGGGCTACTCAAAAGCCCGAAGCATATTTTAATCGTGCTTTGTATTTTTTTGGCTGCAAACGTTTGGCATAATGCCAACGGGTATAGTCAGGCAGGCGGTAACTTGTTCTTTGGTTTGCTTGTGGTACTTAGTATTGATTTGGCGGTACTGACCTTTGTACGGTACGGAATGAAAACGCAGGCAGGTTTGTATAGCTTTGGAACGTTTGTAATTACATTCCTATCCTTCAATCCTGATTTGTTTGCTTTTCAAAACTACGTAATTTCCGGCATATTTGCAGCCGGATTCAGTTACGGGATATATGCTTTTAGTGAACTATTTGAAAATAAAAATTGATATGGGAGGACTAATATTATTCATAGCTGCATTTTCATTCCTTTGCGCCGTTTTGGGTGCGGCATGGGCTGTAATTCAGTTGATTAAAAACAATCCCGAAGGCGCACGCAGGTACGTTGCGGGGGATTGGAAAGAACGTGCAGAAAGTAGTGAGGCATTTGTAAGGGGTTACGGTGTGGGGTTCGATAAGGGGTTAAGCTACCACAGACCATTGCAGCCCGTTCAAGACATTCCACGCTTAGCCCCTCCCCTACTTTCAGAAACTATTGAAAGTTCTGAAAATACGTCGTCAAACGCCGTAAAACGGCAGAAAATAAACGTCGGTCAGGGAGTGGGGGAGGAATACTCGTACAAATTTATGTCAGAGGGTGTAATGTGGTTTTCTGACTACGGTACAACCCCCACCTCGGATAACGTTGTAGGCATTCTCGATTGTGCAGACCTTTTGCAAGTTGGCAGGGCTGAACAAATACAGGGAACTACTTTATTTGCGGTGCGTTGCAAGTGTGGTACTGTAAAAGTATCAACACAAAAAACAGTTACTCACTGCTCAGATAATTGTAAAACTATTAATAATATTTTGAAATAATGGAAAGACAAAAAAAGGATTTAATCAAGCTACAGGAAATTATTGATTTAATTTCCGAGTACAATAAGCAGG
>CAZWRN010000066.1:0-1719 GCA_964636275.1 uncultured Gammaproteobacteria bacterium
CAGACTGCTATAATGAATATGTAAGAGTGTTTCTGCCATGCCCAATTATTTTAAAAATCCATATGTCGCTCTAATAATTTTGGTCCCGTTATTTACTAGCGTTTTGATAGGAATTATAAGTCTGCCTATTCTAGGTTTTTCAGCCTTTAATATTCTGGCTTTGGGAGCAACAATCATCTTAAGTTCAATCATCGGCGGCCTGATGGTATATTGGCTGCTAAATATTCTGAGTAAAAAACACATTCACGATCTCATCAACCAAATTGATCAAAATATCATTAGTGAATCAGTCACAAAACCACTTCTGACTATGTCTGATGACACCATGGCCGCATCTGGATTGATCAACAACCTCGGTCGCAGTTTTAACCAATGGCACCAGACAGCACAAAAACTTGACAGTATGCTTCTAGCTGAAAGGGAGAAATTTTTATGGACTGCTCAAAACTCTACCGATCCTATTATTGGACTAGATTTACGCCTAAATATTACCTATCTCAATTCAGCGGCCGAAAAGGTGCTTGGTCTTGATACTGTCTTATCCAAAGGTCAGCCATTAACCCAAATTTTAAAATTCCAAGGGCCTTTAGGTGAAATAACGCTCAAACAACTGGTCCCTCTCAAACCTCTGGGATTTGATGGAATTATTTTTTCCCAAAATGAAATAAAAGTCATCTCACTGCTCAACAATAAAGAATCGTTTACAAATATTCTGACAACCCAGATCAAACATGGCAATTTTATCAATCTAGCCTGCATCATCTCTTTTCATGATGTTACAGCCGAAAAACAACTCGAAGCGATGAAATTGGACTTTATCTCAATGGCAGCTCATGAACTACGAACTCCCCTCACTTCAATCAAAGGCTATGTTTCTGTCTTTATTCAGGAAAACGAAAAAAAGCTGACCGAAGACCAGATGATGTTTATCAGAAGAATCAACAATTCAACTCAACAGCTAAGTGCCTTAGTTGAAAATCTACTGGGAGTCTCCCGTGTCGAAAGAGGGGCCATGACGATCACTACTCAGCCTATGGACTGGGATCATACTTTGCAAGTAGCGTTCGAACAATTTGAACATCGGGCTCAAGAAAAACGAATCGAACTCACCTATATCAAACCAAAAACACCACTACCAACTGTGCAGGCCGATAATGTCCGTATCAATGAAGTCATCAACAATTTTGTCGCCAATGCCATCAATTATACTGAACCAGGTGGCAAAGTCACTATTTGGGCCGAGTTTAAAGATAAATATATTGTTACCCATGTCACAGACACTGGCAGAGGTCTGCCGAAAGAAGCCCTTGATCGCCTGTTTACCAAATTTTACCGGGTACCAGGCAATTTAGACCAGGCTTCTAAAGGAAATGGGTTGGGATTGTATATTTCCAAAGCCATAGTCGAGCTTCATCATGGCAAAATCTGGGCTGAATCTCCTGGCCTGGGCAAAGGATCCACTTTTAGCTTTAGTCTACCTGTTGTAGAAACAAAAGATCTGAATTTGGATATTCTAACTAAAAAACTTTAGTTGGACAAATAGTTTACAGTGTGCTTATAATCAATTTGATCATTAAAAATGAATAAAAAACTGCTGTTAGTTGAAGATGAAGAATATATCCGTGATCTTTATAAAAGACAGCTAGATCTGGCTGGTCTGATGACAGATGCTTTTGGAATGGGTAATGAGGGTCTAGCTGCAGCTGAAAAAAATCCCTA
>CAZWRN010000067.1:0-1686 GCA_964636275.1 uncultured Gammaproteobacteria bacterium
GATTTCCAGTTACATACAATATTTTCATTGGATATTGGATATTTGACATTCTTCTATGGGTTGCCAGTTTCACTTACCATCTCTTGGCTTTTAAAACGTAACCTTCCCAGCTTTTTGAGCAAATCAACATAGGTATTCAATTCTTTAACTTCCATCATCCAAACTAAAAATAGATAAATACTTAGACCTACAAAAGAAGCTATTGATGTTAATACGATCAAATTGATAGTTCTGGTCGTATCAAATACTAGTTGATCCAACAACTTGATCGGTATGTATAATGCCAAGGCTGCAGCTACCGCGGCTAGGGTCATTTTAACTGCCGGCATAATAAGCATTTTTTTATTAAATCCATTCAATTTTTTAGACAAAAACCCTAGCAACAAAACCACCGACACTGTTGTAGATAAAGAATATGCCAGTCCCAGACTCCAGACATCCAGATGAAAAATCTGAACAAATAGCACGCTAAAAACAATATTTATACCAACTGTCACCAGAGAAACAATCACCGGAGTTTTGGTATCTTTTAAAGCATAAAAACCTCTTACTAAAAGAAGTGTCACTGAATAAGCTGCCAATCCTAACGCCAAAAAAGCCACCGTCCGACCAGTCAAAACAGTATCGTCCCAGTTAAACTGAGAAGCTCCAAAAGTCAGCCTCACTATCGGAATCCGCAAGACAATCAACATGGCTGTTGCCGGTAAAGTTAAAAATAATATCTGATGCATAGTTGTTAAAAGGGTGATTTTAAAAGACTCAGTTTCTCCTTTGGCATGTTCACGAGATAAAACTGGTAAAGCCGCCTGCGCAATGGTTGCTCCAAACAATCCAACAGGCACGGCTGATAAATGCTGAGCAAAAGTAAGCAGAGTCGGTGCCGAAAAAGAAATCAATGTTGCAAGAGCAAAACCAATCGCATCAGAGATTTGCTCAGCGGCCAAACCTATATTACGCACACTCATCAATTTAAAAACTTCTCTTACCCCTTTATTTAAAAAATCCAGACTAAAGGTGTATTTATATCCCAGCGAACGAATCAACGGTATCTGGATCAGCACATGCATCAACGAGCCCAATACCACACCGATAGCTGGCCCCATAATTCCAAAATATTGAGACAGCACTGCGATACCAAAAATAATTCCTATATTGTAAAAAAGCGGAGCCAATGCCGGAACTAAAAATCGCTGATACGACTGAGACAATCCAATGAAAAATGAACCAACTACTAAAATCAGCTGAGCTATCAAAATAATCCTAGTCAATTGATCGGTCAAGACTTTTTGTTCCCCAACAAAACCAGGCACAAAAAGACTGTTGATCTGACTAACAAAAATCAAACAAATCAATCCCAATACCCCAAAAACCACCAAAGATAAATTGAGAATATTGGATGCAAAAGAAAACGCCTCTTTATCTCCATCTTTGTTTAAATACTCGGTAAAAACTGGAATAAAAGCTACTGATAGTGTCCCCAAAATCAGTAACTGAAACATCAGGTCAGGCAGTTTAAAAGCTGCAAAGAAAACGCTTGCTTCTGAAGTGGAAAAGTTGTGTACTAATAACCGATCGCGGATCAATCCCAAAAAACGTGATAAAAATACTGCTACCATCAACACAGTTGCCCCCGACAAAATACTTGTCTGCCGGGCGTTTAAAAGATTGAGAAGTGATTTCACCATG
>CAZWRN010000068.1:0-1509 GCA_964636275.1 uncultured Gammaproteobacteria bacterium
GACATTAACTAAAACATACAAAGGAGCAGAGATAGTGCCCAACACCTGAGCGAGTAATTCATCTTTAGAAGGGAGCTCAGAGAGCTGTTTGACTTTAGCTTCACTCAAAAATTCACCTTCCATGACACCACCTTTGATCTGCCCAACGTTGTTGTCTTTGATCGCTTTGGTTAAAACTTTAATTGGGGAAATTTCGTCTCCAAAAGCAAACAAAGTGGCTATTGGACCAGCCAAAACGGCGTCATCAAAAGATTGGTTATTGTTTTTTAAAGCTATTTTTAGAAGGTTATTTTTAGTAACAGTAAACTCAGCTGATTGATCAGCTAGCTCAGACCGGATAGCAGATAGCTGAGACATAGTCAGACCTTGATAATCAGCAAATACCAAAGATTTAGCTTTTGACAGCTTGTCTGTGATATTTGTAACCATTGCTTGTTTTTGTACTTTTGTTTTTGGCATAGGATTTCCTTATAAGGGGATAAAAAATCCCCGCTTAAGCGAGGAGTAATAAAATTATGAAATTTGAATTAAGAATTACGAAAAATTTCATAATTCATAATTGTTAATTTATAATTCAACAATCTGCCTCGGTAGGACTTACTTTTGCGCCTACTTTCTTGAGCTGTTTGTTATTGTAAACAATTTTGAGGCTAAAGTCAACCAAGAGAGTGTTCAATTGTTTTTCTGTCTAAAACTGCGTATTCTTAAATAAGATGAGAAATCAGCTTACAACTTTCAACTTTCAGCTACCAGCCAGACAAAAGATCTGGTTTTTAGGCATAGTGACTTGCTTATTGCTTATTGCTTATCACTTATTGCTAATTTCTCCAGCTCATGCTCAGCTGGAGATTGCTGATACGTATGATATCGCCGATACAGAAGCCCAACCAGGGGATATATTGTCTTTAACCTCTGAAGGTATAAAAAGATCAGCCATTGATTATGATACAAAAATTTTTGGTGTTATAACTACCGAACCGCTGGCTGTTTATAAAAGAGTCGATGGGACAGGTAGTATTATTAGTCGAAATGGCATCGTCAATGTAAATGTTATGACGGCTAATGGTTCAATTAAGACCGGGGACTATATCACTACCTCTACTGTAGCCGGAAAAGGACAAAAGGCTTTAGCTTCTGGTTATGTGCTGGGGGTGGCTTTGAAGGATTTTAATGAGGGCGAGGGGACTTCGATGGATTTTAAACAAGCTGAAGGGAGTGATATCCGCCAGGTTAGTTCTGGTCAGATCCCGGTCGCAATCCGGATTGAATATGCCGAAATCTCAACCTCTCGAAATGCCAACGCGCTATTGGCCAGACTAAATGCCGCTCTTTTTTCCAATGTTCAGGATCCGGAGAAATTTGTCAATGTGATCCGCTATGTGGCCTCCGGATTGGTGACAATTTTCAGTATATTGGTCGGATTATTTATTTTAGCCCGGGTAGTACCAAAAGGTGTCGAAGGGATCGGTCGTAATCCGCTGGCCAGGCACTCAATTTTGCTTTATACAG